>JAKBBP010000077.1 GCA_021808445.1 Pseudomonadota bacterium
TGAACCCTTCCGGGACAGGTGGGCTAGGTCACCACGCTTCGGGAGCGTCTGCGCGAGACACTTCGCGCCCACGTGGAATCTTCCAGGCCCGAGGCACAGCGCATCGGTTCAAGAAATGCCTGATCGGAGCAGCCAGGCAGACTCTGCCGATTGTACCGGGATGCGGCCCGCGCGGCTGCGTCCGGGGCGCTCAGAGCAGCTGGCCGTCCTCGTCCAGCGCGGCATCCAGGCGCTGCTGCAGGCGCTGCAGACGCGCGCCCAGTTCGGCCGGCACCGGCGCGGCGGGGGCTTCCCCGGCGCCACCGGTGAGCTTGGCGTGCGCCAGATTCAGCGCCGCCAGCACGGCGATGCGCTCGCGTGCGCGAATGCGCCCGAGATCGCGGATGCTGCACATCTCGCGGTCCACCTCGGACACGGCCTGGCGCAGCGCCTCCTGCTCGCCTTCCTGGCAGGCCAGCACATAGCTCTGGCCCATGATGCTGACCTCCAGCGTGGTCGTCGTCGACGTGCCCATCATCGGCCCTCCGCTGCGCCAGCTGCTGCCTGCCCGTCCTGCGGGCCCTGCAGGCGCGCCAGCAACTGGTCCACCCGCGCGCGGGCCTCGCCCAGGCGCTGGCGCAGGCTGTCGCGCTCGGCTTCGAGTTGTTGCACCCGCTGCTGCAGCAGGGCCTGGGTGCGCCCGGCCTCGGCATGGCGCAATGCCAGGCGTTCGACCTTGGCCTGGATGTCCTCGAGCTGTGCGTTCCAATCGGCTGCAGGGTTCATGGCGCCGATTCTATAGTGTGGGGCGCGGCCCAAGGCGTCCCGCCTTGCCCGTGGTGCACGCTTGTCCGCCGGACTCGGGCAGGCGGCGCGCGCAGACCCTCCGTGCCTTCCCGTTCCCCTTCCCAGCCCGCCGCGATGCCGTCCCCATGACCCAGCCCCCCGCGTATCCGAGCGCCCGCGAATGCGCCGTGCATTCCCCCCGCAGCGCCGTGCTGGCGCTGCTGCTGGGAGCGCTGGTGGCGGGCATGCTGGCCCTGGAGCTGGCCGTCGGGGCGGCCGGCTGGTCGTGGCCGCTGGTGCGGGCATTGCGCCTGCCGCGCGCGCTGGCCGCCGCGGGAGTGGGTGCGCTGCTGGCGCAGGCGGGGTTGGCCATGCAACTGCTGCTGCGCAATCCCCTGGCCGATCCCTACGTGCTCGGAGCCTCCGGGGGCGCTGGATTGGGCGCGCTGCTCATGCTGGTGGTCTTCGGAGGCCTGCTCGGGCTGGGAAGCCTGCTGGGTGCGCTGGCTGCGCTGGGCCTGCTGCTGCTGCTGGGCCGGCGCGCCCTGGCGGCCACGGACGAACAGGCGCCGGCGCAGCTCATTCTCATCGGCGCCATGCTGTCCGCGGTGTTCGGCGCCTGCTCGACCCTGACCCTGGCGCTGGTCCCCGAGCACAGCCTGCGCGGTGCCGTGTTCTGGCTGGTGGGCGATCTGTCCGGGGCCACGCGCGGAGGGTGGCTTTGCCTGCTGGCAGGCGTGCTTGCATTGTCGTTGCGTCTGGGCGCGCGGCGCCTGGATCGCGTGGCCCTGGGTGGCGAGCAGGCCTGGCTGCTGGGCGAGCCGCTGCAGCGCCTGCGCCTGGGGCTGGTGCTGGCGGCGGCGCTGGCCACGGCGGCCGCCGTGTCGCAGGCGGGAGCCATCGGGTTCGTCGGGCTCGTGGTGCCGCATCTGCTGCGCCTGCGCGGGGTGCAGCGCATGCACCAGCAGTCCTGGGCGGCGCCCATGCTCGGCGCCGCCCTGGTGCTCGGAGCCGATGCCCTGGCCCGTGGCGTGGCCACGCCTTACGAACTCCCCGTGGGTGCCATCACTGCGCTGGTCGGGGCGCCCGTGTTCGTCGCCCTGTTGCTGCGGGGGCAGGCGTGAGCGGCGCTGCCGTGCTGCTGCGCCTGCGCGCCGGCGAGGTCCGTGCGGGTGCGCAGTGCCTGGTGCGCGAGCTTCATCTGGGCCTGGAGCCCGGCCAGCGCTGGGCGCTCATCGGGCGCAACGGCGCCGGCAAATCCACACTCCTGCGCCTGCTTGCCGGGCTGATCGAACCCCGGGAAGCCAGCGTGGAGCTGGCCGGCGAGCCCCTGCGAGGCATGCCGCCGGCGCGCCAGGCCCGGCTGCGCGCCTACATGCCCGCCTTGCCCCACGATCGTTTCGGCATCGCCGTGCTGGACGCGCTGATGCTGGTCCAGCGCGAACCCGATGAGCATCGCGCCCTGCATTGGTTGCAGGCCGTCGATGCCCTGCACCTGGCGCGGCGCTCGCTGCTGCGCCTGTCTTCCGGCGAGCGCCAGCGCGTGGCGCTCGCGCAGGCACTGGCGCAGGAGACTTCGGTGCTCCTGCTGGACGAGCCCGTCAGCTTCCAGGATCCGCGCCACCAGGCCAGCCTGGCCCGCCTGTTGCGCGAGCAGGTCGCGCCGGGCGCAGCGCGCGCGCTGGTGTTCAGCGCGCACGACTTGAACTGGGTCGCGGCGGTGGCCACCCACGTCGTGGCCCTGCTGCCCGAAGGCGCGTGGGCCGCGGGGGAGGCCTCGCAGGTCCTGTGCGAGGCCACGCTGCGGCGTGCCTACGACTGCGCCTGGCAGCGCATCGACAGGCCTGGAGGCGGTGAGCTCTGGGTCGCGGGGGATTGAGAGCAGGCCCGCGGCTGCGCCCTGGCCGGTGTTGGCCTGCGGGCTTCAGCGCGCCAGGGTCCTGCGGGTCGCGTCGATCACGCGGCAAAGCTGCTCGAGCGCGTCGATGGTCCCCAGGCCCATGCGTGGCAGTCCGTCGGGGTCCAGCAGCACCAGTCGAGCGTGGCGCACCGCCGAGATCTCCCCGAAGGCCCGCCAGGCCTGCAGCGCGCGGGCATCCTGGCTGGCCGCGACGATGAGCTGCGGGTCGCGCGCCAGCACGGCTTCCCGACTGACCTGCGCGGCCGGGGCGCGCAGATCCCCGAACACGTTGACGCCGCCACAAAGGGTGATTGCGCGATCGATGGGCTGCCGGGCGCCGACGGTCATCAGCGGCGCCGGCCAGACCTGGAAGAACACGCGCACCGGGGTCGCGCCGCGCTCGCGTTCGCGCAGCGCGAGCAGCGGGCGAGCGTAGTCGGCGGCCCAGGCGCGTGCGCTGGCGCGCGTGCCGGCCAGCTCCCCGATGCGCAGCACGGTCTGTCCCACGTCGCGCAAGCGCTGCACCTCGCTCCAGTACACCGGGATGCCCAGGCGGCCCAGCGCGGCCGCCTGGCGCGCCGGGGTCCCGGTCTTCCAGGCCAGCACGAGGTCGGGGTGCAGCATGGCCAGGGCCTCCAGGTTCAGCCCGAAGGCGTCGCCCACCCGCGGCAGCCCCTGCACCGCCCTGGGCAGCCCGGCCCCGCCGATGGTGCCCACCAGCCGCGAGCCGGCTCCCGCTGCCAGGCTCAGTTCGACCAACTGCGGGGACAGCGCGACGATGCGACGGGCGGGGTGCGCCAGACGCAGTTCCTGCCCGGAATCGTCGCGTACCCTCAGGGTCGCCTGCGCGGCGGGTGTCGCGAGCAGCGCGCCACCCCACAGCAGCAGGCGCCTGCGCTGCGCAGCCGAGCCGCAGCGCGGGGAGCCGGGAATTGGCTGCCCGCCGGTCTCACTCAGGGGGCCGCGGATCCGGTCGGGGACTTCCGGGTGGGCAGCGGGGTCTTCGAGGGGTAGGGACACAGGTCGGTGAGCGCACAGCGCCAGCATTCGGGTTGTCGGGCCTTGCACACGTAGCGGCCATGCAGGATCAGCCAGTGGTGGGCATCGTGGGCGTAGGCCGCGGGCACACGCTTGAGCAGGGCCTTTTCCACCTCCAGCGGCTTGTCCGAGCGGGCCAGCCCGAGCCGGTTGGCCACCCGCAGCACATGCGTGTCCACGGCCAGCGTGGGCTGGCCGAAGGCGACGTTGAGCACCACGTTGGCGGTCTTGCGGCCCACGCCGGGCAGGGCTTCCAGGGCTTCGCGCGACGACGGGACCCTACCCCCATGCTGCTCCACCAAGGCGCGGCTGAGCGCCACCACGTTGCGCGCCTTGGTCCGGTACAGCCCGATGGTGCGGATGAACGCGGCCACCTCCTCCTCGTCGAGCTGCGCCATCGCCTGCGCGGTGGGGGCCCTGGCGAACAGCGCGGGCGTGGCCTTGTTCACGCTCGCATCGGTGGCCTGGGCCGACAGCACCACGGCGACCAGGAGCTCGAAGGGATTGCGATAGTGCAGCTCACTCACGGGCTGCGGGTTGGCGGCCCGCAGGCGCGCGAACATGATCTCGACCTGGGCGGCTTTCATGGCGGGCCATGCGTGGGAGGGCTCGGGCAGGCGCCAGCGTAGCGCAGCTTCAGTCGCGTGAGGCCTGGCGCTGGCGCGCTCGCTCCAGCGCAGCGCGCACCATGGCCTGCTTGCGTTGCTGCGCGGGCTGCTCGAGGGGCTCCGTGGCGCTCGGGGGCGCGACCGGGGGGCGTGCCTGATGCGCGGCGCGCTCCTGCTCGATGCGTGCCGAGCGCCGCGCATAGCGCGCACGGGCCTGCTGCGCCTGCTCCGGGCTCCACGCCTCCCATCCGGTGGCCTGCGCCTGGTGCGGTGGGGCGATCAGGTGGATGCAGTCGGTCGGGCAGGGCGCCAGGCAGAGCTCGCAGCCGGTGCACCAGTCGGCGATCACCCCATGCATGCGCCGGGGCGCTCCGGCAATGGCGTCGACGGGGCAGGCCTGGATGCACAAGGTGCAGCCAATGCAGGCGGATTCATCGATCCAGGCCAGGCGTCTCGGCGCTTCCTGGCCGCATTGCGGATCCAGCGCGAGCACGGGCTGCCCGGTGAGCGCGGCCAGGCGTCGCACGCCTTCGGCTCCGCCTGGAGGGCAGCGATTGATGGTCGTCTGCGCATCGGCCAGCGCCTGCGCGTAGGCCCTGCAATCGGCGTAACCGCAGCGCCGGCACTGGGTCTGCGGCAGGGCCTCGTCGATGGCCTGCAGCAGCCGGGCAGCGTCCTGGCCCTGCGACGCCGCTCCAGGCGAACCGCGACCCGACATCTCAGGCCCGGCGACGGGCCCGCGCGGGCGCTGCCTCGCCGGCCTGCGACGGCGCGGCAGCCTCGCGATGTCTGGCGATGAACTCGGACACCCGCGGGTACACCAGCTCGCGCCAGCGCCTGCCGGAGAAGATCCCGTAGTGGCCTGCGCCCGGAACCGTGTAGTGGGCGCGCGCGGCGGCCGGGATGGAGGTGCACAGATCATGCGCGGCCTGGGTCTGGCCGGCGCCGGAAATGTCGTCGAGTTCCCCCTCGATGGTCAGCAGCGCGGTGCGACGGATATCCTGCGGGCGCACGGGCTTGCCGGCGACCTTCCATGTGCCGTGCATCAGCGCGAATTCCTGGAACACGGTCCGGATGGTGTCGAGGTAGTAGTCGGCGTCCATGTCGAGCACGGCGTTGTACTCGTCGTAGAAACGACGGTGGGCATCCGCGTCGTCGTCGTCGCCGCGCACCAGCTGCAGGAAGTAGTCGTAGTGCGACTGCATGTGACGGTCCGGGTTCATCGCGATGAACCCGGTGTGCTGCAGGAATCCCGGATACACGCGACGCCCGGCTCCCGGATAGTTCACGGGGACGCGGTAGATCACGTTGGACTCGAACCACTCGATGCTCTTGTTCGTCGCCAGATTGTTGACCGAGGTCGGTGTACGCCGGGCATCGATGGGGCCGCCCATCATGACCATGGTGCGTGGCGTGGGTTCGCCCGCGGAGGCCAGCAGGGAGATCGCACCCAGCACGGGCACGGTGGGCTGGCACACGGAGATGACGTGGACGTCCGGGCCGATGTGGCGGATGAACTCCTGCACGTAGGCGACGTAGTCGTCCAGGGAGAAGGTGCCGTGCTCGGTGGGCACCATGCGCGCGTCCACCCAGTCGGTGATGTAGACCTTGTGGTTGCGCAGCAGGGTGCGAACGGTGTCGCGCAACAGGGTGGCGTGGTGCCCTGAGAGAGGCGCAACGATCAGTACCGTGGGCTGGGTCTTCAGGCTGCGAAGAACCTCGGTGTCGTCGCTGAAGCGCTTGAAGCGCACCAGGCGGCAAAAAGGCTTGTCCACCGCCACCCGTTGCTGTACGGCAACATCCCGGTCGCCGATGCGCACCGAGGAAATGCCGAAATCGGGCTTTTCGTAGCTCTTGAGCAGGCGGTGCATCAGCTCGTAGCTGGCGGACACGCGTTGCATGCTGGGCGCCTGGGACAGCGGCCACAGCGGGTTCGTGTAGAACTTCGACGCGGCCTGCGCGAAGTCAGCCAGCGGGCTCAGGAAGGCCCGTTGCGATTCATACCAGTCGTAAATCATCGACAGCCCCGCTGATGCACTGCAGCAATTGTAGTTCCTTGGCAGCGCGCGGGCATCCGGGGCCACCCGGAGCGCTGGGCGCTCCGAGCCCGGCCGGAAATGCTTGCTTCAATGCATGACCGCAGCCATGGCCTTGGCCACGTAGTCGATGTTGCCCAGGTTCAGCGCGGCCACGCAGATACGCCCCGTGGAGACCCCGTAGATGCCGAATTCGGAGCGCAGGCGCTCCATCTGGTCCGCGTTGAGCCCGGAGTAGCTGAACATGCCGCGCTGGGTGGTGATGAAATCCAGCGGGCCCTGCACGCCGGCCGCCTTCAGGCGATCGACCAGGGCGCTGCGCATCGAGCGGATGCGCTCGCGCATCTTGCCCAGTTCCTGCTCCCACTGGGCGCGCAGTGCGGGGGTCGACAACACCATCGTGACCACCTGGGCGCCATGGGTGGGAGGGTTGGAATAGTTGGTCCGGATCACCCGCTTGAGCTGGGACTGAACCCGTTGCGCCTCGTCGCGGCTGGAGCACAGGATGCTGAGCGCGCCCACGCGCTCGCCGTACAGCGAGAAGCTCTTGGAAAAGGAGGTGGAGACGAAGAAATCCAGGCCCGCGGCGACGAACTGGCCGATCACCGCGCCGTCCTCCGCGATGCCTTCGGCGAAGCCCTGGTAGGCCATGTCCAGGAAGGGCACCAGGCCGCGCGATCGGATCACCTCGATGACCCGCTCCCACTGCGCGGGATCCAGGTCGTAGCCGGTGGGGTTGTGGCAGCAGGCGTGCAGTACGACGATGGTGCCGGGCGCGGCAGCCTGCAGCGCATCGAGCATGCCCTGCACGGCCACGCGCCGGTGGGCCGCGTCGTAGTAGGGGTAGGTGCCCACCTCGAAGCCGGCGGCTTCGAACAGCGCACGGTGGTTTTCCCAGCTGGGGTCGGAGATCAGTACCTTGGCGCCGGGCTTCAGGCGCTTGAGGAAGTCGGCGCCGATTTTCAGCGCGCCGGTGCCGCCCAGCGCCTGCGCGGTGACCACGCGGCCGGACTTGAGCACCTCGGAGTCCGCGCCGAAGACCAGCGACTGCACCGCCTGGTCGTAGGCCACGATGCCGTCGATGGGCAGGTAGCCGCGCGGCTTCGGGCTCTCGGCGATCAGGTTTTCCGCTTCCTTGACGCAGGCCAGCAGGGGCAGCTTGCCGTTCTCGTCGGTGTACACGCCGACGCCCAGGTTGACCTTCGAGGGGTTGGGGTCGGCCTGGAACTGCTCGTTGAGCCCCAGGATGGGGTCGCGCGGAGCCATCTCCACGCCGGTAAACAAGGAAGCGCTCATGGGTGTTCGGTCGGTAGTGATCAAAATGCGTTTTGGCGCCATCGGGCCCGCAGGCCCAGGGTGCGCGGGCTTGGAATTCCCGCCCCGCGCTCGGACGCAAAGGTCATCCCGTTCGCAGTGCTGCGACAGACGCTGTCAACACGACAGATTAACAGCTGGTGCGGACCCGGGCGCGCGAACCGCGCTTGCCGCAAAATGCGCATTTTAGGCCTGCTGGCGTTCCCGCGCCGGCAGGCCGCCCGGATCCCTGCCGCCATGCCTCGTCTCGCCCTTGCCGAATCCGACGCTCCGCAGTTGCTGCGCTACGAGGATTCGCCCTTTCAGCTGCACCAGCCCTATCCGCCCGCGGGTGACCAGCCGGCGGCCATCGAGGCGCTGGTGCAGGGTCTGCGCGATGGCCTGAGCTTCCAGACCCTGCTGGGCGTGACGGGCTCGGGCAAGACCTACACGATGGCCAATGTGATCGCGCGCCTGGGGCGCCCGGCGATCGTGTTCGCGCCCAACAAGACCCTTGCCGCACAGTTGTATAGCGAATTCCGCGAGTTCTTCCCTCGAAACGCGGTGGAATATTTCGTCAGCTACTACGACTACTACCAGCCTGAGGCCTACGTGCCGCAGCGCGACCTGTTCATCGAGAAGGACAGCGCGATCAACGAGCACATCGAGCAGATGCGCCTTTCGGCCACCAAGAGCCTGCTGGAGCGGCGCGACGTGCTGATCGTGGCCAGCGTCAGCGCCATCTACGGCATCGGCAATCCGGCCGACTACCACGCCATGGTGCTGACCATGCGCGCGGGCGATCGCATCGGTCAGCGCGACCTGATCGCCCAGCTGGTGCGCATGCAATACCAGCGCAACGACGTGGAGTTCTCGCGCGGCAGCTTTCGCGTGCGCGGAGACCAGATCGACATTTTCCCCGCCGAGCACGCGGAGCTGGCCCTGCGCGTGGAACTGTTCGACGAGGAGATCGAGTCGCTCAGCCTGTTCGATCCCCTCACCGGCGCGGTGCGCCAGAAGATCCCCCGGTTCACGGTGTATCCCGGCAGCCATTACGTCACGCCGCGCGAGCGCGTGCTGGAGGCGGTCAAGACCATCGAGCTGGAATTGCACCAGCGGCTCAAGGAGCTGCGCTCCATGGGCAAGCTGGTGGAAGCGCAGCGTCTGGAGCAGCGCACCCGCTTCGACCTGGAGATGCTCAGCGAGATCGGGCACTGCAAGGGCATCGAGAACTACACCCGTCACCTGTCGGGGGCAGCGCCGGGAGAGCCCCCGCCCACGCTGGTGGATTACCTGCCCCGCGACGCCGTGATGTTCCTGGATGAGAGCCACGTGCTCATCGGGCAGCTCAACGGCATGTACAACGGCGACCGCGCGCGCAAGCAGACCCTGGTCGAGTATGGCTTCCGGCTTCCGTCTGCGCTGGACAACCGACCGCTGAAATTCGAGGAGTTCGAGCGCAAGATGCGGCAGGTGGTGTTTGTCTCGGCCACCCCGGCGCAGTACGAGCAGCAGCACGCCGACGAGGTCGTCGAGCAGCTGGTGCGTCCCACGGGACTGGTCGATCCGGAAATCGAGGTGCGCGCGGCCAGCAGCCAGGTGGACGACCTGCTGGGGCAGATCCGCCTGCGCGTGGACGTCGGCGAGCGCGTGCTGGTGACCACGCTGACCAAGCGCATGGCCGAGCAGCTCACCGAATACCTGGGCGACAACGGGGTGAAGGTGCGCTACCTCCACTCCGACATCGACACCGTCGAGCGGGTCGAGATCCTGCGCGATCTGCGCCTGGGGCAGTTCGACGTCCTGGTCGGCATCAACCTGCTGCGCGAGGGACTGGACATCCCCGAGGTCTCGCTGGTCGCGGTGCTGGATGCGGACAAGGAAGGCTTCCTTCGCTCCGAGCGTTCGCTGATCCAGACCATCGGGCGAGCGGCCCGCAACGTGCATGGCAAGGCGATCCTGTACGCCGACGTGATCACCGATTCCATGCGCGGGGCCATCGGCGAGACCGAGCGCCGGCGCGCGCGCCAGCTGGAGCACAACCGGGAGCACGGCATCACGCCGCGCGGCATCACCAAGGAAGTGCGCGAGCTCATCGACGGCGTGTTCGACAACTCCGGCGGCGCCTCGCGCGCGCAGGCTCGAGCCGCCGAGGAGCACGCGCGACTGGACACGCTGGACGAGAAGGACGTGGCGCGCGAGATCCGGCGCCTGGAAAAGCGCATGGTCGAGCACGCCCGCAACCTGGAGTTCGAACAGGCGGCGCGGGTGCGCGATCAGCTGGCCGAGCTGCGCCGCCGGGTGTTCGGTGCGGGCTACGACCACGATCTCGACGCTCGCAACGCCTGAGCAGCCGCGCGCCGATTCCGCGCCTCGCGGCCTTGCCGCCTCCCGGGGGCTGTGGCTGCCGCGCCACGGTCCGCGTGTTCCACGCGGCATCGGGCCCGTCATGGGCGTGTGCGGGCCGCGTGACCCCCTGGTGGATTTCAACATCCTGTTAAGCCCGCGTTGATCAGCGCCAGCTCATGCGAGCTTGCGCGGCGGCCCCCTAGATTGTCGCCATGGGCCCGGTTCTCGAGGCCCGAAGGGGGAACTCCATGATCACCATGCATCGGGTGCAGGGCGCGTGCGCGCGCAGGCTCGTGCTCACCCTCGCGGCCCTGGCGCTGGAGGGCCTGTGCGCGGCCGCTCCGGCGCAGGCCGCGCTCGGGAAATCCATATCGAGCGTGTGGGCCGATGGGCGCGTGATCGAGGCCACGCATGTGCTGAACCTTCCGGGCCCGCTGGTCTCGGAGACCACGGTGCTGACCTCCTTCGGCGTCAAGGCGCGCGAGTTCAGCGGGCCCACCGGCAGCGTGTTCGCGATCGCGTGGTCCACGCATGGCGTGCCATACCTCGAGGATCTGTACGCCGGCTACTTTCCCGGCTACCTGGCGTGGATCCATGCGCATCCCCAGCCGGCCAACATCGCGGCGCTGAGCGTGCGCACGGCGGATCTGCGGGCCCACGCGATGGGGCATATGGGCGACTGGTCCGGTTCGGCCTATGTGCCGGCGTTGATTCCGCCCGGCGTGGACCTTGCCACCGTGGGAGTGCAACCATGAAAAGCCCCATCCAGAGCCTGCCGCCGGGTCTGCCCGGCCGGCTCCTGCATCACGGCGCGGTGGCCGGTCTCGCGCTGCTCCTCGTCGCCGGCCTGGGCGGCTGCGGCGGCGGCTCCTCGTCGTCGCTGGCGGCCAACCAGATGCGGATGACGGTGGAGGAAAATCCCCTGCTCAACGCCATCGAGCCCGGGCAGGCCAAACGCGACGAGGCCTACGTTTCAGTCGTGGTCTGCGACTCCTCGGATCACTGCGTGACGGTTCCCTACGTGCAGGTCGATACCGGCTCCACCGGCCTACGCCTGCGCTACCAGACGGTGGCGGGGCTGGACCTGCAACCCATGGTCCCTGCCAGCGGCGCGCAGCTGGATGAATGCGCGCCCTTTGTCACCGGATACGTCTGGGGACCTGTGGAGCAGGCCTCTGTGCAGTTGGGCGACGAGCCGCGCATCGAGCTGCCCATCCAGGTCTACGGAAGCGGCAACCCGGGCGTGCCGGTGACCCCGCTATGCGCCAGTCTGGGCAATGACAGCGGCAGCCTGCGCGCGCTGGGTGCCAACGGGATCCTCGGCATCCAGGGGCTCGTGCATGCCCCCGCCGGTTCCTTTTTCTGCACCGGATCTTCCTGCACCTACAAGCCCTCGCCTCCCAGCGCGGACCTTGTGGTGAACCCGGTGTCGGAGCTGAATGATTCCGACAACAACGGGGTGATCCTGACCCTCCCGCCCGTCCCGGCCAGCGGAGCGCGGATGGCGCAAGGCACGCTGACCTTTGGAATCGACACCCGGGACGACAACCAGACCACGGCATTCGTGCCCATTGCCACGGATGCGTATTTCAACATGATCGTGAGCTCGCAGGGGGTGAACTTGCCCGCTTCGACCATCGACAGTGGAGCGAACGGCATCCTCGGCAAATTCAACATTCCCTACGACCCCAGCACGATGGATTTCGACCCGGCTGTGCCGCAGGCCTTGTTGCTCACGATGTCGAACGAGGTCGGCACGCTTCCCGCCGTCTCGATGTCGACGAGTATCGAGATCGCCAACAGCGACCTGTTGGGTGCCGGCTCCAACTACGCGCTCGATGACTATG
>JAKBBP010000078.1 GCA_021808445.1 Pseudomonadota bacterium
CAGAGTCACCCCAAGCCCTTCATCCGGCTTCCGGACGGCCAGAGCCTGCTGCAAAAGGCCTTCCTGCGCGCAGCGGGCCTGCCCGGGGTGACGGGCATCGTCACGGTCACCAATCGTGAATTCCTGTTCAAGACCGAGGACGACTACCGTGAGGTCAACACCGCCGGCCTGAGCACCTCCTACCTGCTCGAGCCCAGCGCGCGCAACACGGCGGCAGCCATCGCGGCAGCGGCCCTGCACGCGGCGGCGCGGGATCCGCAGACCCTGCTGCTGGCCCTGCCCGCGGACCACCTCGTGCTCGACCAGGCCGCCTTCGCGCAGGCCGTGGAGCGAGCCGGCGACCTGGCGGCGTCCGGGCGCCTGGTGACCTTCGGCATCCAGCCCGATGCCCCCGAGACGGCCTATGGCTATCTCGAGGCCAGGGGCCATGAGGTGCTGCGATTCATCGAGAAGCCGGACGCCCCCACGGCTCGAGCCCTGGTGGAGTCGGGGAACTTCTACTGGAATTCGGGCATGCTGTGCTTCCGTGCCGATGTCATGCTGGAGGAGCTACGCGAACACGCGCCCGACATTCTCGACAGCGTGGGCGAGGCCCTGGAACGGGCGCGAGTCGCCCAGGGCGAAGGCTACGAGCAGGTGGAACTCGACGCCGCGGCGTTTGCCAGGGTGCGGGAGGTTTCCATCGACTACGCGGTGATGGAAAAGTCCCGCCGGGTGTCGGTGGTTCCATGCTCCATCGGCTGGAGCGACATCGGCTCCTGGAACGCCCTCAGCCAGCTGCTGGGCGCCGACGAGCACGGCAACCGCGTGCAGGGCGAGGCTCTGCTGCACGACGTGCGGGATTGCGCGATCCACGCCGGCGAGGGGCGCCTGATCGGCGCCGTGGGGATCCGTGACCTGGTGGTGGTGGACACGCCCGATGCCCTGCTGCTGGCCTCACGCGACCGTGTGCAGGAGGTCCGGGGTCTGTACGAGGCCCTGAAGCACAGGGCCCACCCCGCGCACAGGACGCACCGCACCGTGCACCGGCCGTGGGGAACCTACACCGTGCTGGAGGAAGGCCGGAATTTCAAGATCAAGCGCATCGTGGTCAAGCCGGGAGCGAGCCTGTCGCTGCAGCTTCACCATCACCGCAGCGAGCACTGGGTGGTGGTATTCGGCACGGCGGAAGTGGTCAACGGCGAATCGCACCGGTTCGTGCAGAGCAACGAGTCCACCTTCATCCCACCCTGCACCCCGCATCGCCTGAGGAATCCCGGCATGCTGGACCTGGTGCTGATCGAGGTGCAGACCGGACAGTACCTGGGCGAGGACGACATCCTGCGCCTGGAGGATCTCTACGGCCGCATGACGCAGCCGGACCCACGGGCGCCCGCTCAGACCGAGCCGAAGGCTCCGCCCTCGCGGCCGGATGCCTGAGCGCCCGCCCGCAGGCCCGCCGCCAGCAGCAGGCCCAGCATCACGACGAAGAATCTCCCTTCGTTCACGTCCATCAGCAGGGAGTTGAACAGGCTGCCCACGCCGATGGTCACGAGCACGCCATGCGCGAAGTCGCGGTCCAGCCCGCCCAGGCGCAGGCCGTCGCGCCAGGCGGCCGTGGCCAGCCCCAGCAACAGGAACAGGCCGATCAAGCCGGTCTGCTCGGTGGTGTTGAGGAATTCATTGTGGGGATTCGAGGTATCCACGTCGTGCGGGGCGATCCGCGCGTATTCGACGACCATGCTCCCCGTCCCATTGCCGATGATCGGATGCTGCGAGATGATGCGCAGGGTGTTGCGCCAGAATTGCAGTCGCAGTCCCCAGGAGTTCTCGCGCAGCGATCCCTGGTGCGTGGCTTCCACGCGTTCGTACTGGCGCAGGTTCTGCAGGCCCTCCTCCATGCGCATGCGCGCGACGGGGAATGCCGTGAAGGCGATGGCCGCGAGCAGCAAGGCCGTCCCCGCCCCTGCCAGCACGCCCTTCGCCCCCAGGCGCTGGGCGCCGAGCAGCACGATCAGCGCGAGCAGCGCGACGTAGCCGGTACGCGCGATGCCCACGTAGATCACGTCCACGCACAGCAGCGCCGCCAGCACCGCGAACAGCCAGCGCCGACGCCCGGGCTCGAAGGCCATGCGCGCGAAGGCGTAGGCGGCGAAAGCCTCGATGGTGCCGAAGTGGATGTGCCCCTGCACGATGCCCTGCGCCAGGCGCGCGGGCACGAGCCCGAAGAATCGCGCATACGACAGCAGCGACGCCAGCACCGCGCCGACCAGGAAGGCGCGCAGCGCCCGAGCACGCCAGCGCGGGTCGATCAGGCTGATCAGGATGACCGGCAGGAACAGCAACTTGGCGTACTTGCCCATCACGCCCCACGCGTCGGCCCGGGGCGCCTCGCCGTAGCTCGTGGCCAGCAGGAACATGGCCAGCAGCGCGATGGCCCACATCGCGCTCGGGCTGGCGCGCAAGCGCTGCCACTGGCAGCGCCAGCCCCCCGAGGCCACCCAGGCGAGCAGCGCCAGCACGGAGGCGATGGATCCGGTGGCGGTCGGCAGGCTCAGGGTGAAGGCCAGCAGCACGAAGGCCGGACCCACGAGGGTCTGGCGCGGCGGCCGCGCGCAGCCTGCGTCGGTCCTTGGGTCCGCGCTCAGGGGTTCCAGTTGCGCCAAGGGTGGGCTCCAGTCCAAAGAAGGTGAAGGGTACTTCAACGGGGGGCTACCCGCCCCGACTCCAGAAGCCCCGATGCATGCTCAGGCGCCGACGCCAGGCCAGGGACAGACCGGCGTGACGCCGCCCCAGGCGGTAGCCGACGAGCTTGCCCACGGTTCGCAGGGCCGCCACCGGAAGCAGCCACGGCGCGCGGCGAAACAGATAGCGCGCCTCGGACAGCACGAAACGCAGCCCCTCGCCCTCGGGAGGTCCCAGCTCGCGCAGCAGCCAGGACTCCTGGGCATGCAGCACGCCGATGTCGAAGTAGCGCCGCAGCTCCTGCAGGGCCGTGTAGCCATGGGAATGGAACACACAGGCATCTGCCACATAGGCGACGGCCATGCCGTGCTGCAGCACGCGCGCCGCGACCACCATGTCCTCGGAGCCGATCGCGCGCGCCGGAAAATTTCCCACGGCCTCGAGCTCGCTGCGGCGGTAGGCGCAGAAGGAATCGGAGCTGAAGGCCGCCTTCATGCCCAGGCGGGCAGTGTCCGACAGGCTTCGCCGGGCCGAGTTCGGCGGGTAATTGAACCACCTCGCGTGAGCCTCGATGGGCCCCGCGCCGGGCCGCGGCAGCTGACGTCCGTAGGCCACCGCCACCCCTGGGTCGTCGAAGGCCTGCAGCAGCCTGCCCAGCGCCGCCCCGTCGGCCAGCACCGCGTCGTGGGTGAGATAGACCAGCACATCGCAATCCGCGCATTGCTCGGCGGCCAGGCGCCGCGTGCCGCCATGGTCGAAATCCCGCGCCAGGATGCGCATGAGCTCGAAGCCGGACCGGAGCGCGACCTGGTCGCTGCCGTCGGAGGACTCGGAGTCCACCACCAGCACGCGGTCGGGGCGACGCATCTGCTGCCGAATGGCCTTGGCGGCGCGACGCCAGACTTCACCTCCGTTGCGCACCGGGACGATGACGGCGACACGCATGCTGGTTTCGGACCCGGACACGGCTCAGTAGGCGTTCTTGTGCAGCAGTCCCTTGAACAGGGTCAGCGCGATGATCTTCAGGTCCAGCGCCAGGGACCAGCGCTGGATGTACAACATGTCGTACTCGACCCTCCGGCGCATCTTCTCGGGAGTGTCGGTCTCGCCGCGGTATCCCGACACCTGGGCATAACCGGTGATTCCCGGCTTGACCATGTGCCGCGCGGCGTAGCTGGGCACCTGGTCGATGTAGAGCTGATGGTGTTCGACCGCGTGCGGACGGGGGCCCACCAGGGACATGCGCCCTTGCACCACGTTGAGGAGCTGGGGAAGTTCGTCCAGGCTGGTGCGCCGCAGGAAGCGGCCGAGCCGCGTGATGCGAGGATCGTCGCGCGTGGCCTGCGCGAGTTGTCCCTCCCGGGGCTCCTGGTGCAGGCGCATGGTGCGGAACTTGTAGATCACGAATTCGCGACCCGACCAGCCGATGCGCCGTTGCCGGAACAGCACCGGCCCCGGCGAATCCAGCTTCACGCCCAAGGCGATGCAGGCCATCAGCGGAAAGGCCAGCAGGAGGAACAGGCTGCCCAGCAACAGGTCCTCGCCCCTCTTGAGCAGGCGGTTCACACCCTCCATCGGCGAGACGGAAAGGTCCATCAGGGTCACGCCGCCGATTTCGGTCACGGCGTGGTTCAGCAGTTCATAGCCGTACAGGTCGGGCGCGTAGCGCACGTTGGCCGTGCTGTGGCGCAGGGCGTCGAACGTGGCCCGCAGGTAGGCCTCGTCGCGCAGGGGCACGGCCACCCAGACCTCGTCCACCTGGGTCGACTCGACATAGCCTTCGAGGTCCTGCAGCATGCCTGCGCGCTGCAGACCGGAGCCCGCGGGAAGTTCGCGCACGCCGAACCAGGCCACGATGCGAAAGCCCAGGCCCTCCGCGCCCGCCGTCAGTTCACGCAGCCGGGTCGCGGCCTCTCCGTCGCCCACCAGGCAGACGGTGCGGATGTTGTAGCCCCTGCGGCGCAACCAGCGCAGCCCCATGCGCAGCGCGGCGTGCGCCAGGGCCAGGAGCAACGCAGCCAGCGCGAACCAGGTTCCGACCCACAGGCGCGAGTACTGGGCCCCCAGCTTGAGGGCGAACAGCAGGCCGCTGAGCACCAGGAAGCTCAGGCCCCAGCCCAGCCACAGCAGCCCGATCTCGCGCACGATGTCGCCCGCCCGCCAGGAGCGGTAGACCCCGAGCTCGGTAAAGGCGAAATAGGCCAGCAACAGCGCAATGACCACGCTGGTCGCCTGCTCCGTGTCCAGATGAGGCCGGCCGAAGCGGATCCACGCGGCAGCAAAGCCGCAGGCCACGATCAGCAGCGCATCCGCCACGCGTTGCAGCAGGGCGAATTCGCTGGAGAACTCCTTCAGGCGTCCACGTTGAAAAGGCATCGGGGGCTGCGGTGTCGCGCCGCGCCGGGGCGTCGGAACGCGCCCGCGCGCCTACGCGTCCCGGCTTCTGGCAAACCGCAAGCATAGCGTCGCCGAGCCCTCTTCCCCCTCTCAGGTGGGCGCCGCCGGCACCGTCCACGGTGGTGGCGTGACGCTGAACAACAGGTCCGGCGCCCTCCACCCCCGGGGCGGACGCCCCAGGCTCAGGGACCCGGAATGGCCCAGCAGGCACACGCCCTGGCGCACGAACAGCGGCTCGGGGCTGGCGCGCTGTCGCACCCAGGTGCCGTTGCGGCTGATGTCGGCGATCATGTAGCTGCCGTTTCGCCACACGATGACCGCGTGCTGGCGCGAAATCGCTGGATTGTCGACGGCAATGTCGGCTTGGGCGTCCCGCCCCAGACGAATCGGGCGATCGGGGGTGAAGCTCAGGTGCAGGCTTCCGTCGGGGCTGCGCAGATTGAGCCACAACGCGGGCGCGGCTTCGGGCTCCTGCGCCGCGGGCTCCTGCTCGAAGGTCCAGGCCTTGCCCACATGGGAAAACCCGATGGGCGGCAGGGTCGCGCGCGCGCGCTGCGCCAGTTCCGGGGGCAGCGCGGAGACGACCCCCTGGTCCAGCAGGGTTTCGCCGCCTTGCGCCGCGGCCGCAAGCGAGGAGGCGCGCAGCAGGGTCTCTCCCTCGAAATGGGGCGGGCGACACAGCACGGCACCGCTGCTCAGCCCCATGTCCATGGGAAGATGGAAGCCAGGATCGACGTCCAGGCACCAGGTACGCAGCTCCTGGCGCAGCGCGGAGGCGGCCTCCAGGGCCTGCTCGGGCTTCTCGAACAGGGCCAGCAACGAGGTGCTGTCCGAACGCACCACCAGCCCACCCCGGGCGCAGGCGCGGTGCGAGAGCCGGTTGATGGTGTGCTCCAGGAACTGACGTGCACGGGATTCCCCGAGGCTGACGAACAGCTCGTGGGTGCCCGCCAGAGCAGCGTGCAGCGCCACCAGGTTGGAGGCAGGCTGCCGGCCGAGCCAACGTCGCAGCATGGCCTCAGGCTCCGACGACGGGGGATGCGGGGCCCGAGGCCGGAGCAGCCTGCGCCTGGGAGGTCTGCGCACGCTGCGGACGCAGCACGCTGATCCAGCAGGGCTGGCCTCCGTCCTCGGGACGCGTCCCCGGGCGACAGGACAGCAGCAGGCACTCGTGCCCGGGATCGTGCCCATGCCCTTGCCGCGAAGGCTCCTGGCGCGCTCCGTCACCCCCCACGAGGAAACGCCGGCCAGGCTCCAGCGGCTCGGACGTGACCACGCTGATGCTGCCGTCGGCCTGCTCGGCGACTTGCATGACCAGAAGATCGTCCGCGCCGGCCTCGCCCGCGGGCCGCAGGGTCACCGGACGCGGCCGGAAGGCGCCGCGCGGATCCAGCAGCAGGGCCTCGATCTGGATGCGCAGGCTCAGGGCGTCGCGCCCGGGCGCAATGCCCCCCGGGACGACGCCGGCCGCTGCGGCCGGCGGCCGCGTGGAATGGTGTTTCATCGCCCAGCGGCCCTTGGCTCGTTGGATCCTGGATGGTTCATCGCGCGCGTCGCCTCGCGGCGGCGCTCCCCCTTGGCCTCACGGTGAAACTCGATTGCGGCCGCCGCGCTTGGCCTCGTACAGCGCGCGGTCGGCACGCTCCAGCAGATCGGCGCTGCGCCGGTCCTCGGGCAAGGCATGGGCACAGCCAATGCTCACCGTCAGTCGCAGCCCTGATTCTGCATGAATGCGGAACTCGGTGGACTCGACGGCCTGACGGATCCGCTCGGCCAGATGGCGCGCGCCGCCGGCGTCGGAGCCGTTGACCATGAGCAGGAATTCCTCGCCTCCGAGTCGACCGAAGGCGTCGTCTCCGCGCCGCGAGCCGTGCACCGTGGCCACGAACTGGCGCAGCACCTGGTCCCCGGCCGCATGCCCGTGCGTGTCATTGACCTGCTTGAAGTGATCCAGGTCGAGCAGCAGCACGGCCAGCGAGGAGCGACTGCGCCGGTCGCGCCTGCGTTCGAGTTCCTCGTCCAGCAATTCCAGGATGCGCCGACGACCGTACAGCCCCGTCAGGTGGTCCCGCGTGGCCAGGCGCTCCAGCTCGCGCTCCATGGCCTTGCGCTCGGAGATGTCGCGCCAGATGCCTTCCACGCCGGCGTACTGTCCCTGCTCGTCGCGCAAGGCCTGCGTGCTGATGGAAATATCGATGATCACCCCATCCTTGCGGCGCATGCGGCCGGGAAAATCCCGTACCAGGCCATGTTCGCGAATCGCCGCAACCAGCGCATCGCGCTCCGCGGGGTCGGGGTAGAAAGCCGCGGCCGGCAGCCCGATGATTTCCTCGGCGCTGTAGCCCAGCACCTTCTTCACGGCAGGGCAGACATAGCGCGTGACGCCCTGGGCGTCGGTGCGGTAGAACACGTCCTGCATGGTGTCCATGATGCGCCGGAAATCCTCGTCGGTGCGGCGCAGGCGCTGCTCCATGGCGGCGCGCTCGGTCATGTCCAGGCAGGTGGTCAGGGCGCCGTGCTCGCCACCGCAATCGATGGGCGCGCTGGTCATCACCAGGGTGAGCTCCCGACCCTTGCAATCGAACAGACGCACGCTGGTCGGCGGGTTGACCCCCTCGCCGGCTTCCGCGCGACGCAGGCGGGCGAGCACGCGATGGCTGTCCAGGGGATGCACGAAGTCCTGCACGCTGCGCCCGAGCAACTCCTGCGCCGAGCCTGCGCCGAGCAGGCCGATCGCCGCCTGGTTCACATAGCGCAGTCGCTCGCCCACGACCACCAGGACCGGCGCGGCGAGCGCGTCGATCCAGGCCGCCTGGGCGGCCAGCATGGACGGGTCTTGCGCAGGGCTGGACATGGTGGATGACGAAACGACCGGGCAGACGAAACCTGGGAAACCGAGTGTAAGTGGGCCCCGCGGGCGCCCACGTGATGGATTTCACGTTCCACCATGAAATCGCCGCCGCGACCGGACCCAGGCCCCCCTCGCGGCGCAGGCCCCGGGTCGGGTACGCTGTACGGCCATGACAACGCCCGCCTCCCGGCCCCTGATCGACGACGCTCCCATGCGCCGGCACAGCCTGTTGCCCTTCGCCGCGGTCCTGGCCACGCTGGTGGTGATCACTGGCTGGTTCCTGGTTGCGTCGTGGGCCGAGCAGATGCGCAATCGGCGCGCCGAACTGGCGCAAACCGCGCAGATCGTGCAGGTCGCGGTGCAGAACCACCTGAATCGTTATTCCCGGGGCCTGGCCTTCCTGGCCGCGCAGATCCGTTCGCGCGGCTGGCTGGAGCATCCGGACGACGGACTGGGCCAGGCGCTGCAGGATTTCCGCAGCACGGAGCCCCATGTCACCCAGCTGAGCGTGGTGGGATGGGAGGGCCCCGCGCCCGCAGACCTGCAGGAGGTGCGGGCCCTGGCACGCGCCCATCCGGGCTCGCTGCAGATCGGACGCCCCGTGCTGCACGGACCGCAGCGACGCGTGCTGATTCCCATCGCCTGGGCACAGGCTGCCGCGGGCTCGGATCCGGGCTTCGTGGTGCTGGGCGCGCTGGACCAGGATGCGGAAAACACCCTGTACCGTTCGCTGGTGCAGCAGGGGGCCGACCCCGATCTGGTGTTCGGCGTGCTCGACCCGGCCGGCTATCTGCTGGGGCGCTGGCCCGCACCGCGGACCCGCGATCCCCAGGCCTACTACACGCAGCGCCACGACGGGCTGATCATGCAGGCCATGCTGCACAACCCCGGCCGGCGCTGGATGTCCGCCGAGGGCCAGGCCAACGCCGACCCCAGCGGCCGCATCTACGTGGGAGCCTTGCATCGCCTGGACGGCTACGCCCTCACCGCCTTCGTGGTCACACCCCGCAGCGCAGTGGTCGCGGACTGGTGGAGCCGGGTACGCCTGCCGCTCGCCGGAGCCCTCGTGCTGGGGCTGATGGTGGGGGTGCTTCTGCGCCGCGACCTCCTGCTTCAGCGGCAGTGGCTGGGCCGGCTGCGGATGCTGCTGGCCAGCAGCGAGCAGGCGCGCGAGGCCCAGCGCAAGGATGCCGGCCTGTTCGGCCAGATCCTCGACAACCTTCCGGGCGGACTGATCGTCTTCAATCCCGCCGGACTGGTGCAGTACTGCAGCGAGGGTTTCACGCGCATGACCGGCATCGCCCTGGCGCCTCGCGAGCTCCTGGGCAAGCCCTGGCGGGCCGTGTGGGCGCTGATCGAGCACATGCACGCCGGGGGACGCGAATCCCTGAACCAGGTGAAGATCCTGTTCAACGAGCACCAGCCGGCGGTGGACGAGGTCTGGCTCAACGACGGGCGCATCTTCCTGCGACATTACACCCCGCTGGAAGGTGCGGACCACGAGTCGGCCGGCGCGCTGTGGACCATCCAGGACGTGACCGAGCGCAAGTTGCAGGAGCAGCAGATCCGTGAACTGGCCGAGCGCGACTCGCTGACCGGCCTGAGCAATCGGGGCGCCTTCGAGAAACTCCTGGCCGAGACCCTGGCACGCCGCGACGATGTCGCGCTGGGCATCGCGGACCTGGACGATTTCAAGACCATCAACGACCGCTTCGGCCACGCCGCGGGCGACGCGCTGCTGGTGGAGGTGGCCGCACGCCTGCGCGGTGCGCTGCGCCTGTCCCAACAGTCGCGTCAGGGGCGCGACAGCGACATCCTGGCCCGCATCGGTGGCGATGAATTCGCACTGCTGCTTCCCGTGGGGAAGGACCCGCGGCGCGCCCAGCGCATCGCCGAGCGCGTGATGGCCGCGCTGCGCCCGCCCATCGAGATCGAAGGCCAGATGCTGTCGGCACGGCTGTCGCTGGGCCTGGCGCTGCGCACCGGAGGCGAAGACGCGCAGACCCTGATGCGCCAGGCGGACATCGCGCTGTACGCGGCGAAGGCTCGCGGGCGCAACCAGGCCTGCCTGTTCGACCAGAACATGCAGGCCGAGGTGGAGGCCCGGCAGGGCTGGCTCAGCGCCATCGAACACGCGCTGGAACAGGGACGGCTGCAGATGCACGTGCAGCCCATCCTGAGCGTGCCCCGCCAGCGCAACGGGCTGCCCAGCGTGAACCAGGTGGAAGGACTGCTGCGCCTGCTCGACGAGGACGGGCGCCTGCATACTGCGGGCAAGTTCGAGCATGTACTGGACGAGCCGCGCCTGGCGATTCCCGTCGGACGCTGGGTGCTGGAACAGGCTGCGCTGTGGATCGAGCGCTGGCGCTCCCGCGAGCTGGATCTGGGCATGAGCGTGAACATCAGCCCACGGCATTTCCTCGGGCCGCAGTTCCTCGACGATCTACGTGAGCTGCTGGGCCGTCACCCGCGCATGCGCCCGGGCAGCCTGACCCTGGAACTGACCGAGCACGGCGCGCTGCTGGACGGCGACGCCACGCGGCGTCGGGTGGAGGAATGCCACGCACTGGGCGTGCAGGTCAGCCTGGACGATTTCGGCACCGGCAGCGCCTCGCTGACCCACCTGCAGGCTCTGGCCGTCTCCACCCTGAAAATCGAGCGCCGCTTCGTGAAGGACCTGCTGCACGATGCGCGGGACCTGAGCATCGCCTACGGCATCCTGCGCACGGCGCAGCTCATGGGCGTGCGCGTGGTGGCCGAGGGCGTGGAAACGCCCGAGCTGGCGCGCGTGCTGGTGGCCATGGGCTGCCTGCACCTGCAGGGCTACGCCATCGCGCGCCCCATGCCCGCCGCACAGCTGCTGGAATGGATGTCCGACTGGCAGCAGCGCCTGGCCTGGAGTGTCGACCTGGGCAAACCCGGTGGCCTCGGACCCGACGGCATTGAGGCCATCGTCTCGGTGGGCACCATGTTGCGTCAGCTCACCCAGGGCGCGCTGGACGCCGAGACCGAGGCGCTGCTGCGCCAGCCCGACGCCGCGCTGCGCTGCCCCATCGGCCAGTGGTGCCAGCATCATGCCGGGCGCTGGCGCCACCAGGCCCGCTTCGAGGACCTCGTGCTGCGCCAGACCGAGTTGTACGGGCTGGTGCGGCGCTGGCTGGAGGAGCCCCTGGCCCGTCCCGCCCTGGAACTCGAATTGCACATGGCCAGCGACGAGCTGCGCGAACGCTTCTGGGCACTGACCCTGCAGGGCGCTCCCGGTGGAGTATTCGTCCTGCACCCCAACACCCGACCCGAAGGAGCCTGACCGCATGCAGACCTGCGCGATCGTCACCGGACACTCCCGCGGCCTGGGAGCCGCGATCCTGCACGAGCTGCTGAGCCGTGGCATCGCCACGCTCGGGGTTTCGCGCGGTACCTTGCGCACTCCCGTCGAGGCCGCGCCAGGCCTGTTCGAGGAGCGTGCGCTGGACCTGAGTGATCCCGAGGCGCTGCGCGCCTGGCTGGCCGGGCCGCAACTGGCGAACTGGATGCTCGGACGCCAGCGCGTGCTCCTGGTGAACAACGCCGGCACCCTGGAACCCATGGGGCCGCTGCCCACGCAGGACCTCGCTGCGGTGGCCGATGCGGTGAACCTCAACGTGGGAGCACCGCTGATGCTCAGCGCCGCCTTGTGCGCGACCGATGACGCCGGGCAGGAGCGCCGCATCGTGCACATCTCCAGCGGCGCGGCGCGCAGCCCCTATCCCGGCTGGAGCATCTACTGCGCCACCAAGGCGGCGCTGGACCAGCACGCCCGCGCGG
>JAKBBP010000018.1 GCA_021808445.1 Pseudomonadota bacterium
AGCAGCACGAGCTGCCAGCGCGAACGCCGCCGCGGCGGCGCCGGGCGTCCGCCGCCGGAAGATTTCTTGCGCGGCGCAGCCGCGCGCCGGGACGCGTCGTCCCGCGCCGCCCGATCCGCGTCGAAAGTGGGTTCCGTCATGACAGCGGCGCATGATAGCCGCCGGCGCAGACGCGCTGGTGGACTGGACGTCCAGGCACTGGCGCGCCGACGCGGGACGCTGCTTCCCGGCCGGGCGGCGTCAGGACGCGCCCACCCCGATCAACGGGACTGGTAATAGCCGGGAGGCGGCGGCGGCGGGTAGCCGGCCGGCGGCGGCGGGGGCGCGTAGGAAGGCGGCGGCGCATAGCGCGGAGCGCGGTAGCCCGGCACCTGCGCTCCCTGGGTGTACATGCACTGCTCGTAGGCGTGGTTGTAGGCCTGCTGCGCGGTCATCTGCTGATCGCTGTAGCTGCCCGCGCCGCCGGCCGAGCCGGCCAGCAGGCCGACGCCCGCGCCGACCGCCGCGCCGTTGTGGTTCCCGCCGATCAGCGCTCCGGCCGCGGCGCCCAGCAGGGCTCCCGCGGCGCCCGAGACCACGCCCGACTGGGTGGCGCTGTTCTGGTAGGCGGCCGACTGCTGCTGGGCGAAGTTGCGGCAGGTGGCGTCGATGGACTGGAACTGCTGCAGCGGCATGCCGGGAGCCGGCATGACGTTCACGGTCGGGCCCATGGGCGCGCTGGCGCAGCCGCCGAGCATCCAGGCCGAGCCCAGCATCGCGGGCAGGAGGAGTTTGCGCAGGTTCATGATGTCAATGGGAAATGGGCGCCGGGACGTTGCGCGCGGGCACAGGAGTCCAGCCTTCCGGGCAGTTCGGCACGCTGGGATAGTAGCCCGCGGGATCGCGGCAGTAGTACCAGAAGGATTCGGGCGGCGGCCCCAGGGGACGTGGAGCCTCGTACACCACCGCAGGCGGGTAGGCGGGCACCACGACGGCAGGTGGCGCGTAGGAATACGAGGGCCCCGGCCACCAGCCCGGACCCCAGTATCCCGGGCCCCCATATCCGGGCCCCCAGTAGCCGGGGCCCCAGTAGCCGGGCACGCCGATGCCGATGCCCACCGACCAGCGCACATGCGCCGAGGCCGGCGCCGCCGCGCCCAGCGAAAAGCTCAGGCACAGCAGGGCCAGCGCGGCCACGCGCCGCGGGCCGCGTCGCACGACTCGCTTGTCAGAATGCATCGTTCACTCCAGCAGGAAGCTTTATAACGCCGCGGGCGCCGGATTTGCCGACAGCCGGCGTGAGCCCCGCGTCAATGCCCCGGCCGGGGCCCTGCCCGTCTCAGCGATCCGGCCCGCGCCCACGGCCGTGGTCCCCGTGGTCCGGTCCACGGCCATGGTCGAATCCGGGTCCGCGCCCACGCCCCTCGGGACCGCGAGGCGGCCCGGGGTGGAATTCGCGCCAGTCGCGGCGATCGTGGTAATCGTGCGCCATGCGTTGGTAGCGCCCCCAGTCCGGGTCGCGAAAGCGCCTGAGCGCGCCGGGCGGCACGCCGGGGCGCCAGGGCCCTCCGTAGCCGGGGCCGGTGTACCAGCCGCCCCGGTAGCGGTAGTAGTACACGCCGCCGGCGTAGAAGATGGGCTGCTGCAGGCCCAGCGCGACATAGGCGCCGATTTGCGGCAACCACACCATGGCCTGGGGCGCCACCGTGACCGGCGGCGGCATGTACACCGGGGCCGGGGCATAGACGGGCGCCGGGGCGTAGACCGGCGGCGTGTTGCCGACGGTGATGGAAAAACTCACCGGCGGGCCGTCGGCCCGCGCCGGGGTGGCACCGAGGGCACCCAGGCCCAGGACGAGCGCGGCGGGGATCAGGACCTTGGGTTTCATGGCGAGACTCCTTGCGTGGCACCGGGTGCCCATCGTGCGCCTCTGGCGAAGTCGGCAACAACTGTTGCAGTTGCCCGGCTTTGTCGCAAATTATCCACAGTACCATTGCTGGTTTATTGCCGCAATGCGCGGCCCGCGGGGCTACTCTGTCAACGGCCCGCCCGGGCCCCGCGTTGACATACTGCCCCCTGTCCCGCGCGTGCTGTGTGCGGGCGCCCTTCCCGATTCCTCCATGCGTCGTCAATTCCTGCGTCAAGCCGCCTCGCTGGCGCTGAGCCCTCTGCTCGGGCGCGTCGCGCTCGCCGGCGGCGACGATCCCAACCGGGTGGTGGTGCTCGATTCCGCCGACGCCAGCATCACCCTGGTCGACCAGAGCACGCGCCGCGTGCTCCAGACCTTCGCGGCCGGCAAAGAGCCCCACCACCTGATGGTCACCCCCGACAACAGCCAGTTGATCGTGGCCGACGCCATCAGCGGCAACCTGCTGTTCCTGAATCCCGTCAGCGGCCAGCCCGAAGGCTGGCTCGAGGGCATCGAGGACCCCTACCAGATCGGCTTCTCGCCCGACCGCAAATGGTTCGTCGCGAACTGCCTGCGGCTGAACCGCGTCGACATGTACCGCTACGGCGGCGGTCGCGACCTGCAGCTGGTCAAGCGCCTGCCGCTGGAGGCCATTCCCAGCCACATGGCCTTCACCGCCGACAGCCAGATCCTGTTCGTCAGCCTGCAGCAGACCGGAGAGGTGGCGGCGATCCACCTGCCCACGCAGAGCCTGCTGTGGACCCTGAAGGTGGGCGACACCCCCGCCGGGGTCTGGCTGACCCCGCAGGACCGCGTGCTGCTGGTCGCGCTGACAGGCTCCAACGCGGTGGTGGCGGTGGACTGGCGGCGGCGCCAGGCGGTGGCGCGCATGGTCACCGGCGACGCGGCCCACAACTTCCGCTCCTGCGCCGACGGGCGCCATGTGTTCGTGAGCAACCGCATCTCCGACAGCATCAGCATCCTCGACATGCAGGCGCTGCGCAAGGTGGGCGACATCACCGGCCTGCGCCCCGGGCCGGACGACATGGAACTGTCGGCCGACCGCCGCTGGCTGTGGACCACCTTCCGCTTCGACCGCACCATCGGAGTCATCGACCTGCAAAGCCTCAAGCTGGCCGACGTGATCGGCGTGGGCAAGTCGCCGCACGGCATCTATTTCCGCGACCGCGCCCCTTTCTACGACAACCTGCCGCCCCTGTCGCCGCCGGTGCCCGCGCCGGTCGCGACCTGAGCGCGAGGCCGCGAAGCCCCATGCATCCCCTCGCCTCCCTGGCCGCGCTCAGTGCCTCGCCGGCCGCCATCTCGCATCTGTTCGACCAGCTCACCGGCGCGGCGCAGACCTGGCTGTTCGTGACCCTGGTGCAACCGCTGCTGTGGCACCTGCACATGATGGACATGGACGACCTCGCCTACGACGGGTTGCTGTGGGTGGTCTACGGCGCACTGCAGGTGTTGCTGCTGTATCTGGTGCTGCGCCCGCTGGAATGGCTGGCGCCGCTGGAGCGCTGGGAGAATCGCCGCGGCATCGGCACCGACGTGATCTACACCCTGGTGAACCGCCTGGGGCTGCTGCCGCTGATCCTGTTCCTCACGCTGCAGCCGCTGTTCGACCTGGCGCTGGCCTGGCTGCACCTGCACGGCCTGGACAACCTGAACCTGGACGCGCTGTGGCCCGGCATGTCCCTGCATCCGCTCGCGGGCTTCCTGATCTACCTCGTGGTGCTGGACTTCGCCGGCTACTGGTACCACCGCTGGCAGCACCAGATCGGCTGGTGGTGGGAACTCCACGCGGTGCACCACAGCCAGCGCAAGCTCTCGATGTGGGCGGACGACCGCAACCATTTCCTCGATGACGCGCTGCAGGCCGCCTTCTTCGCCGCGCTGGCCCTGGTCATCGGCGTGCCCCCCGCGCAGTTCGTGGCCCTGACCCTGGTGGGCGGTGCGCTGCAGAGCGTGCAGCACGCGAACATCCGTTTCGACTTCGGGCGCATCGGCGAGCGCCTGCTGGTGGGCCCGCGCTTTCACCGCCTGCACCACGCCGTGGGCTTCGGCCACGAGCTGGGCCATGGCAACCGCGCGCGCCTGTACGGCTGCAACTTCGGCGTGCTGCTGCCGTGGTGGGACATGCTGTTCGGCTCGGCCGATTTCAGCACCCCGACCCAGCCCACGGGTGTGCGCGCACAGCTGCCTTCGCCCGCGGGCCTCGGCGAGAACTACGGCCAGGGCCTGTGGGCGCAGCAGGTGCTGGCCTTTGTGCGCATCGGCCGTCGCATCGCGAGCGCGCTGCGCGACGCGGCCGGAACCCGCCCGGCCACCTGAGGCCGAGCCCGGGGGCGGGCGTGCCGCACCGGCGCGCCCCGGCGGCCCATGCCTGCGCACCCGCGCATGGCGTCCTACACTGCAAGGCCCGGCGGGCTCGCGGCCCGCGTTACTCCTTGCAACAACGCCCGAGCCCAGTCCCATGTCGAGTCCCGAGCCATCTTCCGAGCAGCTCACCGAGCAGGTCACGGAGCAGCAGGCCGAGGAGGCCATCCGCACCCTGCTGCGCTGGGCCGGCGACGATCCCTCGCGCGAGGGCCTGCGCGACACGCCCCGGCGGGTGGCGCGGGCCTGGCGCGAATGGTGCGCCGGCTACACCCAGGACCCCACCGCCTACCTCTCGCGCACCTTCGAGGAGGTCGCCGGCTACGACGAGATCATCGTGCTGCGCGACATCGATTTCGAGAGCCACTGCGAACACCACATGGCGCCCATCATCGGGCGCGTGCACGTGGGCTACCTGCCCCGCAACCGCGTGGTGGGCATCAGCAAGCTGGCGCGCGTGGTCGACGCCTACGCCAAGCGCCTCCAGGTGCAGGAAAAGCTCACCGCGCAGATCGCGCAGTGCATCCAGGACACGCTGCAGCCCCACGGCGTGGGCGTGATCGTCGAGGCCTCGCATGAATGCATGACCACGCGCGGGGTGCACAAGCGCGGTGTCGGCATGGTCACCAGCACCCTGCTCGGCAGCTTCCGCAGCGACCCCAGCACGCGCCAGGAGTTCATGCGCCTGGTGCGCGGAGGGGTCTAGAGTGTCCTGTCCCCGGCTCAGCCGGCGCTGAACACGAACATCGCTTCCGAGGCCAGCAGGTTGGGCAGGGTGTGCACCTCGCGCCCGGCCTGGATGCCCAGGGCCTGTCGCACACGCAGGCCGCACTTGGCCGCCAGCACGGAGAAATCGGCGTAGGTGGTCACGCGCAGGTTCGGCGTGTCGTACCACTCGTAGGGCAGTTCCTCGGTCACCGGCAAACGGCCGGAGGCCACGCGCAGCCGGATGCGCCAGTGCGCGAAATTGGCGAAGGTGGCGATGCCCTGGCGGCCCACCCGCGAGGCCTCGCGCAGCGCGCGCTCGGTGTTGCGCAGATTGGGCAGCGAGTCGATCATCAGCACCACGTCGAAGCTGTCGTCGGCGAACATGGCCAGGCCCTGCTCGAGGTCGAGCTGCAGCACGTCGACGCCGCGCCGGGCGCAGGCCACCACCTTGTCGGGATCGATCTCCACGCCCTGCACCGAGCAGCCGCGCTGCTCGCGCAGATGCGCCAGCAGCGCGCCGTTGCCGCAGCCCAGGTCGAGCACCCGGCTGCCCTGCGGCACGCGGGCCGCGATGATGTCGAAACGCGGGTTCATGCCTGCCCCTCCTGCGCCAGCCCGAGCTGCTCGGCGATGCGCCCGAAGTAGGCGCGCACCACGTCGTGGTAGTGCGGCTCGTCCATGAGGAAGGCGTCGTGCCCGTGGGGGGAGTCGATTTCCGCGTAGCTGACCTCGCGCCGGTTGGCCAGCAGCGCCCGCACGATCTCGCGCGAACGCTCGGGCGAGAAGCGCCAGTCGGTGGTGAAGCTGGTGAGCAGGAAGCGGGCGCGAGCCGGGGCCAGCGCGGCCGCGAGGTTGCCGTCGTGCTCGCCGGCGGGGTCGAAATAGTCCAGCGCGCGCGTGAGCAGCAGGTAGGTGTTGGCGTCGAAGTAGCCGCTGAACTTCTCGCCCTGGTGGCGCAGGTAGCTCTCGATCTGGAAGTCGACGTCGAAGCCGTAGTTGAGCGCCCCGGAGCGCAGGCTGCGCCCGAACTTGCGCGCCATGGCATCGTCGCTGAGATAGGTGATGTGGCCGATCATGCGCGCCACGCTCAAGCCCTGGCGAGGCACCACGCCGTGGGCGTAGTAGTCGCCGCCGTGGAACTCGGGGTCGGTGATGATCGCGCGGCGGGCGACCTCGTTGAAGGCGATGTTCTGGGCCGACAGGCTGGGGGCGGTGGCGCTGGCCACGCAATGGGCCACGCGCTCGGGGTGGCGCAGGGTCCAGGCCAGTGCCTGCATGCCGCCCAGGCTGCCACCCATGACGGCGGCCAGTCGCTGGATGCCCAGGCGGTCGAGCACGCGGGCCTGCGCGTCCACCCAATCCTCCACGGTGACCACGGGGAAGCGGCTGCCCCAGGGCTTGCCGGTGGACTCGTCGAGGCTCATCGGCCCGGTCGAGCCGAAGCAGGAACCGAGGTTGTTCACGCCGATGACGAAAAAGCGCCGGGTGTCCACCGGACGCCCCGGCCCCACCATGTTGTCCCACCAGCCGCGGGTCTTCTCGTCGCCGCCGTAGCGCCCGGCCACGTGGTGGCTGGCGTTGAGCGCATGGCATACCAGCACGGCGTTGCTGCGCGCGGCGTCGAGCCTGCCGTAGGTCTCGACCATGAGGTCGTAGGCGGGCATCACCGCGCCGCTCTTGAGCGGCAGCGGGGTGTCGAAGTGCATGCGCTCGGGCTGCGGCTCGGGCGCTTCCGGAATCGGGACCATGGGGCTTCGTGCAATGGCGGGTGCGCTCCCCGCCGCGACGGCCAGTATAGGGTTCGCGTACAGGCTTCGCGTACAGTCGAGGCATGTCCAGAAAACACAAAAGCTCGCTGCACGCGCGCAATTTCCCCAGCGCGCAGGAAGAGGCCGCCGCGCACCGGCTGCCCTCGCGCTACTCCGGTCCGGAGAGCAGCTACCGGCTGGCCTTCACCGATACCGCCTTCCTGCTGCAGGAGGACCTGCGCCCCGTGCGCATGCAGCTCGAGCTGCTCAAGCCGGAGATGGTGCAGCGCGAGCGCGGCATCGACGCCACCGTGGTCGTGTTCGGCAGCGCGCGCATCAAGTCCCCGGAGCATGCGCAGCAGCTGCTCGAGCAGGCGCAGGCCGCAGGCGACGCGCAGGAAATCGCGCGCGCGCGTCAGGCGCTCAAGCTGTCGCGCCACTACGTGGAGGCTCGTCGGTTCGCCGAGCTGGTCACCCGCGCCAGTCACGAACTGGCCCAGCCCCTGGCCGTGGTCACGGGCGGCGGGCCGGGGATCATGGAAGCCGGCAACCGCGGCGCGCTCGATGCCGGCGGGCCCAGCGTGGGGCTCAACATCGTGCTGCCCCACGAGGAGGAGCCCAACCCCTACATCACGCCCGAGTTGTGCTTCCGCTTCCACTATTTCGCGATGCGCAAGATGCACTTTCTCATGCGCGCGGTGGCCCTGGTGTGCTTCCCTGGAGGCTTCGGGACCCTGGACGAACTGTTCGAGGTGCTCACGCTGACCCAGACCCGCAAGGTGCACAAGCGCCCCATCCTGCTGTTCGACCGCGAGTTCTGGACCTCGCTGATCGATTTCGACCACCTCGTGCACACCGGCATGATCAGCGCCCACGACCTGCAGCTGTTCCATTACGTGGAGACGGCCGAGCAGGCCTGGGAACTCCTGCAGCGCGAGCTCGGCATCGACGCCGACTCCGGCGCGGCCTGAGGACAGCGGGGGCGGCGCGGCCATGGCCTTCGGACGTTTCGAGCGCGCGCAGGGCGAGGCGCCCCTGGCCGACATCAACATGACCCCGCTGATCGACGTCATGCTGGTGCTGCTGGTGATCCTGCTGCTCACCGCGCCGCTGCTGGACGGACGCATCGCCCTGAACCTGCCGCGCGTGAGCGCCTCGCCGGCTCCCGCGGCACCGGGAGCGATGCTGCTCGAGCTGCAGCGCGACGGGCGCATGGTGCTGGACGGACAGCCGGTGAGCCCGGCCGCGCTGCCCGGGCGACTGCGCGCGCTGGCGCAGGCCGACGCCCGCGCCGAACTGCGCATCCGCGCCGACAGCGCGGTGCCCTACGGGGACGTGGCCAGGGTGATGGCCTCCGCCCAGGCGGCGGGCCTGACCCGCGTCGGGCTGCTCACCCAGCCGCCCGGCGCGGCTTCACCGGCCGCTCGCTGAGGCCCCTGGCGGGCCGGCTCGCAGGGAAATCCGTCCGGCGGCGCGCGCAGCCCCTCGCGGCCCAACTAACATGCGGGTTTGCGCCCCGCCGCGCGCGGCGGGGCGAAACACCTCCTCCCACCAGCCGACATGAATTCCAAGTACGACGCCGCCGCGGTCGAACGCGCCGCGCAGCAGCACTGGCAGGCCACCGACGCCTACCGTGTGCGCGAGGACGCTCCGGGCCGGAAGTTCTACGCCTGCTCCATGCTGCCCTATCCCAGCGGCAAGCTGCACATGGGGCACGTGCGCAACTACACCATCAACGACATGTTGACGCGTTACCTGCGCATGAACGGCTGCAACGTGCTCATGCCCATGGGATGGGACGCCTTCGGGCTGCCGGCGGAAAACGCGGCCATGAAAAACCGCGTTCCTCCCGCCCGCTGGACCTACGACAACATCGCCACCATGAAGCGGCAGATGCAGTCCATGGGCCTGGCGATCGACTGGAGCCGCGAGGTCGCGACCTGTTCGCCCGAGTACTACCGCTGGAACCAGTGGCTGTTCCTCAAGATGCTCGAGAAGGGCATCGCCGAGCGGCGCACCCAGGTGGTCAACTGGGATCCGGTGGACCAGACCGTGCTGGCCAACGAGCAGGTCATCGACGGCCGCGGCTGGCGCAGCGGCGCCCCGGTGGAGCGCCGCGAGATTCCCGGCTATTACCTGCGCATCACCGATTACGCCGAGGAGCTGCTGGCGGCGGTGTCCGACCCCTCCGATCCGAACTTCCTGTCCGGCTGGCCCGAGCGGGTGCGCCTGATGCAGGAGAACTGGATCGGGCGCAGCGAAGGCGTGCGCTTCGCCTTCGAGCACGACATCCGCGACGCCTCCGGCCGGCCCATCCAGGACGGGCGCATGTACGTGTTCACCACGCGCGCCGACACCATCCTGGGGGTGACCTTCTGCGCCGTCGCGCCGGAGCACCCGCTGGCCGCCCACGCGGCGGCTTCCGATCCCGCGCTGGCCGCCTTCATCGAGCGCTGCGCCCAGGGCGGCACCACCGAGGCGGAGCTGGCCCTGAAGGACAAGGAGGGCATGCCCACCGGGCTGCACGTGCGCCATCCCCTGACCGGGCAGGCCGTGCCGTTGTGGGTGGGCAACTATGTGCTGATGAGCTACGGCGACGGCGCGGTCATGGGGGTGCCCGCCCACGACGAGCGCGACTTCGCCTTCGCGCGCAAGTACGGCCTGCCCATCCGCCAGGTGGTGGAGGTGCCCGGCGAGCGCTTCAGCGACGCGGCCTGGGCCGACTGGTACGGCGACAAGCTGCGCTGCCAATGCGTGAACTCCGGCCCCGGGTTCGAGTTCCTCGACGGCCTGGAGTACCGCGAGGCGGTGGACCGGGTCGCCTCGCTGCTGGCCGAACGCGGCCTGGGCGAAAAGCGCACCACCTGGCGCCTGCGGGACTGGGGCATCTCCCGCCAGCGCTACTGGGGCACGCCGATCCCCATGATCCACTGCGAGCACTGCGGCACCGTGCCTGTGCCCGAGCGCGACCTGCCGGTGATGCTGCCCGAGGACCTGATTCCCGACGGCAGCGGCAATCCCCTGGCGCGCTGCGAGTCCTTCCTGAAGGTCGATTGCCCCTGCTGCGGCCGGCCCGCGCGGCGCGAGACCGACACCATGGACACCTTCGTCGACTCGTCCTGGTACTTCATGCGCTACACCTGCGCGGACAACCATCAGGCCATGGTGGACGAACGCGCCGACCAGTGGCTGCCGATGGACCAGTACATCGGCGGCATCGAGCACGCCATCCTGCACCTGCTGTACGCGCGCTTCTGGACCAAGGTGATGCGCGACTGCGGGCTGATCCAGGCCGACGAGCCCTTCAAGCGCCTGCTCACGCAGGGCATGGTGCTCAACCACATCTACTCGCGCCGCGGGGCGGCCGGGGGCATCGAGTACTTCTGGCCCCACGAGGTCGACAACCAGCTCGACGCGCAGGGCCACATCGTGGGTGCCAGGCTGAAGTCCGACGGCAGCGCCGTCGACTACGGCGGAGTCGGCACCATGAGCAAGAGCAAGAACAACGGCGTCGACCCGCAGGATCTGATCGACCGCTACGGCGCCGACACCGCGCGCCTGTTCACCATGTTCGCTGCGCCACCCGAAGCCACGCTGGAGTGGAACGATTCCGCCGTCGAGGGCGCGCAGCGCTTCCTGCGCCGGGTGTGGGACGGCGGACAGGCGGCGCTGGCCGCGGCCGCGCAGCCTCCCGGCCCGTGGACTGCGCTGCCGCGCGAGGCCTCTGCGCTGGCCGACGCGCGTCGCGAAATCCACCTTGTGCTGCGCCAGGTCACCCACGACTACGAGCGCATGCAGTACAACACGGTCGTGTCGGGCTGCATGAAGATGCTCAACCAGATCGAACAGGCCGCGTCGCTGCAGGCCGCGCCGTCCGATTGGCGCGGCGGGCTGCTCCTGGAGGCCTGGGGCATCCTGCTGCGCGTGCTGTATCCGGCCACCCCGCATCTCTGCCATGTGCTGTGGCAACAGCTGGGCTTCGAGGCTCGTCTGGGCTCGCTGCTGGACGCTCCGTGGCCCCAGGTGGACCCGGAAGCGCTTCGCCAGGACGAGCTCGAACTCGTGCTGCAGATCAACGGCAAGCTGCGCGGCAGCCTGCGGGTTCCGGCATCCGCCGACCGCGCGGCCATCGAGGCCGCCGCGCTGGCCAGCCCCGAGTTCGCGCGCCATGCCGAGGGACGCCCGGCGAAGAAGGTGATCGTCGTGCCGCAGAGGTTGGTCAATGTGGTGGTCTGAGGCTCGCACCCGCCCGGCGCTGCACGCCACGCTGCACGCCATCCTGCACCGCGCCCGCAGGCTCCTGGCGGGCGCCCTGCTCATTGGCCTGCTGGGTGGCCTGCTCGGTGGCCTGCTGGGCGGATGCGGCTTTCACCTGCGCGAATCCACCAACCTCTCGTTCGACACCATCGCGCTGCAGGGCCAGCCGGGCCCGCTGATGGATCTGCTGCGTCGGCGCATCGTGGCCACCACCGCCACGCGCATCGTCGCGGACCCCAAGCAGGCGCAGGCCGTGTTCACGCTGCTGTCCGATGCCAGCGCGCAGACTCCCACCGCCTACAACGCCGACGGCACGGTGGCGCAATACGCTCTGAGCGAGACGGCGCGCTTCCAGCTCACGGCGCCGGACGGGCATGCCTACATTGCCGCGACCAGCATCACGCGCACCAGCATGATGAGCTACAGCACCTCGGCCACGCTGGCCAAGGCCAACGAGGCCGACCTGCTGTACGCCGGCATCCGCCGCGATCTGGTCGACCGCATCCTGTTCCAGCTGGGCGCGCTGCATCCGCCCGCGGCGGCGTCGGCAGCCGCATCGGCAGGCGCGTCGGCGCCCGCGCCATGAACCGGGGCGCCACACCATGCCGCTGATTCGTCACGACCAGCTTCCCGGCGCGCTGCGCGCCGGCCTGCGCGGCCCCTACACGGTGTTCGGCGACGAGTTGCTGCTGGTGATGGAGGCGGTGGATGCGATCCGCGCAGCGGCCACGCAGGCCGGCTACGCCGGGCGCGAGCTGCACCAGGTGGAGCGCGGCTTCGACTGGCAGGTCCTGCTGGCGCAGACCCGCGAGCGCAGCCTGTTCGGCGATCGCAAGCTGGTGGAGTTGCGCATCCCCGGCGGCAAGCCCGGGCGGGACGGCGCGGCCGCCTTGTCGGAGCTGGCGCGCGAGACCGACGGCGACGCGCTGGTGCTGGTGCTGCTGCCCCGCCTGGACACGGGCGCCCAGAAAAGCGAGTGGTTCTCCAGCCTGTCGGGCCAGGGCACCGCCGTGCGCGTGGACAGTGTCGAGCCGGCGCAGCTCGGAGCCTGGATGCGCCAGCGCCTGCAGCAGCGCGGGCTGCAGCTGCCCGCCGGCCCTGCCGGCCAGGCCTGCCTGGATCTGCTGGTGGCGCGCACCGAGGGCAACCTGCTGGCGGCGCACCAGGAAGTGGAAAAACTCGCGCTGCTGGTGGAGCCCGGCGAGCTGGACCCCGAGCAGGTGGAGCAACTCGTGCAGGGAGCCGCGCGCTACAACGTGTTCCGCCTCGGCGAGACCGTGCTGGCCGGCGACAGCGCACGCCTGCTGCGCATGCTCGAGGGCCTGCAGGGCGAAGGTGTGGCACCGGTGCTGGCGCACTGGAGCCTGGCGGAGGAGCTGCGCGCCTGGCTGCGCGTGCGCCAGGGACTGGACGCCGGCGAATCCTTCGCCAGCCTGGCGCGCGCGAATCGCATCTGGGGCCCCAAGGAAAAGCTGCTCGCGCGCGTGCTGCCGAACCTGGGACAGGCGCTGCTGGAAGGTCTGCTGCTGCGCGCGGCGGCCTGCGACCGCGCCATCAAGGGCCAGCGTCCGGCGGCGCTGCCCCACGAACCCTGGGAAGCCGTGCGTCAGCTGGCGCTGGCCATGGCCCAGGCGGTGGCCCCGATGCGCGGCGCCGGAGCGCTGGGGCCGCGGCTGGTGCTGATCTGAAGAGGCCCGCGCCCGCGCGGCGCCGTGGCGGCTCAGGGGCGTGCGACTGCTTCCTGGGCGGCCCAGGCCTGCAAGGCCTGCGCGTCGACCACTCCGCTCCACGCCCTGGCGGCCACGCGGCCACGCGCGGGCTGCCCGGGCTCGCCCAGGCTGTCCAGCAGCGCCCAGGCCGAGTCGAAGGGCTGGTCGGCGGTATACACGCCGGGGGTCACCACGGTGCGCAATCCGGCCCCCTGCGCGGCGCGCAGCCCGGCCGGGGAATCCTCGAAGGCCAGGCACTGCCCGGGCGGCAGGCCCAGCTGATCGAGCACCCACAGATAGATGCCGGGATCGGGCTTCTTGCGCGGCACGATGTCGCCGGCGCCGATGCAGTCGAACCAGCCCTCGGCGGCCTCGCCCAGCGCGGCGCGCAGCAGGGCGTGCACGTTGTCCGGCGTGGTGGTCGTGGCGATGGCAAGGCGCAGCCCGGCTTCGCGCGCCTGCGCGAGCAGGCGGCGCACGCCCGGGCGCAGGGCCACCGCCGCGGCGTCGACCAGGTCCACGTAGTGCCGGGTCTTGCGCCGGTGCAACTCGGCCACCAGCGCGGCGGCCCCCGCGGCGTCGGCCGCCGCGGGGTCGATGCCGCGCCAGTAGTGCAGCATGCGCTCCTTGCCGCCCGTCACCTCCAGCAGGCGCCCGTAGGTCGCCTCGTCCCAGTGCCAGTCCAGGCCCAGCTCGGCGAAGGCGCGGTTGAAGGCCACGCGGTGGCCGTCGCGCTCGGTCTCCGCCAGGGTGCCGTCGACGTCGAAGATCAGCGCGCGCAGCGGCGCGTCGTGGAGCGCCGCCATCGTGCGCGCTCCTTCAGCGGACCTTGGCCGTCAGTTCGCCCTTCTCATAGCGCTGGAACATGGCCTCCAGGCTGAGCGGGCGGATCTTCGAGGCCTTGCCGGCGGTGCCGAAGGCCTCGTAGCGATCCTTGCAGATCTGCTTCATGGCCTTGGTCGACGCCGCCAGGAACTTGCGCGGATCGAACTCCTTCGGATGCTCGGCCAGGAACTTGCGCGTCGCGCCGGTCGAGGCCATGCGCAGGTCGGTGTCGATGTTCACCTTGCGCACGCCGTGCTTGATGCCTTCGACGATCTCCTCCACCGGCACGCCGTAGGTCTCGCCCATGTCGCCGCCGAACTCGTTGATGATCTTCAGCCACTCCTGGGGCACCGAGGAGGAGCCGTGCATCACCAGGTGGGTGTCGGGAATGCGGGCGTGGATTTCCTTGATGCGGCCGATGGCCAGGATGTCCCCGGTCGGCGGCCGGGTGAACTTGTAGGCCCCGTGGCTGGTGCCGATGGCGATGGCCAGCGCGTCCACACCCGTCTTGTGCACGAAGTCGGCGGCCTCCTCGGGGTCGGTGAGCAGCTGGCTGTGGTCCAGCTTGCCCTCGGCGCCGATGCCGTCCTCCTCGCCCGCGGTGCCGGTCTCCAGCGAACCCAGGCAGCCCAGTTCCCCCTCCACCGAGACGCCACAGGCATGGGCCATTTCCACCGTGCGGCGGGTGACGTCCACGTTGTACTCATAGCTGGTGGGGGTCTTGCCGTCGGTGCCCAGGGACCCGTCCATCATCACCGAGGAGAAACCCAGCTGGATGGAGCGCTGGCACACCGCCGGGCTGGTGCCGTGATCCTGGTGCATGCACACCGGGATCTGCGGGAACTCCTCGACGGCGGCCAGGATCAGGTGGCGCAGAAAAGGCGCGCCGGCATACTTGCGCGCGCCGGCCGAGGCCTGCACGATCACCGGCGAGTCAGTCTCCGCGGCCGCCTCCATGATGGCGCGCATCTGCTCCAGGTTGTTGACGTTGAAGGCGGGGACGCCGTAGGCGTGCTCGGCTGCATGGTCGAGCAGCTGGCGCAGGGAAATCAGGGCCATGATGGGCTCCGGGTGGTTTCAAAAAAGGTCGGGGGCGCGCCGCGCCTCAGGCGGCGGCGCCGGCCTGATCGTCGCGGGAGCGCTTTTCCAGGATTTCGAAGGCGGGCAGGGTCTTGCCTTCCAGCACCTCGAGGAAGGCTCCACCGCCTGTGGAGATGTATCCGATGCGCTCGGCCAGCCCGTACTTGGCGATGGCCGCCAGGGTGTCGCCGCCACCGGCGATGGAAAAGCCCTGGCTGTCGGCAATGGCGCGGGCCAGGGTCTCGGTGCCGTGCGAGAAGGCCTCAAACTCGAACACTCCGACCGGGCCGTTCCAGACGATGGTCCCGGCGGCCTTCAGTCGATCCCCCAGGCGCGCCGCGGTGCGCGGCCCGATGTCCAGGATCAGCTCGTCGGCGGCCACCTCGGAGGCGGGCTTGACCACCGCCTGCGCCGTGGCGCTGAACTCACGCGCCACCACCACGTCCTCGGGAATCGGCACCTCGGCGCCGCGCGCCTTCATTTTCTCGATCACCCGGCGCGCGTCCTCGACCAGGTCGGGCTCGGCCAGGCTCTTGCCGATGGGCAGGCCGGCGGCCAGCATGAAGGTGTTGGCGATGCCCCCGCCGACGATCAGGCCGTCGACCTTGTCGGACAGGCTTTGCAGGATGGTCAGCTTGGTCGACACCTTGGAGCCGGCGACGATGGCCAGCAGCGGGCGCGCCGGCTGCGCCAGCGCGCGGTGGATGGCCTCGATCTCCGCGGCCAGCAGGGGCCCGGCGCAGGCCACCGGGGCGAATTGCGCGATGCCATGGGTGGTGGCTTCGGCACGGTGCGCGGTGCCGAAGGCATCATTGACATAGATGTCGCAAAGTGCGGCCATCTTGCGCGAAAGCGCGGGATCGTTCTTCTTTTCCCCCTTGTTGAGGCGGCAGTTCTCCAACAGCACGACCTCACCCGGGTGGAGCTCGAAATCTCCGTCGACCCAATCGGCGACCAGGCGCACCGGGCGACCCAGCAGTTCGCCCAGGCGCTGCGCCACGGGGGCCAGGCTGTCGGCCGGCTTGAATTCGCCCTCGGTGGGGCGACCGAGATGCGAGGTCAGCATCACCGCGGCGCCGGCCTCCAGCGCCATGCGCACGGCCGGCACCGAGGCACGCACCCGCGTGTCCTCGGTGATGCGCCCCTGGTCGTCCAGCGGGACGTTGAGATCGGCGCGGATGAACACGCGCTTGCCGCGCGCCTGTCCGCGCTGGCAGACCTGCTCGAAACTCAGGATGTGCATGGCGTGGCTCCCCGGTTCAGCTCGACGCCACGTGCTTGGCGAAGCGCATCATGTTGCAGGTGTAGCCGTACTCGTTGTCGTACCAGGACACCAGCTTGACGAAGTTCGGATCCAGCGCGATGCCGGCCTCGGCGTCGAAGATCGACGGCAGGGAGCAGCCACGGAAGTCGGTGGACACCACCTTCTGGTCGGTGTAGCCCAGCACGCCCTTGAGCGCACCTTCCGAAGCCGCCTTCATCTGCGCGCAGATCTCCTCGTAGCTGGCCCCACGCTCCAGCTCGACCGTCAGGTCCACCACCGAAACGTCGGAGGTAGGCACGCGGAAGGCCATGCCGGTGAGCTTCTTGTTCAGCTCGGGAATCACCCGTCCCACCGCCTTGGCCGCCCCGGTCGACGAGGGGATGATGTTCTCCAGGATGCCCCGGCCGCCGCGCCAGTCCTTGGACGAAGGGCCGTCCACGGTCTTTTGCGTGGCGGTGGCGGCGTGCACGGTGCTCATCAGGCCGCGCTTGATGCCGAAGCGGTCGTTGAGCACCTTGGCCACCGGGGCCAGGCAATTGGTGGTGCACGAGGCGGCCGAGACGATGCGCTCGCCGGCGTATTTGGCGTGGTTGACGCCATACACGAACATCGGCGTGTCGTCCTTGCTCGGGGCCGATTGCACGACCTTGCCCGCGCCGGCGTCCAGGTGCTTCTGGCAGGTCTCGCCAGTGAGGAACAGTCCGGTGGACTCGACCACCACGTCCGCGCCGACATCGCCCCACTTGAGGTTGGCCGGGTCGCGCTCGGCGCTCAGGCGGATCTTGCGGCCGTCGATCACCAGGCTGCCGCCTTCCACGCGCACATCGCCCCGGAAACGCCCATGCACGGAGTCGAACTGCAGCATGTAGGCCAGGTAATCGGGCTCCAGCAGGTCGTTGATGCCGACGACCTCGATGTCCCTGAATTCCGCTTCCTGCGTCACGGCGCGCAGCGCCATGCGCCCGATGCGCCCGAAACCGTTGATGCCAACACGAATGGTCATGGAAATACTCCAGAATTTGTCGGAATGTCGAATGCGGAGGGTTCCCGGCGGCCTAGGCGACGCCGGCCGTGCAGCCTGCCTCGCTCAACGCGGCCATGGTCGCGATGAGCCGGTCGGGGTGACTGTCGGCGATCGGCTGGCCCATGTTGTAGCCGTAGGGCACCGCCCAGACCTCCACCCCGGCCGCGCGTGCGGCCTGCACATCGAGTTGGGAATCCCCGACGAACAACGCACGTTCCCGGCGCACCTGGAACCTGTCCAGGCAATGTTGTAGCGGAAGCGGATCCGGCTTCTTCGCCGGCAAGCTGTCCCCGGCCACGATCAGGTCAAAGAATGCCCGGATGTTCTGCGCCATCAGGATGGGCGTGACATAGCGCCCCTCCTTGTTCGTGACCACCGCCAGGCGCACCTTGCGCGCGCGCAGCGAGCGCAGCGCATCCAGTACGTCCGGGTACAGACGGCTGCGGGTTCCGCAGCGGCGCTCGTAGTAGGGCGCGAAGCGCGGCATGAGCTTGTCCATGGTGCCGGCACGGCGCACGGCCTGCACCTCGATCTGCGCAGCGTGCGCGTAGGCATGGGTCATCAGCTCGCGCGTGCCGTGGCCGATCCAGGTCTTCACCAGCTCCTCGCCGACGGTGGGCAGGCCCAGCTCGTGCAGCAGGTCGTTGACGGCGTCGGCGATCTCGGGGGCGGTCTCGACCAGCGTGCCGTCGAGATCGAACATGACCAGCTCGTGCATGCTCGGGCCCCCTCAGGCCAGCGCGCCGCCGGCGCGCGCGATGACCTCGCGCGCCAGCTCCGCGGTGCGCTCGGGCGTGATGCCGAAATGCCGGTACAGCTCGCCCGCCGGCGCGGACTCGCCGAAACCGGCCATGCCCACCACGCCCCCGGACAGGCCCACGTACTTGTGCCACAGGTCGGGCTGCGCGGCCTCCACGGCCACGCGCGGCACGCCGGCAGGCAGCACCTGCGCGCGCCAGGCGGCGTCCTGCCGGTCGAACACGCTGGTGCAGGGCATCGACACCACGCGCGCCTGCACGCCGGCGGCGCCCAGCAGATCGCGCGCCTTCATCGCGATCTCCACCTCGGAGCCGGTGGCGATGAGCACCACCTGGGGCTTGTCCGCGGCGTCCGCCAGCACGTAGCCGCCGCGCTCGATGGACCCCTCGGCGGCCTCACCGTGCGGCAGCACCGCCAGGTTCTGGCGCGACAGCAGCAAGGCGCTCGGCCCGTCGACCCGCTCGACCGCACGCTTCCAGGCCACGGCGGTCTCCAGCACGTCGGCCGGGCGCCACACGTCCAGATTGGGAATCAGGCGCAGGCTCGGCGTCTGCTCCACGGCCTGGTGGGTCGGCCCGTCCTCGCCCAGGCCGATCGAGTCGTGGGAGAACACGTGCACCACGCGCTGTTTCATCAGCGCGCTCATTCGCACCGCGTTGCGCGCATAGTCGGAAAACATCAGGAAGGTGCCGCCGTAGGGCAGGAAGGCCCCATGCAGCGCCATGCCGTTCATCATCGCGGCCATGCCGAACTCGCGCACGCCATAGGACAGGTAATTCACCGTCTCCCCGTCGGCGGCCGCCTCCCAGGAGCGCGAGGCCTTCACCGCCGTCAGGTTGGAGCCGGTCAGGTCGGCCGAGCCGCCGAACATCTCGGGCAGCGCCGGCACCAGGGTCTCCAGCGCGATCTGCGAGGCCTTGCGCGTGGCGGTGGCCGCGCCCACGCCGCGCGCCTTGGCGTAGAGCTGCTGCACCGTGGCCGCCCAGTCCGCCGGCAGTTCCCCGCCCAGGCGGCGACGCAGCGCCGCGGCCAGCTCGGGGAAGGCCTTGGCGTAGGCCTCGAAGCGCTGGTTCCAGGCCTGCTCGAGCCTGGCGCCGCGTTCGCGGCCGTCCCAGGCCTGGTAGATATCCTGGGGAATCTCGAAGGGGCCGTACTCCCAGCCCAGCGCCTGGCGCGTGGCCTGCGCCTCGGCGGCGCCCAGCGCGGCGCCGTGCACGTCGTGCCCGCCGGCCTTGTTGGGCGAGCCCCAGCCGATGGTCGTGGTGCAGATGATCAGCGACGGCCTGTCGCTGGTCTTGGCCTCGGCGGTGGCGCGCTCCACGGCCTGCGCATCATGCCCGTCGACGGGGCCGACGACGTTCCATCCGTAGGCCGCGAAACGCTTGGCCGTGTCGTCGGCGAACCAGTGCTCGACATGGCCGTCGATGGAGATGCCATTGTCGTCGTAGTAGGCGATCAGCTTGTTCAGGCGCAGCGTGCCGGCCAGGGAGCAGACCTCGTGGCTGATGCCCTCCATCAGGCAGCCGTCACCCACGAACACATAGGTGTGGTGGTCGACGATATCGTGACCGGGGCGGTTGAACTCGCGCGCCAGCAGGGTCTCCGCCAGCGCCATGCCCACCGCGTTGGCCAGGCCCTGGCCCAGCGGGCCCGTGGTGGTTTCCACCCCCGGCGTGTAGCCCACCTCGGGGTGCCCCGGGGTCTTGCTGTGCAACTGCCGAAAGCGCTTGAGTTCCTCCAGCGGCAGCGCATAGCCGCTCAGGTGCAGCAGCGCGTACAGAAGCATGGAGGCATGGCCGTTGGACAGCACGAAGCGGTCGCGGTTGGCCCAGTGGGGGTTGGCCGGGTTGTGGTGCAGGTGGCCGCGCCACAGCACCTCGGCGATGTCCGCCATGCCCATCGGCGCGCCGGGGTGTCCGCTCTTGGCCGCCTCGACGGCGTCGATGGCCAGGAAGCGGATCGCGTTGGCCAGGCGACGACGCTCAAGGGGGTCGATGACGGGGAAGAGTTGGGAATGCGCGTTCATGTCGGTTCTCGGGCGGGATAGTGGGCGGTTCGGCCCCTGCATTTCATCCTGCGCGGCGCTTGATGTCCATCAGTCGCAGGATCATGGGGGTGAAGATCAGCTGCATCGCCAGGCCCATCTTGCCACCTGGCACGACCAGGGTATTGGGCCGGGTCATCCAGGAGTCGTGCAGCATGGACAGCAGGTAGGGAAAATCGATGCCGTGCGGGTCGGCGAATCGGATCACGACCATGCTCTCGTCCAGGCTGGGGATGTCCTTGGCGATGAAGGGATTCGAGGTGTCGACGGTCGGCACGCGCTGGAAGTTCACGTGGGTCCGCGAGAACTGCGGCGTGATGTGGTGCACGTAGTCGGGCATGCGTCGCAGGATCGTGTCCATGACCGCCTCCTGGGAGTAGCCCCGCTGCACCTGGTCGCGGTGCAGCTTCTGGATCCACTCCAGGTTGATGATGGGCACCACGCCCACGAGCAGGTCCACCTGGCGGGCCACGTCGATGTGCGGATCCGCGTAGCCCCCGTGCAGGCCCTCGTAGAACAGCAGGTCGGAGCCGGCCTCCATGTCCTTCCAGTCCGTGAACTGCCCGGGGGGCACGCCGAACTGGGCCGACTCGGCGTCGTCGTGGATGTACTTGCGCACCTTGCCCACGCCGGTGGCGCCGTAGGCCTGGAACACGGATTCGAGTTCCTTGAGCAGGTTCGCCTCCGGGCCGAAATGGCTGAAGTTCGCACTGCCGTCCTGTTCTCGTCGCTTCATTTCCTCGCGCATTTCCGCGCGGTTGTAGCGATGAAACGAGTCTCCCTCGATGATCTGGGCCTGGATACGTTCGCGCCGGAAGATATGCTGGAAACTGCGCATCACGGTGGTCGTGCCGGCCCCCGAGGAACCGGTGATCGCGATGATGGGATGCTTGGCGGACATGGCGGAAGACTCGTGACGAGGCGATGGACGAAGCCCGGGCTGCCGCCGCCTCGAGGCAGCGGCCCGTGCCGGAAACCTTGGGATCGGGGGGATGGGGCGTGGGCGCTCAGGCGCGCACGCCGTCGCCGTACAGCGAACGATCCTTGAACAACGGAGACACGAAGGGCTTGTCCAAGCCGCTATCGTATTCCCGGTGGTAGCGCTCGAGGCGCTCGATCTCGTTCCTGGACCCCAGCATCACCGGAACACGCTGGTGCAGGGATTCGGGCTGCACCTCCAGGATGCGCTGGCGCCCGGTGGAGGCGGCCCCCCCGGCCTGCTCGACGACCATGCCGATGGGGTTGGCCTCGTACAGCAGGCGCAGGCGTCCCGGGCGCACGGGATCCTTGGTGTCGCGGGGATACATGAAAATGCCCCCGCGCATGAGGATGCGGTGCACGTCGGCGACCATGGAGGCGATCCAGCGGGTGTTGAAGTCGCGTCCGCGATCGCCGGTCTTGCCGGCCTTGCATTCGGCGACGTAGCGCTGCACCGGCGGCTCCCAGAAACGCTCGTTGCTGGCGTTGATGGCGAATTCGCTGGTGTCCTCGGGAATGCGCAGGTCCGGATGGGTGAGGATGAAATTGCCGATCTCGCGGTCCAGCGTGAAGCCATGCGTGCCCTTGCCGACGGTGAGCACCAGCATGGTGGCCGGACCGTAGATGGCGTAGCCGGCGGCCACCTGCTCGACGCCGGGGCGCAGGTAGTCGGCCTCCTGCGCTTCCCCCAGGCGGCTCATGCGCAGCACGGAGAAGATGGTGCCCACCGAGACGTTGACGTCGATGTTCGAGGAGCCGTCCAGCGGATCGAACACCAGCAGGTAGGCGCCGCGCTCGAACTGCCCCGGCAGTGCGTAGGGCTCATCGAGCTCCTCGGACGCCATGCCCGCGACCAGTCCGCCCCATTCGCAGGACTGGATCATCGCCTCGTTGGACAGCACGTCGAGCTTCTTCTGGGTCTCGCCCTGCACGTTCTCCGTGCCCAGGGAGCCCAGGAAGCCGCCCAGCGCGCCCTTGGCCGTCATCGCTGCGATGGCCTTCACGGCCGCCGTCACGTCCACCAGCAGCGCGGCCAGATCCGCCTGGTCGTCGGCTCCCCGCAACTGCTCGATGAGGAACTTCGAAAGGGTGGTACGGCCCTGCAGCATGGTGTGTCTCCCGAACGGATGGATGTCCCGGTGCGTGGACCTGCCGAGCCGGACCCGCCGGCGACTGCCTTCCCGACACCTGTCTTTTTCAAAACCCCTGCACCGCTCCAGGAGACTTGAAAAAGCCCGCAGTCAGAAAACACGGAGACTCGCATGAACGAAAGACGTAATGCGACTGCGGAAAAAGCAGCCCGGAGCTCAGGAGTCCGGACCCGTTCACAAGCCCGCGCGGTCCACGCGCCCCGCTGGTCGGGGCCCGCGGAGAACCGAAGTTGCGCCACGCTTGTGAACAAATATAAGTGGCGACGCAATTAAGGTAAATTCAGGCTTTCTTGTCCGTGAATTCAGGAAAACTGATGAAGAACGTCACCCTGCGCCAGCTTCGGGTCTTCGTCGCGGCGGCCCGGCACATGCATTTCGGCAAGGCCGCGCAGGAGCTGCACCTGACGCCGCCGGCGGTATCCATGCACATCCGCGAGCTCGAGCAACAGGTGGGGCTGCCGCTGTTCGAGCGGCATGGCAAGTCGGTCAGCCTCACCCTGACCGCGGAGTACCTGCTGGTCTACGCCCGGCGCGTGCTGTCCACGCTGAAAGACGCCGAGGACGCGCTGGCGCGCTTTCGCGGCCTGCAGTCCGGGCGCCTGACCATCGGCATGGTCAGCTCGGCCAAGTACTTCATGCCGCGCCTTCTGGCCATGTTCCGCGAAGAACATCCGCACATCGAGGTGCGCCTGGTCGTGGCCAACCGCGAGCAACTGGCCGAGCAGCTGCAGGGCAGCGAACTCGACCTGGCCATCATGGGGCGCCCGCCGCGCGAACTCGCCACGCGTGGAGAGCCCTTCGCGGCGCACCCGCTGGGCGTGGTCTGTGCGCCCGACCATCCGCTGATGCGCGGCGAGCGCAAGCCCGCCTCGGCGCTGGCGCAATTCGGCTTCGTCATCCGCGAGGCCGGCTCCGGCACGCGCAGCGCCATGGAGGAATACCTGCGCGAATGGCGCGTGGATCCGCGCATCGACATGGAGCTGGCCAGCAACGAAACCATCAAGCAGATGGTCATGTCGGGCATGGGGGTGAGCTTCCTGTCGCTGCACGGCATCGGCCTGGAGCTGCGCAACGGCCTCATCGGCGTGCCCGACGTCGAGGGCCTGCCGCTGGTGCGCAGCTGGCAGGTGGTGCACACCTCCAGCAAGGTGCTGTCGCCCTCGGCCGAGGCGCTGCGCTATTTCGTGCTGGAAAACGGCGAGTCCTACCTGGCCCGTGAATTCGGCAGCCTGCACCCGATGCCGGCCGAGCCGGTGAGCCCCTCACCGGCGCAGGCCGCTGCCGCCGAGCGCCTCAGGCAGGCCGCACGGCGCACCCCGCCAGCGCGGCCAGCAGCGCCAGCGGCGCCGTCTCGGCGCGCAGGGTCCGGGGCCCCAGGCTGACCGGCACGAACCCCGCGCGCAGCGCGGCGTCGATCTCGGCCTCGTCCAGCCCGCCCTCCGGGCCGCTGAGGGCCAGCACCGGCTGGGCCGGCGCCAGGGCCGCGGCCCAGCGGTCCAGGGGCTGCACCCGCGCGGCCGCCGCGTCGCCGCGGGGAGCCGCCAGCAGGCAGCGCGCCTGGTCCGCGACGGGCCCCAGCCCACGCAGCCAGGCCTGCAGGGTGCTCACCTCGCGCAGCTGCGGCAGCCGGTTGCGGCCGCACTGTTCGCAGGCAGCGATGGCCACGCCGCGCCAATGCGCCAGGCGACGCTCGGCCCGCTCCCCCTCCAGGCGCAGCACGCCGCGCGCGCTCATCAGCGGCGCGATCGCCTGCGCGCCCAGCTCGGTGGCTTTTTCCACCAGCCAGTCCATGCGCTCGTTGGCGGGCATGCCCACGGCCAGCTCGACCGCCCGGTCGAGTTCGCGCTCCACAGGATCGAAATCCAGCAACTCCAGGCGCTGCGCCGGCAGCAGGCGTGCGCGCCACTGGCCGCCCTCGCCATCGAAAGCCGCGACCTCCTCGCCTTCGCGCAGGCGCAAAGCGCGCACGTGGCGCTGCGCCTGCGCGCTCAGGGCCACGGTCGCGCCTGACAACGGCCCCGGCAGGAACAGCCGATGCATGGCCTGGAGCTCGAAAGCCCGGTTCAGGCGCGCAGCAGTTCGAGCAGCGCGTGGGTATCGGCGCTGAACGAGGCAATGCCCTCGTCCAGCTTGCCTCGCCACATGTCGTCGGCGGCCAGCGCGGAGACGAATTCGGCGTGCCCCACGGCCAGTTCCGCCTGGTCCTCGGCCGGCCCCGGACGCGCCGGATCCAGGCGCAGCGGCAGTGCCTGCGTGGACTGCGCCAGCTCGCCCAGCAGCGCCGGGGAGATGGTCAGCAGATCGCAGCCGCACAGCGCGGCGATCTGCGAGGTCTGGCGAAAACTCGCGCCCATCACCTCGGTGGCCACGCCGCGCGCCTTGTAGAAGCGCCAGATGCGCTGCAAGGCGCGCACCCCGGGGTCGGCGTCACCCTCGTGGGCCTGCGGGTCCCAGGCAGCTCCCGCCTGCTGGCGAGCCCAGTCGGTGATGCGCCCGACGAACGGCGACACCAATTGCACCTCGGCGGCTGCGCAGGCGCGTGCCTGCATGAAACTGAACAGCAGGGTCATGTTGCAGGCAACCCCCTCGTCGCGCAGGCGACGCGCCGCCTCGATGCCCTCCCAGGTCGTGGCCAGCTTGATCAGCACCCGCTCGCGGCGCACCCCGGCGGCCTCGTACAGGGCGATCACGCCGCGGGCGCGCTGCACGCTGGCGTCGGTGTCGTAGGAGAGCCGGGCGTCGATCTCCGTGGACACCCGCCCCGGCACGCGCTCGAGGATCTCGCGTCCGAAGCGCACCAGCAGACGGTCCATCGCCTGCTCGGGGTCGCGCGCGGCGCGCACCTCGGGGTCGCGCAGCAAGGGCGCGTATTCCGGAAGGCGCACGGCACGCAGCACCAGGCTGGGGTTGGTGGTGGCCTCGGCCGCGCCCAGCTCGGGCAGGCGGAGGTACTCGGCGGTATCGGCCACCACGCGGGTGTGGCGCATCAGGTCGTTGAGGGCACTCATGACGCCATGGTAATCACGGACGAATTACGGATCACGAATCACGGATCACGGATCACAGGCTCGCGGCTCGCGGCGCGATCTCCTCCCGCCCGAACACCGCGCGGCTCAGCGCCTGCACCGCCGCGCGTTCACGCGCCACGCGGGCAGGCTCGACCAGCGCCGCCTGCTCGGCCCCGCGCAGGCGCTCCGCATGCTGCAGCCGGCGCATGCGCCGGTAGGCCACCGCCGCCAGGCGCCCGACGCGCGCCGGCAGCAGGCCCAGCTGCTCGGCCAGGCGCAGCAGCGCGATGTTGCCGACGTTGGCCACCAGCTGCGGGAATGCGCAGGCATGCTCCAGCACCAGCGCCTGCACGGCGAACTCCACGTCCACCATGCCTCCCGGGTCGTGCTTGAGGTCGAACAGGGCGCTTCGGTTGTGGTGCCCCTCGGCCACGCGCCGGCGCATCGCCACCACCTCGGCGCGCAAGGCCGCGCCGTCGCGCGGCATGCCCAGCACCTGGGCGCGGATGGCCTCGAAGCGCGCGCCCAGGCGCGCATCCCCGGCGCAAAAGCGTGCCCGGGTCAGCGCCTGGTGCTCCCAGGTCCACGCCGTGTTGCTGCCACGCCCGAGCTGGTATTGCTCGAAGGCATCCAGCGAGGTGACCAGCAGCCCGGCGTTGCCGTTCGGGCGCAGCCGGGTGTCGATCTCGAACAGGCCGCCCGCCGGGGTGGCCGCGGTCAGCCACCACACCAGCTTGCGCGCCAGCGCGCCATAGCGTTCGGGCGCCTCGGAGGCCTCGTCGTCGTACAGGAACACGACGTCGAGGTCGGCCCCGTAGCCCAGCTCCTTGCCACCCAGCTTGCCATAGGCGATGACCGCGAAGGCCGGCTGCTCGCGGTGGCGTCGCGGCAGGTCGTCCCAGGCCCAGGCCAGCGCGCGGTCGATCACGGCGTCGGCCAGCTCCGAGAGCTCGTCGGCCACCTGCTCGACATGCAGGCGGCCGCCCAGGTCGCGCACCAGGATGCGGAAAAGCTCGGCATGGAAGGTCCGACGCAGCACGTCCAGGCCCTCGCCGGCGTCCCAGCTGCCGCGCTGCAGGGACCGCGCACGCTGACGCTCGCACTCGTCGCGGCAGGCGGCCGACGAAAAGCGCTCGATGGCCGGCGCGATCAGCTCGTCCACCACCATGGGATTGCGCTTGACGTAGTCCGCGGCCCAGCTGGAAGCTCCCAGCAGGCCCACCAGGCGCGCCAGGGCCTGCGCCTGTTCGGCGAAAAACGCCAGGTAAGTCTCGCGCCGCCCGATGGCCTCCAGCACGTCCACCAGACGCGCAAGCACCAGGTCGGGCTGCGCCTGCTGCGAGGCGATGCCGATGCCGCGCTCGATCACCCGCAGCATGCGGGTGCGCCCGGCATCGCTGAGTGCGGCGTAGCGTGCCGATTGCGCGAGCGCCCGCAGGCGCCCCGACGACTGCCCGCCCTCGATGCCCGCGGCCGCCAGCAGGTGCAGCAGCGCCTCGATGCTGTCGGCCGGCTTGCGACAACCCACGCAACGCGGCTGCGAGGAATGCAGCAGGGCGTCGAACTCGCCGGCCACGTACTCGCGCACGGCGTCGAGCTCGCGCAGCAGCGAACACACCGGACGGGTCGAGGCCTGCACCATGCGGCAGGCCTGGGCAATGCGTTCCAGGTCGCCGTCCTCGGCGGGCAGGCAATGGGTCTGCGCATCGTCCAGGTACTGGATGCGGTGCTCCAGGCGGCGCAGGAACTCGTAGCTCTGCGCCAGGCGCTGGGCCTGCTCGGGCTGCAGCAGCCCGGCCTCGGCCAGGCGATCCAGCGAACGCAGGGTGTTGCGGTCGCGGATCTGGGGCATGCGCCCGCCGCGCACGATCTGCAGCAGCTGCACGATGAACTCGATTTCGCGGATGCCTCCACGCCCCAGCTTGAGGTCGTTGGCCCGCTCGGGTCGGGCATTGGCGCGCCGGGCCGCCTCCTGGCGGATCTGCCGATGCACCCCGCGCAAGGCCTCGAGCATGGCGAAGTCCAGGTAGCGACGCCACACGAAGGGCTCCACCACGCTGTCCAGCGCGGCCTGCTGGCTGCCGGCCGCATCCTGCGCCGACACGACCCGGCTTTTCAGCCAGGCGAAGCGCTCCCATTCGCGACCCTGCACCTGGAAGTACTCCTCCAGCATGGCCAGGCTGACCACCGGCGGGCCGCTGTCGCCATTGGGGCGCAGACGGGTGTCGACGCGGAACACGAATCCGTCGGCCGTCAGATCCGACAGCAGGGGCACGACGCGGCGCACCACCTGCGCGAAGTAATCGAAATTTGACAGCGGGTGCGCACCGTCGGTGTGGCCGTCCTGATCGAAGATGAACACCAGATCGATGTCCGAGGACACATTGAGCTCATCCCCGCCCAGCTTGCCCATGCCCGCCACCATCAGCTGCGCGGGGCTGCCCTCGCCCGTCCGGGGCACCCCGTGACGCTCGCGCAGCTCGCCTTCGGCATGGGCCAGAGCCGCCGCGATGGCGCTTTCGGCCATGCGGCCGATGCCATGGCACACCTGCGCCAGCGGCGCCTCGTGCAATACGTCGCGCTCCATCAGGCGCAGCATCAGCGCGTTGCGCACCCGCCGCAGCGCGCAGGCCAGCCCCTCGCGCGCCTGCAGCTGGCGCACCGCCGCGTCGATGGCCTGGCGGTCGGGGATGCCGGCGTCCCAAAGGGCGTGAATGTCGTCGTAGCGACCGGACTGACGGCGGTAGAAGCGGGAAAACGCGTCGAGTTGCATGCGCTGCGGATGCCGGGCCGAAGCCCGGGCGAAGCCTAGGTGTTTCAGCACGCAGCATATTGCAGGCCGGCTTTGCGTGCAGCAGGGCTTCAGGGGATCCGCGGCGCATGGCTCCTTGGCTACCATCCCGGGAGGGTCGTGGCATCGCGGCTGCTCGCGCTGGCCGCGTGGCGCATCCACCCCTGTCCGTTTCCACGCCACCCGCATTGTTCGTGTCCGCGCTGCACGTCACCGTCAAATTCGCCACCCGGCTGCTGGAAGCGGCCATTGCGCTGGTGGTCGTCGCCTACCTGTTGCTCGGCGCCTCCCTGCTGGGCCTGCGCTACGCGGTGCTGCCCAACGCGCAGCGTTTCGTGCCCTGGCTGGAGCAGGAATCCAGCCAGGCCCTGGGCCTGCCCGTGCACATCGGCTCGGTGCGCAGCCAATGGCAGGGACTGCTCCCCACGCTGAGCCTGCGCAACCTGGTCATCGACGACGCGCGGGGGCGTCCGGCCTTGCGCCTGGCTTCGGTCCAGGCCCTGCCCTCCTGGAAAAGCCTGACGCGGCTGCAACTGAGTTTCGAGCAACTGGTGATTCGCAGCGCCGATCTGCGCATCACCCGGGTGGACGCCACGCACCTGGACATCGGCGGCATCCCCATCGATCTGGCGTCGAGCGGGGGCAGCGATCAGCGCTTCGCGGACTGGCTGTTCTCGCAGGACCAGGTCCTGGTCCAGGACAGCGCCATCACCTGGGTGGACAAGACGCGCAACAGCCCACCGCTGCAATTGCACGACGTCCAGCTGGAATTGCGCAACAGCCTGCTGCATCACCGCGCTGCGCTGCAAGCCGATCCACCGCAAGGCCTCGGCGCCCGTGTGCAATTGCGCGCTGACATGCGCCAGCCCCTGTTCGACCGCCACCCTGGCAACCTGGCCGCCTGGCAGGGAACCCTGTGGGCCGACCTTCCACGGGTGGACCTGGACGCGCTGGGCCAGTGGATCAGCCTTCCCGCGCACCTGTCAGGCGGCGCCGGCGCGCTGCGTGCCTGGCTGCAGCTCGGCCACCACTACCAGCCCCAGTCCCTCACCGTGGTGGCGGCGCTGGGAGCCCTTCACGCGCAACTCGGTCCGACCCTGCCCCCCCTGCAATTGCGCGAACTCTCGGGCCGACTGAGCTGGCGCCGCCTCGCCCACGGCAGCCAGCTCGAGCTCGCCGATCTTCGCCTGCGCGACATGGACGACCGCCTGCTGGCGCCCAGCCTGCTGCAATGGCGCCAGCAACAGGCGCCGGGCGAAGCGCCCCAGGGCAGCCTCAGCGTGGGCGCCCTCGACCTGGGCGAGCTGGAAGCCCTGGCGCAGCGCCTGCCGCTGCCGACCGAGTGGCGCGACCGCCTGCTGCAGCTGCACCCGCATGGGCGCATCGACAGCGCAAGCCTGAGCTGGAGCGGGGACTGGCTCCAGGCCCGGGCGTTGCCGCAGCGCTATGCGCTCAAGGCCCGCTTCCGCGAGCTGGGCTGGAACAGCCCGGCCGCCCCGCCCGCCGCGCATGGTGCGCCGACCGGCGCGGCGGGCGGGGCGCGCAAGACCGAGGTCTCGGCGCCCGCGGATTCCACGGCCTCCGCCCCGGCCCTGCCTGCGCAGCTGCCCGGCATCGAGGGCCTGGACGGCAGCGTGGACGCCAACCAGGACGGGGGCAATGCCCGGCTGCGCATGCTCGATGGCGCGGTCGCGCTGCCCACGGTCTTCGAGGCGCCCAGCCTGCCGGTGAGCAGCCTGGACGCCCGTCTGAGCTGGAGCCGCGGCGGCGACGGCCAGTGGGACCTGCAGGGCTCGCAGATCCGCCTGGCCACGCCGGACGCCGCAGGCAGCGTCAACCTGCGCTACACCACGCAGGCCCAGGGCCCCGGCCTGCTCGACCTGAGCGCGCGCCTCGACCGCGCGCAACTTCGCGCCGTTCCGCAATACCTTCCCCTGGGCATCGCGCAGGCCACGCGGGACTACCTGCGCAGCGCCATCGCCGGCGGCACTGCCGACGACGTGCGCTTCCAGGTGCAGGGGCCGCTGGCCCGGTTCCCCTTCGACCAGCCCGGCAGCGGCCTGTTCCGCATCGACGCGCGCATCCACGACGGCGTGTTCAGTCCCGCGCCGCGCCAGCTTCTGCCCAAGGGCCGGCAGGCCAGCGCGACGGATGCCGCGGCCAACGCCGTCTGGCCGGAATTCCACGCCATCGACGGCAGCTTCAGCTTCAGCTCCGTGGGCATGTCGGCGCGAGGCGTGAGTGCCCGTGTGGGCAAGGCCGTGCTGCAGGGGCTGGAGCTGCGCCTGCCCTCCTATCAGCATGGTGTGCTGCAGGCGCAGGCCCAGGTGCAGGCGCCGGCGGACGAGGCCCTGCGCTACGTGCGCAACTCTCCGCTGGACGCGGCACTCGGCCACGCACTCAGCGACGCCACGGCCAGCGGTCCGCTGCGCCTGCAGCTGGCCCTGAGCCTGCCACTGGAACACCCCGAGAAGGTGCGTGTGAAGGGACATCTGCAGTTGCTGGGCGACCGCGTGCGCTACCTGCCGGCCCTGCCCGCGGTCGACGGCGTGCGCGGCCAGGTCGATTTCAGCGAGGGCGGCTTCACCCTGCAACTCCAGGGCGCCGATTTCGCGGGCGGCGCCCTGCAATTGCACGGCGGGCAGTCGGCAGGCGGTCCCCTGCGCATCGAAGCCAAAGGGCGTGTCGATGCCGCCGCGCTGCGTGCCGCCCCGGAGCTGCAGTCGTGGACGCCGCTGCTGCGCCATCTGCGCGGCAGCACGGCCTTCGCGCTGCGCGTCGACGCGCAGCGGGGACAGGCGGGGCCGCGCATCCAGCTGAGCAGCTCCCTGGTCGGCATGGCCATCGACCTGCCGCCCCCCCTGGGCAAGACCGCGCAGGCCGAGCAGACGCTGCGCGTGCTGCGCGCGGGCGGCGACGTCGACGGCGCGCAGCCCTGGTCGCTGGACCTCGACGGGGACCTGCGCGCCCGCGGCCTGCTGCAGCCTGGCGGAGCCGGGCGTGCAGCCGCATGGCGCGGTCTCAGCGTCGCGCTGGGTACGGCGGCGCTGCCGCCGCCGGGCACCGGCATGCACGTCAATGTGGACCTTCCGATGCTGGACCTCGACGCCTGGAAACGGGCACTGGGCGCGGGTGGCTCCTCCGGCCAGGGGGCGGCCGGCTCCTCCGCCACCTCCTCCGCAACCTCCTCCGCAACCTCCTCCGCAACCTCGCCCGCTGCGGCGACCGCGGACTGGATGCCCACGGCGGTGGCGCTGCGGGCGGGCCGGCTCACCCTGGACGGCCGCGTGTTCGATGACGTGGTGCTGGGAGCCACGCGCGCAGGCTCGCTGTGGCAGATCAACCTGCGCAGCAACCAGCTCGACGGCGGTGTGAGCTGGCGCATGGGTCGCGGCGACTCTCCGGGAAGCGTGCGCGCCCGTCTGACCCGCCTGCGGCTGCCCAAGAGCTCCGACTCGGACGTGGAACACCTGCTCGACGAGCACCCGAGCAGCCTGCCCGCGATCGACCTGCAGGCCAGCGACGTCCAGATCCACGGCCACCCCTTCGACAGCCTGCAGTTGCGGGCCGTGAACCACGGCCGCGGCAGCGCGCGCCAGTGGCAGCTCGATGACGTGCGCCTGAGTTCGCCCGATGCGGTGCTCACCGCCAGCGGCAACTGGAGCCCGACCTCGGGCGGCACCGGCGCGCCCCACCGCATGGCGCTGGGCTTCAAACTCGAGGTGAAGGACGCCGGCTCCCTGCTCGCGCGCCTGGGCAAGCCGGGCTTGCTCAAGGGCGGAAAGGGCACGCTGCAAGGCACCCTGAGCTGGCTGGGCTCGCCGCTGTCGCTGGACTACCCCACCCTGTCGGGGCAATTCAATCTGGCCCTGGGCAAGGGGCAGTTCCTGAAGGCCGACCCCGGCATCTCCAAACTGCTGGGGGTGCTCAGCCTGCAAAGCCTTCCGCGGCGACTCTCGCTGAATTTCAGCGATGTGTTCTCCAGTGGTTTCGCCTTCGACAAGGTGGGGGCCGACGTGCAGCTGCTCGACGGCGTGGCCACCACCAGGGACTTCAAGATGAACGGGCTGAGCGCCACCGTGTTCATCGACGGTTCGGCGGACCTGGCCCACGAGACCCAGGATCTGTACGTGGTCGTGGTCCCGGACATCAATGCAGGTTCGGCCTCGCTGGCCTATGCTTTGATCAATCCGGCCGTCGGCCTGGCCACCTTCGTCGCGCAATTGATCGCCCGCGAGCCGCTGATGAAGGCGCTGACCTTCGGGTACCGCATCACGGGTACCTGGGACAAGCCCGTGGTGACCCCGCAGCGCGATTCCCACCCGCCCGAGCAGACACCCGGGCAGACACCCGGGCAGGCGCCCGCGGCGGCGGGCTCGTCGCCGCGCGACTGAAGGCGCCCGCCGTCCGGACCGTTTCCTTCCTGGAGTTCCCCATGCGCGTCGCCGCCCTGCAAGTCGTCTCATCCACCGACCTGGACCACAACCTGGCACGCGCCGAGGCGCTGCTCGACGAAGCCGCGCGCCGCGGCGCCGCGATGGCCGTGCTGCCCGAGTATTTCTGCATCATGGAGCAGCAGGGGACGAGCAAGACCCGCTTCGCCGAAGCCCCCGGCAAGGGCCCGGTGCAGCAGATGCTCTCGGCGGTCGCGGCACGGCACCGCATGTGGGTGGTCGGCGGCTCGCTGCCCCTGCAGTGTCCCGAGCCCGACCGCGTGTACAACAGCACCCTGGCCTTCGGCCCCGACGGCCGCGTGGTGGCGCGCTACGACAAGATGCACCTGTTCGCCTTCGAGCGCGGAGGCGAGCGCTACGCCGAGGCGGACACCATCGCCCCCGGCAGCGCGCCCGCGGCCTTCGAGGCGCAGGGCCTGCGCATCGGCATGTCCATCTGCTACGACCTGCGCTTCCCGGAGCTGTACCGCGCCTTGTCGACGCCGCGGCCCTGCGACGCCTTCCTGGTGCCCGCTGCGTTCACCTACACCACCGGCTCGAAGCACTGGGAGCTGCTGCTGCGCGCGCGTGCCGTGGAAAACCTGGCCTACGTGGTGGCCAGCGCGCAGGGGGGGCACCACGCGAACGGGCGGCGCACCTGGGGACATTCCATGATCATCGACCCCTGGGGCGAAGTGCTCGCCATGCTCGCCGAGGGCGAGGGGGTGGTCACCGCCGACATCGAGACCGAGCGCATCGCCTCGTGGCGCGCCAGCCTGCCGGCGCTGGACCACCGGCGCATGGACTGAGCGGGTGAGCCGGATCCCGGGGCACGAAGCGCGCCCCGGGCCCGGCTCGCCGGGATGGCGGCGATTACTGCGCCGGCTGGGCCACGTAGATTTCCACGCGGCGGTTCATGGCCCGCCCCGCGGCCGTGGCGTTGCTGGCCACCGGCTGCGTGGGCCCCAGGCCCTGCACCGCGATGCGCTGCGCCGGCACGCCGCGCGAGACCAGGAAGTTCTTCACCGTCTGCGCGCGGTTGGTCGACAGCGGGTAGTTGATCGCGTCCGAGCCGGTGCTGTCGGTGAAGCCCAGCACCTGCACGGTCTCGCCCGGATTCGACACCAGCCCCTGGGCCAGCTGCTCGAGCACCGGATACATGCGCTCGTTCAGGATGGCGCTGCCGGTGGAGAAGCCGGCATCGGCGGGCACCCCGATCTTCAGCCGGTTGTCCGCGGTCTGCGACACCTGCACCCCGGTTCCGGCGCTGGCCTGCTGCATCTGCTGCTTCTGCTGCTCGAGATGCCGGTTCCACAGGTAGCCGCCCGCGGCCCCCACGGCGGCCCCGAGCGCGGCGCCCTGCATGGCGCTGCTGCCGGTGTTGCCGCCGGCCGTGAGGGCCCCGATCACGGCACCGGCCGCGGCTCCGAGGCCGGCGCCCTGGGCGGTGGCGGTCTGCGACTGGCTCATGTTGGCGCAGCCGCCCAGCACGAGGGACAAGGCGGCCGCGGCCGCAAGACTTCGTTGCAACATGGTCATCCTCCTTGAGCGATGATGGGCGCCTCGGCGCCAGATGGCTCCAGGGAGTTTAAGAGAAGAACACGCCGGCGCGATGTACGCCGCATCCAGAGGAGACGGGAGGGGGAAGGCCCGCGGCAGCGCAAGCGCATTGCGCCGAGGGCAGGTTTGCGACATCCATCGAGGAATCAAGGACCGTACCACCATGACCGCAGCACTCGACGACGTACCCGACACCCTGCGATGGCGCCTGGAGGACATGGATTTCCAGGCCATCGATTGCGCCGCCGTGGCGCCGCGCGACGACATCTTCCTGCTGGTATGCAGCGCCTCGTTCATCGAGAGCGGGACCGATCTGTACACGCGCAACCTGCTGGAGTACTTCGCAGGTGACCCCGAGTTCGAATCCTGGCTGCGCGACCGCTGGGAGCCCGAAGAACTGCAGCACGGCCGCGCCTTGCGCGCCTACGTGAACCGGGTCTGGCCCGAGTTCGACTGGGAGGGCGCCTTCGCCGATTTCTTCGCCGAGTACTCGACGCTGTGCACACTGGACGAGCTCGAACCCTCGCGCGGGCGCGAGCTGGTGGCGCGCTGCATCGTCGAGATGGGCACCACCACCTACTACCAGGCACTCAACGCCATCTGCGACGAACCCGTGCTGCGCGACCTGACCTGGCGCATCCGCACCGACGAGGTCCAGCACTACAAGCACTTCTACCACCGTTTTCTCAGCTACCGGCGCAGCGAGGGCCTGGGGCGCAGCCAGGTGATCGCGGCGCTGTGGCGCCGCGTGGCGGAGCTGCGCCGCAGCGACGCCGACGTGGCCTTGCGCCACGCCAGCGCCTGGCGCTGGCGCGACTGCGCCGAGCCGCCCGCGCTGGCCGACGTGCGCCAGCGCCTGTTCGACCGCATGCGCACCGAATACCCGATCGAGCTGGCCGTGCGCATGATCATCAAGCCCCTGCAGCTCGGCCCGCGGCTGCAACGCTGGGCGGAGCGCCCCCTCAGCGCGATTGCACGGCGTGTGCTGCTGAACTGAGCCCGCCCGGCAGTCCGGGCTGTTCGCGCAGGATGCGCTCGAGCAGCCCGGGCAGCTCGAACACCGCGCGGTTGCGCAGGGTCGCCACGCGCGCGCGGTAGCGCGGCAGCTCGTCCAGCAGCTGGCGCACGGCTTGCGCGATGGGGCGAAACGAGGGCAGCACCAGGCCGAGTCCCTGTTCTCGCACCCATTGCGTGTTGTAGCGCTCCTGGGGCATGGTCCAGGCATTGCGCGTGACCACCACCGGCAGACCCAGGTGCAGCGCCTCGCTGAGGCTGCCCGGGCCCGGCTTGCCGATGAAAAAATCTCCCATGCGCATCACCTCGGCCACTGCCGGGGTGAAGCCCAGCACCAGGCGCGGCGCCCGCGCGGGCTGCGCGCGCAGGCGCTCGGCCAGGCGCTGGTTGTGGCCGCAAAGCAGGATGAGCTGCACGTCATCCAGGCGTTCGGCGATGCCCAGCATCGCGCGTGCCCCATGACCGCCGAACATCACCACGCCGGTGGGACGCCGGGGGTCCAGCCCATGGGCCGCACGCGCCGTCGCCAGGTCGAAGGCCGGGTCCAGGCGATAGAAGTCCGGCCGGATGATCATGCCCGAAGTCGCGTGCACGCGCTCGGGCGCGTGGCCGGCTTCCAGGGCCTGGCGCACCGCGTGCGCGCTGCCGCAGACGAAATGCTGGCGCTGCCCAGGCTCGATCCAGAAATGCGGCGGGTGGTCGGCCAGATCGGTGAGCACCGTCACATAGGGCACGCCAGGCAGGGTGCTGCCCAGGCTCTGGTACAGCGCGCGGTTGAAATTCGGGATCAGCGAGACCACGAGATCGGGCTCGCTGCGCGCCCAATGCTGCTGCAGCGCGCGTACCAGGCTGGGGTGCAGCAGGTGGATCAGTGCCTGCAGTACCCGCAGCTCGGTGCGCAGGCCCAGGGTCAGGCCATGCGCGAGGCGCGCGTTGTAGTAGTCCTCGGGCGAGAAGGTGCGCCGCCGCAGCGCGCCGCCCGGATCGAGCAGCTCGGTGAGGTTGACCAGGCGCAGGTCCCAGCCCAGCCCGGCCTCGTCCAGCGCCTGCTGCAGCGCCAGCGCCGAGGCACGGTGCCCGCCGCCGGCGTTGAAATAGACCAGATCGACCCGCGGTGCCGCGCTCACTCCGCCGCCCCCTGGGGCTGCTCTTCACCGGGGTTGTCGAGACTGAACACGTCGGCGTTGTCGTCGTAGGCGTAGACCTCCGCGTAGCGGCCCCAGTCGATCGCCGTGTCGAGCACCCGCTCGGCCTCCTCCTCGCTGAGCAGGTCCTCCAGTTCGGCGCGAAAGCGCGTACCGGGGGCGCGGTGGTTGTGGCGCTCGTCGAGCACCGCGCGCACCCGTGCGGCCAGCGGCACGCGGGCCATCAGGTGGCGCGCGAACAGTTCCTTGCGTTCCTGCACGTCGGCGTCCACGAACAGGCGTCCGGACGCGGTCAGCTCGATGTCGCCGTCCGAGACCTGCGCGAAACCCAGCAGCTCCACGGCCTCGATCAAGGGGAACAGGTCATCCACGGAGAAATGCATGTCCTCGGCCAGCTCGGGCAGGCTGATGCGGCTGTTGCCCGAGCCCTGCTCCAGCGCGTGCAGCTCCTCCAGCAGGCCGGCGAGCTGGTTCACGGAGACCGGCGGCAGGCGGTGTCCGATGCTCAGCGCGCCGCGCTGGGCGACGTTCACCGCGGCCGCGGGGCGCGAGGTCATGATGCCGTAGATGTGTTCCACCAGGTCGCGGAATTCCTGGGATTCGCGATCGCGCGGCTGTGCCAGTCCCACCGGGATCTCCGCGCGCACGCGCCCCGGGTTGGATCCCAGGATCAGGATGCGGTCGGCCATGAGCACCGCCTCCTCGATGTTGTGGGACACCAGCAGAATGCCGCGGGTGGGAATCTTGCGCTCGGCCCACAGGTCCAGCAGGTCGGTGCGCATGGTCTCGGCGGTCAGCACATCCAGCGCCGAGAAGGGCTCGTCCATCAGCAGCACGTCGGGGTTGATGACCAGCGCGCGCGCGAAACCCACGCGCTGGCGCATGCCCCCGGAGAGCTCTCGGGGATAGGCGGACTCGAAGCCGTCCAGTCCGATCAGGTCGATGGCCGCGAGGGCTCGCTGGCGGCGCTCGGCCTGCGGCACCTTCAGCGCCTCCAGCCCCAGCTCCACGTTCTGCAGCACCGTCAGCCAGGGGAACAGCGCGAAGCTCTGGAACACCATGGCCAGCCCGGGCACGGGGCCCTGGATCGGCCGCCCCCGGTGCAGCAACTCGCCTGCGCTGGGCTCCGACAGCCCCGCCAGCATGCGCAGCAGCGTGGACTTGCCCGAGCCCGAGCGCCCCAGCAACACCAGGATCTCGTGCTCGCGCAGGCGCAGATTGACGTCGTCCAGGATCAGCAGTTCGGTGCCGTCGGGTGCCTTGAAGGACTTGCGCACGTGTTCGGCGCGGAAGATGTCGCCGTCCTGCCGCTGCTCGGCGAGGTCCTGCGGGTTGGCGGACATGGGCATCGACTCCGGGAAAAGGGCTTCAATCCAGGCGCACGCGGCGCGTCGAGAGGTCGTACAGACGACGCCAGAACACCCGGTTCACGACGGTCACGTACAGGCACATCACACCGACGCCCAGCGCGATCTGCGCGCCCTTGCCGGCCGAGGTGGCCTGGCTGATGTAGGCGCCCAGGCCGTGCGCGACCAGGGTCTTGTCACCCCAGCTCACCACCTCGGCGACGATGCTGGCGTTCCAGGCGCCGCCCGATGCGGTGATGGCCCCGGTGACAAAGCCGGGGAACACCCCGGGCAGGTACAGGCGCTTCCACAGCAGCCAGCCGCGCACCCCCAGGTTGGTGGCCGCCTCGCGCATGTCGGTGGGGATCGCCGATGCGGCCCCCACCACCGAGAACAGCACGTACCACATGCTACCGAGCACCATCAGCGGCGCGGTGAACAGGTCGACGTTCAGGTTCCAGCGCACGATCACGACCACGAACAGCGGGAACAACAGGTTGGCCGGGAAGGCCGCGAGGAACTGGGCCAGAGGCTGCACCCGCGCCGCCCAGGCCGGGCGCAGGCCGATCCACACACCGATGGGCACCCACACCATCGCGGACAGGCCCACCAGCACGATGACCTTGAACCCGGTGATCAGGCCCAGCCACAGCACATGCCCGACCATGGGCCAGCCGAAGTCGCGCGGCAGCACCTGCAGCAGGGTGACCACGGCCCAGACGGCGAAGGCCAGCAGCGCGGCGTAGAACACCCCGTCTCCGTAGCGCACGAGCCGGGGCGACGCGGGGCTCGGACGCCCCACGCGGGGGGTGAGCATCAGGCTCAGCTCCCACAGGCCCCTGGGCACGACGCCCAGCACCTTGATGAACCGGGTGCGCCGCAGGAAGTCCAGCACGAAGGAGGTCGGCGCGACGCTGGAGGCCGTCATCTCGAACTTGAACTTGTCGGCCCACGCGACGATCGGACGGAACAGCAGGGTGTCGTAGAGCACGATGATGATGATCATCGCGAAAATGGCCCAGCCGATGGCTCCCAGGTTCTTCTCGGCGATGGCCCGGGCGATGTAGGAGCCGATGCCCGGCACCGTGACGGTCTGGCCCGACACGGTGATGGCCTCCGAGGCCACCACCATGAACCAGCCGCCCGACATGGACATCATGGTGTTCCACAGCAGGCCGGGCATCGCGAACGGCAGTTCGAGTTTCCAGAATCGCTGCCAGGCGTTGAGCCGGTACAGCGTGGAGGCCTCGTGCAGGTCCCTCGGCAGGGTCTTCATGCCCTGGTACAGGGCGAAGGTCATGTTCCAGGCCTGTCCGGTGAACACGGCGAAGATCACGGCCATCTGCACCCCCCAGAGACTGCCGGGGAACATGGCGATGAATCCGGTGACGGTGATCGACAGGTAGCCCAGCACCGGAACCGACTGCAGGATGTCCAATGCGGGAATCAGCACCCGCTCGGCGTAGCGGTTGTGCGCGGCCAGCCAGGCGTACACGATGGTGAACACCAGCGAGACCACCAGCGCCGCCAGCATGCGAAGCACCGTGTACAGACCGTAGGCCGGCAAGGCCAGTGGCGACAGCGAGATGCTCAGCGACTGCCCGACGTGGTAAGGCCCGGCCATCTGCCTGCCCGCGTGGCTGATGATGAAAAACAGGGCGATGACCAGCGGCAGCGCGAGCAGGTCGCGCCGGTTCGGCACGGGCAGGGGCAGGCGGCGCAGGGCGTAGGACATCGCGATGACAGGCGGGGCCTGCGGGGGATCCGCGGGCGGGAAGGCAGGGCAGGGCAGGAAGGGCAGCGCCGACCACGCGCCGGGAGTCGGCCGCGGACGACCGGCGCGGGGCCACGCGCGGCACGAGGGCGCTCGTGCCCGCGATCTCGTTGCGAGGTACCTCCAACCCGGAGTCTATAGGCTCCATTTTGACATTACTGTGACCACGAAAAGCAGCCACGAATCCCCCGGCGCCGGAGTTGCGTCCCCACCGCCCACGGATGGCACGGCACAGACGGCACAATCCGGGGAGCGCTCCCGCCCCGCTCCCCAGCCTTCCATGCGTCGCTACCTCTACGTCTCCCTGGCCGCCGCCTTCGTGGTCATCGCGCTCAAGCTGGGGGCCTGGCACCTGACCGGCTCGGTGGGCTTTCTATCCGATGCACTGGAATCCCTGGTCAATGTCGTGGCCGCGGGCTTCGCCTTGCTCATGGTGGCCGTCGCCGGGCGCCCGCCGGACACGGATCACCCTTACGGACATACCAAGGCCGAGTACTTCTCCAGCGCGCTCGAGGGGCTGCTGATCGGCGTGGCCGCGCTGGGCATCGCGGCCGAGGCCGTGCGCCGCCTGCTGGCGCCCCAGGCTGTGCACATGGTGCCGGTGGGCGCCGTGTTGAACGTGGCCGCCACGCTGATCAACCTGGCCGTCGCGCGATGGATGCTGGGCGGCGCGCAGCGCATGCGCTCGATCGTGCTGGAGGCCGACGCGCGCCACCTGCTGGCCGATGTCTGGACCAGCGTGGGCGTGGTGATCGGCGTGGTGCTGGTGCCTCTGACCGGATGGTTGTGGCTGGACCCGGTGGTCGGCGTCGCCGTGGCCGGCCACATCGTCGGGGAGGCCTGGCGCCTGGTCGCGCGCTCGGTGGACGGACTCATGGATCGCTCCCTGCCCGACGGCGACCTGGCCGCGGTCGAGCAGGTGCTGGGCGAGTTCCGCAGCGAGGACCTGCGCTTCGACCACGTGCGCACCCGCCGCGCCGGCACGCGGCGCTTCGTCGGCATGCACATGCACATGCCCGCCCAGTGGAGCCTGGGGCGCGCGGCCGATTGCCGGTTGCAGGTCGAGCGCGCCCTCACGCAGCGCATCGCCGGCGTGGTGGTGACCATCGAAATGCTGCCGCAGGGCCAGGAAAGCCTGCAGGACGGAGGCTCGGGCAACGTTCCCTGACACGGCCCCGGCGGGCTACCATGCAGGCATGGCCGGGGCGCAAGGCGCCGGCGGCCGCCCCGTCCGGCCAGGAGATTGCCATGCGTCTACGAAGCGATTCGTTCCAGGATCAGCACGTCCTCGCCGCCGACTTCGCATTCTGCAAGCCTGCCGCGGTGGGCCACGTCTCCTTGTCCGACAACCGCAACCCCCACCTGGCTTGGGACGAAGTGCCCCAGGGCGCCCGCAGCCTGGTGCTGGTGTGCCACGATCCGGACGTTCCGAGTTCGGCCGAGGATGTCAACCGCGAGGGGCGCACCGTGCCCGCCTCGCTGCCCCGGGTGGATTTTTTCCATTGGGTCCTGGTGGATCTGCCGCCGACGCTGCGCGAGATCGCCGCCGGCTCGATGAGCTCGGGCGTGACCCCGCGCGGCAAGCCCCCGCTGCCCGGCCCGGCCCCGCGCCACGGCATCAACGACTACACGGCCTGGTTCCGCGGGGACCAGGACATGCAGGGGAGCTATTTCGGCTACGACGGACCCTGCCCGCCCTGGAACGACGCGCTGACCCACCGTTACGTGTTCACGCTGTACGCGCTGGATTTCGCGCGTTGCCCGGTCGATGGAGAGTTCACGGGCCAGCAGGTGCGCGAGGCCATGGCCGGACACATCCTGGCCCACGCCAGCATCACCGGCACCTACACCCTCAATCCGAGCCTGGCCAGCCAGGCCTGAGACCACGCCACACCACGCGACACCACGCGACACCGAGCGACTCCAGGCGGGCTGGCGCGCCTGCGCGGACAGGGCGCTACACTGCGCGCCGCCACCGTGTTCACAGACCCTCCCGCGCTGCGAAGCGCCCCCACCTTCGATGCCCCGTTCCCAATCCCCGCGCAAGCCCCTGAACCCCCACCTGCAAGGGCTGCTCGGGGTGCTGCTGGGCATCCTGGTGGTCGCCGTGGTGCTGGGGCTGCTGCGCTGGCGCCGGGACGGGCTGCCGGTGGACGCCGGCGAGCTCGCGCTGGCCAGCACCACACCCTGCATCACCCGCGCCATCCAGCAGGCCACCTCCGGCGGCCGCAGCATCACCTACGCCGAGCTGGACCGGCTGGAGAAGCGCTGCGGCTCATGAACGCCACCAGCGCCGAGCCGGGCGCGCATCCGCACCGGCAGGGGCCCGCGAATCCCGCAGCCCCGCAGCCGACCACGCGGATCCCCAGCGCCCTCATCGCCCACCGCCTGGGGGCCGCGCTCGGGCCGGAGAATTCCCTGGCCGCATGCCGCGCCGCGCTGCGCGCGGGCTTCCGCAGCTTCGAGTGCGACATCAAGCTCAGCGCCGACGGACAGGCCTTTCTGCTGCATGACGATGCGCTGTTGCGCACCCACGGCAGCACCCTGCGTGCCAGCACCCAGCCCTGGGCAGCGCTGCGCGCGCTGCCCGGAGAGGCCCTGCCCAGCCTGCGCGAGCTGCGCGAGACCCTGCGCGCCTGCGCCGATCCCACCTGGGTCAACCTGGAGATCAAGGTCGACGACGACGCGCCGGCGCCCTTGCAGCAGGCCTGGGGCCAGGCAGTGGCGTTGCTCGCTGCCGCGCTGTGGAGCGACGCCGAGCCGCCCCTGCTGTCCTCCTTTTCCATCGCCGCGCTGCAAGGCGCCAGGCATGCCGCGCCGGGCCTGCCGCGGGCCTGGCTGTGCGAGCAGCTGCCGCCCCACTGGCGCGGCGTGGCCCAGGCGCTGGAGCTGCGCGCGCTGCACCTGGCGGCTCGCGGGGCCGACGCTGCCATGATCGAGACGCTGCGCTCGGCCGGCCTGGAACTGCGGGTGTACACCGTCAACGACCCCGCGCAGCTGCGCCACTGGCTGGAGCTGGGCGCAAGCGGCGTCTTCACGGACGGCGGGCCCGGGCTTGCGGACGCGCCGGCGGCGGCCACACCCACCGGATCCCGCACGCGCCCCCATGCCTGATCGACGCAATCCCCGCATCGGCGTACTCAGTGCGCTGCAGGCCGAGCAGCAGTTGCTGCTGCAGCATCTGCTGGCCGTGCGCCCGCTGCAGCTGCGCGGCCAGCGCGCCTTCCATCGTGGAAGGCTGTGGGGCTTCGACGCCGTGCTGGTGCTGTCGGGCGTGGGCAAGGTGGCGGCCGCCACCAGCGCCACCAGCCTGATCGCCGAATTCGGCTGCGAGACCCTGCTGTTCACCGGCACGGCCGGCGGCCTGGGCGAGGGCGTGGGCATCGGCGACGTGGTCGTCGCCGAGCAATGCCTGCAGCACGACCTGGACGCCTCGCCGCTGTTCCCTCGCTTCGAGGTTCCCCTGACCGGGCGCAGCCGCTTCGCCGGCGACCCCGCATGGACCGAGCGCCTGGCCGAGGGCGCGCAGCGCGCGCTCGACGGCATGCTGCAGGACGATGCCAGCGCCAGCCGCCTGCAGGGCCTGGGCATCACCTCCCCGCGACTGCACCGCGGCCTCATGCTCAGCGGCGACCGCTTCATCAGCGGCCCGACGCAGGCCGCCGAGCTGCGCGAGCTGCTGCCCGAGGCCCTGGCGGTGGACATGGAGACGGCCGCGGTGGCGCAGGTATGCGCCGACTACCGCGTGCCCTTCGCCGCCGTGCGCTGCATCTCCGACCGCGCCGATGCCACCGCGCACATCGATTTCGACCGCTTCACCACGCTGATCGCACGGCACTACGGCGCCGCGGTGCTGCGCCTGGCGCTGCGGGGGTACTGACGGCCCCCTGCGTCGCCGGAGCCGTCACACCTTGCGCGGCGGCCGCCCGGCCACCAGCGCGAAGGTGAACAAGCGGCATTCGATGGGGCCGTTGTACAGCACGTGACGCCTCGAGGCCTTCAGGCCCAGCGCGCGCTCGGCCCGCAGGTCGGCCAGCAGCAGGGCGGCGTTCCAGCCGACAAAGCGTTGCTTGAGCCGATCACCCAGCCCCGGCAAGAGCTGATCGGCCTGGGCGCCCTTGGCCTCGATGCGCTCGGCATAGGGCGGGTTGCTCAGCACCCAGCCAGCCTGGCCCGGCGCCAGCTCCAGCGGGGCGCCGCCTTCCAGCGCGTCGGCCTGGCGAAGCTGGATGCTGTCCTCGACGCCGGCCCGACGGGCGTTGTCCCGGGTCAGCGCCACCATGCGCGGGTCGATGTCGGCGGCCACGATGGGCGCTGGCGCCGCGCGGCGCGCGGCCTGGGCCTGCGCCCGCAGTTCGCGCCACACGACGGGGTCGAAGCCGCGCAGACGCTCGAAACCGAAACTGCGCTGCAGCCCGGCGGCGATGCCGCAGGCGCGCTGGGCCGCCTCGATGACCAGGGTTCCGGCGCCGCAGAAGGGGTCGTACAGCACGGCCTGCGGGGTCCAGCCGGCCAGGCGAAGCAGCCCGGCAGCGAGGTTCTCCTTCAGCGGCGCCTCGCCGTGCGCGCCGCGCCAGCCCCGCTTGAACAGGGCCTGGCCCGAGGTGTCCAGATACAGCGTGGCGCTGGTGGCGTCCAGGTGCAGGTGCACGCGCACCTGCGGATCCTCCCGCGCCACGCTGGGCCGCCGGCCGTCACGCAGACGAAAGTGATCGCACACTCCGTCCTTCGCGCGCAACAGCGCGAAGTGCAGGCTTTGCAGGGGGCTGCGCTCGGCGGTCACGTCCACGCGCAGTGTGCTGTCGGCGTCGAACCACTGTTCCCAGGCCTGGCGCAGGGCCAGGCGGTAGATGTCGTCGGCATGCGCCACCGGCGCCTGGGCCACCCGCAGCAGCACACGCGAGGCGATGCGGCTGTGAAGATTCAGCAACATCACGTCGCGCAGGCTGCCGCGCAGGCTCAGGCCGGCGGCATGTTCGACCTGCACCTGCGCGCCGCAGCCCTCGATCTCGGCGATCTCCTCGCGCAAGGCCTGCTCGAGACCGCGCGGACAGGGCAGGTACAGGCTGTGCTGGTCGTCGGGCATGGTGCTGGGCGCGCGTGTCGCGCTGGGTTCGGAAGGCGGGGCAGACATCGTAGCCAATGCGGGCGCCGCAACGCCGCCGCGGTACACGCTGACGCGACACTCTGCTAGATTGGGTCGTCTGCCGCGCCGGCGGCGTCTCCCCGCGACCGACCATGCTCCTGTTCGCCACGCCGCGCCGCGCGCGCGCTCACGCCTCCTGGTACCGACCGATCCTCGCCGGTCTGCTCGCCTGCGCGAGCGTCGCTGGCGCCCAGGCGGGCCCGGCCGCCGCGCCCCCCTCCGGCTCGCAATTGCTGCGGGTGCAGAACGGTCTGGTGCAGGAAAACGAAGTGGCGGTGGCCAACGGCGCGCAAGCGCTGGCCGACGCCATCACCCACGCCACCGGCAAGCGCACGCTGTGGGTGGCGCACGACGCGACCGGCTCGGCGCTGAGCGCGCAGCCGGCCGACTATGCCTTCGTGAAGCCCCCAAGCGCCAGCGCCAAGCTGCTGGCCAAGGGGTGGCACCTGGTCGCCGTGGCGCAGGCGCCGCATGGCTTCGGCGTCGACTTCATCGCCCAGGCCTGCCCCGGCCACGCGGCCGAGGTGCTGCTCGGAGGACCCACGCTGAGCACCCTCGGCGTGGCCTCCCGCGGGCCGGCGAAGTGCGTGTCCCTGCGCGACGTGTGGAGCGCGCCCGGCGCCGTGCTGCTGGCACCGGCCAAGGGCAGCGTGGTGGACAAGGTGGCGGCCAAGCTGTGGCTGCAGCACGCCAGCAAGCTGCCGCCCACGGTGCACGTGCAATACCAGAACGCGGTCACCGACTTCATGCAGGTCACCCATGCCGCGGTGATCGGCGTGGTCACGCCGCTGGTGTCGGCGAAATGGCGCGCCGCAGGCGGGGTGGTGCTGGCGCACCAGGAAATGCCTTTCTGGACGGTGCTGGCGGCGCCCTCGGTGGGCGCTGACCAGGTGGCCAGGGTGCGCGCCGCGCTGCTCGCCCCGCAGGCCCGTTCGCTGGACCGGGTGCTGCACGTGGCCGGCTGGATGGCCGGCGACCCCCAGGTCTACGCCGACTTCCTGCACTGGCTGGCAGCGCGCTGAGCACGCGCCGGCCTAGGCCGGGCGCGCGGCCGCGGCCTCCACGGCGTCGATGAAGCGCGCCGCGACGTCGAAGCCGGTCTGATCGCGGATCTCGACAAAACAGGTGGGGCTGGTGACGTTGATCTCGGTCAGGCGCGTGCCGATGATGTCCAGGCCCACCAGCAGCAAGCCGCGCGCGGCCAGCGTGGGGCCCAGCGCCCGCGCGATGGCCAGGTCGGATTCCTGCAACGGCTGCGCGCGCCCCAGGCCGCCTGCGGCCAGGTTGCCTCGGGTCTCGCCGCCCTGTGGAATGCGCGCCAGGGCGAAGGGAACCGGCTCGCCGGCGATGAGCAGAACGCGCTTGTCGCCCTGCGCGATCTGCGGCAGGTAGGTCTGCGCCATGATCGTGCGCCGCCCGGTGTCGGTCAGGGTCTCCAGCACCACGCCCAGGTTGGCATCGGGGGAGCCGTCGGCGCCATTGCGCAAGCGGAACACGCCGGCGCCGCCCATGCCGTCCAGAGGCTTGACGATGACGTCTCCATGCTCGCGCGCGAAGGCGCGCAGCACGGCCGGATCGCGGCTGACCAGGGTGTCCGGGATGTAGGCGGGCCACTCGAGAATGGCCAGCTTCTCCGGATGGTCGCGCAAGGCCCGGGGACGGTTGAGCACCCGGGCGCCTTCCCGCTCGGCCTGCTCCAGAAGGTGCGTGGCGTAGAAGAATTCGCTGTCGAAAGGGGGATCCTTTCGCATGATCACCGCGTCGAAATCGCGCAGGGCCAGGCCCAGCACCTCGATCTCGGTGAACCATGGCCGCGCCCCGTCGAGCAGCTGGATGTGCCGGCAGGGAGCGCGCACCGCCTGGGCTCCGCGGGCGTCACGGCTCCAGCGAAGCTGGCGGGGTTCGCAGGCCCAGACCGAATGGCCGCGCCGCGCCGATTCGCGCATCATGGCCAGGGTCGAGTCCTTCTTCGGATTGAAGGCTTCCAGCGGATCGGCGACGAACAGCAGTTTCATGGCGGCGGGCCCCCGTCTGCGGGGGCGGGGTTCACGCGGTTTCGGCCTCGGGATCGGTGCGCTCGAGCTCGTAGCTTGCGGCCACCAGGGCGAGACGCGCGATCACGCCGTACATGTGGAAGCGATTGGGCCCGCTGGTGCCGGGCTTGGCTTCCGGATTGGTGACGTTGAACTGCTCGTCGAAGGCCAGGGGCACGAAATGCATGCCCGGGGAATTCAGGTTCTCGCTGGGACCGCGGTCGGCGTGCACGCGGTAGAAGCCGCCCACCACGTAGCGGTCCATCATGTACACCACCGGCTCGCACACCGCTTCCTGCAGGCGCTCGATGCTGGGAATGCCTTCCTGGATGATCACGTCGCGCACCTGCATGCCTTCCTTGACCACGCTCATCTTGTTGCGGGTCTTGCGGTTGAGGTCTCGCACCTCGCTGGCGTCGTGCACCATCATCACGCCCATGCCGTAGGTCCCGGCGTCCGCCTTGACCGCCACGAAGGGCTTCTCGTGGATGCCGTATTCCTTGTACTTGCGCCGCACCTTGGTCAGCACTCCGTCGACCGCCTCGGCCAGTTCGTCCTCGCCCTGGCGTTCCTGGAAGTCGATGCCGCCGCATTGCGCGAAATAAGGGTTGAGCATCCACGGGTCCACGCCGATGAGCTTGGCGAAGCGCTTGACCACCGCGTCATAGCTGCGGAAGTGGGTGCTCTTGCGCCGCGTGGTCCAGCCCGCGTGCAGCGGCGGCAGCAGGTACTGCTCGAACAGGTTCTGCAGGTCGGCCGGCACCCCGGAGGACAGATCGTTGTTGAGCAGGATGGTGCAGGGATCGAAGTCCTTCGTGCCCAGGCGCCGCTTGCCGCGCACCAGCGGCTCCAGCAGCAGGCTGGCGCCGGTGGGCAGGGTCACGGTCTTGGGCTCGGTGATGGTCTCGTCGACCGTGCCCACGTGCACGTTCAGCCCGGCCTGGTGGAAGATCTGCGTCAGGCGCGCGAGGTTTTCCAGATAGAAGGTGTTGCGCGTGTGCTTCTCGGGGATCAGCAGCAGGCCCTTGGCCTCGGGGCAGATCTTCTCGATCGCGGCCATCGCCGCCTGCACCGCCAGGGGAAGCATTTCCTCGGAAAGGTTGTTCCAGCCCCCGGGAAACAGGTTGGTATCCACCGGCGCGAGCTTGAATCCGCCATTGCGCAGGTCCACCGACGCGTAGAAGGGCGGTTGGTGTTCCATCCACTCGAGACGGAACCAGCGCTCGATCGAGGGCTGGGCTTCGAGAATGCGCTGCTCGAGTTCGAGAACCGGGCCGCCTTCGGCGGAGACGAGGTGAGGGATCATGCGCAAGACACCTTGGAAGCGGAGGCGGCCGGACAGGCCACGGATTTCGATTGTTGCAGAGCCGGGGCAAATGCGTATGACGTCACGTCGGCTCGCTTCGATTGTTCCGCATCCAGGTGGGGGCGGCCCCGCCCCCTGACAAGGGGCCTTGCGCGGGGACAAGCCCGACCCAAAAAAGCGCCCGGACGATGCCGGGCGCAAAGGTCTTGCTCTGGAGAGAGGCCAAACGGCCCGGACCTGCGGGTCCGGGGTCATGCGGGGTGGGGCGCTCAGAGCACCTGTTCGCCGTGCAGGCTGATGTCCAGGCCCTCGCGCTCCTGTTCCTCGGTGACGCGCAAACCCAACAGCATGTCGACCACCTTGAGGATCACGAAGGTCACGATGGCGTCGTAGATGATGGTCACGGCCACGCCCTTGGCCTGGATCAGCAATTGCGCGCCATTGCCTTCGAGCACACCGGCGGTGCCGCCGATGGCCTTGACCGCGAACACGCCGGTCAGCAGAGCGCCCAGGATCCCGCCGATGGCGTGCACGCCGAAGGCATCCAGGGAATCGTCGTAGCCGATCATCTCCTTCATGTAGACGGCGGTCCAGAAGCACACCGCGCCGGCGGCCAGGCCGATGATCAGCGCGCCGCTGGGGCCCACGAAGCCGGAGGCCGGGGTAATGGCCACCAGTCCGGCCACGGCGCCCGAGCAGATGCCCAGGATGGTCGGCTTGCCGCGGGCCATCCACTCCACGAACATCCAGCTCAGCGCGGCCATCGCGGTGGCGATCTGGGTGGCGGCCATGGCCATGCCGGCACGGTCGCTGGCGGCCGCCGCGGAGCCGGCGTTGAAGCCGAACCAACCCACCCACAGCAGCGAGGCGCCGATCATCGTGAGCACCAGGTTGTGCGGGGGCATCGGCTCCCTGCCATAGCCCACGCGCTTGCCCAGGACCAGGGCGGCCACCAGGCCGGCCACGCCGGCGTTGATGTGCACGACGGTGCCGCCGGCGTAGTCGAGCACGCCGTCACCACCCAGCCAGCCGCCAGGACCCCAGACCATGTGGGCGATGGGCGCGTACACGGCGAGCAGCCACAGCCCCATGAACCACAGCAGCGCGGAGAACTTCATGCGATCGGCGAAGGAGCCGACGATCAGCGCCGGGGTGATGATCGCGAAGGTCATCTGGAAGGTCATGTAGGTGGTCTCGGGGATGGTGGGCGCCA
>JAKBBP010000079.1 GCA_021808445.1 Pseudomonadota bacterium
GCTGCCGCACCCTGCGCACGCAGGGGTCGCGGCGCTCCCAGAGGCTTTGCCAGTGTCCGGGGCCGGAACCCTGGATGCCGGGAAGGATCAGTACGGTGGCGGGGTGGAAGCTGTCGGACATGGGCGGAAATTTCTTCGGCGCTATTCTCCGGCCTCGAGTTCGAGGCTGTAAACAGACGACGCCGTGCGATGAAACAACGCAGCCTGCTCATCGGGCGAGGCACTCCACGCCAATCGTTTGAACGCGTTCCATGCGGTCGCGTAGCTGTACATGCCCTTGTCGACCGGAAAATTGCTCTCGAACATGCAGCGATCGACTCCGAACTGTTCCACGCAGGACTCGAAATAGGGCTTCCAGGCCTGCGCCAGATCCTCCGACGAGGGGGGAAGCTCCCTCGCCGCGAAGTCGAGGCCGAAGACTTTCAGCCCCGCGCCACCCAGCTTCATTCGGAGGTTCGGGAGCCTGGCCAGGCGAGCGATGCCTTGCTCCCAGATCCCGTGAACCCGGGCCCTCTGTCCGGCGTAGGGCCCAACGCCGAGAGGGCCACCGAAATGATCGACGATCACGGTCAGCTCGGGAAGCCGGCTTGCGAGGTCGAACAGCTCGTCCAGCTGCGTGTGGTACACCCACACATCCAGCGTGAGCCCGAAATCCGCCAGAACCTTGCAGCCCTCTCGAAAAGCAGCACTTGCCATCCGACCTCGGGGCGGCAGGATCGGGCCGGATCGTACGTACTCGCTCGGATGCCAGGCCAGCGGGTTGCGCACGCCTCGAAGCCGACCACCCGAGACCGCCTGCATGGCTTCGAGCACGGGGCCCAGCCGGGCACCCAGGCAGAGGTCGGCTCCCGCGATGATGGCGGCGCAGGCTCGGCTGTTCCCGTAGGCCCCACTGTCGAACATCGCGGCGACGCCGTTGGCGAACTCGACCTCGCCCACCGGCCTCATGGCATCCGGCCCGCGACTGCGCAACATGGAGCGGCACTGCACGTACACGCTCGCCAGGACCCGGTGCCCCGATGCCAGATCTTGGGCGAATTCATCCACCAGGTACCTGTCACGCGGGCGATCCCAGAGATGGTGATGCGCGTCGACGATCGGCAGCTCGGGCAGCAGCGCCTGCTCCTGCCTTTGCCGCAACCAGGCTTGCCGCACAGGGTGGTGCACGGGCTGGGGAGGAGCGCTCACGCCTGCGCCATGCCTTTCATGCGAAGCGCACGGCGAAGCCCGAGGACGAGCTGCGCGAGAAGCAGCATCGCGCAGACGGTGACGAAGGTCGCGCTGATCGGATGCTGGAGAAAAGTCATCATGTTGCCATGGGAAAGCAGCAGCGCCCGACGGAAATTGTCTTCCACCGGCGGGCCCAACACGTAGCCCAACAGCACCGGCGCCATCGGGAAATCCAGGGCCATGAGCACCGCGCCGACCACTCCGAAAAACAGCACCTCGCCCACATCGAACAGTTGGTTGTTCGTGCTGTAGACGCCGACAGCCACGAAGAACAAGGCCGCGGGGAACAACATTCGATAGGGAACCCTGAGCATCTTCACCCAGACACCGATCATCGGAACGTTCATGATCAGCAGCAGCACATTGCCCACCCAGAAACTGGCGATCAGACCCCAGAAGATATCCGCATGCTGGGTAATGATTCCGGGGCCGGGCTGCACCCCCTGGATCAGCAGGGCGCCGAGAATCAGCGCCATCACCGCATCCCCGGGAATGCCCAGGCTCATCGTGGGAATGAAATCCACCTGGGTCTTGGCATGGGACGCGGCCTCGGGCGCGGCCACCCCCTCCAGGGCACCCTGACCGAAGCGCTCGGGGTTGCGCGAGATCCTTCGCTCGAGCGCGTAGGAGATGAAGGTGGTGACGGTGGGCCCGGTTCCCGGCATCGCGCCGAATACCACGCCGACCAGCGTGCCTCGCACCATCGGCCAGAAGGCGCGCTTCATGTCCGCGGCGGCGGGCATCATGTCGCGCAGGCCCAGCTTCATGTTCACGCTCGAATGGAGCGCGTGCATGCGGTTCACGCTGAGCAGGAAATCGGCCACTCCGAACACGCCCAGCGCGAGCGCGACCAGTTCCACCCGATCCGCCAGCTCCAGCATTCCGAACGTGAACCGCATGGTCCCGCTGTTCACGTCCGTGCCCACGGTTCCGACCAGGAGGCCGAACAGGGTCATCGCCACCCCCTTGAGCGGTGAGCCCCGGGACATCGTCGCTCCGGCCACGAGTCCCAGCAGCATGACCGCGAACAGGTCCGGCGGGCCGAACTTGAACGCCACCGCGACGAGCAGGGGGGAGGCGAACACCATCACCGTGATTCCCACCGAGGCGGCGAAGAACGAGGACAACATGGTCACGCCGAGCGCGGTGCCCCCCTTGCCCGCACGGGCCATCGGGAACCCATCGAGGCAGGTCACGGCATGGGGGGGATGCGAGGGCAGGTTCAGCAGGATCGCGCCGATGGCCCCGCCGTACATCGATCCGTAGAAGATTCCGGCCAGCATCAACACCGCGGGCACCGGGTGCATGGTGTAGGTCAGCGGCAAGAGCATCGAGATGGCCGTCAACGCGCCCAGCCCGGGGAGCACGCCAATGAGGTTGCCGATGAGCACCCCGACGAAGCACCACCACAGGTTGTGCGGCTCCAGTGCAATCTGAAAGCCGTAGAGCAGGCTGGAAACCGACTCGGCCAGGACGCTCATGAATTTCCCCAGCCAAAAAGTGGAAAGGTCATTTTCAAGCCCCACCAGAACACCAGCACGAGCACGGCCACCATGGCAAGCGCGAGCAGCGCGGCGTCACGACGCGTGTTCCCGCGATCGCCCAGGGCGGAGATGAACACCACGGCTGCGGTGGCCGGCACGAAGCCTCCGTAGCGCCCCAGCACGATGAAGGCGAGCAGCCCCCCGACGATGCATGACCAGCCGCGCCACTCGGCTGGCGGAGTCTCCCGCCGGACGGCGGGAAGCGGTGCCTGCCGCAGGCGGGCGCCGATCACGATCGCCGCGCCGGTCAGGACCAGCAGGATGCCGAGCCCCACGGGGAAATATCCGGGCCCCATCCTTGCCAGGCTGCCGACCGAATAGCCCCGGCCGATGGCGGCGGCCGCGAGGCCCACCAGAATCATCAGCCCTCCGCCGTAGTAGTCGCGTGGAATGGCGCCCAGTGTGTTCTTGATGGTCATGAATGCATCGCTCCTCGCGACCTCGCTGCAGATGGGCCTGGTGCCTCTCAAGGAGACGCGGGGCCGTCCCAAGTTTCCTTGACCCCCACGGGGGCCGGGCTGGGCTCAGCCCGGCCCTGGGGGCGCTCCAACACCCTGGAGGCCGTCGCCGCGTGCGACCGGCAGACCGGGCACGTCGAGCCTGAAGCGCAGGATCGATCCGCTGGTGGATTCCGTGCAGTACAGGGTCCTCGCGTCGTCGCCGCCGAAGGCCACGTTCGTGAGCGAGCTTCCGGTCTGGCTGCGCAGGACCCAGACGGGCTCGGCGCGCGTATTGAGAACCCAGGCATAGCCCAGCCCCGGGTTGGCGACGACCAGGCGGCCCTGCGTGTCCACGGCCAGGCCATCGGGACCGCTGGGGCCGTAGGAGGTGAAGTAGGCGCTGACCTTGGATACGCTTCCATCCGCGTGCAAGGGCGCTCGCCACACGGCGTTGCCGCGTGTCACGGCCACGTACAGGACCTTCTCATCGGGGGAGAGCGCCACGCCATTGGGGCTGGGTATGGTGTCGAGCAGCATGTCCAGGCACCCGTTCGGACGCAGCCTGAAGACCCGACCCGTGGGGTCATGCAGGCCGGTCTGGCCCTGGTCCGTGAAATACAGGTTGCCCCGCGAGTCGAACACCAGGTCGTTCACCCCCTTGAACCGCTCGCTGTTGCGCCTTTCCAGCAACGAGGTCACGGAACCCGTGGAGATATCACAGCGCATGAGGCCGTTGCGATAGTCCGTGATCACCAGCTCGCGCTCGTTCAGGAACTTCATGCCGTTGGGCTCGCCGTCGTACTCGGCGACCAGGGTCCAGCCTCCGGCGGGATCGATGCGAAAGATCCGGCCGAAGGGGATATCCGTCACATAGAGATTGCCGGCCGCGTCGAACACGGGCCCCTCGAGGAAGGAGTCGACGGGCACTCCGCCCCGATTGGCCTTCGCCCAGTCGGTCGCGACCCCGCGGCGCCGGAAGTGTTCCGGCATGCGCGTGAAGACTTCGGCATCCTGGACCTGGGGAGCTTGCAGCAGGAACATGGCGGGTCTACCTCTTCTCGAAATCCGGATTGGCCGCGACCTTTCCCCAGTACGCGGTACGCTGCGCGACGTTGCGTCCCAGGGCTGCACCGTTCCAGTAGCCTGGCGCGGCACCGATGCTCTGCGCATAGGCCTGCATGGCCGGGGAGTGCATGGCCGTCTCGACAAGGTTTCCGAGCCGGGCGATCACCGCGGGAGGTGTCCCCTTGGGGGCCCACATTCCCGTGAAGTTCACGACGCCGAACCCGGGCAGGCCCGCCTGCGCGAAGGTGGGCACCTGCGGCAGCGTGTCGGCCCGACGCTCTCCGCTGACGGCCAGGAGGCGAATCGAACCGCCCTTGAGCTGTCCGATCAGCCCCGGTGTGGATGCAATCTGGAAGTCGATGGTCCCCGTCAACAGCGCCATCGTCGCCTCGCCGGCCCCCTTGAAGGGGACCTGCATGAAACGTGCATGCGCCGCCATTCCCATGCCCTCGGTCGCGAAGTCAGGCAGCGACCCTCGGCCGCCGGTCCCGTACGTGATCGTGCCGGGAGCGGCCTTGGCGGCGCCCAGGAGATCCTGCAGGGTCTTGTACCTGGAATTCGCCTTGACCGCGACGGCCATGGGTGCGAATACGAAGCCGGCCACGGGAACCAGATCGCTTTGCGGCTTGAACGGCAGGTCCTTGAAGATGTAGGGAAGGAGGGAAAAGGTCGTGTCATTGGTCACGAGGGTGTAGCCGTCCGCAGGCGCGTGCACGACCGACAGGAGGCCGATGGTTCCGGTGGCTCCCGCCTTGTTTTCCACGATGAAGGCCTGACCGGTCTGCTTCTGCAGTTCGGCGGCCATCTTGCGGGTCACCATGTCCACGGCTCCGCCCGGGGGATAGGGAACGACGATGGTCACCGGTCGGTCGGGAAAGGTGCCAGCGTTCGCCCAGGGCGATGCGAGCATGCCCAGCGCCAGGATCAGCAGGAAAAGAGGTTTCATGGTCATGTTCCGGTGGCTCAGCTCATCGTGATGTGCGCGGCCTGGATCACCCGACCCCACCGTTCATAATCGGCTGCCTGACGCTTGGCCAGCACCTCTGGTGCTCCGCCGGCGATGGTGACTCCCAGTTGCTTGAAGCGGGCCGCCACGGCCGGCTCCGCGATGACCTGATTGATCGACTGGTTCAGCTGACGCACGACGGGCGCCGGCGTGTGTGCCGGCGCGTAGACCGCCTGCCATTGCTCGACCACGAAGTCCTTGAACCCGGCCTGGGCCATGGTCGGAGTGTCCGGCAGCTCCTGGAGTCGCGTGGCGGCGGTCACGGCCAGCGCCCGGAGTTTGCCGCTCTGCAACTGCGGCAGGACAGCGGGCAGGGGCAGGAAGCCGAAATTCACCTGTCCCGCCATGACGCTTTGCATGGCCGGAACATCGCCGCTGTAGGGCACGTGCAACATCCTGGTGCCCGTGCGCAGGCGCAGCAGCTCCCCCTGGATCTGCAGGATGGTTCCGATCCCGCCCGAGGCGAAGGAAATCTGGCCCGGATGGCGCTTCGCGGCCGCGATCACTTCCTGCACACTGTGAAAATCGGACTTCGGCGCCACGACCAGCACATGGGGCATCGTCCCCACGAGCACGACGGGCGCGTAGGCAGTCAGCGGGTTGTAGGACAGGCCCTTCATGAGATGCGGGACGATGGTCTGGGGTCCGATCGAGGTTCCCAGGACGGTGTAGCCGTCCGGCCTGGCGCGAGCGACAAAGGCGCCGCCGATGGTGCCCGTCGCCCCGGGCTTGTTCTCGACGATCACCGACTGCCGAAGCTCGGCCGCGACTCCCTGCGCGATCGAGCGGCCGAGGATGTCGGTCGTGCCCCCTGGCGGATAGGGAACGATGTAGTCGATGGGCCTGGACGGCCAGCTCGACTGGGCCCTGGCCGCGAACGCGGCCGGCGAGATCAGTGCGGCCAGCACGAGATTGCGTCTTGTACATGAACTCATGGCGATGACTCCTCCTCAGTTTTTTGGAAATCCGTAGAGCGTGGCTGGATTGGCGACGAACAGTCGCTCCAGCAGGGATGGACGGCGAACCACTGCCAGCAAATCCCCCAGGAGCCGGCCGTCATCGGGCCTGGGGTGCAATCCGGCACTGCTCGTCGGATGCGGCCAATTGCTGCCCCAGACCGAGCGTTCCGACCATGCGCCGACGAAGTACTCCAGCAGATCGCGTGCATCCGCGGGATCGCCGCAGAGGTAGGAGCCGGACAGCTTCACCCACGCATTCCCGGCATCGAGCAGGCGCTGCAGCACCCGAAATCCGGGCTGCTCCCTGGCCGGGGCAGGCAGCCTTCCCATGTGGTCGAACACCACGGGCACCGTCAGCTCGCGCAAGCGCCCCTCCAGGCGCGCGAGATCCGCTGCTCGCAGCAACATCTCCACGTGCCAGCCCAGTGGCGCAATGCGCTCGGCGAGTACCTCCAGATCATCCAGCGAGGTGGCATCGCTCAAGGTCTGGTTGAATCGGATGCCCCGAACGCCGCCTTCGTGCAGTTCCCGCAAGGCCTGCCCGGTCACGGACCCCGAGACCACGGCGACCCCCCGGGCCCTGGATCCGAGGCGAGCCAGGGCCTCCAGGGTGCATCGGTTGTCGGTGCCGTAGGTCGAAGGAGTGACGACCACCGTGCTGTGCAGACCCAGACGGGCCTGGACCCGCTCGTAGTCCTGCACCGAGGCATCCGGAGGGGCAAGACGTGCCCCGGGTGCCGCAGGAAAACGCGAGTCATAGATGTGCATGTGGCAGTCGCAAGCGCCTTCGGGCAGCACAGTGCCGAGCAGGTTTCGCATGAGGGACGCTCCGCCACCCGGCATCAGCTGGCGAGCACGGCCAGGACGTTCTTGACCGCGGCCACGCCCATGTTCACGTAGGCGTCGCCCGTCACGCCGCCGATATGCGGGCTGAGCACGACCTGGGCCTCGGCGGTGAAGGGGTGACCAGGCCGTAGCGGCTCGGATTCGAAGGTATCGAGGCCGGCCGCGGATACCTGGCCGCAATGCAAGGCCGAGACAAGCGCCGCCTCATCGATGAGCCCGCCGCGCGCGGTGTTGACCAGGATGACGCCGCGCCGGCAACGCGCCAGGGTTTCGGCATTGACCAGACCGCGGTTTTCCTGGGTGAGCGGACAGTGCAGGGAAATCACGTCCGAATTCGCCCAGAGATGGTCCAGGGTGACAGCCTGCAGGTAGGGCGGAAGATTCGAGGCATAGGGATCGAAGCCGATCACCTTCATGTCCATGGCATGGGCCATCCGGGCCACGCGCAGGCCGATGGCGCCAAGCCCGACCAGACCCAGCGTGCGGCCGGCAAGCTCCAGACTCTTGTGGGTCGGCTTGTCCCAGTGCCCGGCACGCATGCGCGCATCCAGCTGCACCACCGATTTCGCGCAGGCGAGCACCAAGGCCAGGGATTGCTCGGCGACCGCGGCCGCATTGGCCCCGGCCGCCGCGGCAACCTGGATTCCCCGCTCGGCGGCGGCAGCCTTGTCGATGGTGTCGGTTCCGCTGCCGTGCTTGGAAATGACCTTCAAGGACGGCGCGGCGTCCATCACCCGCGCTCCGACGCGGCCATATCGAACGATGATGGCGGCCGGATCGTGGCGTCGGCAAAGCGCCACGAGGTCGTCATCGGTGGGCGCCTTGCCGGCGTACACGACCTCATAGTCACCCACCAGGGACAGTGCCTTGTCCGCGAGGTCGGCACCGGTGACCAGGATGACCTTCTTGCTCTTCTCGCTCACAGAACCTCCCCCTCGGCCAGGACTCCCGCTGTGCGAAGCGCGCCGTCCAGCCAGGCCGGGCGCAGCGCCTTGCGGCTCGCGATATCGGCGATGCGCCTGGCCTCCGATGCCACCTTCTCGGCCGCCAGATCGAGTAGAGAGGCCGCTTTCTGACGTTCCACCACCACCACGCCGTCGGCATCCCCGACCACGAGATCACCCGGATGGACCGTGACACCGCCCACCGAGATCGGGTGGTTCACTCGTCCCGGAACGGACTTGGTCGGGCCGTTCGGGTTCAGGCCCGCGGCGTACATGGGAAAGCCCAGAGCACGAATGGCCTCGGAGTCGCGCACGGCGCCGTCGATGACCACCGCCGCGACGCCCAGCGCCATGCACTGCTGGGTCATGATCTCGCCCATCAGCGCCGAACTCAGGTCCGCCTTGCCGTCGACCAGGATCACGTCGCCCGGCCTGGCCAGCGCGAGGGCCGCGTGGATCATGAGGTTGTCCCCGGGACGAACTTCCACGGTCAAGGCCGGGCCGCAGAAGCGAACCGAGGGGGCCAGCGGCGCGATACGTCCGCTCAACGCACCGCGCCGCCCCGCGACGTCCGCCAGGATGGATGCGGCATAGACCGATGCCTTGCGAACGACCTCAGGATCGACACGGTCGAAATCGCGCACCACATCGGGAAGCACGGCTGCTTGGCTCATGAATTTCTGCTCCTGAAAAATGCGCCCGGACGTCCACCCGCGGCGCGAGTTGGAATGGTTCAGGCCCGCGCACACAAGGGCACGGGCGCTGCGAGCGAAAGGAACATGCGGCGCTTCGGGCGCATGGGAGGTCTCCTTGTTGTTGTCTTCGGTCGGACCGCGGCCCTGGAACGGAACGCCGCGATCGCCTTGTGGACCCGAGTATTCGACCCGGGTACCATGGCGTCCAATTGATAATTCTTGGAAACCCATCAACGTGACTTTGGCTATTGACCTACGCGACCTGCGGTACTTCGAGGTCATCGCCGAGCTTCAGCATGTCAGCAAGGCGGCCGCGCAGCTGCACCGCACCCAGCCGGCACTGACGAGTGCCGTGCGACGACTGGAGGCAGCCTGCGGCATGCCCCTGTTCGAGCGCTCAGGGCGCGGAATTCAGCTCACGAGCGCGGGCGTGGTCCTGCTCAAATGGGCCCAGCGCATGCGCCTCGACCTGCACGACGCGCAACGAGAGATCCGTGATCTCGGGCGCGGTCTGTCGGGCCATGTGCGCATCGGCATCGTCCCCACCGCCGCCCAGTTCCTGTTGCCCGATGCCATGCGGGCGTTGCTGGCCGAGGCGCCCTCGCTGACCGTGAAGGTCGTGATCGGCCTCATTGATTCGCTCCGCCCCATGCTTCTGTCGGGTGAACTGGACCTCGCGGTCGGCAGCGAGGTGGATGTGGACGAGGGGCTGCAGTCCCTGGTTCTCGCGGAGGATCAGATCGTGGTCGCCGCGAGCTCCCAGCATGAAGTCCTTCGCAGCGCTCCGACCATGAAGGACCTGACCCGCTATCGCTGGGTGCTGCAGACCCCCGGCGCACCCACGCGCGACTGGCTGGATCACGCCTTCGATCGCAGGCATCTGCCGCGTCCGACCGTGCAGGTCGAGAGCACCATGCTGTTGATGCTGCCGACCTTGATCGCCAGGACCGGGCTGCTCAGCTTTGTGTCGCGACGCCATCTGGAGCAGGATCCGCAGGGCGCGGGGCTTCGCGAAGTGCGCCTGCGTGAGACGACCATGCGCCGCAGACTGGTGGCAAGCTATCGCAACAGCAGCTATCTCTCCCCGGCCGCGGAGCGCCTGATCGCGCATCTGGCGGCAGCCGGCGAGCGTGGTCTCGAGGCATGAGGCATTCGACGAGAGCCCGGCGCTCGTCCGCACGCGCCGTGACGGGCCGCTGCCGGCCCGCCACGGCGTCGACTCAGGCGTTGATCTGCTCCAGCGAAAGCCCGGTCGAACGCGGCCCGAGCAGTGCAATCAGGAGGATCTGCAGGGCCGTGGTGCCCCCCATCAGAAGGGCGACGCCAAACACCCCCCCTGACATGAGCACGGCGCCCACGATCAGCCCGGAGAAGGCCGACGAGATGCGCAGCCACGACCATACGAAGCCCACCGCGCGCATGCGGAATCGCGTCGGAAAGATCTCCGATTGGTAGTTGTGGCTGGCAAAGGCCTGGATGTTCGCGCTGAGCGTGAACAGGACGCCAAAGGTGATCAGGGCCAGGGGCGAGGATGCTCGTGCGAAGGCGAACATGAACGCCATCATTCCCGCCAGACCCCAGCACATGATCCATTTGCGTTCCAGGCGCTCGGCGATGAAGGTGCCGAGGATCGGGCCCACGGGGTTCGCGAAGGCGATGATGAACGCGTACTCCAGGCTATGGGTGATGTTGATGCCCCGTTGGGCCAGCAAGGTCGGGACCCAGGCCGCGAATCCGTAGTAGCTGAAGGCCCCCGCCAGGTTGAACAGGGAAAGCATCACGACTCGCCGCAGGTACGGCTCCCGGAACATTTCCGCATAGCTGCCCTTGCCTTCCTCATCCGCCAACCCCTCGATGGGTGGCGGCAGCGGTCGGCCGGTTTCCTGCTGGACGCGGGCCTCCAGCGCATCCACGATGCGTGAGGCCTCCTCGTGGCGCCCCTGCTTGGCAAGCCAACGCGGGCTCTCCGTCAGGCGCAATCGCAGGAACCAGACGGCGACGGCCCCGACCGTTCCGATCAGCACCACCCAGCGCCATCCGTCGAATCCCCAAGGCGCGATCGGAATCAGCAGCCACGACACAAAGGCCACGAAGGGCACGGCCAGGAACGAGATCGTCTGCTGCACCGCGAAGGCCTTGCCACGCATGTGTCGCGGGGTCATCTCGGCGAGGTAGGTGTCGATGGTCGTGAACTCCACGCCGATACCGACCCCGCTGAGAAATCGCCAGATGTCGATGGCGAAGCCATTGGTCTGGAAGGCCATGATCGCACTGCAGGCCACGTACCAGAGCAAGGCCCATGTGAACACGGCGCGACGCCCGAAATAGTCGAGCAGCTGACTGACGAAAATCGTACCGACCCAGAGGCCGCCGAAGGTGGCGAACACGAAGGTTCCGAAACCCGCGAACTTGATCGCGCTGAGTGCGGACAAGGGGCCCAGGGAACTGGCGCTGAACAGCCCCGCCTTGATCATCCCCGGAGCGACATAGCCCAGAAAGAAGGTGACGTAGAACTCGAACCAGCCCCCTAGGGCCAGCAGCGTGACGGCGATCCAGAGGGATCGGGAAGCCGGGAGCCGATCGATGCGCGCGGCGATGCTGGGCATGCCTTGTGCCGCACTCGACCCGCTCCCCGTGGGTGGCCTGGGGAACATGGTGGTTGTCTCCGTGACGTATTGTTTGCCTGGGATGTCGAGGCGCATTCGCGCCAACGAAGTCCGGGGCTCAGTATTCACGCCCGGGGTGGCTGCGTCCAATTGATGATGATTTGGAAATCATCAATTCCGCTTTTGGCCTTCGAGCCCGGCCATGCGCGCCGATGCAGGCTCAGCCGTGGTCTTGGGCGCGAGGCTCGCCGTGCGCTCCCAGGCATTGCCGGATGGATGCCGCCTGCTGCGATTCGTACAAGGCGAATTCGTCGAGCACCTCGCATCCCAGCGCGCGCTCGAAG
>JAKBBP010000080.1 GCA_021808445.1 Pseudomonadota bacterium
GTGAAGGCCCCGGCCAGGAGGCCTCGCATCCATGCGGTGCTCCCGCTCATGGGACCGGGGTCCCCCCGGCGCGGCGTGTACCAGCGGCCGACGTACCGGGCCTGAACCTTCCACGCGATGAACACGCCGAAGACCAGGCCCGCCGTGATCCCCAGGCCCAGGTACGGGTGGCTCGGGTGGAAGCCCCGCGCGATCACGAGTGCCATCGCCAGGAAGGTGACCAGCGGGCCGATCACCAGCATTTCCAGCCGAATGGTGACGGGATCCGCGGATCCATCGAGGAAGGAGTTGTCCAGCATGGTCTCTGTCCTTCAAGCATCGCTCGGAGCCAGCTTAGCGCACCGGAGCGCGGGCTTCCGTGCGATGGAACGGCTGTCGCACGAACGAAGGGGGACGCCTTGGTGCAGAATCGGGGTGATGGGCAGGTGCTTTCTCCTGCGTTCCATCAACAGCCCGCCCGTGTTCCTTCACCATGCCGAACGACGCTCATCCCACGACTTCCGAGGTACGACCGGACCCGCAGGGCCAGGCGGCGCAGGAAGGGCACATGGCGACCGGGAGCGCCTTCCCCGACGACCTCGAGGATCCGCCGCGCTTCATCCAGCAGCTGCTGCTCGAACTCGTCGAGAGCTCGGGCTCGGACCTGTTCCTGGTCCCCGGGTTTCCACCGGCGATGAAGGTCGACGGAACCCTCCGCAAGGCACGCCCGAAACCCCTGACTCCGCGGCTGACCCTGGCGCTGGCGAAGGCGATCATGAACGATCGCCAGATGGCCGAGTTCGAGCGCAGCAACGAATGCAATTTCGGCATCGCTCCCAGCGGCATCGGGCGCTTTCGCGTGAGCGCCTTCGTGCAGCAGGAAAGCGTCAGCCTGGTGCTGCGCATCGTCCCGCGCACCATTCCCACGATCGAGTCCATGAACCTGCCCGGCGTGTTCCGGGACCTGGTGATGAGCAAGCGCGGACTGATCATCCTGGCCGGAGCCACGGGGACCGGCAAGAGCACCTCGCTGGCGGCCATGCTGGATTGGCGCAACGAGCACAGCGCCGGCCACATCCAGACCATCGAGGATCCCATCGAGTTCGTGCACGCTCACAAGAACTGCGTGGTGACCCAGCGCGAGGTCGGACGCGACGCGGAGGGCTGGGCGGTGGCGCTGAGGAACAGCGTGCGCCAGGCGCCGGACGTGGTGATGATCGGGGAGATCCGTGATCGGGAGACCATGGAACATGCCGTGGCCTTCGCCGAGACCGGGCATCTGGTGCTGACCACGCTGCACGCGAACAACACGAACCAGGCGCTGGACCGCGCCATCCACCTCATCCCGAAGGACCGGCGCGCGCAGCTCCTGATGGACCTGTCCCTGAACCTGCGGGCGATCATCTCGCAGCGCCTGCTCGCTCGCCAGGACGGCGACGGCCGCGTCGCGGCCGTGGAAGTGATGATCAACTCTCCCCTGGTGGCGAAGCATGTCTTCAACGGCGAGATTCCCGAGATCCGGGAGGTCATGAAACGCTCGCGCGAACTCGGCATGCAGACCTTCGACCAGGCCTTGTTCGACCTGTACGAAGCCGGCACGATCAGCTTCGAGGATGCGCTGCGCAACGCCGACTCGCTCAACGACCTGCGCTTGCGCATCAAGCTGGAAAGCAAGCGACCGGACTCCGGGCAGGCGGGGCACACCCACTCCCTGCGACTGGTCTGAAGCGGCAGCGCGCCGGGCGCTGGCCCGGATTGCGTCAGCCTTCGTCGCGGCGAAGGCTCGCCCGGTACTTCCTCCAGCGCGGACAAGGAACCAGCTTCGGAACACGTGCCTGGTAGGAGAGGTAGGAGGCCCCCAGCTCCCGCACGAGATCGCGCTCCTCGTACCGAAGTGCGATCAGAACGTAAACCGTCATGGCGACGGTGAACAGCAGATGCCCTACTGTCATCCGTGGCGTGGCCCAGAAGGCGATCATGAAACCGAGCATGATCGGATGTCGGACCCACCGGTACAGCCAACGCTCGGCGAACTGCGCCTCGCCGCGAGACGAGCCGACGACTTCGCGCCAGGCCTGACGCAGGCCAAAGAGCTCGAAATGATCCATTTCGAATGACGACAGCACGGTGATGGCCCAGCCCAGCGCGCACAGGATCCAGAGCCCCCAGGCCGCCAGCCCGCTCGCTTGCCACACCACCGTGGGCAATGGCTGCCAGGCTGTGCAGAGCAGCAGCAAGAACCCGCTGGCGAGCAGGACGTAGGTGCTCCGCTCAACCTCCGGCGGCACCCACTGGGTCCACCAGCGCTTGAATGCCGGCCGCGCCATGACACTGTGCTGCAGCCCGAAGCCGAGGATCCATAGCAGGTCGACTGCGATGGCTACCACGGGCGTCACGGTGGCCGTGCCATCGATCGTCTCGGCAGGCAGACCCAGCAGACGAACGTCGACGAGCCAGGCGATGGTCCAAGCCGACACGGCGAGGAACAGCAGGTAGGCCGCTGCGCTATAGGCGAGCACGAACAGTCGTTTCATCCGGACAGCGGGCTTCGGACATGGTTGAGAGGCCGTCTTGGCGCGCGCCAAGACACCTCGACCTGTCATGATTGGGGGGAACCGTTTCGGTAACGGTTCGGGGAAGGGTTCCCGGGCGTCTCACTGGAAGGCCCCACTCGCGATTCCCCCCAGCACGCGCCGCACCGCCTCGACACCAGCTTGGGTCGCGAGCATTTCCGCTGGTTTGCACCCGCCCAGGGCAGGCTGAGGCTTCTGGAGCCACTGCCGCAGCCACTGCTCCGGATCGAACGACGCCGCAGCTGGGTTCGTTGACTCTGCAGCCATCGCACGAGTCTGCCGAAGCAGTTGCAGGAAGGCCTCGTCATGCTCAAAGATCTGTCGCCCGACCGGACGATCGGCCTCTCCGGGATGTTTGGCGGGGTTGAATTGCTGCGACTTGTCCTTCGTGTCTTCTTGCATGGCCACCCTTCGTATGCGTGAGACCCTCGGCGAGAACAATCGATCGGGCTAGCCGGCCACACTGACGAGAGGTCTCAATCAATCTGCACGAACTGTTTATGTGCCTCATCTGCGAAGCAAAGCCGATGCGTGCGCCCATCGGTGCATAAAAATTGAGCAAAACACCTGAGTTTTGGCCATCGATTCGATGCAAAACGCCGAATTCGCCTAAAAACAACTGAAAACTGGCGACAACGACCCTCGGGCACACACACTTGAGGCACATAGACGCTTCGCCGACGAAGGGTTTCACCTCAGATCCGGATCCGTTCGACCTCATCGAGGCTGACCTGGTCGCCGCGCCGGTCGTAGAGACCGGTCGTCCTGGCCGACTCGTGGTTGGCCATCTGCTGGGCGATCTCCAGGCGCCCGCCGTTGCGCAGGTACTCGGTGATCCCAGTTGCCCTGATGCTGTGGCAGCCGATCCGGGTTCGGATCCCAGCACGCTCGGCTCTCCGACGGATCATGCGGTACACATCCGACTGGCTCATCGCGCGCTCGCTCAGGTGACTCGTTCGCCCAAGTCCTGAACGAAACAGCACCGTCTTGTCGCCCGCGATTCCGGCGCCCTCGATGTAGGCGTGCAAGAACTCCTCAAGGCGGTGGTGGCAGGGCATCTCGTGCTGCTTGCCGCCTTTCTCGTGCAACCGAACCCACAGCCGCCGCCCCTGGACGTAGACATCCTCCAGCCGCATCTGGACCACCGCGCCCACGCGCGCGAAGGTGTAGACCATCAGCCCGATGAGCGCGCGGTCGCGCAGCCCGATCGGGGTGGACACGTCGATGGCGTCCAGCAGCTGCCGCACCTCGTCGGCCGCGAGCACCGGGGTCTTGCCCTTTTTCACGGAGTGCCTGGGCCCGCGCACCGAGCCCGCCGGATTCACCGGCATCACCTGGCCGATCACCAGCCAATCAAAGAGCATGCGCAGCGCCGCTAGGCGCTGCTTCACCGAAGGTGGTGCGATCTGCAGCCCCTCGATATAGGAAGCCACATCCACGGGCCGCACCTGGCGCACATCCAGGATGCCGCGCTGCGCGCACCAAGCCGCGAACTCGGACGCGGCGCGCGCGTAGGCCTTGCGGGTGTTGGGGTTGCGGATGTTGACCGTGAAGAACTCGAACGCGCGCACCGCCGCCGCCTCGTCGGGCGCGTACAGAGACGGCACCCGCTCGCGCGCGTTGACGAGGCTTGCCGCACTTGCGCCGACGACCACGATCTCAGACATCGACGCTCCACACTTGAATACCGTCGCGCTCGAGCTTGGGGTGCCTGGCTAGACCTGGGTAGCGCGGCGAGGCGAAGAACACGTAGCGATGCTGCAGGTCGCGACCCACGAGTTTGACCAGGTCCTTGTTCAACTTGTCGTTGTTCCTGGGGTCGACCGCGGCGAAGGTCTCCGCGCCCACCAGGCCCTTGGCCACGCTCATCACGTCGAACGGCTGCGCGGCATGCGCCCCCGGCGCGATCCGAAAACGCAGCCATCATGCCTTGTTGGATTTTTCGGCATCATCGACGTCGACGGCTGTACGGCGGGCCGATAGAACTCGATTTTGGTCCAACTCACAGGCGATGCGATTGGCGTCGTACCGCGCCTGGTCGTGATCGCATGCGGCGCTCATTTTTCGATGATGATGGCGAGATCGCCATCCATGACCGTCATAGAAGCAACATGCCACCCAAGCTCAGAAAGCTGGTTGAGGGTGTGCTGGGGCGCAGGACCATTGCCGTCTCCGTCCGGCACTTCGCATTGGAACTTCGTCCATGAGGTATTCGCGCCGGAGACCGCCACGATTCCTTTCACGTCTCGCATTGCGAAGCACAGACGCGCTGCGGCGCTGGCTTGCCCGATGTTCAGCGCGGCGACGGCGAGAACAATGGCGGTGAGCTTGAGTTGGACTTTCATGGATGATCTCCGGTTGAAATGCTCGAGATTCGAGCGGATTGCTAAAGATAGCTGCTCGCATACGCCACTTCGATCTCAGCGAGGACGGCCACGGGGACAGGACTGACGAGGGCGGCTCCGGCATCACCCACACAATTTTGCGAAGAACCGAAAACCTCCCGCATCGGGATGCCATTCCAACAAGGCGCGTACCGCCGCCAGCGCCACCAGGCAAGTCCAGCTCTGGTTCACCTGCTCGATCGCGTTGAGCGCATGCCCCTGCAGCGGGTGCACACCCACCTGGTCGAATTTCAGGGCGCGCAGGAACTCCACCCCGTCGCCGCCGAAGGACGCCGCCCACGCCTGCGACTTTGCGCCCAACACGCACCTGCTCGGCCAGATCCTCGGCCTGCGCCGCGCTTTCGATGAGGAGGATTCCGGTAGTCATTTGTGAATGATAACGTCCTTTATCCTTCTTTAAAACCGGAGATTCTTGATTGCGCTCTTGGCTACCATTCATCAAATAAGCACTCCACCCCACCAACGCCATGCGCAAATCCACGATCAAGACCGCACTGATCGCCGCAGTCCTTCCGATGGCCTTCGCCTGCCTGTGCTCAACAGTCTCCGCTATGACGAGTAACGAGGCGCTCGCCCTTGCTCAAGCCGCGCACCAATCGGGCGACGCAAGCGCCTTGGCCAAGCTGCAAAACGCGGCAAGTGGTGGTGATGCCAACGCGCAAGACCGGCTCGGCATCATGTACGCAGATGGCGAAGGCGTGCGGCAGGACTACGCCCAAGCCCTCTCCTGGTTCCGCAAGGCCGCCGACCAGGGGAATGAAGACGCGCAGGACAACCTAGGCGTCATGTACACCAATGGCCAAGGCGTACCACAGGACTACGCCCAAGCCCTCTCCTGGTTCCGCAAGGCCGCCGACCAGGGCTATGCACTCGCGCAAAACAACCTGGGCACCATGTACGACAACGGCCAAGGCGTGCCCCAGGACTATGCCCAAGGCCTCATCTGGTACCGCAAGGCAGCTGACCAGGGCTATGCGGACGCCCAATACAACCTGGGGGTCATGTACGACTTCGGCCAAGGCGTGCCTCAGGACTATGCCCAAGCCCTCATCTGGTACCGGAAGGCCGCCGACCAGGGCGATGCAGACGCGCAATTCAACCTGGGAATCATGTACGCGAACGGTCACGGCGTGCCGCAGGACTACGCCCGAGCCGCCCCCTGGCTCCTCAAGGCAAGCGACCAGGGCAATGCAGGCGCGGAAAGCAATCTGGGCGTCATGTATGGCAACGGCTACGGTGTGCCCCGGAACGACGTTGTTGCCTATGCGCTCTATAACTTGGCTTCTTTCAAGGGCGACGTAAAGGCGGGCGCGAACCGCTACCTCCTCGACCACAAGTTGAACGAAACGCAGATCAGCGCAGGCCAAGCGTTAACGCGCAAGATCCAAGCGATTGGTGCGAGCCGAGCCATCGCGGCGTACTTGCAGAGCCAATCCTCTGGCAGTGGCTCGATGACCTCTGTACAGGTAGCCACTTTGCAAGCTTCTCTCAATCGGTCACTGCAACAGGACGAGCGGCAAGCCGCGTATATCCTGGCTCGGCGCGGTAATCGAGCGGCACTCAACGAATTGACCGCTGACGCCCAGGGAGGCAACACGTTCGCGCAAACGGCGCTGGGAAAAATGTACGCGACGGGCCGGGGCGTTCCCCAGCATCCTGCCCAGGCCGCCTACTGGTACCGCAAGGCCGCCGACCAAGGCTACGCGGAGGCACAGAATGGGTTGGCCAGGCTCTATGAAGTTGGCCTAGGGGTACGGCAAGACTACGCCAAAGCGATGTCATGGCACCGCCGAGCTGCCGAACAGGGCCTGGCAAAGGCCCAATACGATATCGGCGTGCTATACACCACAGGCCATGGCGTTGCGCAGGACTACGCGAAGGGGGCTTCGTGGTTCCGTAAGTCTGCCAAACAAGGCTTGGTTGTCGGCGAAACAGGCTTGGCTGAGCTCTATGCCGAGGGCCAAGGCGTTCCTGAGAACGAGATCAGGTCAGCCTACTGGTACCGGAAGGCCGCTGATCAGGGGTCCGCCTACGCGCAAGACGCTCTGGGCCGCGACTACGAGTACGGGAAAGGTGTGCCGCTGGATGCCGGCATGGCCGCCTACTGGTATCGGAGGTCCGCTGATCTGGGCTATCCATTCGCTCAAGCCGATCTGGCCACTTTGTATCTCTATGGCAGGGGCGTTGCCAAGAGCCGCCCGCTAGCTGCCTATTGGCTGAACAAAGCCGCCGCCCAAGGTGATGTGCGCGCAAGGCAATTGCTGGGGAACTGTTGTGCCGGAATCCCGCCGGCCACATCGACGCGTTAGGGGAAACACTGATCAATTCCTCGCGGCCGAATTGGTCATCGCCGAGGCGATAACGCCGGCGTGAACAATATCGCGTAGCGATATTGTTCACGCCGTTTGCTGGAGGGGGGATTGGCCGCACCGAGCCGAAAGGGTGCCCAAGCGCCCGGTCGGTTTTGGGGGACAAAAAGAAAGGGCCCCATGGTACATGTTTTGGTACATGCACTCTGAAGCCCTTTGCTGTAAGTCGTTGATTTTAAACGACTTTTTGAAATTGGCGGAGTGGACGGGACTCGAACCCGCGACCCCCGGCGTGACAGGCCGGTATTCTAACCAACTGAACTACCACTCCACTCGCTTTGCGGTTTCCCACAAGCGAAAGAGGAGATTTTGCGTCATGCGCTCCCTCCTGTCAACACGCTCTGGATCCACGGCGCCCACGCAAGGCCCGCCCAGAAGCCCAGCACCATGGCCGCCTGGGACGCCGCGAGCAGGGCTGCGAAGCGGGCGCTGCCCCCGGAGGCGGCCGCCACGGTCTTGCTCAGCGCGTTGGTGCTGAAGGCTGCGCCCACGCACACGGCGGCCAGCCCCGCGCCCAGGCCGCCCCCGGCGTGCAGCTGCAGCGCCGACACCGCGGAGGCATGAGCGTCGGCCAGGCCGGCCAGCGCGGTGGCCACCAGCACGCCGCTTCCGCCGTAACGCCGATGGGCCTGCTCGGCCACGAACAGCATGGCCCCCACGGCGAGCGCGAACACCAGCGCCGCGCGCGGGCTGAAAGGCCGGCCGGCCACGGCCGCCGCGGGCGGCGAGGCCTGCTCGCCGCGGCGTCGCGCGAGGCGGGCGCTCCACCAGCCCGCGCCCAGGGTCACGGCGCCCGCCAGCAGCAGCGCCGGCGCCAGGCGGGAGAACAGGCCGGGTGCCACCACGGCGGTCATCACGCCGAGTTGCACCACGGTGGACACGTTGGACCACAGCGCGCCGGCCAGGCTGGCCTCGAACCATTCGGGGTGCTCCCTTGCGCGCCGGGCCATCGCGGCGATGGTGGCGGTGCTGGACACGAAGCCGCCCAGCAGTCCGGTGAGGGCCAGGCCGCGCACGGGGCCCAGCCAGCGCAGCGCGACATGGCCCAGGGTCTGGATGACCATGAGCAGCACGGCCAGGGTCCACAGGGTATGGGGGTTGAGCCCGCCGAGTGCGGGCAGCGCGCGGTTGGGCAGCAGGGGCAGCACCACCAGCACCGAGGCGGCCAGCAGCAGACCATGCTGGAGCTCCTGTTCGCTGAGCACGGAACGCACGAAACCGTGCAGTCGCGCCTTGGCCGCCAGCAGCACGGCAGCCAGCACGGCCAGCGCCGAGGCCAGCGCGGGCTCGCGCATGGCCAGCGCGCCCAGCAGGACGCACAGCAGCAGCGCGATCTCGGTGGTGATGCCGGGGTCGGTGTCGCGGGTGCGCAGGTAGCCGGCCACGGCCAGCCCCGCCACCGCCAGCACGACGGCGACCAGGGCGGTGGGCCCCAGGCGCGCCGCGGCGGCACCGGCCAGCGCGGCCAGCGCGAAACTGCGCAGGCCGGCGCTGGCCTGCTCGTCCGGGTGGCTGCGCTCGCGTTCGACGCCGATCAGCAGACCGGCCCCGAGGGCCGCCACCCAGCGCAGGAGATCCCCGAGGCTGGTGTCCATGGCGCATTCTCGCCGCGCCGGGCGCGGCGGCAAGCCCCGTGGATCAAGGACGCGGCAGGGAGGCCGCGGCGGAGCGGGCGGCGGCGCCGCGCCGGTTCCAGGCGTCGAACAGCGCCATGCCGGCCAGCATGCAGGCGAAGAACTCCCAGCGGTCGGCTCGCAGGCTCAGCAGGTTGAGCAGGGCCGGGCCGGGACACACGCCACACAGGCCCCAGCCCACGCCGAACAGCACGCTGCCGGCGACCAGGCGCCCGGTGATCGCGCGCTGGCTGGGGAATTCGAGCATGCCGCCCAGCAGCGGACGGCCCCGGCGCATGGCCAGGCGGATGGGCACGGCGGAGGCGGCCACCGCCCCGCCCATGACCAGCAGCAGGGTCGGGTCCCAGGCTCCGCCGAGATCCAGGAATCCGAGCACCCGCTGGGGGTCGACCATGCCGCAGAGCATGAGCCCGAGGCCGAACAGGGTGCCGGACAGCAGCGCGAGAAGATGAACGGGCCGCTTGGTCATGAGCGCCCCCGGGGCCGGGCCTTGCGCGGCGCGCTCACAGCAGGGCTCCCAGCTGGCGGCTCAGGAACACCGTGAGCATGCCGCTGGCCATGAACAGCCCCACGGCCAGCAGGGAACGCGCCGACAGGCGGGGGATGCCGCAGACCCCGTGGCCGCTGGTGCAACCCGAGCCGAGGCGGGTGCCGAAGCCGGTGAGCAGGCCGGCCGGAAGCACCAGCGCGGCCGGCAGCGCATGCCGCGCGCCGGGGAAGCTCCCGCCCAGGACCAGCCAGAGCAGGCCGCCCAGCAGCACGCCGCCCATGAACCAGGCGCGCCAGGCCTGCGAGCGCACTCCGTACACGGCGTCGTGCAGCATGGCGCCGGCAATGCCGCTGCAGCCCATGATCTTGCCCGCGCCCAGCGCGAGCAGCCCGGCGGCCGTGCCGATCAGCACGCCTCCGCCGACCGCGGCCAGCGGATGCAGATGGCTCCATTCGATGACGAAGGACATGTGGCGCGGCTCCCCGGCTGCCTGGACATGGCGCCATTGTGAGGGCCGGGATACATATACTTCTATCAGTATTTGTCCGGGGGTTCGCGGCCGATGCGCGCGAGCAGGTCGCGCGCCGCGCGCTCGGTGCCCACGGAGTGCGCCAGCGGCGCCCGGCACAGGCCGGCCAGTTCGTAGCGCAGGTTCTCGTAGATCTCGGCGGTGGCGGGAAAGCCGGCGAGCATGGCGTCCAGCGCGGCGTCCATCGGCAGGGACTGGAGTTGTGCGCGAATGCGCGCGACCAGCAGCCGGTACTGCTCGGGATCGGGGCGGCGGGCATCGCGCTCGATGCGCTCGAGCAGCGCGGCCAGCATGGCCAGATCCCGCAGCCCGGAAGGCAGGGAATCGGCGCGTACCTTGGAAACGGCGGATTGCGACATGGCGGTGCAAGAAATCTGCGTACCCATGCGAGACATGGGGACCGGGCGCGGGAGTTTCAAGACCCTCGCCCGGCCCCCGCTCGCGGGCCAGGGCGGCCCGCGAGCGGCGCTCAGGCCTTGAGCAGCCCGGGGCGCAGGGGCAGTTCGCGCAGGCGCTTGCCGGTGGCGGCGAACACCGCGTTGGCCACGGCCGGCGCGATGGGCGGCGTGCCGGGCTCGCCCAGCCCGCCCGGCGCTTCCCCGCTGGGCAGGATGTGCACGTCGACCCGCGGCGCGCTGTCCATGCGCAGCATGCGGTACTTGTCGAAGTTGCCCTGCACCACCCCGCCCTGGTGCAGGTCGATGCGGTCGTACAGCGCCGCGGTCAGGCCGTACACCACGGCGCTCTGGATCTGCGCGGTGACGATGTCCGGGTTCACGACCTGGCCGCAGTCCACCGCGCAGGTCACGCGGTGCACGCGCACCTGCCCCTTGGGATCCACCGAGACCTCGGCCACCTCGGTGACGTAGCTGCCGAAGGAGTGGTGCATGGCGATGCCGTGGAAATGCCCCGCCGGCAGGGGCTTGCCCCAGCCGGCCTCGCGCGCCGCCACGTCCAGCGTGGCCAGCGCGCGCGGGTCGCCGTGCACCAGCAGGTCGCACCGGAAGCGGTAGGGGTCGGCGCCCGCCGCGTGCGCCAGCTCGTCGATGAAGGACTCGACGGTGAAGGCGGTGATGGAGTGGCCCACCGAGCGCCAGAAGCCCACGGGCACCGGGGTGTTGCACAACACGTAGCGGGTCTGCGCGTTGGGCATGGCGTAGGGCAGCTTGATGGCGCCCTGCACGGAGCTGTCGTCGATGCCGTCCTTCACGTACTGCGGGAACACGCGGGAGAAGATCGAGGGGCCGACGATCTGGTGCGCCCAGGCCTGGAGCTTGCCGTCGCGGTCGAGCACGGCGTGCAGGCGGTGCAGGTTGGCGGGGCGGTAGAAGTCGTGCCGGGTGTCGTCCTCGCGGGTCCACACCACCTTCACCGGCTTGCCGCTGGCCTTGGACAGCTCCACCGCCTGGGACACGAAGTCCTGCTCGAAGCGCCGGCCGAAGCCCCCGCCGAGCAGCGTGGTGTGCACGTGCACGGCGTGCGGCGGCAGGCCGGCGATCTTGCCGGCGACGATCTGGTTCAGGGTCTGCGCCTGGGTGGGGCCCCAGATGTCCACGCGGTCCTTCTGCACGAAGGCCGTGCAGTTCATCGGCTCCATGGTGGCGTGCGCCAGGAAGGGCAGCG
>JAKBBP010000081.1 GCA_021808445.1 Pseudomonadota bacterium
GGATGACCCGCAGGCGCTCGCCCAGCTCGGCCCTGCGCTCGTCGATCGCGTTCAGGTAGCGCACCGCGTCGTCGGCGCTGCTGTCGTTGTCGATGATCAGGATCTCGTAGGCCGGGTAGCGGGTCTTCTCGATCAGCGATTCGATGCAGCGCTGCAGCATCGGCAACTGGTCGCGCGTGGGGATCAGGATCGACACCAGCGGCCGGGTCTCGGGCAGCGGCCAGCGCACACGGAAGGAGGGCGGGAACGGGCCGGGCTGGACCTGCACGGCGATGCCCAGGCGATCGAAGTGGGCCTGCAGCGCGGTCTGCCCGGCAGCCAGAAGCTCGGGCACGCTCTTGCGGGTGTGTCCTGAGCCGACGCGGCGGTGGTACAACACCTCAGGTAGGTGTCCGATGGCGGACTCGCCAGCACCAGTGCCCTGCAGATGTTCCCAGGCCCGCAGCAGCAGGTCGTAATCCTCGGCTCCCTCGTGCGCCGGGTCGAAGCCGCCAAGCGCCTCGAAAAGATCACGCCGAATCAGCAACAGGCCGCCGATGTAGGGCAGGCTTCGCAGGTAGTCCAGGTTGAAGTCGGGCTTGCAGTGCGGATTGACATGCTGGCCGTCTTGGTTGACGGCGTCCTCATCGCTATACAGTAGTTGCCATTGCGGGTTGCGCCGAATCGCGACGGCCAGGCGGAACGCCGCATCGTCCGCCAGCCGGTCGCCCGCCTCGAGCAGGCCTACCCATTGCGCGTCCGAGTCCAGCAAGGCGCGATTCGAGTCGCGCAGAATCTGCTCCGCCTGGTCACCGGGGATGGGCTGCGCTCGAAGCAGCTCGCACCAGGGATCATCGGCAAGCGTGGTGTGGCCGCGGGCGCCCTCGCGCCGGAGCATGGGCACCGCGAGTGTGATGCGTGGCGACGCAGCAGCCCAGCACTCGCACTCCTCCTTGGCCCAGATGCGTTCGGCGACGAGGCTGCGGCTCGCGAGCAACCAGGGCTCGGAGGCACGGCGCCCCTCGGACAGAGCCTGGCCCGCGAGATCGCATGTCGTAAAGCCTGCACTGGCAGCGACCGCAGGAAGGCTTCGTTCAACCGCCGATGCGATGCGCTCGATTTCGTCGGGCGGGGTGTTCCCGGAGAGTATCGCGCTGGCGAGCAGACGGTCCAGGGCCTGTGGTCGAAATCCCAGGATGGCCGAGGAAAAATAGCCCTGCCGCGGCAACTCGTCGCCGAAGCCCAGATCAGCCGCGAGCGCCTGAACGTCAGCGGCGGCGGCATCGCCGGCAAGGGTTCGCCAGGCCGCACGAGGGCCAACGAACCCCAAGCGCGGGTTGCCGGCGAAGAGATCGACGATCCGTGGGGCCCCGACGAGCAGTTCTTCGATCTCACCGCTGCGCTGGAACTCGACGTGGCTGAGTTGCAGCAGCGACCTGGTTGAGCCGGGCAAGCGGGCCGCTCCAGCCACAACCGTGAGGACGAGTGAATACGGCAGCGGGCGGATATGGCGCAGCATCTGGAGCTGGATCGCCATGTCGGGCAAGGGCTCGCTACGCCAGATAGTGGCCCCGGGCAGCCGGCAGCGCATGGCGTCCATGTGCTCTAGCGCATCTTGGTCGACCGCGAGATAGAAGTCCGCAGGCACCGCAAGGCGTTGCAGGGCGACCTGCAGATCCCTCCAAGCCTCGGCGCTTCGTACGTGGGCCAGCAGCGCCACAGGGACCCCTGCTGTCCGGCCCTGTTGCAGCAGGGTGAGCGCAGGCCGCGTGGTGTCGATCGGCGCATCAGACACGCCGCTGACGCCGGGACTCAAGGCTTCTTGCATGATGGTTCGGGGGATTGTGTTCATGGTCGAAGCCTCGATTCGACCGCATTCGCGGGCGCTGCGACGTCGTGCGCGGCGGACCGCATCAAGGTCAGGTCATGCTCGACCATTTCAGCGACGAGCAGGGCCAGCGGTGTATCGGCATGCCAGCCCAGCGATCGATGCGCCTTGCCGGCGTCCCCGCGCAACTCGCAGCTTGCCGGCGAGGTTGGGCGAGGCGTGTCGAACGTGACATGGTCGTGGTAGTCGAGCCCCACATGGGCGAAGGCCATGCGGCAAAAGTCCTCCACGCTGTGCGAGATGCCCGTGGCGACGATGAAGTCATCGGGCTTCGGCATTTGCAGCATGAGGTGCAGGGCTTGCACATGGTCGCGCGCATGACCCCAGTCACGGCGCGCATCGGCGGCTCCCAGTCGCAGGGGTGGGCCACCGTGCAGCGCGATCCGCGCCACGGCCTGTGTGATCTTGCGCGTGACGTGGTGCGGGGAGCGCATCGGACTTTCATGGTTGTAGAGGATCGCGCCGCAGGCGAACGTGCCGTGGTGGATGCGGTAAGCCTGCAGCGCGTGCCAGGCGTAGGCCTTTGCCGCGCCGTACGCATTTCGTGGTCTCGGCGGAGATGCCTCCGTTTGCGGACTGTCGCGTCCGCCTGCGAACATCTCGCTGCTGAGTGCCTGGCAGAGTCTGGCCGGCGTGTCGATGTCGACCATTGCCTGCAGCAGGCGCACGACGGAAAGTCCATTCACATCGCCGCTGGCCACCGCGTCATCGAACAATTGTGCACTCGAGGCCCGCGCTGCCAGGTTGTAGATCTCGTCGGGTTGAACGTCGCGAATCAGTTGCCGCATGGCGTCCGTGTCCAGCATGTCGAGCTGGCGCATGGTCACCCCCGCGGGGCCGCTGGAAAGCCCCGCCGCACGATGCGTGGTTCCCACGATTTCGTAGTCCAGGCCGCGCAGGTGGCGGCACAGATAGTGGCCGTCCTGTCCGGTGGCACCGAGGATCAATGCCCGTCTCATGGCATGCGAGCGCCTGTCGGCGCCGCGTCAGGACCTGCCCGCGGGGTCGCGCAGGGGCCAGGCCAGGAAACGGCAGTCGTCGGCCTCGGATCCGAGCGCGATGCTTCGCCGCGCCTCCTCCAGGTCGCGCATGGCCATTTCCCGCACAAGTTCGCGAAAGGTGGTTGCCGGCGTCCAGCCCAGGACTTGCCGTGCCCGTGAGGCGTCACCCACCAGAGTGTCGACCTCGGTGGGTCTGAAGTATCGTGGGTCGATTTCGACCACGCAGCGGCCGCTGGATGTGTCATAGGCCTTCTCGTCGAGGCCGCTGCCCGACCAGCTCAGCTGCATGCCCAGGGCTTGCGCTGCGAGGTCGACGAACTCGCGAACCGAATGCTGCTCTCCGGTGGCGATGACGTAGTCCTCGGCACGTGGTTGCTGCAGGATACGCCACATGGCATCGACGTAGTCCCGAGCATGTCCCCAGTCGCGCAGCGCGTTGAGATTGCCCAGGTACAGCCGCTGTTGCGTGCCCAGCTTGATGCGAGCGAGCGCGCGGGTGATCTTGCGCGTGACGAAGATCTCGCCTCGTACGGGCGACTCGTGGTTGAACAGGATCCCGTTGCAGGAGAAGAACCCGTAGGCCTCTCGATAATTGACGGTCATCCAGTACGCGTACAGCTTGGCGGCAGCGTACGGCGAGCGGGGGTAGAAGGGGGTCGATTCCCGCTGCGGGACTTCCTGCACCAGGCCGTACAGCTCCGAGGTCGATGCCTGGTAGAAGCGCGTCTTCGCACCGAGGCCGGTGATGCGCATGGCCTCCAGCAATCGCAGGGTGCCCAGCGCGTCGGCGTTGGCCGTGTATTCCGGCTCTTCGAACGAGATGGCCACGTGGCTCTGTGCCGCCAGGTTGTAGATCTCGTCGGGCTGTGTGTTCTCGACAATGCGGATCAGACTGGACGAGTCCGTCATGTCGCCGAAGTGCAGGGTGAGGTCGAGCCCGTGCTCGTGAACGTCATGCAGGAGATGGTCGATGCGCCCGGTGTTGAACGAGGACGAGCGGCGCCGGACGCCATGCACGGCGTATCCCTTGCTCAGCAGGAATTCCGCCAGGTAGGCGCCATCCTGTCCCGTGATTCCCGTGATGAGTGCCGTCTTGCGAACTGTCATCGTGGTCCTTAACTAGTGAGCGAAACCACGCTGTCTTGAGACAGCACCATGTTGTGCCCGAACCGAGGCTGGCACAAGCCGCTGGAAATCGCCTTCAGGATGAGAAAGCTGTGCAGGCGCTCCAGCAGAAAGCCGCCGTTTCGACGCTGGTAGCCATCTCGTCGAACGAAATAGGCGGAATCGATGAAGCCCGCCGCCGCCTTGAGTACGCGAAACATCATGCGCTGGGTACGCAAGCGGAACACGCCGATATTGCAGGCGGGGATCAGCGTTCCTCCCTGCAGGAACTCGCAAGCCTCCGCCGAACTCAGGATGCCTCGGGCCAGCAGGAATCCCGCGAAGTGAAAAAGGTCCTCGAGTACATGGGCGGCAGCGTACTGCGGCAGCATGCCCCCCATATCCACCTGGGTGTTGAACAGTTCGGCGTCCTGTCGGCGCGAAAATTCCGCGTCGAAGCGAGGCAGATCGCTGTCGGTAAGCGTTCGCGACCAGGGTTGATTGGCAGCTTGCGCTCCCGCGGTGGGTTGCGCTCGGCAGGTGAAGCGGCGGTAGTGAAAAATGCGTATGAACTCGAAGCCATCCGCAATCTCGTGTAGATGATCCGAGAGCCAGATGAGTTGGGCGTATTCCGAAAGGGTATCGCCGGCGGCGCCGAAGGATGCATCTTCCACTACGGCCAGTCGCCGCTGACCAGGCACCCACACCGGCGCGATCATGAGGTCGGCATGCATCGCCAGCGCTGCAGGCGGCGGCAGGTGCCCGAGGCAGATGTTCAGCGTATTGGAAGGCTGCATGTTCACCTTGCGGCGGCACCTGAAAATGAACCGAATAGCAGTCGATGGGGGGTGTCACCAGGCCGGTGCATGGACTGCATGCCGCGGATGCGCTCGGCGTCGATGCTCTGCGGATCGAGCCACCAGTCCTCGAAGGCGATCGGGTCGGGGCTGACTGGCGGGTACAGCACCGAAACGTCGGCGGCCACGAGGGCGTACCCATGTGCCGTCAGGATCTCGCGGCTGCGTTCGCGCGCGCGCAGATCGTTGCGGTAGGCATCTGTTTCGAAGGTGATCACGGAGAAGCGCCAGCTGTCCAGCGGAAGACGTTCCAGTACCTGCAGGGTGTGGATGCTCGGGTCGATGTCGAGTTGCAGGTAATCCAGACGCCGTGCCGCATTCGCGAAACCCTGCTCCAGGAGCCCTGCGTAGTCGAGACGCAAGGCGTCGGCAAGCAGCAGGGATGACTGCGGGCGCTCGCGCAGCCAGGCGGGAAAGTGCACGGGGTCGAGCTCGATCGAAACCCCTTCCCAGTCGAATTCGCGATGCAACAGGCAGGTGTTGTTGTTGTCGACGGGTACGTGGGCGCCGACCTCGAGATAGCTGCCGCCACGTTTTCCTCCAAGCGCCGTCAGAACAAACAGATCCTGCCAGGCTTGGGAGTGGTTTCGCTGCATGCGCTCTGCGCCGGCGAAGGGCTGCAGCAGCAGCGAGTGCATGCCTGGCTGCCATGTCCAGGGCTGGGCAGCCAGGGCTGCGGGCATCGCGCCGGCGTTCGGAACTTGCATCGTCAGACGATTTCCACCTGCGGGAACGGAAAAATGAACCTGCCACCCGAGGCCAGGTATTGAGTCTCCCGGCGAAGGATGCTCGCACGGAAGTGCCAGGGCAGCACCAGGAAGTAATCGGGCCGCAGCTCCCGAGCCTGCTGCTCGGAAACGATGGGGATATTGGTGCCCGGAGTTCGGTGTCCGAATTTTTCCTGGTTCACCTCGGCGATCGCTTCGATATCCTCGGGTCCGAATCCACAGTACTGCAGCGTTACGTTGCCTTTGGTCGAGGCGCCGTAGCCGACGATGCGCTTGCCGTCCGCGCGTAGAGAAGCCACCAATGCCCGCAAGCGCTCGCGTTGCGCGAGTACGCGATTTTTGAATTCCTGGTAGGGCCGGGGGGTATCCAGCCCGAGTTGCTGCTCGGCCTGGAGCAAGTGATCGATGCGAGCCTGCTGCGTCGAAAGACTTCGGTTGGCTCGATGGGTCACGCTGAGCGCGAAACTACCACCGTTGATATCGTTCAGCGATACGTCCACGATCCGGAGATCGGCTGCGTCCATGATGCGCTGCATCACCTGCAGGCTGTAGTACTCCAGGTGCTCGTGGCAGATGGTGTCGTAGGAGTTCTGGTGCAACATGGATGGCAGGTAGCTCTGCTCCAGGTGCCAGACACCATCGTGCCGCAGGATCGAAGCAACCTCGCGTGCGAAGGAGATCGGCTCGTCGAGGTCATAGAACATTGCGATCGACGTGACGATTCTCGCCGACTCCGCATGCAGGCGCCGATAGGCTGACGCAGTGAAAAAATCGGGTACGACCTGGATTTCCGGCGGATAGAACTCCCTGAATTTGGAGCCCGTGGGGTCGATGCCCAGCCTGCGCAGACCGTTGGTACGGTAGGCCTTCAACGTGGTCGCGTCATTGCTGCCGATGTCGACGATGATGTCCCCGGGATCGGGCGACACAAGTTCTTCCAGATACGCGACCTTGGCTCGAAGGTGCTCGACCATCGACCCATTCAGGCCTGAGCGATAGCCGTAGTGATTCCCGAAAAGCAGGCTCGCATCCATGGCATGTGCCAACTGCACCAGGCCGCTTTGCGGGCACCACACGAGTTCCAGGGGCACCTTGGGCGGATCGACTTCGGCCGCGTCGGGAAAAGTTCCGGTCAATGCCATCTCGCCGAGGTCCAACACCGGAACGAGTTCTCGGCTGGGGCTGATGCGGCAATGTTCGATGCGCTGGTAGCGTGGATTCACGGGCGGTCAGTCAGATCGTGACGTGGGGACGCGATGGAGAACCAGGCGGCGACGCGGCAAGCCGGTCGGACCCAGCGCCACTTTAGGAGAATCAAAGGTATTTGAACAGGCTTAGACCCTGTAGCTTGGAAAACGCGCTTTCCGCCGCCTGCAGCGCCGTCAGGCTCTGCTGGTACTGGGTGATCACCTGCGGATAGTTGATGGAAGCGATGCTCGCCTGCTGGGTCTGCAACTGCAAGGTGACGCCCGAGTTCTGGCTCTGCACGGCCTGCACCTGCTGCAGCCGGCTGCCGATCGCTGACTGGGTGCCGAGCAGCACCGTCTGCGCCTGGTCCAGGCTGGCCAGTGCGTTGGAAATGGCCTGCGCGCGCTGGGCGCTGGCGCCGCTGGCCTGCGCCGTGTTCGAGAACGCCTGCTGCAGGCTGCCGAAGGTGGCGAACAGACTCTGCGCTTGCGAGCCGGCTACCGTGAAGGTGTCGCCGGCGGCAGGCGTGCCCACGATCGGCACCTCGATGGCCGGCGTGCCGCCCGGAGGCAGGCCGATGCTCATGCCCGAGCTGAAGCTGCCGCTGGACACCACGCCCGACGCACCGAAGGCGCTGCCGCTGCCGCTGGTGATCGTGTAGTCCAGCCCCGTGCCGCTGGCCGGCGCGCTGAAGCTGATGCGGTACTCGGTCCCGTTGACCAGCAGGGTCTGCTGGGCCAGCGACGGGTTGTTGACGGTTCCGGGGCCCAGGCTGGCGCCGCCCGTATTGGCGCCGCTGGCGGCGACGCTGAAAGTGCCGTTGCCGCCGGGGATGTTCATGAACACCGCGCTTCCCGGGTCGCCCGTGGCCGTGTTGAGGCTCGGGCCCAGCGCCAGCTGGTTCTGGCTGCCGTCGCCCTGGTAGGCCACCTGGCCGTTGGCCTGCAGCACGAAGGGCTGGGTCTGCGAGCGGCTGCCGGCGAACACGTAGTTGCCCTGGCCGTCCTGGGTGTTGCCGTACTGCACCAGCTGCTGCAGGTAGCCCTGCATCGTGGAGGCGGCGTTCTGCAGCTGCTGGTCGTTGACCGTGCCGTTGTTCATCTGCAGCGCCAGCTGTCGCACCTGGTCGACCAGCGTGCCCACGCTTTGCAGCGTGGAGCTCTCCAGTTGCAGCGACTGCTGCGCGTTGCTGCCGTTCTGCGTGTAGCCGGCGAGCTGGCCGATCTGCGCGGTGAGGTCGACGTTGCGCGCCACCGCCACCGGCTGCGACGACGGATCGACCAGCGCGTTGCCGGTCGACAACTGCTGGCTGAGGTTTCCGAGCAGGGTCTGCTGCTGCAGGATGCCGCTGAGCCCGCCGGCGTAGAACTGGTTGCTGCTGATGATCTGCATCGAGGTCTCCGGGCCTGAGCGATCAGGCCGATTGCACCGCGGTGATCAGGGACTGGAACAGGCTGCCGCCGATCTGGATCGCCGTGGCCGCGGCCTGGTAGGCCTGCTGGTACTGCATCAGGCGCGCCGCCTCCTGGTCCAGGTTCACGCCCGAGGCCGATTGCCATGCATTGCTCGCCTGCTGTGCCACGGCGTTGGCCGCGCTCAGCGCGCTCTGCGCCTGTCCGCCCTGCGATGCCACCTGGCCCACCAGCTGGGTGTAGGCGCCCTGCAGCGACTCGGTTCCACCGGCCAGGGTCCTCGCGCTTTGCAGCGCCGCCATGGCCTGCGCGTTGCCGCCGTTGCCGGGCCCGCCCGGCGTCAGGCTGAAGGCGTCGCCCGACGCGGCCAGCGTGCCGCTGAGGTTCACGCTCCAGTAGCTGCCCGACAGCGGGCTGGAGCCGTAGGGAATCTCGATCGTGGTCCCGCTGCCGCCGAGGGTGACGCTGCCGCTGGCGACCACGCCCGACGTGCTCCCGGAGCCCGACGTGACCACGAAGCCGACGGTGGAGCCGCTGGTGCCGCCGCTGGTCAGCGTGACCTGCAGCGCGGTGGGCACGTTGACGCCGCTGACCAGCACCGCACCGCTGCTGCCCGATGTCGCGAACTGACCGGCGGACAGCACCAGGTTGCCGAGGTTGGAGTTGATCACGCTGCCCGACAGGGTCTGTCCGGCGCTGCTGACATAGGGCGCTGCCGCGGCGATGGCTCGCGGGTCGTTGAGTACGGTCTGGAAATCGAGCGCACCCAGGCGCGTGGGAAGTACCTCGAAGGTGTTGCCCGACACCGCGCCGCTGGCGCTGATCTGCACGCCGTCGAAGCTCAGCGTGGTGACGCTGCCCGAGGTGCTCTGGCTGACGCTGCTCGCCTGCCCGGTCGCCAGGTTGGTGGCCGTCCAGTTCGAGCCGTTGTAGGCCAGCTTGTAGTCGGCACCGGTCAGCGCGGAGGCGTTGACGATGCTGCCGCTGATCGTCGTGCCGCCGGAGTTGGACGAGTTCGCCAGCACCTGCACGGGGCCCGACTGGAACAGCGGCGAGCCCAGGTTGCCGTACATGTCCAGGCCCTGTGCCTGCTGGTTGTTGATCGATTGCGCCAGCGCATCGGCGATTCGCCCGAGGCCGTCCTGCGCCGGCTGCAGCACCTGGCTGCGGAACTGCAGCAGCCCGCCCAGCGTGCCGCCTTGCAGTCCCTGGGACAGGATCGCGCCATTGGCGGCGTAGGCCACCTCGGCCTGCGACGGGTCGTAGGGGTTGGGCGCCGTCGTCAGGTTGTAGGACTGGTTGCCCGACACCAGCACCTGGCCGGTGGTGGTGTAGACGTTGAGCTGGTTGCCCTGCTGCAGCACGCTGACGCCGAGCTGGGCGGACAGCTGCGTGACCAGCTGGTCGCGCTGGTCGAGCAGGGTGTTGGGCTGGTTCTGGGCCGTGCTCGACGAGCTGATCTTCACGTTCAGCGCGGCGATCTGGCCGGTCAGCGTGTTGATGGTGTCGACGCTTTGCCCGATCTGCTGGTTCACTCCGGTGGCGGCGTCCTGCAGTTGTTGCCCGGCGTTGCTCAGGGTCTGCGCCAGGGTCTGCGCCTGACTGACCAGCGCCTGGCGGGCGGGAACGTCGGACGGATTCGCCGCCACCTGCGCGACGCCGCTGGCGAAGAACTGGTTCACCGCGGTGCTCAAGCCCGAATTGGCACCGCCGAACAGGTTGACCACCGATTGCAGCTGGGTGTCGAGGGTGCTGGCGCCGCTGGCGCTCGCGGTCGAGCTCCAGACCTGCCCTTGCAGGTAGTTGTTGTAGCTGCGCGTGACTGTCGTCAGGTCGGTGCCGTTGCCCAGGTACAGGCCACCGTAGGTGCTGGCCGGCTGGGTGCTCTGCACCGCCTGCTCGCGCGTGTAGCCGGGAGTGTTGACATTGGAGATGTTGTTGCCGGTGACCTGCAGCGCGTCCTGCGCCGCTTGCAGGCCGGTGACGGCATTGCTGACCAGACCGCTGACGCCCGACATGGCTCAACCCCTTCCCAGGCTGCCGCGCGACGCGGGCGCGCCGGACTGGCCGTATACCGGCTGCCGCGGCTGCTGGCGTGCCTTGTCGCTGGCGATGCGCAGCGCATCGCTCCACAGCTCCAGCGTGTGCCGCAGGCCTTCGTATTCCTGGCGCAGCGCGTCGGCCTGCGCCAGCAGCGCCGCATCGGGCGGCGCGCCTCGGCCGGCGTCGCGGCGCGCGGTGAACTCATCGAGCCGGTCGAGCAGGGGCTGCCACAGCGGGGCCAGCGCCTGCGCCGACGCGTCGCCGTCCATCAGCGCACGCCGCTTGTCGCGCAGCATCGCGGTGAGGGCCGACAGCAGCGCGCGTTCGTCGCCCGCGGGGGTGGCGGATGCCGAGGTGGTGGAGGAGGGCGTCATGATGCGTGGAACGGAAACCTGCACGAACGATAACGTCACGGCAGCGCCGGACTTGAGACCTGCGCCGACGCCAGCGAACCGAGTGCCTCGCGCATCGTGGGGCCGTTGGCCACTTCCAGCAGCTTGTGGGCGTAGCCGGGGTCGCTGGCGTAGCCGGCGCGTTGCAGAGCCTGCGCGAATGCGCCGAGGTCGTTGCCATGTCCGCGTACCGCGGCAAAGCGTGGCGACTCCAGCAGCGACGTGTAGTCTTGCACGCTGGCGGCGACGCTGTGGTAGGCCCTGAACGCGGCCTGCCCCACCTGCCGCAGTCCACCGTCGAACTCGTGGGTGATCGATGACAGCGACGCGCCGTGCCAGCCCGCCGACGCCTTGATTCCGAACAGGTTGTTGCCAGGCGCGCGGCGGCCCCAGCCGGTTTCCAGCGCGGCCTGCGCCAGGATGCCCAGCGGGCTGACTCCCAGCGCGCGCGCCGCGGCGCGCGCGCTGGGAAGAATCGATGCGATGAACGAACGCGCCTGCGCCGCCGCCGTGGCGTCGCCGACGGGCGCGGCCTGCGCGGGTCCGGCCGACGCGTTGCTCGCGGCGGTTTGGGCTGGCGCCGGAGCCGCCGCGGATGGCGCCGCGCGCGCGCCGACCGGCGCCTGCGCGGGCACG
>JAKBBP010000082.1 GCA_021808445.1 Pseudomonadota bacterium
GGGCAGCCACATCACCATCGCCGCCACCTCCATCATGGTGCATCGCGCGCTGGCGGCGGCCGCCGAGCTCGAAACCCAGGGCATCAGCGCCGAGGTCGTGGACCTGCGCAGCCTGCGCCCCATGGACGGGCGCACCCTGATCGACAGCGTGAGCAAGACCACCCGGCTGCTGTGTGTCTACGAAGGCACCAAGGAGCTGGGCATCGGCGCCGAGGTCAGCGCCCTGGTCGCCGAGAGCGAGGCCTTCGACCGCCTCGACGCCCCCATCCTGCGCCTCGGCGGGGCCAACTGCCCGCTGCCCTACAACCCCAACCTGGAGCGCGCCGCCGTGCCCCAGGTGCCCGACATCGTCGCCGCCGCCACGCGCAGCGTGCGAGGGGAGGTCTGACGTGGCCACCGAAGTCTTCCTGCCTCGGGTGGACATGGACATGACCGAGGGCAAGGTCTCGGTCTGGCATGTGCGCAACGGCGACAAGGTGCGCAAGGGCCAGGCCCTGTTCGACATCGAGACCGACAAGGCCGCCATGGAAATCGAGTCTCCCGCCGACGGCCTGATCGCCATCGTGCGCGAGGAGACCGACGTGTCCATCCCGGTGGGCGAGGCCGTGGCCTGGATTCTCGCCCCCGGCGAGGCCCTGCCCGGCGGCCAGGCCCAGGGGGGCAGCACCGCGGCCGACGCGCAGCCGGCGCGGGCCCCGGCCGAGGCCGAGGCCGATGGCGCCAGCGCCCACGCCGCGCCCGGCGAGGCCGCGCGCCTGTCGCGCGCCACCCCCCTGGCGCGCTACCTGGCCGAGGAATACGGCTTCGGCCTCGAGGCCCTGCGGGGCAGCGGCCCCCGGGGCCGGGTACGGGCCGAGGACGTGCTCGCCCAGGCGGGGGAGGACGCCTTGCCCCACCTGGCCCGCTGGCGCGAGGGGAGCACGCCCGAGGCGCCACCACGGACACCCCTGGTGCTGCTGCATGGCTTCGGCACCGACCACCGCTCCTGGAAGCCCCTGGTCGATCTGCTGCCCGACGAGTTTCCCGTACTGGCGCTGGACCTGCCCGGGCATGGCCGCTCCCGGCATTGCGCCGCCAGTTCCCTGGGCGACATGGCGGAGCAGATCCTGCAGCGCCTGGACCAGGCCGGGGTGAGCGAGTTCCACCTCCTGGGGCATTCCCTGGGCGGAGCCGTGGGCATCGAGCTGGCCCGGCGCAGCGGCGCCCGCCTGCGCTCCCTGTGCCTGCTGGCGCCCGCCGGCGTGGGCGACTCCATGAACCAGGACTTCATCCAGCGCCTGCTGGGCGCCCAGGACGACCAGGCCCTGCGCGGCGCGCTGCAACTCCTGGTGCACGACCCCGCCCGCATCACCCCCTCCTTCGTCGCCGCCGCGCGCCAGCAACTGGGCGGCGCCTCCACGCGGCGCCACCTGCGCGGCGTGGCGCGGCGCCTGCTGCCCGCCAGGCTGCCGCAGGCCGGCTCCTGGCTGGCTCAGCTGGGCGTGCCCACGGCGGTGCTCTGGGGCCGCGAGGACCAGGTGCTGGAGGTGGGTCAGGCCGGGCGCCTGCCCCAGGGCCTGGGCCTGCGCCTGCTCGACGGGGTGGGGCATCTGCCCCATGTCGAGGCGCCGCGGGAAGTGGCGGCGGCCCTGCGCGAGGCCATGCACTGAGCGCGGGCGACCCCGCACGCCACGACCCCGAAGGCCACGACCATGCCCAAGCCCCCCCAAGCCCGCAAGCCCGGCCGCCTTCAGGCCGCGCGGCCCGTCTCCTGCATGCCCGGGCGCATGCGCGGCATCAGCGGAAAGCGCCAGGCCGGCTCGCGCCCCGAGAACAGGTCGACGAAGCCCACCGCCAGGTTGGGGTCCGTGCCCAGGTTCTCGACAAAACTCGACCAGTGCCGCGCCTCCAGCGCCGGGTCGCGCGCCACCGGCGCTTCGCCCAGCGCCACGCGCCAGGCCGACAGCAGGGCCATGCACAGGTCGGTGAGCACGCCGATGCAGGCCCCCTGGTCCTGGTGCGCGCAGGGCAGCACGCGCTCGCGCACCAGCGCGGCCAGCAGCGCCCCCGCCGCGAAATGCGCGAAATCCACCGCATGCGCGGCCTCGGCCTCCGGGTCGCCGGCGAGCAGCGCCACCCAGGCCCAGTACGCACGGCCCAGCGCCGCCCGATCCGCCGTCACCCCCAGCCCGCGGGCCTGGCAGCTGGCGTCGATCCAGGCCGGCAGCTCCGCGCGCATCCAGCCCCAGCTGCGGGACTTCGCGGCGACGTCGGGCAGCGCCAGCCAGGCGGGCAAGGCCTGCCCATCGTGCGGGGGGGGAGAGGACGAGGAGGGCGCAGTGCTGGACATGGCCGGAACGAGGGCTGGCGGGAAAGATCCTGCAAAGTGTTTCATCAGGGCTCTCCCCGATGAACATAGTACAAGCATTGAGAACAATTGTGCGAACTAGCCCTACCGCCGGTTTGTACGACAAAATCCCCCAAGCCCGTCCTGATCCCGAACACCGAGCCGACCAAGAGGAATTCCATGCACACCGCGCTGCTGCTGTTCGCCCTGTTCCTGACCCTGCAAATGCTGGCCTCATGGTATCAACTGCGCTACTTCCGCCGCACCTTCGGCGACGCCGCGCGCAGCTGGTCCGACGGCTATCTCGGGGTCGGCCACGCCCGCTCGCGCTTCGGCCGCGGCGCCGTCGCGCTGCTGGAAGTCGGCTCCGACCTGCGCGTGCGCCGGTTGCGCACCATGTTCGGCGCCACCGTGTTTGCCCGCTTCGAGTCGCTTCCCGACGCGGAGCAATACACCCTCGCGCAACTCGCCGAGGTCTACGAGCCCCGTTCCGGGGAATCCCAGTCGGCCAAGGCCGTGCGGCAGGCCATCCAACAAATCCAGGGGGTACGAAGCCGAGCAAGCCAGACACGCACCTGAGGGTTCCCAGGCCCCCAAGCCGGGCCGAACAACAAACCGAACGCATCTAGCGGAGGAGACAAATGGACATCATTCAACTCTTGACCCACGGCGCCGAGGCCTTCATCGGCGTGTTCAACGCGGGCGGCAAGACCTTCGTGGGTTTTGTCACCGGCATCCTGCCCACCCTGATCGTGCTGCTCACGGCCGTCTACACCCTGATCGGGCTGATCGGCGAGCAAAGGGTGCACAAGCTGGCGCAGGCCGCGGCGCGCAACGCCTTCACGCGCTACACCGTGCTGCCCTTCCTGGCCATGTTCTTTCTCACCAACCCCATGGCCTACACCTTCGGCATGTTCGTGGAAGAGCGCCACAAGCCCGCCTTCTACGACTCCGCGGTGTCCCTGTGCCACCCCATCACCGGCTTGTTCCCCCACGCCAATCCCGGGGAGCTGTTCGTGTGGCTGGGCGTCGGCACGGCCATCACCAAGCTGGTCGAGGAAGGGCATTCCCCCTTCTCCCTGGCCAAGCTCGCGATCTTCTACCTGATCGTCGGCATGTTCATCAACCTGCTCAAGGGCATCGTGACCGAACGCATCACGGTCATGCTGGCCAAGCGTGAAGGCGTGAAGCTGTAACGCGCCCGCACACAGCCGAACATCGATCCGGGTACCAGGAGATCCACAACATGTCCTTCAACACCACACAATTCCGCACGGTCGAGGTCAGCGCAGGCGAGGGCGGCTGGGGCGGCCCGCTGCTCATCAGCCCCAACCACGAGCGCGACAAGATCATGGCCGTCACCGGCGGCGGCATCCCCGAGGTGGCGCGTGAGCTCGCCCGCCTCACCGGCGCCACCGTGGTCGACGGCTTCCGCGCCCCGCCTCCCGAGAGCGAGGTGGCGGCCGTGGTCGTCGACTGCGGCGGCACCGCGCGCTGCGGGGTCTATCCGCGCAAGCGCATCCCCACCATCAACCTCACCCCGGTGGGCAAGTCCGGCCCCCTGGCCGATTTCATCACCGAGGACATCTACGTCTCCGGCGTGACCACCGCCACCATGCGGCCCACCGACGCCGCCGCGCCGGCCCCGGCCCCGGCCGGCCAGCCCGTGCTGGCCGCCGCCGGTGGCGCCGCGGGCGGCTTCTCCGCCGGCGGCTTCGGCATGTCCCAGCCCGCGGGCGGGGGCGGCAGCGACTTCCAGGGCGGCAACCCCATGGTGCGCTTCATCACCCTGATCGGGCGCAAGATGGGCGGCGTGGTGGGGGTGCTGTTCAACAGCGGTCGCCGCGCGGTGGACCAGGTGCTGCGCAACGTGCTGCCCTTCATGGCCTTCGTGACCATGCTCATCGGCATCATCAACTCCACCGGCATGGGCACCGGGCTGGCGCACCTGATGGAGCCCCTGGCCGGCAACCTGTTCGGCCTGCTGGTGCTGTCGGCGATCTGCGGCCTGCCCTTCCTCTCGCCCATCCTGGGTCCGGGAGCGGTCATCGCCCAGCTCATCGGCGCGGCCATCATCGGCCCGGCCATCGCCCGCGGCAGCATCGCGCCGGCCATGGCCCTGCCGGCGCTGTTCGCCTATGACACCCAGGTAGGCTGCGATTTCGTGCCGGTGGGCCTGTCCCTCGGCGAGGCCAAGCCCGACACCATCCGCATCGGCGTGCCCGCGGTGCTGATCTCGCGCCAGATCATGGGCCCGGTCTCGGTGGTGATCGCATGGATGGCCAGCTTCCTGCTCTGACCAAGGAAACAGCATGATTCACTACAAGACGCAAGTCACCGACGTGGGGCCCGAAGCCTTCGACCTGCTCGACGGCGGCGTGCTCGTGCTCTACGCCGATGGAGCGCCGGCGGCGCTGGCCGAGATCTCGGTGCAGCACCGGGAAGTCAGCCCGCCGTCGCCCCAGGGGCCTTCCGTGGGCAGCAAGCTGTGCATCGGAAGCGTGCAATCCGAAGTCTGCGCGGTGGGCTCCACGGCCTGGGCCAAGGTCAAGGACCTGGGCCACGTCGTGGTGAACTTCAACGGAGCTTCGGTGGCGCAACGCCCCGGCGAGATCTGCGTCTTCCCGGTGGAGCAGTCGGTGCTGCGCGCGCAGCTGCAGGCGCATGCCACGATCGAGCTCAGCGATTGAGCTCGGCGATTGAAACCAGGAAACGCCCGCCGCGCCCTGAGGGCCGGCGGGCACCGAGGATGAACCCATGATCAGATCAGCCGCCGTGGTGCGGGTCATCGAAGGCCTGCACACCCGTCCGGCGACGAGCCTGGCGCAACTGGCGAAGGCCTACCAGTGCGCCATCGAGCTCGAGAGCCCCGCGGGCAAGGCCAACATGAAAAGTCCCGTCAAGCTCATGCTGCTCGGGGTCAAGGAAGGCGACGAGGTCTACATCAACGCCGACGGCCCCGACGAGCGCGACGCCGTCACCCGGCTGCTGGCCTACCTGATGGACCCCGCATCCGGCGTCGGCGAGGCGGAGGAAGCCGCCCCGGCCGCCCCCGCCGGGCAGGCCGCGCCCGGCGCCGCCATCGCTTCCACCGCGCCCGCCGCCCAGCCCGACAACGTGCTGCAGGGCGTGGCCGGCAGCAAGGGCGTGGCCGTGGGCACCCCCTACCTGGTGTTCCCCGAGCCCCTGGTGCCCGAGCGCCAGGTGATCTGCGAGGACGAGATCGACGCCGAGCTCGAACGCTTTCGCGGCGTGCTGGAGCAATTCGTCGCCGAGGCCAACGCCCGCGCCCAGCAGCCCTCCACCTCCGAGCAGACCCGCTCCATCCTGCGCGCCCTGGTCGACGTGGCCATGGACGAGGAATTCGTCGGCGCCATCATCCGCGGCATCGAGGGCCAGGGCGACGCCGCCGCCGTGGTGCTGCGCGTGGGCCAGGCCCTGTCGGAAGCCTTCGAGTCCCTCGACGACCCCTACATGCGCGCCCGCTCCGAGGACATCCGCGGCGTGGCGCGCAAGCTCGCCGCGCAGCTGCTCGGCGTGCCCCTGCCCGACCTGGGCGCCATCGCCAGCCCCTGCGTGATCGTCGCCGCCGACCTCAGCGCCTGGGACTTCTCCTCCCTGGCGCTGGAGCATGTGCAGGGCCTCGTGTGCACCGGCGGCTCCGCCACCTCCCACGTGGCCATCATGGCCCGCACCTACGGCATCCCCGCCGTGCTCGGCGTGGGCCAGCGCCAGGCCCTGCTGGCCGGCGCCTCGCGCATCGTGGTCGACGGCGACCAGGGCCGCGCCATCGTCAACCCCGACCCCGCGCAGGAGGCCGCGGCCGAGGCCGCCATCGCCGCCGCGCGGGCCACGGCCGAGGCCCTGCAGCGCTACCGCGACGTCGTGCCCCTGACCTCCGACGGCCGCGAGATCCACGTCTGCGCCAACCTCGGCGCCCTGTCCGAGATCCCGCTGGCCCTTCGCGCCGGCGCCATGGGCGTGGGCCTGTTCCGCACCGAGCTGCTGTTCATGCAGCACCGCGAGCTTCCCAGCGAGGACATGCAGGCCCATGCCTACACCCAGCTGGCCCAGGCCTTCTTCCCCCGCCAGGTGATCGTGCGCACCCTCGACGTGGGCGGAGACAAGCCCATCGCCGGACTGTCCTTCCCCGTCGAGGAGAACCCCTTCCTCGGCTGGCGCGGCGTGCGCATGTGCCTGGACCGCCCCGAGGTGTTCAAGCCCCAGCTGCGCGCCCTGCTGCGCGCGGCCGGCGTGGGCAACCTGCGGGTCATGATCCCCATGATCAGCGACATCGAGGAAGTGCGCAGCGTCAAGGCGCTGATCGCCCAATGCCGCCAGGAACTGGTGGAGCAGGGCATCGCGCACGGCGAGTTCGACCTCGGCATCATGATCGAGACCCCCGCCGCCGTGCTGCAGGCCGACGCCCTGGCCGCCGAGGTGGCCTTCTTCTCCATCGGCACCAACGACCTGACCCAGTACGTCATGGCCACCGACCGCGCCAACGCCCAGGTGGCCAGGCTGTACCGCATCGAGCACCCGGCGGTGATGAAGGCCGTGCACCTGGCCTGCCGCGCGGCCCGCGCCGCCGGCATCCCCGTGGGCATCTGCGGCGAGGCCGCGGCCAACCTGGAGCTGATCCCCAAGTTCATCCACATGGGGGTGACCGAGCTGAGCATGAGCCCGGCCTCGATCCTGGCCGCCAAGCAGCGCATCCACAGCCTGTGATGCGCCCCCACGATTTCCCGGCCGGGCGCGTGCGCGCCCTGCTCAGCGACTGCGACGGGGTCATCGTCGACAGCGAGCTCATCGCCGACCAGATCATGGTGCGCACCCTCGCCCGGGCCTTCGGCACCCCGGCCGTGGCCGGCCACCTGGAAGGCCTGTTCGGGCTCAACGTCTCGGTCATCATCCGCAGCGTGGCCCAGCGCCTGCGGCAGCCGCTGAGCGAGCAGCAATGCCAGCAACTGCAGGTGGCCATCGACGCCGAGGTGGCCGAGCGCGCCCCCGTCATGCCCGGCACCATCGAGGTCTACCGCCAGCTCGGCCTGCCCCTGGCCGTGGTGTCCAACAGCGAGCCCCCCCGGCTGCGGCGCTGCGTGGAGCGCAGCGGCCTGGGGCCCCTGGTGGGCGAGCATGTCTACAGCGCCCCCCATGTCGGCGCCCCCAAGCCCGCGCCCGACGCCTACCTGCACGCCGCCAGGCAGCTGGGGGTGCCCCCCGACACCTGCCTGGTCATCGAGGACAGCCTCACCGGGGTGCGCGCCGCGCGCGCCGCCGGCATCGAGGTCATCGGCTTCATCGGCGGCAGCCACATCCAGCCCGGCCATGCCCAGGCCCTGCTGGACGCCGGCGCCGTGGGCTGCATCCAGGACATGCGGCAACTCCCGCCCCTGGTGCAGGGCACGCCGGGGGCGCCCTGAGGCGCCGCCAGCGCACCCTCAGGCGCCCTCAGGCGTAGCGACAGGCCAGTTCCATCCAGTCATGGAGCTCGTCGTCGCGGCCCCAGGCGGAGTTCCACAGGGATTCGGTGGACTCCACGATTTCATCGGCGGCTTCCAGCGCGGCCAGCGCCATGGCCCGGTCATCGGCCTCCTGCTGGCGCGCCACGATCTCGCCGCCCAGCACCACCGCCAGGGCCGAGGCCCGGTTCATGCGCCGGGTGTCCAGGGGCTGGGGCAGGGTGTCCCAGCTGATGATTCCGGCTTGCGCCAGGGCCTGGGCGATCGTTACCTGCGCCGCCAGCGGGCGCTCGCCGCGCGGCGCCTCGGCGATGCGCGACCAGGCGCGCTCCAGGCGCATCTCGTGCACGAAGGCCGCTTCCATGCACCGGCCCCGCAGCCATTCCTTGTAGCGCCAGTAGTGGTCCGCCACGAATTCACTGGGCGCGCTGGCCGATTCCTGCTCCAGGTACGATGCCGAGGAGCGCAGGGGCAGGCGGGCTTCATGGATGAACAGCACATCGGCCGCCGCGTGGTCCACCACGCGCAGCAATCCCGCGAAGGCGCGTGCCGCGTGTTCCAGCGGCGCGCCGGCGGGGCCCAGGGGCACCAGGGGCTCGGCCGCCTTCAGGGTCTCGCCCAGCTGCCGGGCGGCGCTGCGGGCGGTGTAGCGGGCCTGCCGGATGCCATCCTTGATCAGCAGTTCCGGGGCCCTGCCGAACATGGCTTTGCGGCGGCTGTGTTGGAAGGGCATGCGTGTCGGACCCAGAGACCCAAAGACCCAGTAAACGTACGGATGTCATTTTAGACCCAAGCTGCTATCCAACGACCATGACCAAGCTTGCCTCCAGCGAGCCGCCCACGGGCCGCCAGACACCCCAGCAGGGCGCTCTCTCCTCCATCGATCGGGTGGCCCGGCTGCGCCTGCGCGCGGCCTGGATGTACTACATCGAGGAGATGACCCAGAACGAGATCGCCCAGTGCCTGGGCATCGGCCGGGTCACCGTCACGCGCCTGCTGTCCGACGCCCGCCAGCGCAACGAGGTGCGCTTCCAGGTGGGCGGCGGGGTGCCCGAGTGCATCGCCCTCGAGCGCGAGCTGGAAGTCGCCTTCGGCCTGCGCGAGGCCGTGGTGGCGCCCCTGTCCGACGCCCGCGCCGACGCCACCCTGGTGGTCAGCGCCGCCACCGGGCAGTTCATGGCCGAGTTCCTCAAGCCCAGCATGCGCCTGGGCGTGGGCTGGGGCCGCACCCTGCTCGAATCCCTGCAGTACATCCCCGAGCTCTCGGTGTCCAACCTGTCCATCGTCTCCCTGCTCGGCGGCATCACCAAGGTCAAGCGCTTCAACCCCTCCGAGTTCGCCTGGCGCTTCTCCGACCTGCTGCAGGCCGAGTGCTACCTGATGACCGCCCCGGCCATCCTCGACTCCGCCAGGACCAAGCAGACCCTGATCGAGAAATGCGGCCTGCGCGAAGTCTTCGAGCGCACCAAGACCCTGGACGCCATCCTGGTCAGCGTGGGCGAGCTGCGCCCCGACGCCACCGCCTACCGCGACGGTTTCGTGGCCGACCAGCTGCGCCGCGAGATGATCGACGCCGGCGCCGTGGGCGAGGTGCTGTTCCACTACTACCGGGCCAACGGCAAGCTGGTCGAGCACCCGCTGCGCGACTGCGTCATGAACCCCGACCTCGACATCCTGCGCTCCGTGCCCCAGCGCATCATCGCCTCCGGCGGCATCCACAAGGCCGCCGCGCTGCGCGGCGCCATCAAGCTGCTGCGCCCCACGGTGCTGATCACCGACGAGGACGCCGCGCGCGAACTGCTGCTGGCCGAATCCGGCGCGCATGAGGATGCCCGATCCAGCGCCTAGGCCAGCGCCCCAGGCATTCGACCCCACAAAAGAGTCCAACCATGTCCGAGCTGTTCAACAGCGTGCTGCAAGAGCATGTCGCGGTGTTTTCCATGCTGGAGGAGGCCGGGCCGCGCCTGCACGCGCTCGCCCAGCGCGCCGCCGAGACCCTGGAAAACGGCGGCACCCTGTACTTCGCCGGCAACGGCGGCTCCGCCTGCGATGCCCAGCACCTGGCCGCGGAACTGGTGGGGCGCTACCTCTCCACCCGCCGCCCCCTGCGCGCCATGGCGCTGGGCGCCGATTCCGCCGCCACCACCTGCATTTCCAACGACTTCGGCTACGAGCAGGTGGTGGCGCGCCAGCTCGAGGGCCTGGGGCGCCGCGGCGACCTGGTGTTCCTGATCTCCACCTCGGGCAACTCCGCCAACCTGCTGCTCGCCGCCGACACCGCGCGCAACCAGGGCATCCACAGCGTGGGCCTGCTGGGCAAGGGCGGCGGCCAGCTCGCGCCCCGCGTGGACGAGGCCTTCATCGTTCCCAGCCAGACCACGGCCCGCATCCAGGAAGCCCATATCTTCTTCGGGCATTACCTGTGCGAGCAGATCGAGAGGTGTCTGGGGTTGGCTTGAGCGCGGGCACAGGGCCGGCATCAAGGCCGGCTCAAGACCTGCATCAAGGCGCCAGCGGCACCGCGCCCTCGGCCCGCAACATGCTCCAGGCCCGCAGGCTTTGCCGCAGCCCTTGGAAATGCTGCTCCCAGCTGGGCGCCTGGAAACCTTGCATGCGCCCCATCTGCGCGGCCCGCAGGGGGCTGTCCCCCCGCGCGAAATCCAGCACCGCGCGGCGCCAGCCGGGCCCGTCCAGCGGCTGCAGATAGTCCGGCACCTCGCCGGCGATTTCCCGGAAGGCCGGCAAGTCGCTGGCCACCACCGGCACCCCATGCGCCAGGGCCTCCGCCAGGGGCATGCCGAAGCCCTCCGCGAAGGAAGGAAACAGCAGCGCCCGCGCATGGTGCAGCCAGGTGGAAAGTTGCTCGTCCGTCGTGGCCCCCAGCTCCAGCACCTTGCCCTTCAAGGCCTCGCAGCGCTCCAGCATGTCCACCACCTGCTCGCATTCCCAGCCGCGCTGGCCCAGCAGCACCAGGCGCGGCGCCGCCTCGCCCAGCTCCTGCGCCAGCTCGCGCCACAGTTGCAGCAGCAGCAAGTGGTTCTTGCGCGGCTCCACCGTGCCCAGTACCACGAAATAAGGCGCATCCAGCGGCCGCCGCGTCTCGGGCGCCGGCAGGGCCTGGGTGCCCAGCGGCAGCACCACATGGTGCGGCAGGACCCAGCCCTGGCGCTCGGCTTCCTGGCGCAGATCCCCCAGCGTGGCGCGGGAGTTCAGCACCAGCCCGGCTCCATGGCCCAGCATGGTGCGCAGGCGCACCCCATGGCGCCGCGCCTCGCCGGCGCGGCAGTACTCCGGGTGGGTCAGGGGAATCAGGTCGTGCAGGAAATACACCGGGCGCAACCTGCGCGCTGCCACCTGCCGCGCGTAGCCCGGGTCGTCCAGCCCGCTGTGCCCGGTGTTGAACAGCACGCTGGCCGGCGGCGCATCCCAGCGCCGCA
>JAKBBP010000019.1 GCA_021808445.1 Pseudomonadota bacterium
CGCCGCCCGCCGGGCCGCGAAGCCTACCCCGGCGACGTGTTCTACCTGCACAGCCGCCTGCTCGAGCGCGCCGCGCGCGTGAACGAGGAATACGTCGAGAAGTTCACCCAGGGCGAGGTCAAGGGCAAGACCGGCTCGCTGACCGCGCTGCCGATCATCGAGACCCAGGCCGGCGACGTGTCCGCCTTCGTGCCGACCAACGTGATCTCGATCACCGACGGCCAGATCTTCCTGGAAACCGACCTGTTCAACTCGGGCGTGCGCCCGGCCATCAACGCCGGCGTGTCCGTCTCGCGCGTGGGCGGCGCCGCACAGACCAAGGTGATCAAGAAGCTGTCGGGCGGCATCCGTACCGACCTGGCGCAGTACCGTGAGCTGGCTGCCTTCGCGCAGTTCGCCTCCGACCTCGACGACGCCACGCGTCGCCAGCTCGAGCGCGGCCGCCGCGTCGTGGAACTGCTCAAGCAGCCCCAGTACCAGCCGGTGCAGGTGTGGCAGCTGGCCGCGTCGCTGTATGCGGTGAACAACGGCTACCTCGACGACATCGACGTCAAGCAGATCCTGGGCTTCGAGAAGGGCCTGCACGACCACCTGCGCAGCAAGTGCTCCGCGCTGGTCGACAGCATCGAGTCGAAGAAGGACCTGGGCAAGGAAGACGAGGCCGCGCTGAAGGAAGCGATCGCCGAGTTCAAGAAGAGCGGCGCTTATTGATGGACAGCCCCCGGCGGCCGGGCTTGCCCGGCCTGCCCCCCGAGGGGGTCGAATCGGCTTGGGACGGCCCTGCGCCGATTCGGTTCTGAGCCTCGGGGAAGGAGCAACCATGAGCGAACGGACTGGAGAGCCCGCATGCCTGGAATGAAAGAAGTCCGCCTGAAGATCAAGAGCGTGCAGAACACGCGCAAGATCACCAAGGCGATGGAAATGGTGGCTGCCTCGAAGATGCGCAAGGCGCAGGAGCGCATGCGCGCCGCGCGGCCCTACGCGGAGAAGGTGCGCGCGATCACGGCCAACCTGAGCCAAGCCAACCCCGAGTACAGCCATCCCTTCCTGGTGGCGCGCTCGCCGGTGCGCAAGGTGGGCCTGATCCTGGTCACCACCGACAAGGGCCTGTGCGGCGGCTTGAACACCAACCTGCTGCGTGGCGTCACCCAGAGCGTCAAGCAGTGGCAGGCCGACGGCGTCGAGGTGCATGCCTGCGCAATCGGCAACAAGGGCCTGCAGTTCCTCAACCGCATCGGCGTGGACGTGGCCTCGCATCTGGTCCAGATGGGCGACAAGCCCCATCTGGACAAGCTGGTGGGCCCGGTGAAGGTGCTGCTCGACGCCTACGAGCGCGGCGAACTCGACGCCATCCACCTGGCCTTCAACCGCTTTGTCAACACCATGCGCCAGGAGCCGCAGGTGGAGCAGCTCATCCCGCTGAGCAAGCAGGCGATGAGCACCACCGAGGCCGAGCGCAAGGAATATGGCTGGGACTACATCTACGAGCCCGATGCCAAGCCGGTGATCGACGCGCTGCTGGTGCGCTACGTCGAGGCCCTGGTGTACCAGGCGGTGGCCGAGAACATGGCCAGCGAGCAGTCCGCGCGCATGGTGGCGATGAAGTCGGCTTCCGACAACGCCAAGACCGTGATCAGCGAACTGCAACTGGTCTACAACAAGAGCCGCCAGGCAGCGATCACCAAGGAACTGTCCGAAATCGTCGGCGGAGCGGCGGCCGTCTGACGGCGACCCGAGCCAGACGCGCACCCCCATTCAGAGAATCCCGGAGAAACCCGAAATGAGCACGGCCCAAAACCAAGGCAGGATCGTCCAGTGCATCGGCGCTGTGATCGACATCGAATTCCCCCGCGAGCACATGCCCGCGGTCTATGAAGCGCTGCGCCTGTCGGACGACCAGGACCTGGGCCTGGCCGAGCGCGGCGTGACCTTCGAAGTGCAGCAGCAGATCGGCGACGGCGTGGTGCGCACCATCGCGCTGGGTTCCACCGACGGCCTTCGCCGCGGCATGGCCGTCAACGCCACCGGCGCGCCGATCTCGGTGCCGGTGGGCCAGGGGACGCTGGGCCGCATCATGGACGTGCTGGGGCGCCCGATCGACGAGGCCGGCCCGATCCAGTCCGACGAACTGCGCTCCATCCACGCCAAGGCCCCGGCCTTCGACGAGCTGTCCCCGTCGGTGGATCTGCTGGAAACCGGCATCAAGGTGATCGACCTGGTGTGCCCTTTCGCCAAGGGCGGCAAGGTGGGCCTGTTCGGCGGCGCCGGCGTCGGCAAGACCGTCAACATGATGGAGCTGATCAACAACATCGCCAAGCAGCACAGCGGCCTGTCGGTGTTCGCCGGCGTGGGCGAGCGCACCCGCGAGGGCAACGACTTCTACCATGAAATGGAAGAGTCGAAGGTGCTGGACAAGGTGGCCATGGTGTTCGGCCAGATGAACGAGCCCCCGGGCAACCGCCTGCGCGTGGCGCTGACCGGCCTGACCATGGCCGAGAAGTTCCGCGACGAAGGGCGCGACATCCTGTTCTTCGTCGACAACATCTACCGTTACACGCTGGCTGGCGTGGAAGTGTCGGCGCTGCTGGGCCGCATGCCGTCGGCGGTGGGTTACCAGCCGACCCTGGCGGAGGAAATGGGCGTGCTGCAAGAGCGCATCACCTCCACGAAGAACGGCTCGATCACCTCGATCCAGGCCGTGTACGTGCCCGCGGACGACCTGACCGACCCCTCGCCCGCGACCACCTTCAACCACCTGGACGCCACCGTGGTGCTGTCGCGCGACATCGCCTCGCTGGGCATCTACCCCGCGGTGGACCCGCTGGACTCGACCAGCCGCCAGATCGACCCCAACGTGATCGGCGAGGAACATTACAACACCACGCGCGCGGTGCAGGGCATCCTGCAACGCTACAAGGAACTGCGCGACATCATCGCCATCCTGGGCATGGACGAACTCTCCCCCGAGGACAAGCAGACCGTGGCGCGCGCTCGCAAGATCCAGCGCTTCCTGTCGCAGCCCTTCCACGTGGCCGAAGTGTTCACCGGCTCGCCCGGCAAGTACGTGCCCCTGAAGGAAACCATCCGCGGCTTCAAGATGATCGTCAACGGCGATTGCGACGCGCTGCCCGAGCAGGCCTTCTACATGGTCGGCACCATCGACGAGGCCTTCGAAAAGGCGAAGAAGCTGAACTGAGCAAGGTTCGTGGGGCCGCGGCCAGGTGCGCGCGGCCCGTTTCCGGCCTTTCGGAGTGGTCATGAAAACCTTTCATATCGATGTGGTCAGTGCCGAAGAGCTGATCTATTCCGGCGAAGCTCGGTTCGTCGCGCTTCCAGGCGAGGCCGGCGAACTCGGCATCCTCGCAGGGCATACGCCGCTGATCACCCGCATCAAGCCCGGCGCGGTGCGCATCGAGCGCCCTGACGGCGCGAGCAACGAGGAAGACTTCGTGTTCGTGGCCGGCGGTGTGCTCGAGGTGCAGCCGGGGCACGTGACCGTGCTGGCCGACACGGCCATCCGCGGCAAGGATCTCGACGAGGCGAAAGCCCAGGAGGCCCTGAAGCAGGCCGAGGAGAACCGCGCCCACGCCAAGGACACGCAGGACATCGCGGTGGTCGAGGGCGAACTGGCGATGCTGGCAGCCCAGCTGGCGGCGATCCGCCGCTTGCGCGGACGCGTGCACTGACACCCCCGGGCGAGGGCGTCGCGCTGGCGCGGCGCCCCGGCCAAGAAGCCACACCATGCGGTGTGGCTTTTTTTTTCGTGGGCGCCCGCGCGCAGCGCCCGGAGCTCCGTGGCGCCGGCGTTTCCTGCGCGATTGCGCGGGCTTGCGCGGGGGTTGCAAGGCGGATGCGCGGGCATTTTCCGGGCGTCAAGGCCGCCTTGCGCCGGGCCGGGCACCGCCGCGCGAGGCCCGGATTCGGCCGCTTGGCGGCCGGGAACCCGGCTCGCGCGGCGCTGCTGCACGCCCCGTCGACAGCCTGGGCACTGCTGCGCGGCCTGTGTAGCATCATGGCCGAGCCCCAGTCCCGCTTCGTCTGCACCGCTTCGTCTGCCCCGCTTCGTCTGCCCCGCTTCGTCCGCCCCGCTTCGCCGATGTCCACGCCCAAGCCCGCCCGCCTCGCCCGCCCGCCCCGCAAGCTCCGCGGCAGCCTGCGCGCCTGCCTGACGCCGCTGGCTGCCGCGCTGGCCCTGGCGGGTTGCGCAAGCGGCCCTGCGCGGCGCCCGGGCACCGGCATGCAGGTACCCGTGAACATCTCCAGCAGCTGCTACGCGCCGGCGCCCAACCCCAACGCGGGCTACAACCGCGACTACAGGGTGCTCGGGCACGACTATGCGCCCCTGCGCAGCGCCTCCGGCTACGAGGTCGAAGGCACGGCCTCCTGGTACGGCTGGGAATCGGGCAGGACCACGGCCATGGGCACGTACTTCAACCCTCGCGCGTTCACGGCGGCGAGTCGCGTGCTGCCCCTTCCCACCTGCGTGGAAGTGACCAACCTGCGCAACGGCCGCAGCGTGCTGGTGCTGGTCGATGACCGCGGCCCCTTTGTCGACAGCCGGGTCATGGACCTGTCCTATGGCGCGGCCAGGGCCCTCGGAATGACGGCCACGGGAACCGCGCCGGTACGCATCGTCGCCCTGGCGCCAGGAGTCCTGCAATCGAACCCGCAGGACAACGGCGCTCCGCCCCCTCCGGCCAGCGCCCAGGCCGGCCCACAGGGTGCCGCCGAAACCTTTGCTCCCATGCGCCTGACGCCGCCGGCGCAAGCGGTCGAGCTCGCGGGGGCAGGCACCCAGGCGGCCAGCGGCCAGTCCCTGCAGATCACCAAGCTCGCGCCCCTGCAGGCGCAGAGCCCCCAGGCTTCGCCCGCCCCCGGGGCCAGGTCGGGCCTTCCCGCATCGCCTCCCCCGACCGCCAGCGATGCACTTGCGGCGCTGATCGCCTCCAGCACGGCAGGCTCGACACCCTCGGCCCCCCCCGCGGCACCCACCGCCTCGCAGCCCTCGGCGTCCCCGCCGATGCCCCCGGCCGCGCAGGCCGCCGCCTCCGCGCCGGGAACGTTCAGGGCGGCCGCCGCCGCGACGCCGCGAACGGCTGCGGCGTCTTCGGCTCCAGGAGAGGCCCTGCCGGCCACCGAACAGGCGCAGGCGCCGATGCCTTCGGGCGCGCCGCAGCCCTACGTGCAGACAGGCGCCTTCACCATCGAGTACAACGCGCGCCAGGAGGCGCGGCGCCTGGAGCGCGCCGGCCTGGGGCCCGTGGAGGTGGTGCCGGGCTACGTCCATGGACGCACCTGGTACAAGGTGCAGATCGGGCCGCTGCCCCCCAACGCACCCGATCGCGCACTGCGAGACCACCTCGCCCGCCTGGGCCTGCGCAACTACACCTTCGTGCAGCAATAGCGCAGCGCGGCGCCTCCCGGGGAAGCCGCCCGTCGACCGTGGCCTCCCTTCAGCCGCCCCGGTGCAGGCAGTGGCGCATGAACTCCTGGCGCGCCTCGCCGCGCAACGAGTGCAGGCGCGCCTCGGCGTTGCAGCGGCGCATGCGCTGCTGCTGCCGTCCGGGCAGGCGCCGCGGTGCGCCACGCGCGCCGGCCAGCGGCCCCCGGCAATCCGGCGGCAGGCGCTGCGCCTGCGCGAGGCTTCGCGGCGGAGCCTGCTCGCAGCCGGGTCGCGGCGTCACCGGGTGCACGGCGGCCCGGGCAGGTTGCAGGAGCAGCCCGGCGGCCGCTGCCGCCACCAGGGCCCCCACCAGGGCCCCCACCAGGGCCGCCACCAGGCTCAGGAAACGGGAATCGGGCCTGCGCCCCCTTAGACTCACGATGTTGTCGCTCCTTGCGCGAGGTGGGTGTGCGCCGCGCGCACAGGGGGCGCACTTTAGAATGACGGGTTTTTCCCCTGCCAGCCGCGGTGATCGCGAGCGCGCGCCGCCGCGCAGGGCATTCCCCCTGAACACCAGCCCATCATGCGCGACTACCTCCACCGGCTCCACGAGACCCTGGCCGCCGCCGCCACCAGGCTGCTCGCGCCTGGCGAGAGCCTGGGCGCGGCCGCGTTGCTCGAGCGCCCCAAGGCCGCCGGCCACGGCGACTTTTCCTGCACCCTGGCGCTGCAGCTGGCGCGGCGGGTCGGGCGCAGCCCGCGCGAAATCGGCCAGTGGCTGCTGGACGCGGTGCAGGCCGACCCCGCCCTGGCCGCCGGGCTGCAGTCCGCATCCCTCGCCGGCCCGGGATTCGTCAACTTCACCCTCGCTCCGGAACTCAAGCACCAGGTGCTGCGCCAGGTGCTGGCCGAGGGCGAAGCCTACGGCCGCGCCGCCACGGATCCCGCACGGCGGGTGCTGGTGGAATTCGTGTCGGCCAACCCGACCGGCCCTCTGCACGTGGGACACGGGCGCCAGGGCGCCCTGGGGGACACGCTGGCCGAACTGATGGCCACGCAGGGCTGGGCGGTCAGCCGCGAGTTCTACTACAACGACGCCGGGGTGCAGATCGGCAACCTGGCGCTTTCGGTGCAGGCGCGCGCGCGCGGGCTGGCCCCGGGCCAGCCCGGGTGGCCCGAGGCTGCCTACAACGGCGAATACATCGCCGACATCGCGCGCGACTACCTGGCCTGCGTGACCGTGCAGGCGGCCGACGGTCAGGCCGTGCGCGGCGCCGGAGACGCGGAGGATCTGGAGGCCATCCGCTCCTTCGCCGTGGCCTACCTTCGGCGCGAGCAGGACCTCGACCTGAAGGCCTTCGGCATCGCCTTCGACAACTACTACCTGGAGTCGAGCCTGTACTCCGACGGCCGGGTGCAGGAGGCCGTGCACGCCCTGGTGACCGGCGGCCATACCTACGAGTCCGACGGCGCGCTGTGGCTGCGCAGCACGGACTTCGGGGACGACAAGGACCGCGTGATGCGCAAGTCCGACGGCAGCTACACCTATTTCGTGCCCGACGTCGCGTACCACCTGGCCAAATGGGAGCGCGGCTTCCACCACGCCATCAATATCCAGGGCTCGGACCACCATGGCACCATCGCCCGCGTGCGCGCCGGGTTGCGGGGCGCCGACCCGCAGATCCCCGAGGCCTATCCCCAGTACCTGCTGCACAAGATGGTCACGGTGATGCGCGGCGGCGAGGAGGTGAAGATCTCCAAGCGTGCGGGCAGCTACGTGACCCTGCGTGATCTCATCGAGTGGTCGGGCGGTGTGCGCGACGGCCTTTCGCCCGAGGAGCGCGAGGCGGCCATTCGCCGCGGACGCGACGCCGTGCGGTTTTTCCTGGTCTCGCGCAAGGCCGACACCGAGTTCGTGTTCGACGTCGATCTCGCGCTGGCGCAAAGCGACGACAACCCCGTGTATTACGTGCAGTACGCGCATGCACGTATCTGCTCCGTGCTGGCCCAATGGGCCGAGCGCGACGGCGGCCGCGAGGAACAGCTGCGGGGCTGCGACCTGGGCCCGCTGAACGGCCCGCGGGAAATGGAGCTGCTGATGCTGCTCGCACAGTACCCGGATATGCTGCGCCAGGCCGCCGCCGACCTCAGCCCGCACGATGTCGCCTTCTACCTGCGCCAGCTCGCCGGCAGCGTGCACAGTTACTACAACGCCGAACGCGTGCTGGTCGACGAGCCGGCCCTCAAGCACGCCCGTCTCGCACTCCTGATGGCCGTGCGCCAGGTGTTGCACAATGCCCTGAGCGTGCTGGGGGTGAGCAGCCCGCAGCGCATGTGAAAGCGCCCAGCGCCTGCCGGCGCGAGTCCCCGAGCCCTACACGACCCACCATGCCCCGTTCCTCCCGCACCTTCCGCAGCCAGCACGCGCAACAGCGCGGCGGCACCCTGCTCGGCTTGATCATCGGCCTGGTGCTGGGCCTGGCCATCGCGCTGGCCTCGGCCGTCTACATGAACCGGGCCTCGCTGCCCTTCATGAATCGTTACCAGCAGCGTCCCACCAGCGCCGCGTCGGCGGCCGCGAACTGGAAGCCCAACGCCGGCCTGAGCGGCACGACGGCGCCTCCCGCGGCGGTGGCCGGCGCCGGCCAGGCCGGCAAGGTGGCCAGCGCGCCGCTGTCGGCCCACGCCATCGAGTCGCTGGCTGCGCCGGCCAGCGGCGTGCTGGGCGCCCAGGGCTCCACTTCCGGACGCACGGCGCCCCAGGCGGCGCCCGCTGCGGCGCCTGTCGCCAGCGCGGCGGCCACGCCGGGCGTGCAGTACATCGTGCAGATCGGCGCCTACAGTCACCGTGGCGATGCCGATGCGCAGCGCGCCAAGGTCGCGCTGACGGGGCTGGAAGCCCACCTCGACGAGCGCTCGGTGGGCGGGCGCACCTTGTGGCGCGTGCGCGTGGGCCCCTACCCTACCGCCCAGCAGGCGGACGCGGCGCAAAAGACCCTGAACGACAGCGGGATCGGATCCGCGGTCGTGCGCGTGGGACCCTGAATCGAAAGGAAGCAAGATGATGCGCTGGTGGATACGTCTCGCGGCTGCGTTGCTGCTGGCTGGCTCGGCGGGCGCGCAGGCGGCGCCCCCTCAACTGGTGCAGGGCCAAGGCTACGAGCGCCTGGCCACGCCGCAGCCGGTGAGCCCGCGTGGCAAGATCGTCGTGACCGAGTTCTTCTGGTACAACTGTCCGCACTGCGCGGCGATGGAACCGCTGCTGGACGCCTGGGCGAAGAAGCTTCCGTCCGACGTCGTGCTCGAGCGCGTGCCGGTGGCGTTCGCGCCGCAGTTCGAGAGCCAGCAAAGGCTTTACTACGCGCTCAAGGCGCTGGGCAAGGTGGATGCGCTGCAAGGGGCCATCTTCACCGCGATTCATCAACAGCACGTCGTGCTGATGAAGCCCCAGGCCATGGCCGACTGGCTGGCTGCCCACGGCGTGCCCAGGCAGAGCTTCCTGAACGCCTTCAACTCCTTCGGCGTGCAGATGGACGCCAAGCGGGCGACGCAGATGGTCACCGACTACCAGATCACGGGGGTGCCCACGCTGGTCGTGCAGGGAACCTACGCCCTGTCGGCCTCGATGCCGCAGACACCCGACAACCCGCAGGTGCTGCAAGGCGTGGACCAGATGATCGCCAGGGTCCGCTCCAGCATGAAGCACTGAGCAGGCGGCGCTTGGCGACGCGGAACACCGCGTCGGGATGCGCTGCTGCCCGGGCAGGCCGGCATGCCTACAATGCGCACCATGAAAGCAAACTTCGTGCCGATGCTGCGAGCCGAGTCGGTGCTGCGCGGGGCCGCCATGGCCGCGCTCCTGCTGCTGTGCACCGGCCTGCCCAGTGCGTGGGCGCTGCGCTCGGATGCCGCGCAGGCGCTGCTGGTCAACGCCGGCTCGATGCACTATGACAATGCGGCGCAGGCCACCGTCTTCACCGGCGACGTGGTGGTCACCAAGGGCACCTTGGTGCTGCACGCCTCGCGCGTGCAGGTCCACCAGCGCGCCGATGGCTACGACGACGCCACCGCCTACGGCAGCGCCAGCCAGCCCGCGACCTTCGAACAGACCCTGGATGCCGCGCCCGGACAGCCCCGGCCCATGGTCCATGGGCGTGCTCTGGAACTCCACTATGACGGGCGCAGCGACGTGATCACCCTGACCGGCCGAGCCGTGCTCGAACGCTCGCTGGACGGACATCTGAGCGATCGAGCGCAAGGCGCCGTCATCATCTACAACGACCTCACCGATGTGTTCACGGTGCACTCCGGCCCCGCTGGCGTGGATGCTTCCAACCCCCATGGGCGCGTGCGGGTGATGTTGTCGCCACGCACCCCGGCCTCCGCGCCGCAGGCGGCCAGCGGCCCCGCGCTGCGCCCCTCGCCCGCGCTGGAGAGCCACTGATGGCTGCCGTGCCCGACCAGCGCCCCGCGGCGCCGCCGGCCCCCGCGCGCGCTGGGCTGCTCAGTGTGCGCCAGCTGCAAAAGCGCTATGGCGGCCGCACCGTGGTGCGCGATGTGAGTTTCGAGGTGCGCAGCGGCCAGGTCGTGGGCCTGCTGGGCCCCAACGGCGCGGGCAAGACGACCTCCTTCTACATGATCGTCGGCCTCGTGCGCGCCGACGCGGGCGAGATCCACCTGGACGGGCGTGACATCTCGCAAATGCCCATGTACCGTCGGGCGCGCCTGGGACTGTCCTACCTGCCGCAGGAAGCCTCGATTTTCCGGGGGCTGACGGTGGCCGAGAACGTGCGCGCCGTGCTGGAACTGCAACGCGACGCCAAGGGCCATCCCCCGAGCCGCGAGACCATCGAGCAGCGCCTGGGACAGCTGCTGCGCGAGTTGCACGTCGAGCATCTGGCGGACACGCCGGCGCCCGCGCTGTCGGGCGGTGAACGTCGACGCGTGGAAATCGCGCGCGCACTCGCCACCGACCCCCAGTTCATCCTGCTCGACGAACCCTTCGCCGGTGTGGATCCCATCGCCGTGATCGAGATCCAGCGCATCGTGCAGTTCCTCAAGTCGCGTGGAATCGGCGTGCTGATCACCGACCACAACGTGCGCGAGACCCTGGGCATCTGCGACCACGCCTGCATCATCAGCGAAGGTAGCGTGCTGGCCGTCGGTCAGCCCCAGGAAATCGTCGAGAACCCCGCGGTGCGCAAGGTGTACCTGGGCGAGAGTTTCCGGCTCTGAGAACCCAGCCATGAAGCAGTCGCTGAATCTCAGGCTGTCGCAGCATCTGGCGCTTACCCCGCAGCTGCAGCAATCCATTCGCCTGCTGCAGCTTTCCACGCTGGAGCTGCAGCAGGAAGTCGAGCAGATGCTCGAGCTCAACCCCTTCCTCGAGCCCGACGAGGAAGCCCCGGATTCCACGCCGGCGCTGGACGATGCGGCCCGGGGTGAGCCGTCGCAGGCGCAGGCCGAGTCGGGGCAGCCCGGTGAAGCCGCTGCGGGCGCGCAAGAGGCCGATGCGCCCGGCGCGGGGGATCGCAGCACCGAACGCGCCGACTCCACGTCCGCTTCGACGGACAACGCGCCGGAAGCCGCCGAATTGCGCCTGGACGCCGAGGATTGGCGCGACGGCGCGCAAAGCGCCGATGCCGCCGAAAACCCCGAGGCCCCGGAGCCTGGCGAGGGCGGCGATTGGGACGAGGCTGGCGCCACCCAGCGCCAGACGGGCGGCGACAGCGACGAGGACTTCGACCCGCTGAGCCTGGCCCACGCCGCGCAGGACCTGCGTGCCCACCTGCGTGCGCAACTCGCCGGCCGCGCGCTGTCAGCGCAGGATCGGGCCGCGGCCGAGGCGATCATCGATTCCCTGGACGACGACGGCTATCTTCCCGAGACCCCCGAGCAGCTGGCCGCGGAACTCTCCCCGAACAGCAACGCCGAAGAGCTGGAGGCCCTGGGCGAGGCGCTCCGGGTGGGCCTGCGCCTGGTGCAGAGCTTCGATCCCGCCGGGATCGGTGCCTCCTGCCTGGCCGAGTGCATGCGCCTGCAGCTGCTGCGTCTGGCGGCCGACGACACGCGCGAGCTGGCCCTGGCAATGTGCACGCCACCTCACCTGGAGTGGCTGTCCAAGCGGGACTGGAAGCGCCTGGGACGGGCCCTGCAGGCCGAGGAGCCGGCGCTGCGCGCCGCGCAGCAGCTGATCGCCAGGCTCGACCCCAGGCCGGGGGCACGCTTCGCGGCCCAGGCCGCGCAAAGCGTGGTGCCCGACGTCATCGCGCAGCGCTCGGGGCATCGCTGGCGCGCGGTGCTGAACCCGGAGGTCCTGCCCAAGCTGCGCATCCATTCGCTGTACGCCGAACTGCTGCGGCGCTCGCGCGACGGCCATGGACTGTCGGGCCAGTTGCAGGAGGCGCGATGGTTCGTGCGCAACGTGCAGCAGCGCTTCGAGACCATCGAGCGCGTCGCGCAGGCGGTGGTGGAGCGCCAGCAGGCCTTTTTCACCGACGGCGAACTCGGCATGCGGCCGCTGGTGCTGCGCGAGATCGCGGACGAACTTGGCTTGCACGAATCGACCATTTCGCGGGTGACCACGCAGAAGTATCTGCTCACTCCGCATGGCACCTTCGAGCTCAAGTATTTCTTCGGCTCGGGGCTGGCCACCGACAGCGGCGCGAGCGCTTCGAGCACCGCGGTGCGCGCGCTCATCCGCGGCATGGTGCAGCAGGAGAATCCTGCGAGCCCGCTGTCGGACGGTGAGATCGCGGAACGCCTGGCCTCGCAGGGCATCACCGTGGCGCGACGCACCGTGGCCAAATACCGCGAGGCCCTGCGCATCGCACCGGCCACGCAACGCAAGGCGGTTTGACGGGGTTTTCGCCCCGGCCGGGCGGCCTCAGGCCGTGCCGCGGATGCGCTGCACCAGCGAGGTGGTCGAGCGTCCCTGCACGAAGGGCAGCGCCTGGGAGCGCCCGCCCCAGGATCGCACCAGCGCGGTTTCGGCCAGGCCCTCGATGTCGTAGTCGCCTCCCTTGACATACACGTCGGGACGCAGCTCCTCGAGCAGCGCCAGCGGCGTGCTTTCCTCGAACAGCACGACCAGGTCCACGCTTTGCAGCGCGGCCAGCACGGCCGCGCGGTCTTCCTGCGGGTTGAGCGGGCGCTCGGGCCCCTTGCCCAGCGAGCGGGCCGACGCATCGGAGTTCAAGCCCACCACCAGGCTGGCACCCAGGGCGCGCGCGCTGGCCAGGTAGCTCACGTGGCCGCGATGCAGGATGTCGAAGACTCCGTTGGTGAACACCACGGGCCGCGGCAGGCGCGCGACGGCCGCGCCCGCCTGGCTGCGCGGGCAGATCTTCGCCTGCAGCGCGGAAGGCAGGTCTGTCGGAACCATGGGGGGGCTCTGGAGCATCGGGCGCATTGTCGCAGACTCGTAAACTGACAGGCTGCCGGTGCCCACCCGCGGAGCAAGAATCGTCGCTAATGGAACAAAAGGTACCATATAACAAGTTTTACGCGACGCAACTCCCGCACGCCTTCCCGAAACCATGATCGACCCCTCCCAGAGCCCGCGCCGTCGGGCACACGCCCACGGGCTCGTCGAGCGCCTGCGCAACGGCCTGGACCCGATGGTTCCGATGCTGCTCATCGCCGCCGTCGTCGGCGCCGTCAGCTCGGTGGCGGTCGAGGGCTTCCGCCAGTGCATGTACCTGATCATGAACCTGTACAGCGACCACGCGGAACACCTGGTCGTGGCCGCACGTTCGCTGCCGGTGTGGGAGCGCGGTCTGATTCCCCCGGTGGCGGCGGTCCTGGGCGGCCTGATGATGTGGGCCGGTCAGCGCTGGATCAAGCGCCCGCGCGGGCCGGAATACATGGAGGCGGTGCGCGTGGGCAATGGCCAGCTGCCGCTGGCGCCCAACCTGGTGCGCACCACCAGTTCGCTGGTGGCGGTCAGCGGCGGCATCACCATCGGGCGCGAAGGCACCATGATCCAGTTCGCCGCGTTGATCTCCTCGATCATCGGGCGCATCGGCAGGGCCGACACCGCGCACCAGCGCCTGGTGGTGGCCTGCGGCGCGGCGGCCGGCTTCGCCGCCGCCTACCACGCGCCGATCGCGGGCACGCTGTTCGTGGCGGAAATCATCCTGGGCGGCCTGCAGTTGCGCGAGATTGCCGCGGTGCTGGTGGCCGCGGTGATCGGAGAGCTCACCACCCAGAGCCTGTTCGCCACCGGCCCGCTGTACCTGGCGCACGCGGTGCCCCCGGTGAACTTCATCGATCTGCTCGACGCCTCCCTGCTGGGGGTCATGGCCGGCCTGCTCGGCCCGCTGTTCCTGTGGCTGCTCGACAGTTCGCGGCGTGCCTGGCAGGCGCGGGTGAACTGGCTTCCGCTGCGCATGGGCCTGGCCGGAGCCCTGATCGGCGCGCTGTCCCTCGTCCGACCGGAGGTCTGGGGCAACGGCTACAGCATGGTGCAGTCCATGCTGGTGGATCACTGGGCGCTGAGCACCCTCGCCCTGGTGTTCGTCCTGCGGCTCATCGCGGTCACCGCGGCCAGCGCCGCAGGCATTCCGGGCGGCGTTCTCACCCCGACGCTGGCACTGGGCGGGGCGATGGGCCTGATGGTCTCGCACCTGCTGCTGGTGCCCGAGGCCAGCCATTCGCAAGCCTTGTGGACCCTCGTGGGCATGGGCAGCCTGCTGGCCGCGACCACCCATGCGCCGGCCATGTCGGCGATCATGGTCTTCGAGGTCACTCGCAACTACAACGTGGTGATGGCGGCCATGCCGGCCTGCGTGATCGCCTCGGTGGTGGGCAGTCTGCTGCGCCATCGTTCCGTGTACGCGGAAGCGCTGGGCCTGCGCGAACAGGTGGAGGCGCTAGGCTCGGCGCCGACGACCGACGAGGCCGAGATCCCGGCTGCCCCACGACCCTGAGCGCGCCTGCCCGGCCCTGGGACCACCCGGGGGTTTATTGGATTTTTCTCTGATTTTTATCAAAATTTCCGGCTTGTTGCATGCAAGATAGCGTCGTCGTCAGGGCCTGCGCGTACGTGGGTCCGGGGGCTTGGACAGGACTTGCGGAGCCGGCTTGCTTTTGGTTTGCGAGCGGCGCACACTGACATCGCCGGGTATGCCGCTTCCGGCGTACCCCGGTAAAACCTGCAAGCAATCACGGTTTCTTCGAATCAGGAGGGATTCATGAACCTGACCATCAGCGGCCATCACATGGAAGTCACGCCGGCCCTTCGCAGCTACGTGGAGTCCAAGTTGCACCGCATCACGCGGCACTCGGACCAGCTCATCAGCGTCAACGTACTGTTGTCGGTGGAGAAGCAGAAGGAAAAGGAGCGCCGCCAGAAGGCCGAGTGCAATCTTCAACTCAAGGGACGCAACATCTTCGCCGAAAGCCAGGACCAGGACCTGTACGCCGCCATCGACGAACTGGTCGACAAGATCGACCGGCAGGTGGTCGAACACAAGAACCGCACCCAGGCCCACCAGGCCGTGCCGGGCAAGTACCTGGCCACCTCCTGAGCCAGTCCCGGCCCGCGGCTGGCGCCGCGGGTCGCACCCCGTCTCCCATGACACACACCCGGCTCATCGGGTTTTCCCAAGTCAGTCACACAGCCGATACACTGCGGCTTTCGCGTATTCGCGGGGCCGCCGTGTCCCCTGGACAAGCTGCCGACGATCGATCGACTCGACGCAGGCGCGCCCGGACCCCGGGGCTCCCAACCACATCCGCACCGGTTCACATGCCATGAATCCCCTGGCCCAGATCCTGCCGCTGGCCCATGTTCAGGTGAACGTCGAAGCCAGCAGCAAGAAGCGCGCCTTCGAGTTCGCAGGCCTGCTGTTCGAGAACCATCTCGGCCTGGCCCGCTCGGTCGTCACCGACAATCTGTTCGCGCGCGAGCGCCTGGGTTCCACCGGCCTGGGGCAGGGAGTGGCCATACCCCATGGGCGCATCAAGGGGCTCAAGCAGCCCAGCGCCGCGCTGGTCCGCCTGGCCGCCCCGGTTCCCTTCGAGGCGCCGGACAACCTGCCGGTGCAACTGCTGGTCTTCCTGCTGGTTCCCGAAGCGGCTTCCGGCAAGCACCTCGAGCTGCTTTCGGTGATCGCCGAGATGCTGTCCGACGACGGCTTCCGCCAGCGCATGCTCGACGCGACGGACGCCGGCGCGCTGCACCGCCTGGTGCACGACTGGGCGACCCTGCAGAACGCCGCCTGAGCCGCAGCGCGCGAGTTGCCTTGAAAGCCGCGACCCTATCCGCCGACCGCCTGTTCGAAGCCAACACTCCGCTGCTCAAATGGCGCTGGGTGGCGGGGCAGCGTCATCCCGAGCGGCGCTTCGACGACGCCGCCGTGCAAGGCGCCACCTCCGGCGCCGACCTGGTGGGCTATCTCAACTACATCCACCCCTACCGGGTCCAGATCCTCGGCTGGCGCGAGGTGCATTACCTGATGCACGCGGACGAGACCGACAGCGGCAGGCGGGTGCGCCGCGTGGTCGGCCTGGGCCCGCCTGCCCTGGTGATCGCCGACGGCCAGGAGGCGCCTCCCGCGCTGCTCAAGACCTGCGAGGATGCAGGCATCCCGGTGTTCGTCACCGACGAGCCGGCGGCCTTCGTCATCGACGTGCTGCGGGCGTATCTGTCCAAGCTGTTCGCCAATCGCACGACCCTGCACGGGGTGTTCATGGACATCCTCGGCCTGGGCGTGCTGATCACCGGGGAGTCCGGCCTGGGCAAGAGCGAGCTCGGTCTGGAGCTCATTTCCCGCGGCCATGGCCTCGTCGCCGACGATTGCGTGGAGCTCTCGCGTGTGACCCAGAGCACCATCGAGGGACATTGCCCGCCGCTGCTTCAGAACCTGCTGGAAGTACGGGGAATCGGAATCCTGGACATCCGCACCATCTTCGGGGAGACGGCGGTGCGCCGCAAGATGCGCCTGCGCCTGATCGTGCATCTGGTGCGCCGCGACACGCAGGACCAGGATTTCGAGCGCCTTCCCACCGGCAACGTGCGCCAGGACGTGCTGGGCGTGGCCATCCGCAAGGTGCTGATCCCCGTGGAGGCTGGACGCAACCTCGCCGTGCTGGTGGAGGCGGCGGTGCGCAACACCATCCTGCAACTGCGGGGCATCGACACCTTCAAGGAATTCCAGGACCGCCAGCGCCTGGCCATGCTCGAAGGCGGGGACGACTGAGCAGCCGGACCCCGATGCCCGCCGTTTCAGCGCTCGGGCGGGACCTCGGGAGCTCCCCCCGCCGGACGATGGGGGCAGGCCTGGCGCTTGCAGCTGGCATAGAGCGCCAGCGAGTGCTCCTGCAGCTCGAAGCCGCGCTCGGCGGCGATATTGTGCTGGCGGCGCTCGATTTCCGCGTCCACGAACTCCTCGACCCTGCCGCAGTCCAGGCACAGGAGGTGGTCGTGGTGCTTGCCCTCGTTGATCTCGAACATCGCCTTGCCCGACTCGAAGTGGGTGCGCGACAGGATGCCCGCCTGCTCGAACTGGGTGAGCACGCGGTAGACCGTGGCCAGGCCGATGTCGCGGGTCTGGTCGTTGAGCAGCTCGCGATACACGTCCTCGGCCGTCATGTGGCGCATCGCGCCCTTCTGGAAGATTTCCAGGATCTTCAGGCGCGGCTGGGTGACCTTCAACCCCGTGCTGCGCAGGCCTTGGGCGTTCGAGACCGTCATGGAAGTGGGGGATGTTTAGAATCAGCATGATAGTTCAGCCCATCCCGGCGCCCAAGCCAAGACCCCGCGGGGTCCTGCGCCGAATCCGCGTGCTCGCGCGCGCGTCCTCGACCGTTCTCCGATGCTCCTGTCGTTCCTGATGGAAAAACGTCCAGCGCGCAGCGCGCTGGGCAGTGCGCTGGGGTTGCTGGTCGCGCTGGGTCTGGGCGCCTGCAGCACGCAGACCCAGCAGCGCGACCTCACCACCCTGTTCAAGCCCTATCGATTCGACGTGATCCAGGGCAACTTCGTGTCCCGCGAGATGGCCGCGGAGCTCAGGCCCGGCATGACCAAGGCCCAGGTGCGCGAGATCCTGGGCACCCCGTTGCTGCAGGACCTGTTCCACGCGGACCGCTGGGAATACGTGTTCAGCCTGCGCCAGGGCTACCACGCACCAATCGTGCGGCGCTTCACGGTCTTTTTCGACAAGGACGGCCGCCTGCTGCGCACGCAGGGCGACCCGCTGCCTTCGGAAGACCAGTTCGTCGCGCAGATCAATACCCTGCACAACGGCGGCAAGGCGCGCTCGCTGAGCCGCGAACAGTTGCAGGCCGAGGTCGCTGCGGCGAAAAAGAAGCTTGCCGAGCAGCCGCCGGCCAAGGCCGCCTCCGAGGCCGGCCCGCTGAGCGTCGTGGCGCCACAGTCGGAGATCGACAAGCTGCAGGGCCTGGCGCAGCAGGCCGACCAGGGCGTGCTGCCAGGCTCCTCCGGACAGCAGACGCCATGAGCGCAGACGCGGCGAAGCATCGCGTGGCCATCGCCGGCTGCGGCGGCCGCATGGGTCGCGCACTGCTCGAGGCCATCGCGGCGGCACCCGATTGCGAGCTCAGCGCGGCGCTGGCCCGGGACGGCTCGGCGCTGCTCGGGCAGGACGCCGGCGCGGCGCTGGGCCTGCACACCGGAGTGCAGGTGCAGGCCGATCCGCGGCAGGGCCTGCGCAATACGCAATGCCTGATCGACTTCACCCGCCCGCAGGCCACGCTGGAGCACCTGGGCGTGTGCGAGAGCCTGGGGCTGGCCATGGTCATCGGCACCACCGGTTTCGAGCCGGAAGGCCTGCGGCGCATCGAGCAGGCCGCCACGCGCATCCCCATCGTGCTGTCGCCGAACATGAGCGTGGGCGTGAACGTCGTGCTCAAGCTGCTGGAACAGGCCGGGCGTGCACTGTCCAGCGGATTCGACATCGAGGTCATCGAGGCGCACCATCGCCACAAGGTGGATGCGCCCTCGGGCACCGCGCTGAAAATGGGCGAGGCCGTGGCACGCGCCGCCGGGCGCGACCTGGCGCGCGACGCGGTCTGGTCGCGCCATGGGCATACCGGCGAGCGCGAGCCGGGTTCGATCGGCTTCTCGGTGGTGCGCGGGGGCGACATCGTGGGGGACCACACGGTGCTGTTCGCCGGCACCGGCGAGCGCATCGAGATCACCCACAAATCCAGCAGCCGCGCCACCTACGCCGAAGGCAGCCTGCGCGCGGTTCGCTTCCTGGCGGGGCGCTCGCCGGGCCTGTACGACATGCACGACGTGCTCGGGCTGAAGGCCTGAGCGCGCCGCAGCCCGGCCACCCATGCCCATGGCCCCGACCTCGGCACTGCAGGGCGATGCGCTGATGCAGACGGTGGCGGCGGTGCTGCTGGCCATGTCGATGGCCAGCTGGTTCGTGATCTTCTGGAAGAGCTCCCTGCTATGGCGCAGCGCGCGCAGCGTGCCGCGCGCCATCGCAGCGTTCTGGGCGGCGCCCTCGCGCACCCAGGCCGCTGCCGCAGCGCTGGCCGCGGATCCGGACGGCCCCGCGGCCGCCCTGGCGCTTCGATGCCGACAGCTGGAGCAGTCCGAGGGGCACGCCTGGCAGGCGCAGGCCGACCGCGTGCGCCGCGAATTGCGCGACGCCCTGGAGACGGCCAGCCGGCGCCTGCACGCCGGCCACGTGCTGCTGGCCAGCGTGGGCAGCACGGCGCCCTTCGTGGGCCTGTTCGGTACGGTCTGGGGCATCTACCACGCGCTGGGAACGATTTCGGCACTCCAGCAGGTCGGGGTGGACAAGATCGCCGGGCCGGTCGGCGACACCCTGGTCATGACCGCCGCGGGGCTGGCGGTGGCCATCCCCGCCGTGCTGGCCTACAACGCCCTGGGCAAGCGTGCGCGCGCGCTGGATGCGCAGCTCGAAGGCTTCGCGCTGGACCTGCAGCATCTGCTGGGCGGAGCGGACCGCGCCGGCTGAGACGCAGCCCATGAGCACGCAGCGTGTCGTCAGGCTGATCGGTGCCCCCACCGACATCGGTGCTGGCGTACGGGGCGCCTCCATGGGGCCCGAGGCGCTGCGCGTGGCAGGCCTGGCACCGGCACTGCAGGCTCTGGGACTGCGCGTGCGCGATGCCGGCAACCTGGCCGGCCCCGGCAACCCCTGGGAGCCTGCGCGCGACGGCTGGCGCCACCTGGAGCAGGTGGTGCAATGGAACCGCGCGGTGCGCGATGCCGTGGCCGCGGCCCTGCGCGCGGGCGAGCTGCCCATGCTGCTGGGCGGGGACCATTGCCTGGCCTTCGGCTCCATCGCCGCCGTGGCCGCGCATTGCGCGGCCACGCAGCGCGAGCTGCGTGTGCTGTGGCTGGACGCCCACGCAGACTTCAACACCTCCGAAACCACGCCCAGCGGCAATCTGCACGGCATGCCGCTGGCCTGCCTGTGCGGCATGGGGCCCGAGCCCTTGCTGGCCCTGGGCGCGACTCGACCGGTGCTGCAGACCCGGCAGCTGCGCCTGCTGGGCGTGCGCAGCGTCGACGAGATGGAGCGCCGCCTGCTGCGTCAGCACCAGGTGCACGTGGACGACATGCGCGCCATCGATGAACAAGGCATGCGTAGCGTGGTGCGCGACATGCTCGAGGGCATCGATGCACGCACCCACGTGCATCTGAGCCTGGACGTGGATTTCCTGGACCCCGACACGGCGCCGGGAGTCGGCACCACGGTGCGCGGTGGCCCGACCTGGCGCGAGGCCCAGTTGTGCATGGAAATGCTGTCCGACCGTGGCTGCGTGGGCTCGATCGACGTGGTCGAACTCAACCCGGCGCTGGACCTGCGCAACCGCAGCGCCGAGGCCTTGGTGGAATTGCTGCAAAGCCTGTTCGGACGATCCACCCTGCTGCGTGATCCGGGCTGAAAGCCGCGGGCCGCGGCCGATCCCCGCGCCTTCGACGCACCATCCTGGTGCGTAACGTACAACCAAGGTGCGCTCCGGCTTCGCATCTCCCCGATTTGGTGCTTCCCGCCGTCCGACGGTGCTCCTCTCTTCCGAGGCGCACTCGAACGGAGCATGGCGCACACTTTTGGAACGCTTCTTGCTTCAAGCCGGGGCTTTCCTTCTCATCGTGGTGCAGCGCACCCGTCCGGAGCCTTCCTCCCATGCAAGCCCTGCAAACCAGCGCCAACGTGCTGTTCCTGCTTCTCGGCGCCATCCTGGTGCTGTTCATGCACGCCGGATTCGCCTTCCTGGAACTCGGAACGGTGCGCCGCAAGAACCAGGTCAATGCCCTGGTGAAAATCCTCACCGACTTCTCGGTGGCCACACTGGCCTACTACTTCGTGGGCTACGCCATCGCCTACGGTGTCAGCTTCCTGTCGCCCGCCCCCACGCTCAACCTGGACGACGGACTGGCATTGACCCGCTTCTTTTTCCTGCTGACCTTCGCGGCAGCCGTGCCCGCCATCATTTCCGGCGGCATCGCCGAGCGCGCCAAGTTCTACCCGCAACTGCTGGCCACCGCCGTCATCGTCGGCCTGGTCTACCCGGTGTTCGAGGGGGCCATGTGGGGCCAGCGCTTTGGCGTGCAGGCCTGGTTCCAGTCGGTGTTCGGAGCGCAGTTCCATGACTTCGCCGGCTCCATCGTGGTGCATGCGATGGGGGGCTGGCTGGCCCTGCCCGCGGTCCTGCTGCTGGGCGCGCGCAGGGGACGCTACCGCGACGGACGCGTGAACCCCCACCCGCCCTCCAGCATCCCCTTCCTCGCCCTGGGATCGTGGATCCTGGTCGTGGGCTGGTTCGGCTTCAACGTCATGAGCGCGCAAAGCGTCACCAGGATCTCCGGTCTGGTGGCGGTGAACTCGCTCATGGCCATGGTCGGCGGCACCCTGGCCGCACTGATCGCCGGGCGCAACGACCCCGGCTTCGTCTACAACGGCCCCCTGGCCGGCCTGGTGGCCGTGTGCGCCGGCTCGGATCTCATGCACCCGGTGGGCGCGTTGATCACCGGCGCGGTGGCCGGCTGGCTGTTCGTGCGCATGTTCACCCTGACCCAGAACCGCCTGCGCATCGATGACGTGCTGGGCGTGTGGCCCCTGCATGGATTGTGCGGCACCTGGGGGGGCATCGCGGCGGGCATCTTCGGGCAGACCGCGCTGGGCGGACTGGGCGGAGTCAGCCTGGGCGCCCAGCTGGTGGGCACGCTGGCGGCCGTGGTCTGGGCGCTGGCAGGCGGCTTCGTGGTGTACGGGCTGCTCAAGCGCACCATGGGGCTGCGCCTGGACGCCGAAGCCGAGTTCGACGGCGCCGACCTGTCCATCCACCAGATCACCTCCACGCCGGAACGCGAAGTCAGCTGGTAGCCCGCGCGGGTGCGCCCCGCTGGCGCGGCTCGTCGTGCGCCACGTTGACGCGGCGCAACACGCGCCGCACCCGGAGTCCGGCAGTTTGCGACAATGCGCATTCACGCAGGAATCCCTCCATGAACAGCGCCGCGGGCAACATCCACCTCCTGATGACCGACCTGGGCGTGCGCGCGCGCACGGCCTCGAGGGCCATGGCGCGCGCCGGAACGGCCGAGAAGAACCTTGCCCTGCTGGATCTGGCGCGCATCCTGCGCGCGCAGGCCCCGGCGCTGCGCGAGGCGAACCTGGAAGACCTGCGTGCCGCCCGCGAAGCCGGCCTGGAAGCCGCCTTCATCGACCGCCTGCAACTCAGCGACAAGGTGCTCGAGCAGATGGCGCAGTCCTGCGAGCAGGTGGCCGCCCTGCCCGACCCCATCGGCGAGATGAGCGAGCTGCGTCGTCGCCCCAGTGGCATCACGGTCGGACGCATGCGCGTTCCGCTGGGCGTGTTCGGCATGATCTTCGAGAGCCGGCCGAACGTGACCATCGAGGCCGCCGGCCTGGCCATCAAATCGGGCAACGCGGTGATCCTGCGCGGCGGCTCGGAAGCCATCCACAGCAACCGCGCTCTCGCCGCCTGCGTGGCCCAGGCGCTGCAAGGCGCGGGGCTTCCCCCTGACGCGGTGCAATTGGTGCCGGTGACCGACCGGGCCGCCGTCGGCGAGCTCATCACCATGCCCCAGTACGTCGACGTGATCATTCCCCGTGGCGGCAAGGGCCTGATCGAGCGCATCAGCGCCGAGGCCCGCGTGCCCGTGATCAAGCACCTGGACGGCAACTGCCATGTCTACGTGGACGACACGGTGGATCTGGACATGGCGCTGAAGGTCACCGACAACGCCAAGACCCAGCGCTACAGCCCCTGCAACGCGGCGGAGTCCCTGCTGGTGGCGCGCGCCAGCGCCGAGGCGTTCCTGCCGCGCATCGGCGCCGTGTTCGCGGCCAAGGGCGTGGAAATGCGCTGCTGCCCTCGCAGCCGCGCGCTGCTCGAGCCGGTGCCTGGCGCGGCCGCACTGCTGCGCGATGCCGTCGAGGCCGACTGGAGCACCGAGTACCTGGCACCGATCATCTCGATCAAGGTCGTGGAGGGTCTCGAGGAAGCCATCGAGCACATCAATCGCCACGGCTCGCAGCACACCGACACGATCCTGACCAGCTCGCACCAACACGCGATGCGCTTCCTGCGCGAGGTGGACTCCGCGGCCGTGATGGTCAACGCCTCCACCCGCTTCAGCGACGGCTTCGAGTTCGGCCTGGGTGCGGAGATCGGCATTTCCACCGACAAGTTCCACGCCCGCGGCCCGGTGGGCCTGGAAGGCCTCACCAGCCAGAAGTGGATGGTGCTGGGCGACGGCCAGGTGCGCGGCTGAAGCCGTGCCCACGCTCGCCCCTGCCCCCCTGCGCCTACCCTGACCGCACACGCCATGCGCCACCCCGACCACCTCGCCGGCATCCTCACCCTGCCCACGCTGCTGCGCCTGGCCGCTGCGCTGGGCAGCGGCATGGGCGTGATCAGCGGACTGGTCGCGCTGTTCGTGTACCGCCACGAACTGGGCCTGGGCCAGGCGCTGGGCGTGCTGCTCAGCGGCGTCCTGTTCAATGCGCTGGCGCTGATGTTCGCCACGCTGGTGGGCTACTGGCCCTACCGCGCGCTGGCGCGCCGGCGCCGCTTCGGCCTGCATCGCCTGAGCCTGTATCCGCTTGCGGCGGACTAGCGCCCGCCCGTCGAGGAGTTGCGTCTCCATGCACCCACGTGACCGCATCCGCCTGCTGGGCGCGGGGCTTGCCGGCCTGGGCGCCGTGCCTTTGGCACGCGCCCAGGAACAGGGCCCCGTCGCTGCCAAACCGATCTCCAGCCAGCCCTGGAAGGTGGTGATGCAGATCAGCGTGGACCTGGAGCAGGCCTATGAAGGCCTGATCAACATCCAGAACGTGCTCGAACTGGACCCCAAAATGCAATTCGTGGTGGTGGGCTACGGCAAGGCCATCCGCTTCCTGCTCAACGGGGCCAAGGCTCCCACCGGGGCAGCCTTCTCGGGCATCATCGGCGCGCTGGCGAACCAGGGGGTGCAGTTCCGGGCCTGCCAGAACACCCTGAGTTTCCTGAAGATTCCCGACAGCGAGCTGGTACTGGAAGCGACGACCGTACCTGCGGGGGTGTACGAGATCATTCGCCTGCAATCCGAGGGCTGGTACTACCTGAAGCCGTAACATCAGGTTACCGCCGCCCCCTCGCGGCGCAACGCGAAACCCGCGTCCAGGAGACCGCCATGCCCGATCCCATGTCCCCGCGCCGCAAGGTGCTGCTTGCCTCGGCCGCCGGAGCCGCCACGCTGGCCACGGCGGGCGCCGCCCGTGCCGCAACCGATCCCAAGGCCCCCGTGCACGTCGTCTATCACATCACCCAGGGCAACGCCCAGGCCTCGCGCGCGCTGGCCAACGTGCGCAACCACCTGGCCGCCGATCCCGGCGCGAAAATCGTCGTGGTCGGCAACGGCGCCGGCATCGACTTCCTGCTCAACGGAGCCAAGGATGCCAACGGCGCCGACTACTCCGGCAACGTCGGCGACCTGGCCGGGCGCGGCGTGTCCTTCCGCGCCTGCGAGAACACCTTGAGCAACCGCAGGATCTCCAAGGACCAGGTGCTGCTGGACGCGACCACGGTGGCTTCCGGCGTGGTCGAGGCCGCGACGCTGCAATACCGCGAAGGCTACGCCTACATCTCGCCCTGACCCGGACGTTGAAAGCCCAGGCCTCCAACTCCGCCGCGCCTCGCGCGCTGCACCAGGACCTGCTCGCGGCGGCCGAGTTGCTCGGCTGTGTGCTGCGCGGTGAGTCCCTGGCCACCGCCCTGCCCCGCCTCGGCGCGAAGGACGCCGCGCAGCGCGGCGCGGCGCAGGCGCTGGGTTTCGAAGCGCTGCGCGGCCTGGGCCGCGCCCGCGCGCTGCTGGCGTGCATGCACCCCAAGGCCCTGCAACCGCCGGCGCTGGAGCACCTGCTGCTGGTCTCGCTGGCCCTGCTCAGCCTGCCCGAGCCGCGCCCCTATGCCGATCACACCCTGGTGTTCGAATCCGTGCAGGCCTGCGCCGCAAGGCCGCGTACCCGGCCTGCGCGAGGTCTGGTCAATGCCCTGCTGCGGCGCCTGCAGGGGCAACGCGACGAGCTCCTGGCCCAGGCCCTGGCCCTGCCCGAGGCTCGCTACAACCATCCCGCGTGGTGGATCGAAGCCTTGCGTCGCGCCTGGCCGCAGGACTGGCAGCGCGCGCTCGACCTGGCCGCCTCGCCACCGCCCATGACTCTTCGCGTGAACCGCCGCTGGGGCGGGCGCGAGGCCTACCTGCAACGGCTGCGCGAGGCCGGGCTCGACGCGCAGGCCCCCGAGGCGCCGGGCCTGGAGCAGGCGCTGATCCTCGACCGGGCGGTCGCGGTCACGCGCCTGCCCTTGTTCGAGCAGGGAGCTGTCAGCGTGCAGGACGCGTCGGCGCAGCTCGCCGCGGGGCTGCTGGATCCCCGCCCGGGCATGCGCGTGCTGGACGCCTGCGCCGCTCCCGGGGGCAAGACCGCGCACCTGCTGGAGCTCGCCGATTGCGAGCTGCTGGCGCTGGAGCGCGACCCGCAGCGCGCACCGCGCATCGAGCAGACCCTGCAACGCCTGCGCCTGCGCGGCGCCGAGCTGCGCGTGGCCGACGCCGCCCGTCCCGACACCTGGTGGGACGGACGCGGCTTCGATCGCATCCTGCTCGATGCCCCCTGCAGCGCCAGCGGCATCAGCCGGCGCCACCCCGACATCCGCTGGCTGCGCAAGCCCGAGGACATCGCCGCCCTGGCGCTGCAGCAGCGCGAGCTGCTGGACGCACTCTGGCCCACGCTGCGTCCCGGCGGGCACCTGCTGTACGCCACATGCTCGGTGTTCCCGGCCGAGGGCCAGCTGCAGGCCGCCAGCTTCCTGGAACGGCACGACGATGCGCTAGCATTGGCCGCACCCGGGCAGATACTGCCTGACCGGTCGCCAGAGCGCGACGGCTTCTACTACGCCCTGTTCGCCAAGCGTGCCGATGACCCCGCATGAGTCCGTCGCAGGCCCCTGACCCGATGCGTCGCAGCGTGCTGGCCCGCGCAGGGGCCGGCGCGGCCGCGGCCCTGCTGCCGGCCCTGGTGCCGGCGCGGGCGGCCACGGTGGATGCGCAACCGCCGAGCGTGGAGCTCGACGCGGACGGCGTCTATGCCAACGTCACGGTGGTTTTCGCGCTCCCGGTGACCCTCGAGGACGCGCTGCACCGGGGAATTCCCCTGTATTTCCTCACGAGCATGAGCGTGTCGCAATCACGCTGGTGGTGGTTCAACGCCAGCGTGGGCGAGGGCCAGCAGCTCACGCGCCTGGGCTACGAGCCGCTGCTGGGCAAGTACCGGGTATCCACCGGCGGACTGCGCACCACCTACCACACCCTGGACGACGCGCTCAACCAGGTGCAGCACGTCGCCCACCTGAAGGTGGCCGACGCCAGGAACCTCCGGCGGGGCCAGACCTACCAGCTGGGCGGGCATTTCGAGCTGGATCTGTCGCAGCTTCCCCGCCCCTTTCAGCTCAACGTGGGCTCGCAGTCCGACTGGCAGCTGCAGGCGGATTTCCCCCAGGTCAGCTTCACATGGACCACCGCACCGTCAACCGCACCACCCGCCTAGCCTCCTGGGTGGCGCTGGTCGTGGGCCTGCCGCTCGTCGTGTTCCTGGTGTTCCTGCTCGCCGTGTCGACCAAGAACACCGCGGCGGTGAACCCCTTGTTCGGGATCCTGTACTGGATCAACCTGGCCGTGGCGGCACTGCTGCTGCTGCTCATCCTGGGCCTGTCCTCGCGCCTGCTGTGGCGCCTGCGCAAGCGCCGCTTCGGCAGCCGCCTGCTGTTCAAGCTCGCCATGGTGTTCACGCTGGTGGGCCTGCTTCCCGGGGTGATCATCTACGTGGTGTCCTACCAGTTCGTCGCCCGCAGCATCGAGACCTGGTTCGACGTGAAAGTCGAACGAGCGCTGACCTCGGGCCTGAACCTGGGGCGTACCACGCTGAACGTGCTGCTGGCCGACCTCAGCGCCAAGGGGCGCAACGTCGCCGGGCAGCTCGTGGACACGCGCGGCGAGGTGTCGCCGGTGGCGCTGGAGCAGCTTTTGCAGCAACTCAGCCTGGAGCAGGCCACGGTGTTCGACGGCAACGGAAATGTCGTGGCCAGCGCCGGCGGCAATCCCTTTGCGCTGGTGCCGGACCTCCCGGGCGCCGAGGCCATGCGCCAGTTGCGCCTGATGGGCCAGCTCGCCAGCGTCGAGGGAGGCGAGGACGGCGTGGCCAGCGCCAGCAGCCAGCTTCGCCTGCGGGTGGTGATTCCGCTGCCCACGCGCTCGCTGCTGCTTCCCGGGCACCAGCGCTACCTGCTGCTCGTGCAGAACGTGCCCAACGCCATCTCGCGCAGCGCGCTGGAGGTGCAGCGCGCCTACGCCGAATACCAGGAACGCGCGCTGGGCCGCGAAGGTCTGCGTCGCATGTACATCTCCACCCTGACCCTCACGCTGTTCCTCACCGTGTTCGCCGCCGTGCTGCTGGCGGTCCTGCTGGGCAACCAGCTCGCGAGTCCCTTGCTGCTGCTGGCCGACGGCATGCGCGCGGTGGCCGGCGGGGATCTTCGCCAGCGCCCCGAGGCGCGCTCCGGCGACGAGCTGGGTACGCTGACCCGCTCCTTCAACGCGATGACCGCGCAGCTCGCCGAGGCACGCCAGCAGGCCGAGGCCAGCCGGCAGGCGCTCGAGGCTTCACGCGCCTACCTGCAAAGCGTGCTGGACAATCTGTCGGCCGGCGTGCTGGTGCTCGACGACGGCCTGCGCCTGACGCTGGCCAACCCCAGCGCCACGCGTGTCTTGCGCGTGGCGGTGCAGGGCTCCATCGGGCAGGCCATCGCCAGCGTCGAGGGCCTGCAGAGCTTCGCCGCCGAGATCCAGGCGGCCTTCCATGAACTCGGCGCCGGCAGCGGCGACCACTGGCTGCGCCAGCTGGACTACACCCCGCCGGGCAGCGACACGGCCGTGACCCTGCTGGTGCGTGGCGCACGCCTGCTTCTGCCTGGCCAGGGCGCCGCGGTGGTGGTGTTCGACGACATCAGCGAACTCATCTCCGCCCAGCGCTCCCTGGCCTGGGGGGAGGTTGCGCGACGCCTGGCCCACGAGATCAAGAATCCCCTGACGCCCATCCAGCTCTCGGCCGAGCGACTGCAGATGAAGCTCGAATCCCGGCTGAGCGGCTCCGACCGCGACATGCTGACCCGGGCCACCGGCACCATCGTCAACCAGGTCACCGCCATGCGACGCATGGTCGACGAATTCCGCGATTACGCGCGCACGCCCGTGACCCACGTGGAGCCGATGGACCTGAACGTGCTGGTGGGCGACGTGCTCAACCTGTATGCCGCGCAGTCCGCGCACGTGCATGCCGAACTGGGCGCCTCGCTGCCGACCATCGAGGGCGATGCGGCGCAGTTGCGGCAGGTTGTGCACAACCTGGTGCAAAATGCGCTGGATGCCATCGCGGGGCAGGAGCAGGGCGGAGTGACCATCCGCACCGACACCTACCGCTCGGGAAGCAGCGGGACCCAGCGCGTGCGCCTGTCGGTCAGCGACACGGGTCCAGGCTTCAGCGAAAAGGTGCTGGCGCGGGCCTTCGAGCCCTACGTGACGACCAAGCCGCGTGGCACCGGACTGGGCCTCGCGGTGGTGAAAAAGATCGCCGAGGAGCACCATGCCCGCGTGGAGGTGCAGAATCTGGGCGCGCCAGGGACAACGAGCGGGGCCCGCGTATCCCTTATATTCCCCGCTATGGCAACCCCGCCGGCCAGCGGGGACTGACGGCAAACATCGGAATACCTTGGCCTATGGCAAGCATCCTTGTGGTGGACGACGAGATCGGCATACGCGACTTGTTGTCCGAGATTCTGAACGACGAGGGCCACACCGTGGAGGCTGCCGAAAACGCGCAGCAGGCACGAGAGATGCGCGCACGCTTCCGGCCCGACCTGGTGCTGCTCGACATCTGGATGCCCGACACCGACGGCGTCACCCTGCTCAAGGAGTGGGCCGGCGCGGGTCAGCTGACCATGCCGGTGATCATGATGAGCGGGCACGGCACCATCGACAACGCGGTGGAGGCCACGCGCATCGGAGCGATGGCCTTTCTCGAAAAGCCCATCGCGCTGCAGAAGCTGCTGCGCGCCGTCGAGCAGGGCCTGAGCAAGCCCGTGCCCAGGCCGCGCCTGGAGCCCAGCATGAGCACCGCCATGCCCTCCGCCGATCCCCCCCCGCTGCTTGCCGAGCAGAGCTTTCCGCTGGATCGCCCGCTGCGCGAGGCGCGTGACGATTTCGAGCGCGCGTACTTCGAGTTCCACCTCGCGCGCGAAGGCGGCAGCATGACCCGCGTGGCCGACAAGACCGGGCTGGAGCGCACGCACCTGTACCGCAAGCTCAAGCAGCTCGGCGTGGACTGGGGCCGCAACGGCCGCCGCCCCGCACCGTCGAGCCTGCAGGGACTCGCCGGCATGCCCGGCGCATTGCCGGGTGCCCCGGGCACTCCTTCGTCGGCGCCCCCGCAAGCCCCACTGGACGACGAGGACGACTGAGCCGGCGGCACGCGGGATCTCCATGGGCAGGATCCCGCCCATCGTCGCGGCGCGAGCGCGGGACTTGCGGGGAAGCCGAAAACCTTTGTTAATATGTAGGGCTTGCCTGACGCCGACGGGGGCGAACGCCCCGGCAGACGTCAGCCCCCGGCAGCCTCGGGCCCGGGAACACGCCGGAGAACACCCGGCCAGGTAGCTCAGTTGGTAGAGCAGCGGACTGAAAATCCGCGTGTCGGCAGTTCGATTCTGCCCCTGGCCACCAATCCATTCAACGACTTGGCCCCGCCTGACCCGCGGGGCTTTGTTGTTTCTGGCGGTCGGTCGGTCGATTTCTCCTGCCTCTCCTGCCCTCCCGTGCCCCAGGGGGCTGCGCGCAGGAATCCTGGTCATTCGCTATCTTCTGTCTGGTCGTGCCCGCCGTTTCGGCGAGCCTGCGTCCGTTCACCTGCCCATGACCGCCGATTCCGAAGCCCCGCGTCTGGTCGACGTCGGCGCACTGTCCCGTGCCCTCGAGGATTTCGCGCGGGAGCGCGACTGGACCCAGTTCCACAGCCCGAAGAACCTCGTGATGGCGCTGACCGGCGAGGTGGGCGAGCTGGTCGAGATCTTCCAGTGGATGAGCGCGGAGGAGTCCGCCGCGGCCGGCAGGGATGCGCGAACGGCGCAGGCCGTGCGCGATGAACTGGCCGACGTGCTGGTCTATCTGGTGCGCCTGGCCGACCGCCTGGGAGTGGACCTCGACGCGGCGGTGCGCGACAAGATGAAACGCAACGCGCTGCGCTATCCGGCCGACGAGGTTCGCGGTAGCAGCAGCAAACGCAACGCAGCAAGGAGCTAGTCAGAAATGCAGACCCACGCCTACGGAGCCCACGCCAGCGACAAAGCGCTGGAGCCCCTGCGCATCACCCGTCGCGATCCTGGCGCCCACGACGTGCAGATCGACATTGCCTATTGCGGAATCTGCCACTCGGATCTGCACCAGGTGCGATCCGAATGGGCTGGCACCCTCTATCCCTGCGTTCCAGGCCATGAAATCGTGGGCCGTGTGTCGGCGCTGGGAGCGCATGTGAAGGGCTTTCGCGTGGGCGACCTCGTCGGCGTGGGCTGCATCGTCGACAGCTGCAAGGAGTGCGAGGACTGCCAGTCCGGGCTGGAGAACTACTGCGACGGCATGGTCGGCACCTACAACGGTCCCACGCCCGACCAGCCCGGCTGGACCCTGGGCGGATACTCGCAACACATCGTGGTGCATGAGCGCTACGTGCTGCACGTGCGCCACCCGGAGTCGCAGCTCGCGGCCGTGGCGCCCCTGCTGTGCGCGGGGATCACCACCTACTCGCCGCTGCGCCACTGGAAGGTCGGGCCCGGCAGCAAGGTGGGCGTGGTGGGCATCGGCGGCCTGGGCCACATGGGCATCAAGATCGCCCATGCCATGGGCGCAAGGGTGGTGGCCTTCACCACCTCCGAATCCAAGCGCGCCGCCGCGAGGCAGCTGGGCGCCGACGAGGTCGTGGTGTCGCGTCATCCCGAGGAAATGACCGCGCACGCGAAGAGCTTCGACCTGATCCTGGACACGGTCGCCGCCCCGCACGACCTGGACGCGCTGCTGGTGCTCCTCAAACGCGACGGCACCATGGTGCTGGTCGGCGCGCCGGCCACGCCCCACCCCTCGCCCCAGGTCTTCGACCTGATCACCCGTCGACGCTCGCTGGCCGGCTCGATGATCGGAGGCATCCCCGAGACCCAGGAGATGCTGGATTTCTGCGCCGAGCACGGCATCGTCGCCGACATCGAGCTCATCCGTGCCGACCAGATCAACGCCAGCTACGAGCGCATGCTCCGCGGCGACGTCCACTACCGCTTCGTGATCGACAACGCGACCCTGGCGGCCGGCTGAACGCTGCGGGAATCGCGCTCGGCGCGCAAGCCTCAGCCCTCAGCCCTCAGCCCTCAGCCCGACTCCCAGCGAGCCAGCAGCTCGCCGGGGATCGCCTGCACCACTTCGGCGTAGCGCTTGCCCACCAGGCGCTCGGCCTGGCGCAGCAGCACGGCCACTGGGCTGCTCGGCTCGTAGCACTCGAACCACGCACGAGCCTGGGCGATGCTCGCCTGGACCGCGGCCCGGTCTGCGGCCCGCCAGCGCGCCAGCTTGCAGGAGGCCGCCGCGTCCTGCGGCGGGTCCGGCGCATCGGCGCAGCACGGGATGGCATCCCCGAGCAGGCCCGCTCCGGGCTGCCTGATGCGCTCGGCTCCAGTGCTTGGGGCGGGCTCGCCCGCAAACTCCGGGACCGTCGCGGCGACCGCCCCTCCGGAACCCTCTGCAAGGCTCGCCGCGTCCTCGGCTCCTGACGCAGACGGCGGTGCCAGCGACTCCAGCAGTCCTTCGAGCGCCCGCAGATCGGGCCCCGCCGCTCCGAGATCCTCGCGCGCCCAGGCGAGCAGACTCGCGAGGGCTTCGTGGGCCGCTCCCAGCGCGCGGCGGTCGGGGTCCGCATCGAACCAGCTGCGAGCCAGCACGGCCTGCAGGGCACGACGCGAGGCCGCGCTGACCGCGAGTTCGCGTTCGATGTCGCGCACCCGACGGTGTTCACCCTGCGCGCGCAACGCGACCAGATCGCGTACATCCGCGAGCAGCCCGTCCGCGTCGCACAGCAGGGCCAGCGCGTTGGCACGCATCGCCGGATCGTGCTCGCCGTCGATCCGCGCCTGCGGATGCACCTGCTCCCCGAAGGCACGCAGCACGCGGACCATCGTGCGCAGGCCTTGCTCCAACCCGGGCGCACCTGCGTTGTGCACGCGGCAGCGCAGCCACCACACCAGCACGGTGATGTCGCGGCTGCGCTCCAGCAAGGCCTGGCACTCCCGTTCGAGTTCGCGCCATGGCGGGGGCTCGCGGCGCTGGGTGAACGGGCCGTACTGCACTTCCACCGGGGCCGCCATGCGCGCCTGCAGCGCGGCATATTCGGTGGTGTATTCCAGGCAGGGTCCCGCCGGACAGCGCCCGGGTACCGGCACCATCCAGGCACGCAGGTCCTCGGGCAGGTCCTCGGGCAGGTCCTCGGATTTCGCCAGGGACGCATCCTGGGCATCCGGAGCATCGGGCGGCGCGGGGCTCGCAGGCTGGTCGCGCCTTCCCGAACGAGCATTGCGGGTCATGGACGGCTCCTTTCGCTCGGGAGATCCCGGCGCGTGGGATGGTCGAAGCGCACGCCCACCAGGCCGGCTGCGTCCGCGGCACGGCAAGGATCTCCCAGCCAGGCGTCCCGCGCCAGCGCCCGGGGGCCGCCCAGGGCCGTGAGACGCACATCGGTGGCGTGCACCAGCAGATGCAGACTCCACTCGAGCTCCTGGCCCACGAAGCCTCGCACGCAGGCTGCGAGCGCTGGCAAGGCCCGTCCGCCTGCGCCGGGCAACAGGTCCCGGAAATCGGCGAGGCGCAAGGGGCCCACGCGAATGCAGAATCGCCCCTGCCGGTCGGGCACCCACGCTCCCAGGATCGCGGCGTCTCCCAGGCGGGCGCCGCGATCGCGCGCGCCCAGACGCGTGCGCTCCGCATCCCGGATCCGCAGCCATTGCAATGCGAACTCCTCCACCTGCACCTCGACGCACAGATAGTCGCGCAATGCACTGCGCAGGCCCTGCGCGGTGCGCACCGGTCGCAGGCGCTGGGCGGCGCTGACCCAGCGAGCGTGCGCGGGCCAGGCCGAAGCGGGCTGCCGACCGGTATCCCCGACCAGGCTGGCCACGTAGCGGGTGAATCGCTCGTCGCGCGGCCGGTCGAGCGCAGCTGCCGCCTGCCCTTGGGCCCATGCGCGGTACAGCAGGGACATGGCGCGATGATGGAACAGATCGAGAAAATCGGCGAGCGCGCTGTCCCGGCCGACATGCAGGCGCTCGCGCACGAACTCCGTGTAGTGCAGGGGCAGCGCGCCGTTGGGACCGAGCATGCCCAGGCCGAAGCTCGTGACACGCACCTGGCGCGGCCCGGCCCGCACCTGCGCGATCTCGCGGGGCGCGAAAGCCAGGCTGGGATGCTGTCCCAGACGCACGAACTCCTGACGCGGCAGGCGCGCCTCGCCAATGCGAGGATGCTCCGCCGAGGAGGCGCACAGACGGCGCAGCAGCGCGAACAGCTCATAGCGCCAAGGCTCGTGCTCCGCGATCCGCAGCCAGTGCGGCAAAGGCGCAGCGGGCAGGGGCTCCCGGGATTCGGCGGTGCGCAAGGACTGCGGGGGCATCAGAGCACACCTCGCGCGCCCATGCGCATCGGCGCGCTCCAGAACACCCCACGTTGCAGGGAGCTCAGGCTCAGCTGAGAGCAGGTGTTGATGGCCACGTACTGGGCGAGTACATAGTCCAGCACCATGCCCAGCAACAGCGGACTGGCGGGCGCGAAGGCCTGCTCGTCGATCTCCAGTTCGCACTCCAGGGCACGGCCGAAGACCAGCGGGCCCGCAAGGGGCAGGCGACGCGTGACGCAGCGCAGGCGCGCCGCCCGGAGCGCCTCGATGCGCCGCAGGGCGTCCGCATCCTCGGGGCGGGCGAACAGGCTGAGCAGTTCGCGCAGCGCCTGCGCCGCCGGCTCGGGGCCGAGTTCGGCCAGCGGAAGGTGGTGCATGCCGAGCAGGCGAATGAGTCCCCAGGCGCCGCTGTCCATGGCCAGTGGGGGCCGAGGCGGCGACGGCGCGCGAAGCAGTTCCACGGACTCGACCAGGGCCTCGATCGAAAGCCGGCGGCTTTTCGCGGTGGTCCCGCCGATCCACAGGGGAAGGTCACGGTTGGTCAACCAGGCGCGCACCGAAATCTGGTGCATGTCCACCGACACCGGCGCGTCGAACTGGTCGACCAGGCTGACGAACACCTCGGTCCCCACGTAGGGCGAGCGAGCGCCCCAGCGGCGCACGGCGTCGGACGGCGCACGCTGGGCGCGCCGGATCGCGAAGTACCGGCCGTGGTCTCCGCCATCCCGGTGCACGGTCTGGTACAGGGGCCGGAAGCAAAGGGTCTGCGTGGTGCCCGGCCGGTGGCCCTGCAGTTCGTCCACGGCCCAGACCTCATGATCCAGGGGCCGGGCACGGTCCCCGAGGATCTGGTACTCGCAGCGGTCCTCGGCCAGGTGCACTCGATCCGTGCGAGCTTCGTACAGGTTGACCACCGGGGTGCAGAACAGCGCCAGGCTCGAGGCGTCCACCCATGCACACAGATCGGGCGGGGCATCGTCCACCAACAGGTACAGGTCGACGGCCTGGCCCTCGAGCCCCGTGAGCGCCTCGGCAAGGCCGCGAAGCGTGAACTCGTACAGGCATTGGGAAGCGTGGAAATACTCCTGCAGCAGATTGTGGGCGCGCAGGCTGTTGTAGCGCAATGGCAGCAGCCCACGCTCCGGATGCATGCCCTCGTAGACCAGCGCCTCCCCGGCCACCCGTCTGGGTTCGCGCACCGTCCGATCCCCGCGAGCCGGCCCGACCACGCACGCCAGGAAACCGCGGTGCATCAGTTCGAACAGCCGCGAGCCCATCGTGACATCCCCGGCGAGGTGGATGCGCAGGCTGTCCAGACCGCGCAGGTCCTGCAGGCGCCAGGGCTCCAGCGCACGCAGGCGCAGGCGCAGGCATCCGCGCGCCCGCGCCTGCGCAGGCGGGGCGCAGGCCATGCGCCCCAGCTCTGGCACGCCGGCTTCCAGACGGGCCTCGGCGATCTCCAGTGGCCAGAGGGTCACGTCGCTGCTGCTGCGCCATTCCACCGGCGTCTCGGCCGGAGGATCGAGCGAGCTCCACAGACGGGTGTTGGCGGGAACCACCACGCCCTCCCGCAGCATTCGATCATCGGCGCGGGGCCGCAGCCTCGCCACGCCCATCGCCGGCATCGGTGCCAGGAAATGGGGATGCAGAACCTCCAGGAGGCGATTCGCAAAGCGTGGAAATTCGGCGTCGATCTTGATGCGGGTACGAGCGCAGAGAAGGCAGAAGGCTTCGATCAGGCGCTCCACGTAGGGGTCGGCGACCTCGGGCGCGCCGATGCCCAGGCGGCCCGCGGCGCCCGGATGCATGCGCGCGAACTCGGCGGCGCCCTCGCGCATGTACAGCAGCTCCTGGCTGAAGTATTCGAGCAGTCGGGGATGCATCAGATCGGCTCCGTGTCGGAGTCGCGGGAGGGAGAACTCTGGCGCGGCTCCAGCCAGACCCGCCGCGTCTCGAGGTCGATCGTCGAGCGCACCGCGAAGGGCAGGTCCTGCGGCAGGTCGCGGATCAAGCCGCGGATCTGGAAGCTCAGTACGTTGTGCTTCGCGACGCCCGACTCCCGCAGGGGCGTGATTTCCACGGAGCCGGGCAGGATGCGCGGCTCGAAGCGCTCGATGGCCGCCCGGATCGCCGCCTCGATGTCTTGCCAGGCCTTGGGTCCTTCGAAGGTTCCGGAAATCGACCGTAGGCCATAGTTCCAGCAGGATTCAAGCACCGCGCCAAAGCGCATGGGATCGAGCAGATGTTCGTGGCTGGTCGCGTTGAACAAGGCTCGCAGGTCCTGCAGCACGAGTGCTCGCAGAGTCTCCCGGTGGGTGCGCGCGGTGCCGGGCACCGGCGCGTCGCTGCCTCGGAACCGCTCGAACAGGCTGGGAAGGCTTCGCGGCCCGATCCTGCGCTCGAGCGCGCACTGGATCGGGCCGGGGTCAGGCGCGGGCGCGAGCCCGGCTGCGGGGTTCCCGGCTTCGAACAGGTCCGTCGCATGCTCCTCGCCCAGCGACTGCATCCACATCGGCGAGGTTCGGGGCTTCAACGGGGACATTGCAGACCCTCCAGCAGACCCGCCTTCCAGGGGTTGGGCTCGGGACCGGCCAGATGCAGCACGGCGCGCCGCCCACTGAGTCCATAGGCAAGGTCGAGACCTCCGCCCGACGCGGCACCCAGTCGCCGGCCCTGCGCCAGCAAGTGCATCCAGGCCCAGGGGCCCTGCGCGTCCAACTCGGCCCCATCCCCGGCTTCCAGGCCTTCGAAGCGCAGACGCGCGTGGCCGCTTTCCGGATGCTGCGGAGGCCAGGAGGCATGCCAGGCAAGCACGGGGCCATGCGCGTAGCGCATGGAAACACCGTCGAGGTCCAGGTGCAGCATGGCCCACCGCGTGTCGAGCACGGGGATGCTGAGATCGAAGTTCCACAGCGGCCCGGCCCCGTTGCGCCACAAGGCGCTGCGCACCTGGGCCACGCGCGCGAAGGCTTCCGGATCAGGCCCTCGCTTGCGCAACATATCCAGCAACTCCCGGGCCACGGGCCCCGTCGTGGGCGGGCGCTGCGAGGACGACCCCGGGTCATCGCTCGCCTGCGCAGACCCGGGCTCTTCGGACGCCACGTCGGAACGGTAGCGCCACGGGCGGCGCCCCGTGTCGACCCAGGGCTGAAGGTAGCCACGGAAAAAGCTGTCGGCGGCCCCCCCGGGTGCGAAGAAGGCGCGGAAATCCTCCAGATCCGCGTCCGCGCCGTCGCGTCGCAGGGGAAAGCGGTTGCCGAGGGTACGCGCGCAGGGCTGTGCCACCTGCTCCTGGAACGCATCGACGATGCGGGCGTGCATGCGCGCGGCCTGGCCTTGTGCGATGGCTCCCGCGGCCCCGCGAAGGTTCGTCATGGCGTCGTCCGCGAGGCCGCGCACGATCGGACCGACCGGCGCCGGCAGGGTGGCGGAGGTGGCCTGGAGTTTCGCGCTGGCCTGTTCGAGCTCCGCACCTGGCGGCCTGCCGGCTCGAAGGGCGCTTGCCGCCACGCTGGTCGCGGTGTAGTAATCGTCCAGCCAGCCCCGCAGGCGTTGCAGGGCGGCGGGATCGGCCTCGCCAGGCGCCAGCGCCTGCAACTCGAGCAGGCGCGCGGCCACCGGGTCGGAGGCGGCGGCCTGCGCGGCGCGCAAGGGCTGCAGCTCCTGCCATGCCTGGCTCACCAGATCGAGCAGCGGCGAGCTCTCCGAGGCCATGGCCTGCAGATACTGCAGCTCGGGCTCCACGCCGGGCATGGGTTGCGGCCGGATGTCCCCGAGAAAGGCGCTCCAGTGCCTGGCGTATTCCCGCCAGTAGGCGTGCCGCAGCTCGCCGGTCAGGACTTCGTCGGAGGCCATGCCCGCGGCATCGCCCAGCACCCAGCGATCGACGGCGCCGGCCTGTGCGGCCCAAGCGGGCAGGCGCTGCGCCACCACGCGATCCCAGGCCTGGGAGCGGAACCACCCCGGCACGCCTCGAGTCAGCGGCCGGCCCGAGGCCAGGCGGAAAGGACGCTCGGCGCGCTGGCCCTGCCACAGGGCCAGGGAATACTCCGGAGGCTCGAGTTTCGCCGGCATCCTTTCGCGCGTGATGGTCCAGAGTCGTTGCGGGCGCCCGCGACGCAGCAACCATTCGCGTGCGCGCTGCACCAGCTTCGAGTCCAGCGCGGTGGGGTCCTGCAGCCGTCCCGCGGGGTGTTCCAGCGCACGCTGGATCGGCTCGGGCGCCCCATGCCTGCGCGCCCAGGAGAGAAGCACCGGCGCTTCGAAGTGCTCGGGGTCGTGCAACAGGAGATAACTGCGCAGCGTGGTGAAGACTTCGGAGACGTCCCCCTGCTGCATGGCCTGTTGAAGATGTTCTCGCAGAAGACTGCCGAGGCGCGGCAGCAGCAAGGAGGTCTGCAGGCGCATGGCAAGCATCCTGGTCGCCTCGCGCACCGGATGCAGTGCGGGAGCCCCCAGCGGCCGGGCGCTGCGCATGGTCCGGAACGCATCGTGCAGGTCCTGGGTGCCGCGCAGCGCGGCTTCCCAGGACTGCGCCTGCGACGGCTGGCGCACGGCCGTCGCCATCAGCGCCTGCAGGCCACCGACATGACGCCGCAGCGCCTGGAGTTGCTGCCGGGTCTGTACCTGGGAAACCTGCAGGATCCGCCATGCCATAGCGGCGACCAGCAGCGAGGCGGCGGCGGCGAGCACGCGGCGCCTGCGACGCCGGGCCCGGCCCGTCGCTTGGGCCAGGCCTGAGGCGACGTCGGTGGCCAGCACGGCCTGCAGGATCCCGGCCACGAAGCGCCCCGGCCCGCAGGGAAGCGGGGGCACGCTGGTGCAGGAGGTGCAGCTCCCCAGGAACACGCCGTGCAGTCCCGGGGCTGCCGCGCTGGCGCCGGCAAGGGGCAAGGGGCCTGGCGCCCCGGAGGGCGGCAACTCCGGCCAGGGCGCGAATACGGTTTCGACCCAGGCTCGCAGACGCGTGGCGAATTCGGCGTAGGCATGGGGCAGTTCGTACATGCGGCATCGCGCCTGCAACGAGAATTCCTGCTCCAGGCATGCCGGCAGCCATTGCTCCAGGCGCCTGCGCAGCAGTTCGAGCTCCTCCCGCAAGGCCGCCCCGGGATCGCCGGATCCGGATACGACGAATCCCCACAGTCCCTGTGGATCGCGCTGGCGCGCATGGGCGTCGAGCGCTGCGAAGAAGTCCTCGAAACCCGGCAGAGCGTCGGCCTTGGTCAGCACGAGGTGCACGGGCAGCGCCACGCCCAGGGCCGCACGCAGCTGCAGCAGGTGCCTGCGCGCGCACAGGGCGGATTGGGCGAGTGCCTCCGGGCCGCCTTGCAACAACAACGGGATGTCCACGACCAGCACCAGCCCGTGCAAGGCGGGCATGCCGCCGCGCCCGCGCAAACCCTGCAGCAGCGCGCCCCATCGATGCTCCTCGGCCTCGGGTGCGCCGTCCGGCCCGACCCCCTCGTCCGCCGGGCTGCGCGGTACCGGCAAGCCTCGCAGGCCGGCACCGGGCCGGGCCGGCGCCGGGGACTCGTCCGGGGGGTGCGCGCCCTCGGCTTCGAGGCCGGGATCATCGAGGCAGGCCGCGTCAGGGGCTACGCCGGAGCTCTCCACGAAAATCGCGCCTTCGCCGATCCAGCAGGACAGCCCGAGCGCCTGCGCCTCGAGGCCCTGCGCGCTCTCCCCGCGCAGCAGTCGCAGGTTCGAGGTCGCGAGCACGGAGCTCTTGCCGCAGCCCCGGGCGCCCAGGACCAGGTACCAGGGCAGGGTCCTGCGCGAGCGCCAGGCGTCCAGGCGCCCGCGCCAGCCGGCACGCGCGTGCAACTGCCGCCAGTGCCCTTGCACCGCTTGCAGATGCCGCGCCAGGGCGCCGTGCATGCGCGCCGGCCCCTGCTCCACCGGCGCGGGCCGCATCAGTGCTCGTAGCGCGCCGAGAAGTTTTCGCAGCTCGTGGGCGCGCGTGTCGTCGCGCCATGCCCGCCAGCCCAGCCACGCCAGGTAGGCCACCAGGATCAGGCCGATGAGCAGCAGGCGAAGCCCGTAGGGCCGCAAGGGTCGGTGGCCGGCCCACGCGAATGCGCCTCCGCCCTGGGCGATGAGCAGGCAGCCCAGTCCGAGCGAGGGGCCCAGCAACGAACGCCGTGCCCCCCACAGGCAGGAAGCCCAGACGACCAGCACCACCAGCACCGCACGCGTGGCCCCGGGCGCCAGGGGATGGTCGTTGCCGACGCTCAGCAAGGGCCCGGCCACTCCGAGTGCCACGGCCAGCGCAAGCCCCGCCACGAGGGCCACGATCATCCGGGGCGCCGGCCGGGGAAGCTGGGTCGGCAGGCCCTTCATGGCGCGACTCCCGAGCCAGCGTGCAGCAGGATTTCCACACGCCGGTTACGCGCGCTTCCTTCCGCGGTGGCGTTGTCGCCCAGCTCCAGCTGCCCGTCCCGTAGAGCCGCATCGGACCCGGCCCCCGGGTCGACCGCGCCGTCGAAGGAGGGCCGCGCGGGCCCGACCTGCGCTTCGATCTGCGGCGCCGCGCGGGCCAGCGCGCTCTCGGCCTGGGCGCGCAGACCCAGCAGCTGTTCGCGCAACGCGGTGGACTCCTGCTGCACCTGGCTGCGCCAGACGCCGGCACAGGCGACCGGGACCGACAGTCCAAGCAGCGCAACCCAGCATGCCAGGACGCCGCCCCAGGGTCGTCCGGGGCGCGGCACGCGAGCCACCATCGCATGCGGGGCCACGGTCAACGGCTGCGTGTCGCCACCCAGCATGCACAACAGGCGGCGGCGCACCTGCTCCAGGGCCTGGGCGCCGTCCGCGCGGCAGCGGTAGTCGCCCATGAAGCCCAAGGCCAGGATGTGCAGCATCACTTCCAGCACGTCCCGATGCTCCCGGGGTTGTGCGGCCAGGCGAGCGATCAGGGGAAACACGGTGCGGCCACCCTCGCCCTCCTGATGGAATTCCTGCAACAGCGCGTATTGCGACCAGGGCCCCACGCTGCCTTGCTCTCCACCGGCCCAGGGTTTGCAACTCAGGGCTTCGTCCAGCGCCGTGCACAGGGCGTAGCGCGCGGCCAGCATCTGCTCCTGGCGCAACCCGGCGCGGTCGCAGGCGCGGGAGAATTCGAGGACTTCCTGCGCCAGGCGGTCATGCAGCGGCTGCAGGCCGGCGGCGGGTGGCTCCTGCGCGCACTGGATGGCGGCCAGCGCGCGCAGCAGCGGTGCCGCGGCATCGAGCAGCGCATGGGTGGGCGCTGCCGCGGGGCCCGCGTCGGGAACAGGGCTCGGCGTCATCGTGATCGCTCCCGAACGAGGCCATCGCCCCACAGGCGTCGTGCAACACGCATGCGCCAGGAGCCGACGGCGACATGACGCAGTCCGTCGGGCCCCAGCACGAGGGACTGGCCGGCGGCCTCCAGGATCAGGCGCCCCGCCCCCTGCAGGCTGAGGCCTTGCCGCACGCAGCCCATGCGCAAGCGACCACGTGCGTGGACATGCAGCCGATTGCCGGGAGCCAGCAGGGTGATCGGCCCCTCGGACGCGCTGAACTGCAAGCCCTGCCCCGACGCGGACAGCAGCACGGCCCCATCGGCATGGAGCAGCATGCTCTCGCCGCAGGCGCCACGCAGGCCGCGCTCCGCGCTGCATGCGAGCTGCGCGCCGGCGTGCAACTGGGCGGCCAGAGGGCTGGCCGCGTACAGGCCCGCCTGGGCATGCAGCAGCAGCGGGCTCGAGCCGGTGGCCAGATCGGCGCGCAGCGCGGCGACGGGACCTTCGGGTAGCGGCCCCACGGCATCGCGAAGCGGGTGCCGGGCCGCATGCAGGTCCAGCACTTCCCGCAGCTTGCGCCGGCAGGCCTGCAGGGGTTGCACGGTTGCGCGGGCCGCGCGGGAGGCCGCGCCGCTGAGCATCTGCAAGGCCCGCGCCGCGCGCACGCTCGCGCCCGCGTCGGTGCGCAGCTCGAAGCCTTCGCCGCGTGACGGGCCGCGTCCCTCGCGGCGGCTCACCGGCGCGTGGCGACCGAGGCGCAAGGCGCTGGCCTCGCTGGCGCTGGCCAGTTGGACCTGCAGGGCCCCCTCGTGATCATCCAGCAGCAAGTGGTTGCCTGCCCGAGGTGACGCATGCCCGGCTTCGTCGAGACATTCCTGGCTGTACCAGCCATTGACCTCCGCGGAGGTGGGAAGCGGCCATGGAGGCGCCTGGGCCGGGTTGCGGAGCAGGCCCAGGCACACCGGCGAGTCCACGTCGCCGTCGAGAAAATCGATCAGGACTTCCTGGCCCGGGCGCGGCCAGTTCGCGCAGCCCATGGCCTGCCCGGCCGCGGGCCGGATCATGCGCATCCAGCAGGTGCTGGCCGAGGCGTCCGCATGCGCCCAGTGCAGGCGCACGCGCATGCGCCCGATGGCATCGGTGAAGGAGCTTGCCGCGCAGGGCGCGGCAAGCACGGTACCCGTCTGCACGCCCAGCGGGCGCAACGGCGCGAGCGGCCGCGTCGGGCATGGCGCGTCGGCCACCGGCCGGGTCTCGAACTCGAGTCGCACCGCGGCAGCGCCAGGCGCCTGCGCAGGGCCATGGGCCTGCCACTGCAGAACGGTGCGCTGCACGTAATGCGCCTGCTCCGGCTGTCCGGCGCCTGGACGCAGCCGCACGCGGTAGCCCGCCGCCAGGCCGGGCAGGGTTCCGCTCCCCAGGGCACGGTCCAGACCTCTTCTCGCCTGATCGGCACGCCGTCGGTTGAGTCGGGATTCCGCCAGTGCGTCGCCCTGCTGCTCACCCTGCTGCTCACCCTGCTGCTCACCCTGCTGCTCGAGGTCCCGACGCGGACGGCACACCCCATCGGCACCACGCCATCGGATCATGCCTTCCCCGCTCTCGGCTCCCGGGCCGTCCTCGTCGCGCCATTCCTGCGGCTGCCCCGGGTGGCATTCCGCCTGTCCGCCCGAGATCCAGCTCGCGACGCCCTGCGCCGCCTCCACGCACAAGGCGTGCAGAACGCCTGCCTCGTGCGGCCGCGCATGGGGGCGAAGTTCCAGGGTCGCGCTGGCCGCCAGGGGTGGCTGATGCAGGGCATGCATGCCGTCGCCGAGCACCAGGCAGTGACCGCCCGCACCATGCTCGAAGTGGAAATGCAGGCCCCAGCGCGCGCATTGCCGCCGCAGGAAGTCGCCATCCGACTCCTCGAACTGCACCAGGTAGTCCAGTCGCGGATAGTGCCCGTGCAGGCGCAGCTCCCACCGATGGCCATAGGGCTCCAGCAGGTCACGGAGCACGTCGACCAGGCTGCGGTCCTGGTGCACGCGACTGGCCATGCGCGCATCGGCCAGGCAGATCCAGGGGCGCAGACGAAGGCGCACCATCGGTCCATGCACCACCGCGCGCTTGGCGGCGTGCCGGTCCCGCGGCGGCTCGTCATGGCCCCGCTGCTCCAGCTCGGTCACGATGCCCGCGATGCATCGGCAAGCCTCCTCCCGTGGCGCATCCGGATCCGGGCTGCCGGGCAGCCACAGCTGCAGTTCCCGGCCCAGCATGGCCCGGGCGCCCCGGCCATGCCGCGGCTTGGATGCGGGAGCCTGCAGCAGCACCTCATAGTCGAAGCCGTGGTTGAGCGCTTCATGGCCCCGAAGCTCGAGCAGCATCCATTCGCCGGCGTCCTCCTCCTCGGCACATGTCGCTCGCAGCGCAGGCCCCTCCAGGCGCACCGTGGCGCGGGCACGGCCGGCCGGCGGGTCGGCCCCTGGTTGTCCGGCGCGGATCATCGTGGCCATGTTCAGCGCAGGCCCCAGAGTTGCAGGCCGAGGCCCGGGAATTCGACCGCGACGTGGATGCCAATGCCACCGCTGGCGAGCAACTGCTGCCACAGCGGCCCCTCGGCCTCGATCTGGAAGTAGAGCTGCTCGGAACGGTAGGGGATCTGGCGCGGCGCCATGTTCAGCGAACGAAGCGCAATGCCGGGCAGATGGAGGCGTACGAGCTCGGGAACCCGCTCGACGGGACCGACCTTGGCCTGGGTCGCGAACTGCTGCCGCAGGGCCTCCGCATCGATGTCCGCGGCCACCGCGATGACCAGTGCGCTGAAGTCGCGCAGTTCGGAGGGGTCGACGGTCGCCACGCGCATGCCGTGGGCTTGCTCGCGCAGGGCGATCAGCTCGGCGCCGCGACGCAAGGTTCTGTGCAACAGGTCGCGCAGGTCGGCGAGCAATGGCGCGAATGCGGCCCCAGGGTCGGCGTGGACATAGGCGGGCAGATCGATGGGCCGCCGGGTGTCGCCACGCAGATAGGTGGAAAGCTCCGCGTCCAGGCTCGCGAGCAGGGCGTAGATTCGTTCCGGTGCGGCGCGGCCCAGGCGGACCAGGTGGCCCAGACGGACGTCATGGGCGTTGAGCACTTGCAACAGGAGAAAGTCGGCCACGTCCGGGGATTGCATGCGCGATTCCCCGGTCAATCGCTGGGCGAGCGTGCTGGCCCGCTGTACGAGCACTGCATGCACATCGGCCAGCCAGCGCACCAGCACCTCGCTGGCCTCGATGGCGGTGCAGGGAGGCAATCGCTGCGGGTCGAGCTCGGCGCTGCCATCCGGGCGCACCGCGGCGACGCGGGCGACGGCCAGCGCCATCCATCCCTCGGGCAAGTCCGCTTCCGGGATCAGCCGCGGCAGCTGCCTGAGCAACTGCACGCTGCGCGCACCCTGCCCCAGGGGCTGGGTGTCCTGCAAGTCGGCATCGAAGATCTCGTGGCGCGCGGCGCCTGGCGCCTGATCCTCGAGACACACGTCCCGGGACTGTGGAGCGCACGGAGGAAGGGCCAGCAGGATGTCCTGGCCGACATGGGCAGCGTCGATGCGCAGGGGACGGGGGGACCTCCCGAGGGCAGGGATGTCGAAGGCCAGTCCGTCGGGCCAGACCCCGCGCGCATGGCTCAGTTGCAGCAGCCCCGAGGCCAGCGAGCCGGTCTCGATGCACAGGGCCTGGAAGCCCCAGTACAAAGCCCCCAGGGGCTCGCATCGCCTGTGGGTCTGATGCTCCAGGTAGCGCTCCTGCTGCTGGAACATCTGCGGCGACAGGAACAGACCTTCGCTCCAGCTCACCTTGTGGTGCCAGACCATGCCTGCCTCCCGCTCGGACTGCATGGGTTCGCGGCCGGGTGCACGGCTTGTCAGCCCTCGGCCGCGATCTCGACCGCCCGCGCGCCCAGGCGCAGCTCGGCACGGAACACGGGCGTGGGCAGCACGGCGTCGAACCAGTGCGCGTGCTGCTGCTCGAGCTCGTGACTGGCACGCCAGGTGGCCTGTGGCAGGTCCCGGTAGGCGGCCGTCACGCCCAGCACGGCCATGCCGGCAGCCGCCTTGCGCTGTACGCGGCGGCGCTCGCCGGGACGCAGGACCAGCTCCTCGACCCGAAGGCAGCTGGCACCCAGCGCGGCCTTGCTGTCGGAAGCCAGGCTGAAGTAGTCCACGGTGTCGAAGGGGTCCCGGGTCGCCAGCTCGTAGATGCGCACGAGAATGGGTGCGGGATGGCCCTGTTCGTTGGGATTGACCTCGGGCGAGGCCACCAGTTGGAGATCCAGCATGAGCGTGCCGGGCCTGGAGCCGCCGGCTGCCGCGCAGCCGCCGAGCATCGTCGTCCCGGCCAGGCTCAGACCGGCGCTCAGACCGGCGTACAGGCAGCGCCTGCGCTGCTGCCCCATCGCTGCGGCGCAGGCCGCACCGCCTTCCGGACGCGTGGACATCAGGCCTCCTGGTTTCGCTTGAGGTCGTAGCCGGCGGTGACGGTTCCCCCGGGCCCTCCCTGCTGGTTCTGTACCTGGTACTCCTGCGTCACCTTCGCGAAGGACAGACTGACATCCTCCCTGCCCTGATCGGCGTCGCCGCGCTGGAGGCGCGGCTGCACGCGGGTGACCAGCACGTCCTCCAGGGTCAGCTTGAGATAGTCCAGCGGCTGGCCACCGGCCTTGCGGACCGTGAGCACGGCCTTGGCGATGTGCTTGCCGCTCAGGCACATGCGCATCAGGTTGGGGCTGGCACGATCGAGGTGATGGCTGAACTCGAGGTCCGCTACCTGGGCCTTGCCCGCACCTCCACCGCTTCCGCTGTGCATGGCGCCGCTCTGCGCCATGTTCCAGTGCCATTCGAGAACGTCGATTTCGTCCTTGTGCGCGGCGTCCTGACTCTCGCCGTCGACTCCGTCGAGCTTCAGAAACATGTCTTGTGCCATGGGATTGCCTTTGGGTGAGGGGCGAGTGGGTCCGTAGCGCTTGACTCGCCTGGGTGGATGAAGGGGAACTAGGAATCGCGGGGAACGGAAGGCAGGCGTGCGACCAGACGCAGGCTGACCGTGAGACCCTCCAGCTGGAAGTGCGGACGCAGGAAGAACTTGGCGTTGTAGTAGCCAGGGTTGCCCTCCACGTCCTCGACGACCACTTCCGCGGCCGCCAGCGGCCGCCGGGCCTTGGTGGCCTGCGAGGAGTTCGCGGGATCGGCATCGACGTACTGCATCAGCCAGTCGTTGAGCCAGCGCTGCATCGGCTCGCGCTCCTTGAAGGCGCCGATCTTGTCGCGCACGATGGCCTTCAGATAATGGGCGAAGCGTGTGCTCGCGAACAGATAGGGAAGTCGCGCGGACAGGCGGGCATTGGCCGTCGCGTCCGGATCCGAGTAGATCTGCGGCCTCTGCAGCGACTGTGCTCCGATGAAGGTGGCGTGGTCCGTGCCCTTGCGATGCACCAGGGGGATGAAGCCCGCGCGTGCGAGCTCGGCCTCGCGCCGGTCGGAGATGGCGATCTCGGTGGGACACTTCATGTCGAAGCCGCCGTCGTCGGTGGGAAAGGTGTGGCAGGGCAGGCCCTCGACGGTGCCGCCCGATTCGACCCCACGGATCATCGAACACCAGCCGAATTCCTTGAAGCTGCGGTTGATGTTGACGGCCAGCGCATAGGCAGCGTTGGCCCAGACGTAATTGCGGTGGTCGCTGCCATCGGTGCGCTCCTCGAAATGGAACTCGTCCACCGGATGGGTACGTGCACCGTACGGCAGCCGCGCCAGGAAGCGTGGCATCGCCAGGCCGACGTAGCGTGCGTCCTCGGTGTCGCGCAGGCTGTTCCACGCGACGTGTTCGAGATTGCCGGTGATCTTGGCCAGATCACGCGGATTGGCCAGCTCCTGCCAGCTCTGCATCTGCAGGGTGGAAGGCGATGCCCCGGCCAGCAGGGGCGCATGGGCGGCGGCGCACACCCGGGCCATGGCCCCCAGCAACTCGACGTCCGGCGCGCCATGGTCGAAGGAGTAATCGGCGACCACGCAGCCATAGGGTTCTCCGCCCAGTTGCCCGTA
>JAKBBP010000083.1 GCA_021808445.1 Pseudomonadota bacterium
TTCGTAGCCCAGCAGGTAGGTCTGCAGCACCCCGGGCGAGTTGACCATGTTGGCGTACATGTTCGGCACGAAGCCGAGGCGCTGCTGTGAGGTCTCGAGCATCTCGCGGGCCTTCCCGCTGGTGGACGCTACGGTCTGCGAGGGCAGATCGAGTTTGGCAATGGCTTGGGTCATGGTCTTCTCCGAAGGGCTGCGCCTTGCGGCGCGGGTTAGCACACGGTGTGCATGAATTGGAATGTATAGTCCAGAATATCCAAAAAAATTCAACTCCCGGCCAGAGCCTGAGCAAGGCGCAGCGCCGCCTGCTGGCGTTGGAGCAGCGGAAAGCCGGCCCGTTGCAGGGTCCGCATGCCCGCGATCGATGCCATCAAGGCGGCGCACAGCTGGGCGGCGTCGGTGCCCCGGGGCGACGCCTGCCGAATGGCCTGCTCCATGGCGCCAGCCAGGCGAGCAAAGGCCGCACGCACCACGTCGGCCGTCGGCCCGTCCTGCTCGTGCAGCTCGGCGACCGCGTTGACCAGCAGGCAGCCGCGACCATCATGGTTGCTGGTGGCGGCATCGAGCAGCAGCGCGCTCAGTGCCTGCCCCAGGGACCCCTTCGCGAACAGGCCGCGCACCGCCGCGATCTGCTGATCGGCGTATCGTTGCACCGCCTCTGCCAGCAAACCCTCGCGGTTGCCGAAACTGTTGTACAGCGAAGAACGCGACAGGCCGGTGGCCTGCAGCAGGTCGTCCACGCTGGTGCCGGCAAGTCCGCCCGCCCACAGCGCCTGCATCGCAGCATCCACGACGGCGTGTGCATCAAAGTTGCGAGGTCTGGACATGGCGGGACACGAAACGAATAATGAACCGAATGGTACAAAACATTCGCCTGCCCTGCACAAGGCTTGGCACGCCCCCCGGAGACGCTCATGCCCCACCCCCTGCTGCAGCGGCTGCTGCCTGACCCCATCCCGGCGCTGCATCCTCTGCCCGAGTACCTGGTCGAAGGCGAATGCGCCGCCACCTACGCGGCGATGAAGCAGGCGCTGCAAGTGCCGTGGATGGGCGTAGTGACGATGGCCTACGCGCACTACCCGACGTTTTTCCGCGTGCTGTGGCAGGGGCTGGAGCCCGTCGTGCGCAGCCGCGCCTTTGTCGAACATTGCCGCGCCGTGCGCGCGCAGGCCGAACAGGCCGCGCTGCGCCTGCACCCCGCCAGCCTGCTGCCCGCACTGCGCGGCCTGGGCTACGCACCGCGCGAGCTGGACGCGATACGCGAGCTGCTGGAGGTGTTCTCCCACGGCAACCAGCCCTACCTGCTGATCGCCAGTATCGCGCGCCTGCTGCTCGAGGGAGGCGAGCTCGACGGCACGGGCGACGTGGCGCCCTTTCAGGGCCAGCACGGTCCCCGACCGGTTGGTGCGTTGGTACTGATGGAAGCCCACCATGCCGACGCGCCCACGCGCGCGCTGTACGCCGACATCCAGCGCACCCTCCGGCTGCCCTTCGTGAACACCGACTACCGGGCGCTGGCGCGTTGGCCGAGCTACTTCTCCACGGCCTGGCATCAGCTTGCGCCACATGTGCGCAGCGACGCCTACCGGCAGATCTGCGACGAACTGCACGCCGAAGTACTGCAGCGGGTGACTCATGCGCTGCCCAACCCGGCGGGCCTGCGCGGTGAGGCACTTCGCCAGGCCGCTGCCGCCGACGCCCCGCTGGACGAGCTCGTCGCCGTGGCGCGGCTGTTCCAATGGCTGCTCCCAGGTCTGGTCACGAACGTGGCCTTGCTGCGCGCGCAACTGACGTGACCGCATGGTCAGGCTTGCGGGCGAAGGCGCCGAACAGGGCATCGCAGACGCTGTAGTCCGGACCGCGCTTGATGCGCGACCAGTAGGATGCATGGGCGTCGCTGCCCGGCGGCCAGTTGCGCAGAAAGCGTTCACACCAGGCGGCATGGTCATAGTGCACCGGCATCGCGTCGATGCGCAGTCCGTCGAGCATGGCCCCATACAGGCTGCCGGGCGGCGCCTGCGGGCTGCTGGACAGACGCGTGATCAAGCCAAAGTGGCTGCCGCGGAAGTTGGGCATGCCGGCAGCGCCATTGTTCATCAGCACCGCCGGCCGGCCGTCCAGCGCCAGCTCGACCGCCGCCGGCAGGCAACTGTGCGAGGAGCACAGCACCCGCGCCCCGGACTGCGCCCACGCCTCGCGCAGGCTTTGCGCTCCGGCTGGCCAACCCGCCTGCTGCGCTGCACGCAACGCCTCCTGCGAGAAGCTCCAGCCGGCCAGCGACCACGCGTCGCCATGCACGACGCCGACATCCACCCCGCCGATGCGCAGGTGCAGGTGCCTGGCGAGCCGGCCGAGTTGGTCAAGGTGCGACGCCAAGCCCTGCGCGGTACGGTACAGACGTTCGATGATGCGGTTGGATCGCTGCACCACGGCGTCGTCGACGAACTCCGGATAGGCGCAGCCACATCCCGCCTCAGCCGGGCCGCGGGCCAGTTCGGCCTCGACGTTGCCCCGGCAGGCGAAGTGAGCCTCCAAGGTCGCAGCGATGCGCGCGAAGTCCGACGCGTCGGCATCGAACCAATGGGCGTCGCCGTTGAACACCAGTTCCACGGCGCGCCCCTGCGCGGCCTCGGCGTCGCGCATCGCCTCGATCGCCCGCAGGGCCTCGACATTGCCGTACAGGCCACCGATCACGTACGTGTGCTCGGCCTGCAGCGCAGGCGCCGCCGCGATGTCCGCGGGCCGGTAGCGGTAGTCCAGTGGGCAACCGCGGCCAGGGCGTTCGGGCAACACAGCGTCCGCCGGTGCCGATCTCATCGCGCCCCCTCCGCGGCCATCATGGCTTCCAGCGCCCGACCCCGGCCCTCGACGCCCCAACGCAGCCACGGCAGCATGGCCGCCGCGCCGATCAGCCAGAAGCTGGCCAGCAACAGCAGTGCGGGGACCATGCCGTAGCGATCCGCCACCGCGGTCAGCACCAGCGGCGCGGCGAAAGCCCCCAGGCGCCCCACGGCTACCGAAAGGCCGATGCCGGTGGCACGCAACTCGGTCGGGAAGATTTCCGAGAAGGTCGGATAGGCCGAGATCCAGCCTCCGGTGGCCAGCAGGTTGGCTAGCGTGAAAGCTGCCAGCACCCAGGCCCAGGAGCCGGTGCGCATCGATGCGGCCAGCACCAGCACCCCGCCGGCGGCCAGCAGGTAGAACACCGGCACCGTCGACTTGCGTCCGGCGCGGTCGAGCACGGCCATGACCACCAGGCCTCCCCCCAGGGCCCCCAGGTTGCCGATCAAATAGAAGAACGGCGCGAACCCATCGGGCACGTGCACCGCGGGCAGGATGAACAGGGCCAGGAAGGCGAACAGCCCGTAGTAGCCAGCGGCTTCCGAGAAGTCCAGCGCGCAACCCAGCGCCACCCGCCCCGGGTGGCGCCTGAGCAATTCACGGGTCTGCGCCCAGACGCCACGCTGGCCGTCGCGCTGACCTGTCGGGGTGGACGCGGCCGGCGCCTGCCAGTGCGTACGCCCCTGCTCGATACCTTCGACGACGCGCTCAGCCTCGTCGAGGCAACCATGCTCGAGCAGCCATCGCGGAGACTCGGGAATGCTGCGGCGCATCACCGCCGTGCTCAAGGCCACCAGCGCGCCGAAACCGAAGGCTACGCGCCAGCCGTATTGCGGCGGCAAGACATTGACCAGGTACAAGGTCACAAGGGCCGCGGCGATTGCCCCCAGCGACCAGAAATTCATCACCCCCGCATTGGCGCGCCCGCGGCTGCGCGCCGGGATGAACTCGGCGATCGCCGAATTGATGGCCGAGTACTCGGCCCCGACGCCGATGGCGGTGAGCAGGCGGAACGCCAGCAACGCGCCGTAGTTCCACGCGACCGCGGTCAGCAGCGTGAAGCTGCCGTACAGCACCAGGGTAAGCAGGAACAGCCTGCGGCGCCCGAAGCGATCGGCCAGGAAGCCGAAGCCATAGGCGCCGATCATCAACCCGAGGAACCAGATGCTCAACACCCACGACGCCTCGGTGTTGCTCAGATGCCAGAGGTGCTTGAACACGCCGATCACATTGCCGACGATGGTCACCTCGAAGGCGTCGAGCAGCCAGCCCACGCCCAGCGCCAGCGTGACCGTGGTGTGGAATCGGTTCCAGCGCACACCGTCCAGGCGCCGAGCCAAGTCGAATCGCTGCATGACCCGCTCCCTCAGCGCGCGCGGCGCGTCTTGCGCCACGCATCGACGGACCAGGCCCCCGGCCCCCACAGCGCGATCATCAGGATCAGCCCGCCCCAGATGAAGTGAAACATGATCGCCGGCACCTGAAGGGCATACATGTAGGACAGCAGCGCCACCAGGTTCACCATGAACAGTCCGACCGCGCCGAAGCGCCCGAGCAGGCCGAAGGCCACCAGCGGGGGCAGCAGCAGTTCTCCCGCGGTGCCGACCACGGCCGCCACGTAGGGAGGCAAGACCGCAACGTGGAACTCGTTCTGGTACAGCCACACCGTTCCCGCCCAGTCGCGCAGGCTCTGCAACCCGGAGTTGAAGAACACGTACGACACGTACAGGCGAGCCGCGAGCAGCGCCGGCGAGCGCAGCCAGTCGAGCACGCATTCGGCGATGCCCCACAGCCTCGCCACGATATTGCCCTGCATGGCGCCGCTGCGCGACGCCACCGCCGTTGCCTCTGTCATGGCCCTTCTCCTCTTGGTACTCGACCGTGCCGCCCTCGTCGCTGTTCCGGCGCGGCTTCTGATCCTTGGTCGCACGACAGCGCATTTCCTGACACCTCGCCCGCCGCGCGGTCCGCGTCGAGCCAGGAACATGCAAGAATCCGCAGCGCCAAGACCTCTGTCACGGGCAAGAGTTGCCCCGTTCACCGGGTCGGTGAGGAACTCAAGGCATGAGCGAAGAGCAGGATTTCAGCGAACAGTTGCATGCGATGCGCCCCACGCTGCTGCGCCTTGCGCAATTGCAATTGCGCAATACGGCATGGGCCGAGGACGCCGTGTCGGAAACCCTGCTGGCCGCGCTGGAAGGGGAGAAGCGTTTCGCGCAGAACTCGAAACTGCAGACCTGGGTGGTCGGGATCCTCAAGCACAAGGTGCTGGACCAGCTTCGACTGCGCCAGCGCGAATGCGAATACGAGCCCCCCGGGGACGACGAAGAAGGCTTCGAGGACCGGGTCTACACCCCCGATGGACGGTTCCGGGAAGTGCCTCAGGACTGGGAGACTCCCGCCGATGCGATGCAGCGCGTGCAGTTCTTCCAGGTGCTGGAGGCCTGCATGGATGCGCTCCCCGGTCAGCTGGGTCGGGTGTTCCTGATGCGCGAATGGCTGGAGCTCGACAGCGAGGCCATCTGTCAGGAGTTGCGCATTACTTCGACCAACCTATGGAAGATGCTGTCGCGAGCGAGGCTGCGCCTGCGTCAGTGTCTTCAGACCCATTGGTTCGGCCTCGAGACATCATGAAACGCCCTTCGCTGCGGTCCTGCCGCGATATTTCCGCCTTGCTGCTCGCGCGGGAGGATCGCAGCTTGAGTTGGCCGGAGCGGATGGCGATACGTATGCACTTCCTGATGTGCAAGGCATGTCCTCGCTTCGAACGACAACTTGTCGCGATGCGCGGCGCGCTCGACCTCTGGCGTGGCTACCGGGATGACGGGGACACGTGAGCGTCAACCGGCTGCGAACGGCACGCCTCGGGCCCCGGTCGCAACGGGCAGCGCCCACAGCCGCAGAGCGGCGAACTCAGCGAGCAGCCTGTGCAACAGGGCCTGGTCGGCATCGGTGATGAGCTCACTGGCCGAGGCCATCGCCCCGGTCGGCCGCGCCTGCAGCTCGCCCCGGGAAGCCTCCAGCACGAAGGCGCTGGTGCAGTTTCGACAATACAGGAGCTGGCCCGCTCGGGCCTCACGCGGCCGCACCAGCGTCGGCCCGCAATGCGGGCAATGCAATAGCGGAATGCCTTCGTCACTGTGCCCGGCGATATGCGACCATCGTCCGGCACGCCCCAGGGCGACGAAATGCGCAGCCAGATCGCGGTCGAACTGGGTGCCTGACTGTGCATCGATGATGCCCAGCGCACGCTCGATCGGCATCGGTGCGCGGTAGGGCCTGGCGCTGGTCATGGCGTCGAAGGCATCGCAGATGCCGACGATGCGCGCCGCCAGCGGGATCGCAGTGCCCGTCAGGCCATCCGGGTAGCCCTGGCCGTCGCAGCGTTCGTGGTGCGAGCCGACCGCATCGCGAACCCAATGCGCCAGCGGGTACGCCGACAGCAGGCGCAATCCGACTTGCGGATGGGTGCGCATGACCTGCCACTCGGCCTCGCCGAGCGGCCCAGCCTTGCGCAACACGGCATCGGGCACACCAACCTTGCCCAGATCGTGCAGGAAGCCGCCGAGGGCGATCCGCGCGACCTCGGGTGGGCTCAGGCCTGCATGCTCGGCAAGCGCCTGGGCGTAGCGCGAAACCCGCCACAGATGCCCGCCGGTGTAGGGGTCTCGAGCCTCGACGAACCAGGCCAGGTTGAGCAGGCTCAGCAGCGCCTGCTCATCGCCACGACGCCCGCCTGGCCGCAAGTGCGACGCCACCGCATGCAGCCAGGACCAAGGGTACGACGCCGTTCGGGATTGCACACGCGTCATGGCTTCTGCCCCGCCGGATCCGCAAGGTCCCGTACGCCCATGGCGATACGGCCGAACAACTCTCGATTGGCATCGACCCGTTCCTGGATCGATGACAAACCGTCGAGAATGCCCGCCATCTGCTCGACGCGCTGTCCGACCAGGCCCGCGAATCGATCGTATGCCTGCGAGGCCTGCGCCACCGAAGCTTGAATGCCGTCCATGATAGGCGCGGCGGATTGCACGGTCTGGGCCGCGCTGCCGGCCAGCCTCCTGACTTCGTCGGCCACGACCGCGAACCCTGCGCCCGCGGCTCCTGCCCGCGCGGCCTCGATCGCCGCATTCAGCGCGAGCAGGTTGGTCTTTTCGGCAATGGCGCGAATGCTCAGCAGAACCGTGTTCACCTGACGCGCGGCTTCCTGGATCTGCGCCAGGCGTTCCTGGTGCACGCGTGCCTGACTGGCGAGTTCGTCGAAGGCTCCGCGTGCGTGCTCCACCTCTTGATGCTGCGCCTGCGCGACATCGACGATGCCTTTGGCCCGGGCCGCGGCTTCGTCGATCCACTGCACCAGCCGATCGCGGGGGCTTTCGCCGGGCTGCGAGAGGAATTCAAGCTTTGCTGCGGCTTCATTCATGGTGTCGGCAATGATTGGAGGTTCGGGATGGCCTGGCAGGCCTCGATGCTCATTGCGGCTTTGCCTCGAAAGGCAACATTCGCGCCAGCGCGGATCGGCTCTGTATGCCAAGGCTCACGCGCTGGATCACGCCACCGGCAACGACCGCGAAGCTGGGCGTGGCCACGACACCGAAGCCACGCGCGAGCTCGGGAGCCTGGCTGACGTCGATCTTGATCAGTTCGGGATGCGAGGCTCGCAGTTCGTCCACCAGGGGCGTCATCTTTCGGCACGGCCCGCAGTGCGGCGCGTAGAAGTAGTACACGCGCAGCGAGTCGGGCAAAAGATCACCGTCAACGGCACGCGTGTCCGGGGCGGGCCGGCCCTGCGCGCGGCGCGCAAGGCGCTTGACGCCCAGCTGCATCACCCCGAAGAACAGCACGCTGGCGACGACGATGACCGGCAACAGGTGGTTCATGTTTCGCCCCCGCGTCGATTTCCGGAGCGGGACTTCATGGCCGATTCCCGGCGGCTTCGGCCGCGATAGCCCCAAGGGCACCTCCCATGGCCCGAATCGGCAGCGAGTCGGGGGCCAACGCATAGCGCCGTGCGAACGCCTCGGATGCCGTGTATCCCACCCAGACCCGCTTGCTTGCGTCCTGCCAGACCAGCATCTTGATCGGCAGGCTCAGGCCTGCCACCTGGCTCATCTGCATGATCCGGGTTCCGAGCATGGGATTGCCAAAAATGACCAGGGTTGTCGGGCGCAGCGCCAACCCGGCGTTGCGCGCCGCATCCGCGTGATGGATCACGGCGACGATACTCAGGTGACGCTCGTCGATGGCATGCTCCAAGCGCTCGACGGTTTGTGCCATGGTCCCTGAACTCTGAATCTGGATGACATCCACGACGTCCCGGCTCTGCGCGGACGCTCCACTGGCAAGCACCAGAGCCGCTGCGAATGGAAGAAGTTTCAGGAGCATGGCAATGTCCGGTGGGAATGGTGGAAGGTGCGGGATCCGGCCCAAATGCAAGGTTCAGACTGCTGCTTAGTCGGAGATCTGACCGAATTCCTGACGGGAGCGACCCGGTTTGTTGCCACTCGGAGGCCTCGGAAGGCTCTTGAAGCTCAACCCGTGGAGATCGGGATAGCGAGCTGCCATGCTGCAGCGCACCAACCGGCCGGAACACCCCATCGCTTCCGGGAAAGCCCTGATTAAATCATCATTCGCTTATGCTATAGACTGTTCGTATGAAACCGCGCGAGATCAAAGATCATCTTTACGCCCAGGTGGCGCGCATGGGGGCCGCCTTGTCCAGCCCCAAGCGCCTGGAGCTGCTGGAGCTTCTGGCGCAGGGCGAGAAGTCGGTCGAAGCCCTGGCGCAAGGGGCGGACATCGACGTCAAGCTGGCCAGCGCGCACCTTCGCGTGCTGCGCGATGCGCAATTGGTGGAAGCCAGACGCGATGGCAAGAACCGCATCCACCGGCTCAGCGGCCCCGATGTGTCGGACTTGTGGGTAAGCCTGCGCGAGCTGGCCGAATCGCACCTGGCCGAACTGCAGCTCGCCATGGCCCGCCTGGTCGCCGAGCCCGGGCGGCTCACGCCCGAGACCGCGCAATCGTTGCTGGACAAGGTGCGCTCCGGAGACGTCGTGCTGCTCGACGTTCGCCCCGCGGCCGAGTTTCGTGCCGCGCACATCCCTGGCGCGCGCTCGGTTCCGCTGGAGGAATTGCAGGCGCGAATTCGAGAACTGCCACGCGACAAGGACATCGTGGCTTATTGCCGCGGCCCGTTCTGCCTGATGTCGGAGTCTGCCGTGGCTCTTCTGAACAGCCACGGCCTTCGCGCTCGCAAGTCCGCGCAGGGTGTGCCCGAGTGGCGCGCTGCCGGGATGCCCGTGGACTGTGTGGCGGCCTGAGCCTGGGAGAGCAGCATGGCGGACGTCTTGTTCATTCTCAACGAAGCTCCCTACGGCAGCGAGCGAACCTACAACGCGCTGCGCCTTGCCGTCACGTTGTCGGCACAGCCGGAGCAGCGTGTGCGCATCTTCCTCATGGGCGACGCCGTGCTGTCCGCCAAGGCCGGACAGAAGGTTCCCACCGGCTATTACAACGTCCAGGCCATGCTCCACAAAGTCACGCAGCGTGGCGAGGTCGCCTTGTGCGGCACATGCCTGGATGCCCGCGGTCTCCGGGACGAGGAGCTCCTGGCGGATTGCAGGCGCTCGACCATGGTCGAACTCGGCCGCTGGACCAGCGAGGCCGAGAAGGTCCTGGTGTTCTGAACCATCCAACAAGGGCGACCTCCCATCATGTTCTTCAAGCAACTCCCCACCCGAGACGCCAGCCTGTCGTACCTGTTCGGCTGCGCCGGGCTCGGCAAGGCCGTCGCGGTCGACGTGGTCGCCGGCGACGAGGACTGGTTCGTCGAACAGGCGCAGCAGGCCGGGGCGCGGATCACCCACGTGATCGACACCCACGTGCACGCCGACCACCTCAGCGGCGGCAGGAGTCTGGCGCGCAGGGTCGGCGCACCGTACTGCCTGCACGAGGCGGCGCGCGCGTTCGTGCATTTCGACTTCGAGGCTCTACGCGACGAACAGCTGATCGAGGTCGGCAACGTCAGCGTGCGCGTGCTGCACACCCCGGGGCACACGCCCGACAGCATGTGCCTGCTGGTCACCGACCGACGCCGCGGCGACGCGCCGTGGTTCGTGCTCACCGGAGACACCCTGTTCGTCGGCGCTGTCGGTCGCCCCGATCTGGCCGGGCGCGAGCGCGAGATGGCCGGCACGCTGCACGATTCTCTGCACAACCGGCTGCTGCCCCTTCCAGCCGAGCTGGAGATCTACCCCGGACACCAGGCGGGCAGCGCCTGCGGCGCCGGGCTGTCGGGCAAGCCGGCGTCGACCGTGGCCTTCGAGAAACGCTTCAACCCGATGCTGGGCCTGTCACGCACGGCATTCGTCGAGCAACTTTGCGCCGAGATCCCGCCGCGCCCGGCCGACATGGATCGCATTGTCGCGGCGAACGTTTCCCCATGAACGGGCAGGCCCCGGCGGCCGCGTCGCCGCATGACGCCTTCGTGCAGGGCATTCGCGTCAACCTGCACCAGTTCGTCTGGCAGGCGGTGCAGGTGTTCCTGGTCGGGCTGGTCATCGGCATGGAGCGCACCGTGCTGCCGGTGGTCGCGGCGCGCGATTTCGGCGTGCCGAAGACCTCGTTCCTGTACCTGTTGTCCTTCGTCATCTCCTTCGGCCTGGTCAAGGGGGCGCTGAATTTCGTCGCCGGGCGATTGTCCGAACGCATCGGGCGCAAGACCGTGCTGGTGCTGGGCTGGCTGGCCGCCATCCCGATCCCGCTGCTGATCTTTTCCGCGCAGTCGTGGTGGTGGATCGTCGCCGCCAACCTGTTCCTGGGCATCAACCAGGGATTCGCGTGGAGCATGACCGTCACCAGCAAGGTGGACATCACGCGCGCCGAGCAGCGCGGGCTGGCCACCGGAATCAACGAGTTCGCCGGCTACGCCGCGGTGGGGCTGGCGGGCCTGGCCACCGCGTGGCTGGCGCAGCGCTACGGGCCGCGCGTGGCCTTGCTGGGTTTCGCCAGCGCGGTGATCGCCATCGCGCTGCTGACCGCGCTGCTGTTCGTGCGCGAGACCCTGCCGTGGGCGCGCGCCGAGCGCCATCGCCATGCCAGCGGCACCCACTCCGGGCCGCGCCCGCGCTTCGCCGACGGCCTGAGCGAGCACCCGAGCTCGCGCCAGGTGTTCGCCTAC
>JAKBBP010000002.1 GCA_021808445.1 Pseudomonadota bacterium
GAACACGGAGACACGCAATGGCGCAGATGCAGGTGAAGGTTCCCGACATCGGGGACTTCAAGGATGTGGAGGTGATCGAGCTGCTGGTCAAGGCCGGGGACAGGATCCAGGCGGAGCAGTCCTTGATCACGGTGGAGAGCGACAAGGCGAGCATGGAGATCCCGAGCAGCGCGGGCGGGGTGGTCAAGGCCGTGCTGGTCAAGCTGGGGGACAAGGTCAGCGAGGGCACGCCGCTGCTGGAGCTGGAGGTGGAGCAGGGGGGCGAGGCGCCGGCCGCGGCCCCGACGGCGGTCGCGGCGCCGGCCCCGGCTGCTGCGGCTGCTGCGGCTGCGGCTCCTGCGGCTGCGTCGGTGGCAGCCCCGGCCGCGCCCGCGGCGGCTCCCGCCGTGGCGGGCAGCTATTCCGGCCCGGTGGACCATGAATGCGACGTGCTCGTGCTGGGCGCGGGACCCGGCGGTTATTCAGCGGCCTTCCGCGCCGCCGACCTGGGCTTGAAGGTCGTGCTCGTGGAGCGCTACGCGACGCTGGGTGGGGTGTGCCTGAACGTAGGGTGCATTCCCAGCAAGGCGCTGTTGCACGTCGCCGCGGTGGTCGACGAGGCGGCGCACCTGGCGGCCGTCGGCATCGAGTTCGGCGCTCCCAAGGTCGACCGCAAGATGCTGGCCGCACACAAGGACAAGGTGGTGGGCAAGCTCACCGGTGGCCTGGCCGGCATGGCCAAGGCGCGCAAGGTCACGGTGGTGCGCGGCAACGCGTCCTTCCTGGACCCCCAGCACGTCGAGGTCCAGGCGACCCAGGGCAGTGGCCGCGAGGCCGCGGGGCCGGTGCAGCGCGTGCGCTTTCGTCGCGCCATCATCGCGGCCGGCAGCCAGGCCGTGCACCTGCCCTTCCTGCCCGAGGATCCGCGGGTGGTCGACTCCACCGGGGCCCTGGCGCTGGGCGTGGAGCCGCGCAACATGCTGATCGTCGGCGGCGGCATCATCGGTCTGGAGATGGGCACGGTGTACTCCACGCTGGGCGCGCGGCTGGACGTGGTCGAGATGCTCGACGGACTGATGCCCGGAGCCGATCGCGACCTGGTGAAGGTCTGGCAGAAGCTCAATGCCCGACGTTTCGATCGCGTCATGCTCAAGACCCGTACCGTCGACGCGCAGGCACGGGACGACGGGATCTGGGTGCGCTTCGAAGGCGAGGGCGCGCCGGCTGAAGCCCAGCGCTACGACCTGGTGCTGCAGGCGGTGGGGCGTTCGCCCAACGGCAAGCGCATCGGAGCGGAGCGGGCTGGTGTGGCCGTGGACGATCGAGGCTTCATCCGCGTGGACGCCCAGATGCGCACCAACGTGTCCCATATCCACGCCATCGGCGACATCGTCGGCCAGCCCATGCTGGCGCACAAGGCGGTGCACGAGGGCCATGTGGCGGCCCAGGTCTGCGCCGGTGAGCTGCGCGGCGACGAGGCACTGGCGCGCAGCGCCTTCGACGCGCGGGTGATTCCCTCGGTGGCCTACACCGACCCGGAAATCGCCTGGGTGGGCCTGGGCGAGGATGAGGCCCGGGCCAAGGGCATCGCCGTGACCAAGGGCCTGTTCCCCTGGGCGGCCTCCGGACGGGCCATCGCCAATGGGCGCGACGAGGGGTTCACCAAGCTGCTGTTCGACGCCCAGACGCACCGCATCGTCGGCGGCGGCATCGTCGGAACCCATGCCGGGGACCTGATCGGAGAAATCGCCCTGGCCATCGAAATGGGGGCGGATGCCGTGGACATCGGAAGCACCATCCACCCGCACCCCACGCTGGGCGAATCCATCGGCATGGCCGCCGAGGTGGCCGAGGGCAGCTGCACCGACCTGCCTCCGGCGCGGCGCTAGTGTCCTGTCCCGCGGATCACGGTCCTTTTGCCGGGCCGGTTCGGGGCGGGAAGGTCTGGCGCCGGTTCCAGCGCGCGGTGGCCCGGGCCGGGCGCCCCGGCAGGGCGCGCCCCGGCAGGGGTGCGCCCTGTGCGCAGGGCCGACGCAGCAGCGATGCCGGAAAGATTCAGGGCCGCGAAACGCCCGCGGACACCGGCTTGGGCAGCACGGCGCCGGCCATCAGCGCGGCCGTGGTCGGCGAAGCTCCGTCGGGCACCGCGTTGGAAATGGGCATCGTGGCCGGAGGCAGGGGCTTGTCGCCGCTGCCCGGCTGCTCGTGCAGGGACGCAGCCTGGGCCGAGGGCAGCAGCGGGTCCGCGGCACGTGTGATCAGGCGACGGGCGCCGTCGAAGCGGCGGGCCCAGTACGGGCTGTCCAGGTTGGCGATCTGCACCTTCTCGCCCGGACGGGGAGCGTGCACGAACTGGCCGTTGCCGATGTAGATGCCCACGTGGGAGAAGGCACGGCGCAGGGTGTTGAAGAACACCAGGTCTCCCGGGCGCAATTCGTTCTCTGCCACCTTCTCGCCTTCGCGGCTTTGCTGGGCGGCGTTGTGCGGCAGCACCAGGCCCAGGGTCTCCTGGTAGACGCGACGCACCAGCCCGGAGCAGTCGAATCCCCGTGACGCGTGGTCGCCGCCGTACCGGTAGCGCACGCCGAGAAAACTCAGGGTGTTGATCACCAGTTGCGACGTGCGCGAGGACACTTCGTGCACCACGTGCTGCTGGTTCCACCAGTTCTGCACCTCGCCGCCGGGCCCGCTTTCCTCGACCACTGCCGCGGCGGGAGGATTCGGATGCTCCTGGGCCTGCGCGATGATGCGTGTCAGCCGGGCGTCGGATGCCGCATCCGCAGCCGAGGCGCCCGGCGCCGGTGCCGCCCATGCCGAGGCCGCGCAGCAGCTCGCGAGCACGACCATGCCCGCCAAGCTGCGGCGCACGGCGGTCTGGCGTGGGGCGATGCTGCGTGAGGCGAACCGGCGCATGAAGGGTCGGACGGGGCTGCAGGAGGAGGGGAGGTGCTGCGCAACCCGGGCACGAGGCGCAGCCAGAGGCTGCGCCAGACGCAAATCCGGGGGTTTCTACCAGTGCTTGAATGTAACGGCCCCCCTGGCCCCGCGTCAACCATTCCCGAGCGGCCTGCACCCGAAGGCTTGATGCAGAATCGGGTGCTGGGCGCACCCCGGATCTTGCCGCAGCGGCCAGCCCGCGCAAGATGTGTGCATGCCCATCATCCCGATCCTGTACCAACGCGCCTCCTGGGTCGTTGAACAGCCCGCCGGGCTCGCGAAGGTGCATTTCTCAAGGAGGAAGACCCATGTTTCGTGCATGGTTGCTCGACAAGCCCGACGGAATCTTCCGGGCGAGCCTGCAGGACATCGAGGAGTCCCGGCTGCCGCCCGGAGATGTGCTGGTGCAGGTGCTGCACTCGACCATCAACTACAAGGACGCGCTGGCCCTGACCGATCGCGCTCCGGTGGTGCGCAGGTGGCCGATGGTGCCGGGGATCGACGGGGCGGGCATCGTGCTGGAAAGCCGGCATGCGGCCTGGAAGCCCGGCGATCGCTGGATTCTCAATGGCTGGGGTGTCGGCGAGACGCATTGGGGCTGCCTGGCCGAGCGCGCGAGCCTGCGCGGCGACTGGCTGGTGCCGCTTCCGGCGCGCTTCGACACGCGTCAGGCCATGATCCTGGGTACCGCGGGCTACACGGCGATGCTGTGCGTGCAGGCCATCGTGGCGCGCGGGCTGCGTGCGCAGGACGGCGAGGTGCTGGTCACCGGAGCCACGGGCGGGGTCGGGAGTGTCGCGGTGGCGCTGCTGGCACGGCGCGGCTGGAGGGTCGTGGCCCTGACCGGCAAGGCCTCGCAGGAGGGCTACCTGCGCGCGCTGGGCGCTGCCGAGGTGCTGGACCGCGAGGCCTACGCGCAGCCCGGCAAGCCCTTGCAGAAGGAGCGGTGGGCCGCGGTCGTGGATACCGCCGGCAGCCATATCCTGGTCAACGCCTGCGCGCAGGTGCGCTGGGGCGGCGTGGTGGCCGCCTGCGGGCTGGCCCAGGGCATGGATTTCCCGGCTTCGGTGGCACCCTTCATCCTGCGCAACGTCACCCTGGCCGGAATCGACAGCGTGATGCAGCCGACGGGCCCCAGACGCGCCGCCTGGCAGGCTCTGGCCGAGGAGATCGACGCCGCGCAGCTCGAGGCGATGGCCCGCGAATGCCGCCTCGAGGATGTGCGCGAGGCGGCCCAGGCACTCCTCGACGGGCGCGTGTCGGGCCGGACCGTGGTGACGGTTTGAGGAGGGATGACAGCCCCCAGGGCCGGGCTGTGCCCGGCCCGCCCCCTGAGGGGGTCAAGGAACCTTGGGGCGGCCCGGCGGTTCCTTGAGGACAGCCCCCAGGGCCGGGCTGTGCCCGGCCCGCCCCCCGGGGGGGGGGGCAAGGAACCTTGGGGCGGCCCGGCGGTTCCTTGATCTGACAGCCCCCAGGTCCGGGCTGTGCCCGGCCCGCCCCGGCCCGCCCCGGCCCGGTGGCTGCGCGGCGGGGGGGCTGGTCGGTCAGGGTCCTGTCAGGTGGGGTGTCTACGGTGGCCGCACGGCCGGGCGCAGACCCGGCGTCGGGGCAGGCCAGCCCCTCCCGAGGAGACAGCCATGGCGGATTACCGTGAATATCACCGGCGTTCGGTCGAGCAGCCGCAGGAGTTCTGGGCCGAAAAGGCCGCCCTGATCGATTGGCACCGGCCCTTCGAGCAGGTGCTGGACGCCGGGCGCAAGCCCTTCGCGGCGTGGTTCACGGGGGGGCTGACCAATCTGTGCCACAACGCGGTGGACCGCCATCTCGCCCGGCGTGGCGCCCAGCCGGCGCTGGTGTGGGAGTCCACCGAGGTGGATCGCAGCCGCAGCTACAGCTACGCCGAATTGCACCAGGAGGTGCAGCGCATGGCGGCGATCCTGCTGCGCCATGGCGTGGGCCAGGGTGACCGGGTCCTGATCTACATGCCCATGATCCCCGAGGCGGTGTTCGCCATGCTCGCCTGCGTGCGCATCGGCGCCATCCACTCGGTGGTATTCGGCGGCTTTGCCGCGCTGAGCCTGGCCACGCGCATCGACGATGCGGCGCCGAAGATGGTGATCAGCAGCGATGCCGGCTCGCGAGCCGGACGCGTCGTGCCCTACAAGCCCTTGCTCGACGAGGCCATCGAGCGCGCTGCACACAAGCCCCGGCATGTGCTGATGGTCGACCGTGGGCTGCAGTCCTTCGCGCCCCTGCCCGGGCGCGATCTGGACTACGCGGCCGAGCGCGCCGCGGTGGGTGAGCGCGAGGTGCCTTGCGCCTGGGTGGAGTCGACCCACCCGAGCTACATCCTCTACACCTCGGGGACGACCGGGCGGCCCAAGGGTGTGCAGCGCGACACCGGAGGCTACGCGGTGGCGCTGGCCACGTCGATGCAGGACATTTTCTGCGGCAGCCCCGGCGGAACCTATTTCTGCACCAGCGACATCGGCTGGGTGGTGGGCCACAGCTACATCGTGTACGGGCCCCTGATCCACGGCATGACCACGGTGTTGTACGAGGGCACGCCGGTGCGCCCGGATGCCGGTATCCTGTGGCGCCTGGCCGAGAAACACCGGGCGCAGGTCATGTTCTCCTCCCCCACCGCGGTGAGGGTGCTGAAAAAGTTCGACACTGCGTTCATGCGCGAGCGTGACCTGTCCGCGCTGGAACGCCTGTTCCTGGCCGGCGAGCCACTGGACGAACCCACCGCGAGCTGGATCGGCGAGGCGCTGGGCAAGCCGGTGGTGGACAACTACTGGCAGACCGAGACGGGCTGGCCGATCCTGGGCACTCCCTCCGGCGTGCAGGCCCTGGAGCCCAAGCCGGGCTCGCCCGGCGTGGCGATGCCCGGCTACAAGGTGAGCATCCTCGACGAGCTCAGCGGTGAGCCGGTACCTCCCGGGAACAAGGGCGTGCTGGCCATCGAGTGGCCCCTGCCGCCCGGTTGCATGCAGACCGTGTGGGGCGACGACAAGCGCTTTGTCGACACCTACTGGTCCACCTTCGCGACCCGTCAGGTGTATTCCACCTTCGACTGGGGTGTGGCCGACGAGCGGGGCTACGTCACCATCCTCGGGCGCACCGATGACGTGATCAACGTCGCCGGGCACCGGCTGGGCACCCGCGAGATCGAGGAAAGCATTTCCAGCCACGCCGCGGTGGCCGAGGTGGCGGTGGTCGGCGCGGCCGACGAGCTCAAGGGGCAGCAGGCGGTGGCCTTCGTGGTGCCGCGTGACGCGACCCGCGCGGCCAGCGCCGAGGCCCGCGCCGAGCTGGCCGCGCAGATCATGCAGACGGTGCAGGTGCAACTGGGGGCTGTCGCCCGACCGGCTCGGGTGCTGTTCGTGTCCATGCTGCCCAAGACCCGCTCGGGCAAGCTGCTGCGGCGCTCCATCCAGGCGCTGTGCGAGCAGCGCTCGCCCGGGGACCTGACCACCCTGGAAGACCCCGGCGCGCTGGAGCAGATCCGCGGCGCGCTGGCCTCGCAGCCCTGAGTCCTGGCCGCCCCGCGGGACGGGGCCGCGCAGGCGCCGCGGGCTGGGCTGCCGGGCCCGGGCAGCGCCGTGGAGCGCCCCGCGATCCCGTAGTCCGTGCAGGGAAATTGATCTACTGCTAGGGAAAGCACTATGCGTCGCTACTGGACGGCGGGGCCGGCTCACCTACAATTCATAAGTACTTGCTTATACTTAAATTCTATTAAACAGTGATGCCTGTCCCGGCCCCCACTCCCCAGCTGCTCGGAGACGACTCCGACGCGCAGGCCGCCGAACGGGTGTTCGATTCCGCGGCGGAACTCTTCGGCGTGCTGGCCACGCCGCTGCGCCTGCGCATCCTGAACGCCATCTGCACCCACGAGAAAAGCGTGGGCGAGATCATGGAGGCGGTGGAGTCCACGCAGCCCAACGTCTCGCAGCACCTGAAGGTGCTCTACCAGGCGGGCATCGTGGCCAAGCGTCGCGTGGGCAATCAGATTCATTACCGGGTGCAGAGCGAGAAGGCGGTTCAGCTGTGCCGCACCGTGTGCACCCAGATCGCGATCGAACTGGACGACCCGGATGCGGTTTCGCAATCCGAGCGCCTGGCCCGGCGCACCTAGGTACCTACAGCCAACCAGCGAGTACGAGGATGAGTGACTACAGCAACAAGCTAGGCCGGCTGCGTCCCGCGCCGGAGAACTTCCTGAGCGCCGAGCAGATTCGCCAGGTGCAGTCGGGGCGGCGCGACTTCCTGCGTCGGGCTTTCGCCGGCGCCAGCGCGGCGATGGTCGCCTCGGGCGCGGCCTCGGCCTACGCCGACGAGGCTTCGGGCAAGGGCTCCCCGCGCATCCTGGAGACCCCGGAGTGGGGCACCACGCTGGGTCGGCCGGTCGACGAGCCGCCCTACGGAATGCCCTCCAAGTACGAATCCCATCTGGTGCGTCGCATCAGCCCGGGGCTGTCGGCGGTGAACCAGGCCAACGTGGCCTTCGCTCCGCTGCAAGGCATGTTCGGCATCATCACCCCCTCGGGCCTGCACTTCAACCGCTCGCACCAGGGCTGGTACGAGATCGACCCCTCGCAGCACCGCCTGATGGTGATGGGAGAGGAAGGGCTGGTGCGCAATCCGAAGGTCTACTCCGTCGGCGACATCATGCGCATGCAGCCGGTGTCCCGCATCCATTTCATCGAGTGTGGCGCGAACTCCGCAATGGAGTGGGGCAACGTGGCCGTCCCCACGGTGCAGTACACCCACGGCATGGTGTCCTGCAGTGAATGGACCGGCGTGCCGCTGATCAAGCTGCTGGAGGACTGCGGGGCCAACCTCAAGGGCGTGCGCTTCGTGCTCGCCGAGGGTGCCGACGGCTCGCACGAGACCCGAACCATTCCGATGTCCCTGGTGCTGTCGGGCGAGGTCCTGGTGGCCTACGGACAGAACGGCGAGATGCTGCGCCCCGAGAACGGCTACCCGCTGCGCCTGGTGGTGCCGGGCGTCGAGGGTGTCTCCAACATCAAGTACCTGCGGCGCATCAAGCTGGGAACCGAGCCCTTCGCCGCCAAGGACGAGGTCCTGGGGTACGTCGACCTCATGCCCGACGGCAAGTTCCGACAGTACACCTCGCTGATGGAGTGCAAGTCGGTGATCACCTCGCCCTCGGGCGGCCAGGTGCTGATGGAAAAGGGCCTGTACAACGTGAGTGGCATCGCCTGGTCGGGCCGCGGGCGCATCAAGCGTGTCGACGTGTCCTTCGACGGCGGCGTGAACTGGCATCCGGCGCGCCTGGAAGGGCCGGTGCAGAACAAGGCCCTGACCCGGTTCAACATTCCCTGGGTCTGGAACGGCGGCAGCGCCTTCCTGCAAAGCCGCGCGGTCGACGAGACCGGCTACGTGCAGCCCACCTACGAGCAGTTGCGCAAGGTGCGCGGCACGCGCTCGGTCTACCACAACAACGCGATTCAAACCTGGCAAGTCGAGGCAACTGGAGATGTGCGCAATGTTCAACTCGCCCATTCGTAAAGCAGCGGTCGCGGCCGTGCTGGCCGCAGCGGTCTCGGCTGCGTGGGGAGCCGATCCCGGGGCCTCGCTGGGGCGTGCCGCCACGCCGGCGGAGATCCACGCCTGGAACATCGACGTGCGCCCGGATTTCAAGGGCCTGCCGGACGGCAAGGGCACGGTGGCCGAAGGCACCAAGCTGTGGGAGGCCAAGTGCGCGTCGTGCCACGGGGACTTCGCCGACTCCAACGCCGTGTTCCCGCCGCTGGTGGGGGCCTTCCAGGCCACCAAGGAAGAGATGAAGACGGGCTGGGTGTCCAAGCTGGCCAATCCCTCCGAAGGCATCGGAACCTCGCTGGAGCGTCTGTCGACCCTGTCGACCCTGTTCGACTACATCCACCGCGCGATGCCGTGGACCTCCCCCGACACGCTGAGCTGGGACGAGACCTACTCGCTGGTCGACTACCTGCTGAACCTGGCCAACATCGTCCCGGCCAACTTCGTGCTGACCCGCCAGAATGTGCAGCAGGTGCAGGATGAATTGCCCAATCGCAATGGAATGACCTGGGACCACGGCATGTGGCCGGGGGGCAAGACGGTACTGGCCTCGGGTAAGGTGCTGGGGAACGGGGGTATCCCGGATGTTCACGCGGTCGAGTGCATGAAAAACTGCGCTCCGAGGCCGGTGGTGGCGAGTTCGATCCCCGAGTACGCGATGAATACCTGGGGCAACCTGCAGGACCAGTATCGCCAGTGGGGTCCCATCCGCGGCCAGGTCACGCTCAGCAAGGCCGAGCTCGAGAAGGCGGCGGCAGCCAGGCAGGCCGCGGCTTCCGACCCGAACGCGAAGGTCGTCTCGCTGCTCAAGGAGCATGGTTGCATCGCCTGTCACGCCATGGGGGCGAACAAGGTCGTAGGCCCCGGCTATGCCGAGGTGGCGAAGAAATATGCGGGCAAACAGACGGAGGTGGCAGAATTGACCCAGCGGATCATCAAGGGTGGTTCTGGCACATGGGGGAGTATGCCGATGCCCCCGCAAAGTATCAGTGAGGGCGATGCGAAACTGATCGCGGCCTGGCTGGTGGATGGAGCAAAGCAGTAGTTCAGTAGTTGCGTCGGTTCGCGCTGCTGAACCCGCGGGCGCGCACATCACTCAATGTCTCAGTGAGGAGTTTTTGCAAATGAATCAGTCTCGTCGTCAGGTCATGCAGCTCGGTGCTGGTGCGACCGTCGCCGGCCTGGCCGTCACGGCCGGCCTTGTTCCCTCGGCAGCGCAGGCCGCCGATGCCCCGGGCTGGAATGCCCAGGAGTTTTCGGTGAAGTCGCTGGATGAGGTGGCCAAGGCCATGGGCGCGACCGCGACCCCGAGCACCGAGGTGTCGATCATCGGTCCGGACATCGCCGAGAACGGCGCGGTGGTGCCGGTGGGCATCAAGTCCACCGCCGCCGGCGTGACCATGCTGGGCATCGTCGTGGAGAAGAACCCCAACGCGCTGGCGGCCACCTTCCACCTGAAGAACGGCGCGGTGCCCAGCGTGGCCACCCGCATCAAGATGGCGCAGACCTCGGACGTCTACGCCGTCGCCAAGGTGGGCGACAAGCTGCTGTACAGCAAGAAGGAAATCAAGGTCACGCTGGGCGGTTGCGGCGGCTGAAGCCGCCAGCCCGTCAAGCCCCCGATTTCCATCGAACATTCACCGGAGTTTGAAATGCCCAACATGATGCGCATGCGCGCCAGCCTCGACGGCGATACCGTCGTCGTCCGCGTGCTGATGACCCACCCCGAGGACACCGGCCTGCTGAAGGGCCCGGATGGCAAGATCATCCCCGCCCACTTCATCCAGACCGTGGTCTGCAAGCACGGCGACACCGAGGTGCTGCACTGCGACTGGGGAATCGCCGTATCCAAGAATCCGTTCCTCGAATTCAGCTTCAAGGGCGGCAAGTCCGGAGACACCGTTTCCGTGACCTGGCTGGACAACAAGGGCGAAACGCAGACCGGAAGCACCACGGTTTCGTGATCGCCTTCGGGGGCCCGGCTCGGTGGGCCCCCAGAGTTCCATGCAGCACGAACCGTTCGCGAGGAGACCATGAAACAGCGACTATCCAGCAAGAAGAAGGCCGCGCTGGCCGCAATCACGATGCCTGTGCTGATGCTGATGGCCGGCAACGCCACGCAGGCGCAGGCCGACTCGGTCACGCAGGAAGGCAATGCCTATCTGCAGATGATGAATGAAATGGGCGGCAATCCCGCCGATTTCAACATCGACGACGGCAAGAAGCTCTGGTCCGAGAAGGCGGGCCCGAAGCATGCCTCGCTGGAGCAGTGCGACCTGGGCCTGGGCCCGGGCGTGGTCAAGGGCGCCTACGCCCAGCTGCCGCGCTACTTCGCCGACACGGGCCGCGTGCAGGACCTGGAATCGCGCCTCGTGACCTGCATGGAAACCCTGCAGGGCCTGACGCCCATGCAGGCCGACAAGGACCACTTCGCCAAGGAAGGCGGCAACGCCTCGCCCCTGGAGAACATCGCGATGTACGTCGCGCACGAGTCCGACGGGATGAAGATCGCGATCCCCCAGGGCACCCCGCAGGAGCTCCAGGCCTACGAGAACGGCAAGAAGCTGTTCTTCTACCGCGCCGGACCCTTCAGCTTTTCCTGCGCGGCCTGCCACTCCGAGAGCGGCAAGCGCATCAAGATCTCCGCGCTTCCCAACCTGACCAACGCCGAGGCGGCCGGCTCCTACGCCACGTGGCCCGCGTATCCGAACTCGCAGGGCGTGGCGCGCACCCTGGAATGGCGCATGCTGGCCTGCGAGCGCCAGCAACGCTGGCCGGCGCCGAAGTTCACCTCCAACGCGGTCATCGACCTGATCGAGTACATGGGCGTGAACTCCAACGGAGCCACGCTGCACACTCCGACCTTCAAGCGCTGAGCCGGGAGACGACATGAAAAAACTAGCACTCATTGCGTCGGCAGCGCTGGGGGCCGCCGTGCTGGCAGGCTGTGCCGGCGCGAAGCAGGAAGCCGCCGGTCCCGGCGGCAATCCCTTCGCCACCGCGTCCTTCCAGGGCATTCTCAAGCACGACTTCGCCGACAAGGGCCAGGCCAAGGTCTCGCGCCTGCAGCAGACCCGCTCGCAGTACGAATGCTCCAAGTACGCATACCTCGGTCAGAGCATGCCCGAGGGTGTGGCCAAGGAGATCGAGTCCAAGGCGCAGGCGGGGGTGGTGTACCCGGCCGACGGCAAGTACCTGGGCGACTGGAAGGCGGGGCTGAAGATCGCCGAGGACGGCAAGGGCATGCAGTGGAGCGACAAGCCCGGCAGCCCCAACGGCGGCAACTGCCTGGCCTGCCACAAGATGATCGCCAACGATCCGTCGCAGGGCAATATCGGCCCCGAGCTGTATCACTACGCGAAGCTGCGTGGCGACAGCGAGGCGATCCTGAAGTACACCTGGGCGCGCATCTACAACTCCGAGGCCTTCAACGCCTGCAGCTACATGCCGCCCTTCGGAGCGCACAAGATCCTGACCGAACAGCAGATGAAGGACGTGATGGCCCTGCTGATGGATCCGAACTCTCCGGTCAACAAGTAGGTTTTTCCAGATCCGGCGCCGCCTCGCGCGGCCCGGTCGTGCCGCGCTGCCCGCCACGCTGCATCGGCGGGCATTTTTACGTCGAGGATCCGTCATCATGAGCATTACCCGCCGCGAATTCCTGAGCGTGCTGGCCGCAGCCGGCGCCAGTGGTTTTCCCCTGATGCGCGAGGCCAGCGCCGCCGAGGTCGACGCGCTGTACAGCCCGCCGGTCAGCGGCAACGTGCACTTTCTGCACATGACCGACAGCCACGCGCACCTGCAGCCGCTGTACTTCCGCGAGCCCAGCGTGAACATCGGCGTGGGCTCGATGAGCGGACACCTGCCGCACCTGGTGGGGGCGGACTACCTCAAGCGCATGGGATTCAAGCCCGAGTCCCGCGAATCCTATGCTTTCACCTACCTGGACTTCGAACGCGCGGCCAAGCAGTACGGCAAGATGGGCGGATACGCGCACCTGGCCACGCTGGTCAAGCGTCTGAAGGCCGCACGCCCCGGCGCGCTGCTGCTCGATGGCGGCGATACCTGGCAGGGCACGGCGCTGTCCCTGTGGACCGAGGGCCAGGACATGATCGAGGCCCAGCTGCAGCTCGGCGTGGACGTGATGACCGCGCACTGGGAGTTCACCTACGGCCAGGATCGGGTCAAGCAGGTGCTGGCCAAGGATTTCAAGGGGCGCATCGACTTCGTCGCGCAGAACGTGAAGACCGCCGATTTCGGCGATCCCGTGTTTCCCTACTACACGATGAAGCAGATGAACGGGGTGCAGGTGGCCGTGATCGGCCAGGCCTTCCCGTACACCCCCATCGCCAACCCCGCCTACCTGACCCCGGACTGGACCTTCGGCATCGACACGGACCACATGCAGAAAGTGGTCAAGGAAGTCCGGGCCAAGGGCGCGCAACTGGTGGTCGTGCTTTCCCACAATGGCATGGACGTGGACCGGAAGATGGCCGCCATGGTCGAGGGCATCGACTGCATCTTCGGGGGCCACACCCACGACGGAGAGGCCGTGGCCGTGGAAGTGCGTAGGCCGTCGGGCGGCATGACCCTGGTCACCAACGCGGGCTCGCACGGCAAATTCCTCGCCGTGATGGACTTCGACGTGCGTGGCGGCAAGATGGTGGGATACAAGTACCGCCTGCTGCCGGTGTTCTCGAACCTGCTGCCTGCCGACCCCGACATGCAGGCCCTGATCCAGAAGCTGCGCGCTCCCTACGAGAGCAAGCTCTCGGAGGTGCTGGCGCATACCGAGGGCGTGCTCTACCGTCGCGGAAATTTCAATGGCACCTGGGATCAGCTGGTGCTGGACGCCATGCTGGCGGTACGCGGTGGCGACCTGGCCTTCTCGCCGGGCTTCCGCTGGGGGGGCAGCTTGTTGCCGGGCGAGCCCATCACCCGCGAGGCCCTGATGACCCAGCTGGCCATCACCTACCCCTACTGCACCCTCACGGACATGACGGGTGCCACGGTGAAGGCCGTGATGGAGGATGTCTGCGACAACCTGTTCAATCCGGATCCGTACTACCAGCAGGGCGGCGACATGGTGCGCGTGGGTGCGCTGACCTACGCCTGCGAGCCGGGCCAGAAGCAGGGCAGCCGCATCCAGGACATGCGTCTGGGCGGCAAGCCCATCGACCCCAGCAAGACCTACAAGGTGGCGGGCTGGGCGCCGGTGCAGCAGGCGTCGGCGCAGAAGAGCAACCCACCGATCTGGGAGGTGGTGGAGGAATATCTCAGGCACAACCCCAGCATCAAGCCTCTGAAGCCCAACCAGCCGCGCCTGATCGGGGTCAAGGGCAACGCGGGACTGGCCGTCTGAGGTCGGATTCGCAACACACCCAAGGGTTAGAAGTGCTGTAAATACCCAAGATAGCCAAAATAAAAACGGGCCGAATGCAAATTCGGCCCGTTTTTATTTGTTTTCGTGCGCCGAGACCATGATGCAGCTTTTTGCGTCGCGTCAAAAGCACTGCTAAAGTGTGATCCGGTTCAGTGTCATCGGACCGCTGTGCGCGTGCGCGGGGTACCCGGGCGCGCGCATGGTGTTTCACCCACTCCCTGCCGGCAGACCCGGCGTCCCAGTGAGCTCACCATGACCATCCAGCAGCAGCGCGCGAACTCCTACCTGTTCGGCGGCAACGCTCCCTATGTCGAGGAGCTGTACGAAACCTACCTGTCCAATCCGGGAGCCGTGCCCGATCACTGGCGCGACTATTTCGACGCGCTGCAGCACGTGCCGGCGGTGGACGGCAGCAATTCCCGCGACATTCCCCACGCCCCGGTGGTGTCGGCCTTCGCGCAGCGTGCCCGCAGCGGGCCGGCGCGTGCCATCCAGCTCGGCGCCGACGTCGAGCTCGCGCGCAAGCGCGTCGCTGCGCAGCAACTGATCGCCGCCTACCGCAACGTCGGGGTGCGCTGGGCCGACCTGGATCCGCTCAAGCGCGCCGAGCGCCCCCAGATTCCGGACCTGGAGCCTTCCTTCTACGGCTTCACCGATGCCGATCTGGAAACCAGCTTCAACGTCAGCAACACCTATTTCGGCCAGGAGTCGATGACGCTGCGCGAGCTCATCAACAACCTGCACGAGACCTATTGCGGCTCCATCGGCGCCGAATTCATGTATCTCAGCGACCAGGGCCAGAAGCGCTGGTGGCAGCAGCGCCTGGAGAGCATCCGCACCCGCCCCAGCCTGAGCGCGGAGAAGAAGCGCGACATCCTGGACAAGCTCACGGCCGCGGAAGGCCTGGAGCGCTATCTTGCCACGCGCTACGTGGGGCAGAAGCGCTTTTCGCTGGAAGGAGGCGAGAGTTTCATCGTCGGCATGGACGAGACCATCCAGCGTGGCGCCGAGCGCGGCGCGCAGGAGGTGATCATCGGCATGGCCCACCGCGGCCGTCTGAATGTGCTGGTGAACACCCTGGGCAAGCGCCCCAAGGACCTGTTCGACGAATTCGAAGGCAAGCACGCCTCGGACCTGCCGTCCGGCGACGTGAAGTACCACCAGGGCTTCTCCAGCGACGTGTCGACCCCGTCGGGTCCGATCCACCTCTCGCTGGCCTTCAACCCCTCGCACCTGGAAATCGTCAATCCGGTGGTCGAGGGTTCGGTGCGCGCCCGCCAGGAGCGCCGCGGCGACAAACGTGGCCAGCAGGTGCTGCCGGTGCTGGTGCACGGCGACGCATCCTTCGCCGGCCAGGGCGTGGTCATGGAAACCCTGGCGCTGGCGCAGACCCGCGGCTACTCGACCGGCGGCACCCTGCACATCGTCATCAACAACCAGATCGGCTTCACCACCTCCGACCCGCGCGACGCGCGCTCCACGCTGTACTGCACCGACGTGGTGAAGATGATCGAGGCGCCGGTTCTGCACGTCAACGGCGACGATCCCGAAGCCGTGGCCTTGTGCTGCGAGCTGGCGGTGGACTACCGGGCCGAGTTCGGGCACGACGTGGTGGTCGATATCGTGTGTTTCCGCAAGCTGGGCCACAACGAGCAGGACACGCCCGCGGTGACCCAGCCGCTGATGTACAAGAAGATCGCCGCCCACCCCGGCACGCGCAAGCTCTACGCCGACCGCCTGGCCAGCCAGGGCGTCATCAGCGAGTCCGACGCGGACGCGATGGTTCAGGGCTTCCGCCAGGCCATGGAGGACGGCGAGCGAGCCCTCGAGCCGGTGCTGTCGAACTACAAGAGCAAGTTCGCGGTCGACTGGAGCAACTTCCTCAACCGCAAGTGGACCGACAGCGCCGACACTTCGCTGCCGATGACGGAGCTCAAGCGACTGGCCGAGCGCATCACCACCATCCCCGCGGACATGAAGCTGCACACGCTGGTGGAAAAGGTGGTCGCCGACCGTGCCCGCATGGGTCGGGGCGAGCTGAGCCTGGACTGGGGCATGGGCGAGCACCTGGCCTTCGCCTCGCTGGTGGCCAACGGCTACCCGGTGCGCCTGTCGGGCGAGGACTGCGGACGCGGCACCTTCAGCCATCGCCACGCGGTGCTCCATGACCAGAAGCGCGAGCGCTGGGACGCCGGCACCTACGTGCCGCTGCAGAACGTCTCCGACGACCAGGCCCCGTTCGTGGTCATCGACTCCATCCTGTCGGAGGAGGCGGTGCTGGGCTTCGAGTACGGCTACTCCACCGCCGATCCCAACACCCTGGTGATCTGGGAAGCGCAGTTCGGTGATTTCGCCAACGGCGCGCAGGTGCTGATCGACCAGTTCATCTCCGCCGGCGAGGTCAAGTGGGGCCGTGCCTCCGGCCTGACCCTGATGCTGCCGCATGGCTACGAAGGCCAGGGCCCGGAGCACTCCTCGGCGCGCCTGGAGCGTTATCTGCAGCTGTGCGCAGAGACCAACATGCAGGTGTGCCAGCCGACGAACCCGGCGCAGATCTTCCACCTGCTGCGACGCCAGATGATCCGCCAGTTCCGCAAGCCGCTGGTGATCATGACCCCGAAGTCGCTGCTGCGCCATCCGGAGGCGCGATCGGATCTGGCCGACCTGGCGAACAGTCATTTCCACACCGTGCTGGGCGAGCGCGACGAGCTCGACGACGCCAAGGTCAAGCGCGTGATCGCCTGCAGCGGACGCGTGTACTACGACCTGGTCGCCGAGCGACGCCAGCGCGAGCTGCACGACGTGGCCATCGTGCGCCTGGAGCAGCTCTATCCCTTCCCGCACAAGGCCTTCGCGGCCGAACTGCGCCGCTATCCGAATCTGCGCGATGTCGTGTGGTGCCAGGACGAGCCGCAGAACCAGGGCTCGTGGTTCTTCATCCAGCACCACGTGCACGAGAACCTGCAGGAGGGCCAGCGCCTGGGCTACGCCGGGCGCCCGGCCTCGGCCTCGACCGCGGTGGGCTATTACGCCAAGCATGCGGAGCAGCAAAAGGAACTGATCGCAGCCGCCTTCGGCAAGCTCAAGGGCTTCGTGCTCACCAAGTGAGCCTGCGCAGGCGGCGCGCGGGCGTGAGCGCGCATGCCGGGTCCGGCCGGTCCGTACCCTGGCACGCGCGCCACAGTCACCCGGCGCGCGCGTGCCGCCGCCCCGCTCCAACCACCCCACAAAACCTACCCATCGCGAGACCCCACCATGGCACAGATTGATGTCAAGGTTCCCCAGCTTTCCGAATCCGTGGCCGAGGCCACCTTGCTGCAGTGGAAGAAAAAGCCCGGCGAAGCCGTGGCGCAGGACGAGATCCTGATCGAGATCGAGACCGACAAGGTCGTGCTCGAAGTGCCGGCTCCGGCCGCCGGCGTGCTGGCCGGCATCGTCAAGGGCGACGGCGCTACCGTGGTGGCCGATGAAGTCATCGCCACCATCGATACCGCGGCGAAACCTGGCGCCGTCCCGGCAGCGGCACCTGCCGCGGCACCCGCTGCCGCACCCGCTGCTGCCGCCGCCGCCCCCGCCGCAGCAGCGCCTGCCGCGGCCTCCGGCGTGGCCATGCCCGCGGCCGCGAAGATCCTGGGCGAGCAGGGCATCGATGCCGGCTCGGTGGCGGGTACCGGGCGCGGGGGACGCGTGACCAAGGGCGACGCGCTGGGCGCTGCCGCTGCGAAGGCCGCGGCACCTGCGGCGGCAGCCGCCGCGGCCGGCACGCCGTTCAACACTCCGCAGGCCCTGCCGCAGGTGGACGCGCGCGTGGACCTGTCGGCCTACGACGAGCGTCCCGAGCAGCGCGTGCCCATGAGCCGCCTGCGCGCGCGCATCGCGCAGCGTCTGGTGCAATCCCAGTCCGAGAACGCGATCCTGACCACCTTCAACGAGGTGAACATGAAGCCGGTCATGGACCTGCGCAACGCGCACAAGGACCGCTTCGAGAAGGAGCACGGGGTCAAGCTCGGTTTCATGAGCTTTTTCGTCAAGGCCGCGGTGCATGCCCTGCGCAAGTACCCGATTCTCAATGCCTCGGTCGACGGCAACGACATCATTTACCACGGCTACTTCGACATCGGTATCGCCGTGGGGAGCCCGCGCGGCCTGGTGGTGCCCATCCTGCGCAATGTCGATCAGCTCAGCTTCGCCGACATCGAACGCCAGATCGCGGAATTCGGCGTGAAGGCGCGCGACGGCAAGCTGGCCATCGAGGACCTGACCGGCGGCACCTTCTCCATCAGCAACGGCGGCGTGTTCGGCTCGATGCTCTCGACCCCGATCATCAATCCGCCGCAGGCGGCGATCCTGGGCGTGCACGCCACGAAGGATCGGCCCGTGGTGGAGAACGGGCAGGTCGTGATCCGCCCGATCAATTACCTGGCCATGAGCTACGACCATCGCATCATCGATGGGCGCGAGGCGGTGCTGGGCCTGGTGGCCATGAAGGAAGCGCTGGAGGATCCCGCGCGCCTGCTGCTCAACCTGTGAGGCACGCGATGGACCACGACCTGATCGTCATCGGCGCCGGCCCCGGGGGCTACATCGCCGCCATCCGCGCCGCCCAGCTGGGCCTGTCGGTGGCCTGCATCGACGCATGGAGCCGCGACGACGGCGGCCCCGCGCCCGGCGGCACCTGCACCAACGTGGGCTGCATCCCCTCGAAGGCGATGCTGCAATCCTCCGAGCACTACGAGCACGTCGCGCACGGCATGGCCGAGCACGGCATCGAGGTGGGCTCGGTCAAGCTCGACCTGGCCCGCATGCTGGCGCGCAAGCAGCAGGTGGTGCGCCAGAACAACGACGGCATCCTGTACCTGTTCAAGAAGAACAAGGTCAGGTTCCTGCACGGACACGCCGCCTTTGCCGCGAAGGTGGACGGCGGTTTCGAGATCGAGGTCTCGGGCGCCGACAAGGCCACGCTGCGCGCGCGCCACGTGATCATCGCCACCGGATCGCGGCCGCGGGCGCTGCCGGGCGTGGAATTCGACGAAAAGCGCGTGCTGTCGAACACCGGTGCGCTGGCGCTGCAGAAGGTGCCTGCGCGCATGGGCATTATCGGCGCCGGGGTCATCGGGCTCGAGATGGGCTCGGTGTGGCGTCGCCTGGGGGCCCAGGTCACGGTACTGGAAGCCTTGCCCGATTTTCTCGGCGCTGCCGACACGCAGGTGGCCAAGGAGGCGATGAAGCAATTCACCCGCCAGGGCCTGGACATCCAGCTCGGCGTGAAGATCGCCGAGGTCAAGCCCGCCGCAAGGAGCGGCCCCGTGAAGCTGCGCTACACCGACGCCAAAGGCGCGGAGCAGACGCTGGAGGTGGATGCGCTGATGGTGTCGATCGGCCGTCTGCCCCACACCGAAGGCCTGCAGCTCGACAAGGTGGGCCTGAGCACCGACGAGCGTGGCTTCGTCGTCGTCGACGCCGACTGCCGCACCGAGGTGCCCGGCATCTGGGCCATCGGAGACGTGGTGCGCGGCCCGATGCTGGCGCACAAGGCGGAGGAGGAAGGGGTGGCCGTGGCCGAACGCCTGGCCGGACAGAAGCCGCATGTGGACTTCAACACCGTCCCGTGGGTGATCTACACCAGCCCGGAGATCGCCTGGGTGGGCCAGACCGAGCAGGCGCTGAAGGCGGCAGGCCGCGCCTACAAGGCTGGCAGCTTCCCCTTCATGGCCAATGGGCGCGCGCGCGCGCTGGGCGACACCACCGGTTTCGTGAAAATGCTCAGCGATGCGAGCACGGACGAGATCCTGGGCGTGCACGTCATCGGGCCCATGGCCTCCGAGCTGATCGCCGAGGCGGCGGTGGCCATGGAGTTCAAGGCCAGCGCGGAGGACATCGCGCGCATCTGCCATGCCCACCCGACGCTGTCGGAGGCGATGAAGGAAGCCGCGCTGGCCACCGACTCGCGAGCGCTGAATTTCTGAGCCCGAGGCCGGCTCGCGCGTGCCCGGTTGGCGCGCGGGCCAGCCGCGCGCACGCCCCCACCCGATGAACGTCACCGATCACGCCCTGGCGTACCTGGGCGAGCGCGGCTTCGTGGCCGACGCGGCGCAGCGCGCCGCGATCGAGCGCCTGCAGCAGGCCTACGACGAGTGGACCGTCTACAAGTCGCGCCGCTCCAGCGCCGTGCGGCGCCTGCTCGTGCACCCCGAGCTGCCTCGCGGCGTGTACCTCTGGGGAGGGGTAGGGCGCGGCAAGAGCTTTCTCATGGATGCCTTCTACGCCACCGTCCCGGTGGTGCGCAAGACGCGGCTGCATTTCCATGAATTCATGCGCGAGGTGCAGCGCGAACTCGCCGGGCTGCAAGGCACCGCCAATCCCTTGCAGGAACTGTCCCGGCGCATCGCGCGGCGCTTTCGCCTGATCTGTTTCGACGAGTTCCACATCAGCGACGTGACCGACGCGATGATTCTCGACCGCCTGCTGCAGGGCCTGTTCGAGGACGGCGTGGTGCTGATGGCCACCAGCAATTTCCACCCGGACGGACTGTATCCCGACGGCCTGCACCGTGATCGCATCCTGCCGGCCATCGAGCGCCTGAAGGCGCAGATGGACATCCTGCGGGTGGACGCGGGCATCGATTACCGGCAGCAGGCGCTGCGCGGCATGACCGTCTACCACCATCCCCTGGGGGAGGCGGCCGACGCCGCCATGCGAGCCAGTTACGAGCGCCTGGCCGAAGGCGGCGACGAGAACCCCGTGCTGGTGGTGGAGCAGCGCAGCCTGCCTGCGCTGCGGCGTTCGGGCGGCGTGGCCTGGTTCGATTTCCAGACCCTGTGCAACACCGCGCGCTCCCAGAACGACTACCTCGAACTCAGCACGCGCTTCCATACCCTGTTGCTCAGCGGGGTGCCGCGCATGGGACCGGAGATGGCCACCGCGGCGCGGCGCTTCACCCTGCTGGTGGACGTGCTGTACGACCGGGGGGTCAAGCTGGTGATGTCGGCCGAAGTCGAGCCGGCCGCGCTGTATGCTGCGGGAACTCTGGCCTACGAATTCGAACGTACCGTCTCGCGCCTGCTGGAGATGCAGACTCCGGCGTATCTGGAGCGGGAGCGGCGCGAGGTGAACACCGCACTGACCTGATGAATCGACTTGTTCGCGTCGTCGCGCGCGCCTGCCTGCCGTGTCTGTTGCTGCTGCCCGGCCCGGTGCGCGCCGCCGCGTCGAGCCTGGCGCACCCGGCGCCGACTCCAGCCTCGGCTGCGGCCTCGACTCCGGCGCAGCCCGTGTTGTCGGCCTCGCAGGTCCAGGCGGGTTTCCAGGCGCGGCAGGCCGAGCGCCTTCGGCTCGCGCGCCAGCGCGAGGTCCTGGGACAGGAATACACCGCCGAGCGTGCTCGGTGCCTGCGGCGCTTCCAGGTTTTTGCCTGCCTGGACCAGGCAGCCGCTCGCCACCGACGCCTGGACCGCGCACTGGCCGAGCGCCAGCGCGAGCTGGACCTGGTGGATCGCGAACAGCGCGCCGAGCAGGAGCGTGCGCGCGTGCGCGCCCATCTGGCCGCGCGCGCCCAGGACGAGGCCCGGCGCGCCGCCCGGCAGCCTGAGCGGGCGGCTTCGCCGCGTCCGCCGACGCGGCCCGCATCGCGCGCGACGCCCCCGAGCTCGCGCCGGCCGCCCGCCGCAGTTTCGCGGGCGGCGCGCAAGCCCCTGCAGACGGCCTCCCAGGCGCAGTCGGCCCGCCGGGAAAGCCAGCAACGCGAACAGGCCTACGAGAGGCTGCGCGCGCGCGCGCGCGCCCAGCAGGGCACGCATGCGCCCCCCCTGCCGGTACCGCCGGCCTCGGGGCCGTTGCAGCTGCCGCGCTGAGTGCTCGCAGGCCGCCCGATCAGGCCTTTCCGGGCTTGGCTGCCGCGTCGTCTTCCAGCGGCGGGAATTCGATGCGCGGCGGCCGCGGCGGAGGCGGCGGCGCGGGCCGGGCGCTCAGGCGGATCACGGCCAGCGACAGGTTGTCGCCGCGGCCTCCCGCGCGCAGGCGCGCCTTGCCGATCAGGGTTTCGCAGGCCTCGCGCGGCTCCAGCGTGTCCACTGTGATGGCCAGCTCATGGTCCCCGAAGTAGTGCCACACACCGTCGGTGCACAGCAACAGCGCGTCGCCGGCCTGCAATTGCAGAGCGTCGAAGCTCAGAGGAGGGGCTTCCGCGGTTCCCAGGCTGGCGGTGAGCACGTTGCTCATCGGGTGGTTGCGCGCCATGGCTTCGGTCAGTTCCCCGCTGTCGACCAGGTCCTGCACATAGGAGTGATCGCGGGTGCGACGCTGCAGGCGGCCCTCGCGGAACAGGTGAATGCGGGAATCGCCCACATGCGCCCACCAGCAGGCGCCGTCCGGATGCAGCAGCACGCAGGCCACGGTCGAATGGGGCTCCTGCTCGGCGGAGATCGCGGTCAGCCGGATCATCGTGTGGGATTCCTGCAGGATGGTCCGTAGCAGTTCCTGCGGTTCGTCGCTGCCGGGAATGTAGCGCTCGAACAGCTGGGTCGCGGTGATCATCACCTGGTCGGCGGCCAGGCGCCCGCCACTGCGCCCGCCCATGCCGTCGGCGACCACCGCCAGCAGCGCGCCGCGCAGGCGGGGGTGCGCCAGCACTTCCACGCGATCCTGCTGGTATTCGCGGTCTCCGCGATGGGTCCCGATGGAGGCCTGCAATTGCAGGCGGGGGCGCGCGGCTTTCATGGGGCGGGGCGTCGATCCCTACAATGTCCGGCACGCATTTCGTCGACTTCCATTCCCACGCAGGCTCCCGGCCATCGTTGCACCCCGCGACGCGCGGGAACCGCCGGGAAGCTTCCCGAGCCCGGCCCGCGAGCCGCACCCGCCCGTTTGAACCGACCCGAGCATGATGAAGGGCATTGTAGGCACGCCGACGAGGCGGCCGCAGGTGCCCGCGCGCAGGATGACCCTTTGTGGGGGGCGCAGGGCCTGCTGGCCGGCGCCTTGCAGGCCTGGCGCGCCCGTCCCGGGCAGCGCGCGCTGGCCGACGCGGTGCGCCAGGCCATCGAGCGGCGCGGCATCCTGCTGGCCGAGGCCGGCACCGGTACGGGCAAGACACTGGCCTATCTGGTGCCCGCGCTGTTGCACGGAGAGCGTGTGATCGTCTCCACCGCCACACGCGCGCTGCAGGACCAGCTGTACCGCAAGGACCTTCCGCTGGCCTGCCAGGCATTGGGCCTGCAGGTGCGCAGCACCGTGCTGAAGGGGCGCGCCAACTACGTGTGCCATTACCGGCTCAAGCGCGCGCAGCAGGATGGCCTGCTGGACAGCCGGCGCGCGGTGCAGGAGTTGCGGCAGGTGGTGCGTTTCGCGGCTGCTTCACCCGACGGCGACCTCTCCGGGCTTGCGGGCCTGGACGAGAACTCCGCCGTGCTGCCCCTGGTCACGTCCACGCGCGACAATTGCCTGGGTTCGGAATGTCCGGATTTTCGTGCCTGTTTCGTGATGAAGGCGCGTCGCGAGGCCCTGGCCTCCGACGTCGTCGTGGTCAATCACCACCTGTTCTTCGCCGACCTGGCGCTGCGCGGGGACGGCGTGGCCGAGCTGCTGCCCGCGGCGACCACGGTGGTGCTGGACGAGGCCCACCAGCTTGCCGACATCGGCGCGCAGTTTCTGGGCAGCGCGGTGGGCACCGCGCAGGCGCAGGAACTGGCGCGCGATGCCCAGGCCTGCGGGCTGCAGCATGCCCGTGGCCTGGCCGACTGGCCCATGCTGGCGGCGGGCCTGACCAAGGCTGTACGCGACCTCCGGCTGTGCCTGCCACAGCTTCGCGCGGGCTCGGCGCGCCTGGACTGGGTCCAGGCCCAGGCCTTGCCGGGCTGGGGCGAGGCGCTGCGCAACTGGCGCGAGCAACTGGACGCCTTGCTGGGCGCGCTGGTGCACGTGGAGGAGGCCGCACCCGAATTCACCCGCCTGGCCGAACGCTGTCGCGAGCAGCAACGCCTGCTGGCGACCTGGCAACTCGGTCCCCATGATGCGGAGCAGGACGCCGACGCGGTCGCGCCGCAGGCCGAGCCCGCGGCCCAGGGCGCCGCCGACAGCGTGCGCTGGCTGGAGGTGGGCAGCCACCACATGCGCCTGCTGGCGACCCCTCTGGGCATCGGCCCCGCCTTCTCGGCCCTGCTGGCCGAGCGTGCGCAGGCCTGGGTGCTGGTGTCGGCCACCCTCACCCTCGACGGCAGCTTTCGCTACGCCCGCGCGCGCCTGGGGCTTGGCGACAGCAGCGTGGCCCTGCAGCCCGACGAGCCGGGCCAGGCACCGCGCCTGCAGGAATTGCGCGTACCCAGCCCCTTCGACTACGCGGCGCAGACCCGCATGTTCGTGCCCGGGCGGGGATTCCGGCCGGCGGATCCGGAGCACTCGACCCGGGTTGCCGAACTCGCGGCGCGCCTGGTCGCTGTCAATCCGGGGGGCAGTTTCGTCCTCACCACGACCTTGCGCGCCATGGGGCGTATCGCCTCGCGCCTGCGCGAGCTGCTGCCGCCCGGACGTACGGTGCTGGAGCAGGGCAGCGAGCCCAAGGCCGTGTTGCTGCAACGCTTCGCCGCAGATGCGCAGGCGGTGCTCGTGGGCAGCCACAGCTTCTGGGAGGGGGTGGATTTCCCCGGCGACCAGCTCACGCTGGTGGTGATCGACAAGCTGCCCTTCGCACCGCCCGACGATCCGCTGGTTGCGGCCCGCCTTGCCCGCCTGGAGGCAGCCGGACGCAGCGGATTCATGGATTACTCGCTGCCTCAGGCTGCGCTGGCCTTGCAGCAGGGCGCTGGACGCCTGGTGCGCGGGGAAGAGGACTGGGGGGTGCTGGCGATCTGCGACCAGCGCCTGGGCGCCACCGGCTGGGGACGTCGCCTGCTGGGTTCGCTGCCCCCGTTCAGCCGTGTCGAAACGGTGGAGCAGGCCGAGGAGTTTCTGCGCAGCCGGGCCCGCTGATCACGGTTCCATCGCTCGTGTGCCTGCGGCTCACCACAGGCGCCACCACGAGGGATGGCTGGTCGGCAGCGGCCCGCTGAGATAGGGGCTGTTCGGATAGTTCAGGCGCAGCACCCGCTGCGTATCGTCGCGCAGCTGGGTCAGGCCCAGGCGGTCGTAGCTGTTCATCAGCACGCCCAGCGCCAGCTGGGTGGCCGGTGTGTCGGGATACTCGCGCAGGGTGTTCTGCGCACGGTCTGCCGCGGCCACATAGGCGCCGCGGTTGAAGTAGAACAGCGCCACGTGGGCGTCGTACTGGCCCAGCGAGTTGACGATGTAGCGCATGCGCTCGCGCGCGTCCTGGCTGTACTTGCTGTCCGGGAATCGCGTGACCAGCTCGCGGAAGGCCTCGTAGGATTCCTTCGCCCCGCGCTGGTCGCGCTCGTAGGCAGCCTGGTCGGCCAACTGCGTGAAGATGGTCTGGTTCGCGTAGAAATTGCTCAACCCTTTCAGGTAGAGCACGTAATCCACATAGGGGTTGTTGGGGTAGATCTTCAGGAAGCGGTCGCAGGCTGCCACGGCCTGCGCACGCTCCCCCTGCTTGTAGTAGCCGTAGGCCACTTCCATGAGGGCCTGTTGCGCCAGCACCCCGTAGGGATAGCGCGATTCGAGCTTCTCGAAATATTTGGTCGCCGTGTCGTAGGCGCCGTTGGCCATTTCGTCGCTGGCCTCGTGATACAGCTTGGCCGCGGACCAGCTCGCGGTGATGTCGGTATCGCCCGTGGACGCGCAGGCGCCCAGGGCCAGCACGCTGGAGGCGAGCAGCAGGCGCAGCAGCCAGCGCGAGAGGCTCGCGCCGGACGAAAAGGAGATACGGTTCACGGCGGGGTTCGATGGAGTGGCGCCAGGGTCGGCATTATAGGAAGCCCCTGGGACGGGGCAGGGCCTGGGTCCCGGACACCCGATGGCGGACGGTGGCTGCACTATGCTGGCGCGATGCGCGCATCTCCGTTCCCCGCTGCCCCGATCGACGACGCCGACGCCGACGATGCCGCGGAACCGCAGCTCGCAGGTCCCCAGACCCTGCAGGCGGTGGTGCCGCCGGAGTTCGCGGGGGAGCGACTGGACAAGGTCCTGGCCCAGCTCTTCGTCCAGTTCTCGCGCGCCCGGCTGCGGGCCTGGTGCGAGGCCGGCCTGGTGCGCATGGGCGAGGCCGTCGGGCAGCCGCGCAGCAAGGCTCGCGCCGGCGCGCGACTGCTGCTGGAACTTCCCGAGGAGCCGGAGGCCGCCTCCTTTGCGCCGGAACCCATCGAGCTGAACGTGCTGTGGAGCGATGCGGACCTCGCCGTCATCGACAAGCCGGCCGGGCTGGTGGTGCACCCTGCGGCGGGGCACTGGAGCGGCACCCTGCTCAACGGCCTGCTGGCCCGCTTTCCCGAGTCGGCCGCGCTGCCCCGGGCGGGGATCGTGCACCGACTGGACAAGGACACCAGCGGCCTCATGGTGGTGGCGCGCAGCCTGGCCGCCCAGACCGACCTGGTGCGCCAGCTGCAGGCACGCAGCGTCAGCCGACAGTACCTGGCGCTGGCCTGGGGCGAGTTGCCGGCGCCGGTGTGGGTGGACGCGCCCATCGGACGCCATCCGCGGGATCGCCTGCGCATGGCCGTGGTGGCCGGGGGAAAGCCGGCACGTACCCAGTTTCGCGCGCTGGGCTCCTGCCAGAGCCGGTCGGGACCCGTCACCGCATTGCGCTGCGTGCTGGAAACCGGGCGCACCCACCAGATTCGCGTGCATGCGCAGCACATCGGCCTGCCGCTGTTGGGCGACCCGCTGTACGGTCGCCGCGGCGCCCATTGCACGCTGCGGCGCCAGGCCTTGCATGCCGTGCTGCTGCGCCTGAGGCATCCGCGCAGCGGTGAAGCCATGCAGTGGCGCTCGCCGGTGGCCGCGGACATCCTCGCGCAGTGGAGCGAACTGGGCGGCGACACGGCCCTGCTGGATGGCGCGCACCGGGATGAGCCGTCCGACGGAGCAGCGGCGTGACCATCCGCTGGCCGCCGGGTTGGATCGAGACGGCGTGGCCGGGCAACCCCCGGGTGCGCGGCTTGTTCACGGGGCGCCGTGGGGGGCGAAGCGAGGGCGCCTACGGGGGCGGCGACGGCGGCGGCATGAATCTGGGCTCGCATGTGGGCGACGAGCCGCGGACCGTGGCGGCGAACCGCGAATGCCTGCTGGGCATGCTGGAGGGCGCGCGACCGGTCTGGCTGGACCAGGTGCATGGCTGCGATCTGGTGGACCTCGATGCCGTGGGAGCCACGGCGGGCGCAACTGTGCGCGCGGACGCTTCGCTGGTCACGCAGCCGGGCCTGGCCGCCAGCGTGCTGGTGGCCGACTGCCTGCCTGTGCTGCTCGCCGCTCCGGACGGCCTGGGCGTGGCCGCGGCCCATGCCGGCTGGCGCGGGCTGTGTGCCGGAGTGCTCGAGCGCAGCGCCGCGGCGCTGGCCGCGCGCTGCCGCTGCGATGCCTCGCAACTGCAGGCCTGGCTGGGGCCGGCCATCGGTCCGGCGCACTTCGAGGTCGGCCCGGAAGTGCGCGAGGCCTTCGGAGCGCATGGCGCCTCGGCCCTGCGGGCCTTCGTACCCGGCGCCAGGCCGGATCGATGGATGGCCGACCTGTTCGCGCTGGCGCGCATGCGCCTGCTGGAGGCCGGGCTGGTGCCGGAGTCCATTTTTGGCGGAGGGGTTTGTACGGTCTCCGAGCCCTCGCTCTATTACAGTTTCCGTCGGGACCGCACCACCGGCAGGCAGGCCGGGCTGGTGTGGCTGCTCTGAATCGTTCCTGGCGCGGCGAAGCGCCTGCGAAGGCAGGGATTGCGTGAATCGGCCTCGCGTTGACACCACGAGACCTTTGGTCAAGAATGATTCGCACGCCATCCTTTCGAGCGATTCACGCGCCGCAATGCTCGAATGGCCTCTGGGTATTCGGCCCCTTGGGCCTGAAAAGCAATAAGAATCGCTGGTTCCAGGACGTTTCCTCCGTAACGAATCCCTCATTCGGCTCGCCGGCGCACGGGCCAAGGGTCCCAGGACCCGCAAGCGCCGGGGCCGCCGCTGACGAGTCCTCCCATGGCCCCCGATCCCACACGCCTCGTTGACCAGCCACAGGCCACCGAGGCCTTCGCCGAGGGCCTGCACCAGGCCTTTGCCAGCAGCCTGCGGGCCGCCGGAGCGCCCCTGTTCCGGCTGGATCCTGCGCGCGTGGCCGACATCCAGGCCCGGTTCGGCAAGGAATATGCCGAGTTGTGGGTCGGGCTGCTGGACGCCAGTGCCCAGCCGCCCGCGGTGCGGGACCGTCGCTTCGCCGGGGAGGCCTGGCGCAGCAACCGCTTCTCCGCCTATACCGCGGCCCTGTACCTGCTCAATGCGCGAGCCCTGCTCGAGCTGGCCGACGCGGTGCAGGCGGACCCCAAGACCCAGCAGCGCATCCGGTTCGCGGTCCAGCAGTGGGTGGATGCTGCCGCGCCAAGCAATATCTGGGCGCTCAACCCCGACGCGATGGCCACCGCGATGCACAGCGGTGGCGAGAGCCTGCGCCGCGGCATGGACAACCTGCTGGGCGACCTGCTTCGCGGCAAGCTGACCCAGACCGACGAAAGCCAGTTCGAGATCGGACGCAACGTGGCCACCACCGAGGGCGCGGTGGTGTTCGAGAACCCCTGGTTCCAGCTCATCGACTACCGGCCGCTGAAAACCCAGGTGCACGAGCGCCCGCTGCTCATCGTGCCGCCCTGCATCAACAAGTACTACATCCTCGATCTGCAGCCCAGCAACTCCCTGGTGCGTTTCGCGCTTCAGCAAGGCCACAGGGTGCTGCTGATGTCCTGGCGCAATCCCGACGCCGAATGTGCGCAATGGACCTGGGATGACTACATCGAGCATGGCGTGCTCGAGGCCGTGCGGGTGACGGGCGAGATCGCCGCGGCCGCCGCCGCGGCGCCCGCCTCCGGCGCGCGCAGGCGCGCCCCGGCCGCGCGGCCGGTCGAAGGTGGCATCAATGCGCTGGGCTTCTGCATCGGCGGAACCCTGCTGGGCACGGCGCTGGCGGTGCTGGCGCGGCGTGGGCAGCGCCCGGTGCACAGCGCCACGTTCCTGACCACGCTGCTGGATTTCTCGGACACCGGCGTGCTCGATGTGTTCGTCGACGAGGCCCAGGTGGCCATGCGCGAGGCCACCATCGGGCATGGCGGGCTGCTCGCCGGCGCCGAGCTGGCCGCGGCCTTCTCCAGCCTGCGCCCCAACGACCTGACCTGGAATTACGTGGTGGGCAACTACCTGAAGGGGGAGACGCCGCCGCCCTTCGACCTGCTGTACTGGAACGCCGACAGCACCAACCTGCCGGGGCCCTTCCTCACCTGGTACCTGCGCAACACCTATCTGGAGAACAAGCTGCCCGAGGCCGATGCCCTGCGCGTGTGCGGCACGCCGGTGGACCTGCGGCGCATCGACGTGCCGGCCTACGTGTACGCTTCCCGCGAGGACCACATCGTGCCGTGGAGCACCGCCTACGCCTCGGCTCGGCGCCTGGGCGGGCCCACGCGCTTCGTGCTGGGCGCCTCCGGGCACATCGCCGGGGTCATCAATCCTCCCGCGGGAGGCAAGCGCAGCCACTGGCTGCCCCCCGCGCCCAAGGGCGCGCGCAAGTCGCAGGCCCTTGCGGCCGATCCGCAGGCCTGGCTGCAGGCCGCCGAGGAACGCGGGGGAAGCTGGTGGCCCGACTGGGCCGCCTGGCTGGCCGAGCAGGCCGGCCCCCTGCGCGAGGCGCCGCGCGCCTACGGAGGCGGGGGGTACGTCAAGATCGAGGCCGCACCGGGGCGCTATGTTCGGGTTCGAGCCTGAGCTCGCGCAAGCGGGACCCTGGGCACATCGAAGATTTCCTTTCCTTCCTGAGGCATGAGGCAATGAGCGAAGACATCGTGATCGTTTCCGCCGTCCGGACCGGCGTCGGCAAGTTCGGCGGCTCGCTGGCGAAGATTCCCGCCGCGGAACTGGGCGCACTGGTGGTGCGCGAGGCCGTGGCGCGCGCCGGCATCGAGCCGGGCGCGGTCTCCGAGGTGATCCTGGGGCAGGTACTGCAGGCCGGTTGCGGGCAGAATCCGGCTCGGCAGGCCTCGATCAAGGGCGGCTTGCCCGACAGCGTGCCGGCCATGACCATCAACAAGGTCTGCGGCTCGGGACTGAAGGCGGTGATGCTGGCGGCGCAGGCGGTACGCGACGGGGACGCCGAGATCGTCGTGGCCGGCGGCCAGGAGAACATGAGCGCGGCCCCGCACGTGCTGCCCGGCTCGCGCGACGGCATGCGCATGGGCAACTGGAACCTGGTCGACACCATGGTGCACGACGGCCTGTGGGACGCCTTCCACCATTACCACATGGGCACCACGGCCGAAAACGTGGCCAAGAAGCACGGCATCACCCGCGAGATGCAGGACGCCTTCGCGGCGGCCAGCCAGAACAAGGCGGAAGCGGCACAGAAATCGGGTCGTTTCGCCGACGAGATCGTGCCGGTCATGCTGCCCCAGCGCAAGGGAGACCCGCTGGCCTTCGCCACCGACGAGTTCGTGCGCGCGGGGGTCACCGCCGAGGCCCTGGCGGGGCTGCGCCCGGCCTTCGACAAGACCGGCAGCGTCACCGCGGGCAATGCCTCGGGCCTGAACGACGGAGCCGCCGCCGTGGTGGTCATGCGCGCGAGCCGCGCGGCCGCACTGGGCCTGCGTCCACTGGCCAGCATCCGTGCCTACGCCAATGCGGGGCTGGATCCCGCCTACATGGGCATGGGCCCGGTGCCGGCGTCCACCCGCTGCCTGTCGCGCGCCGGCTGGAATCCGCAGGACCTGGACCTGATGGAAATCAACGAGGCCTTCGCCGCGCAGGCGCTGGCGGTGAACCAGCAGATGGGCTGGGACACCTCGAAGGTCAATGTCAACGGCGGCGCGATCGCCATCGGTCACCCCATCGGCGCCAGCGGCTGCCGCATCCTGGTCACGCTGCTGCACGAGATGCAAAAGCGCGATGCCCGCAAGGGCCTGGCCTCGCTGTGCATCGGCGGCGGCATGGGGGTTGCGCTCGCCGTCGAGCGCTGAAGGCCTTCACCACCCGATCCGCCCTTCGCAAGACCCACGAATCGCTAACGCTTGGAGCAAAGCACATGGACAAGAAGATTGCATACGTCACCGGAGGCATGGGCGGCATCGGCACCGCGATCTGCCGCAGGCTCTGCGAGGCCGGCCACAAGGTGATCGCTGGTTGCGGGCCCAATTCCCCGCGCAAGGACGGCTGGCTGCGCGACATGCGCGCGCAGGGCTTCGACGTGTACGCCTCGGAGGGCAACGTGGCCGACTGGGAGTCGACCTGCTCGGCCTTCCAGCAGGTGTTCGCCGAGCACGGGCGCGTGGATATCCTGGTCAACAATGCAGGCATCACCCGCGACGCCGTGTTCCGCAAGATGGGCTACGAGGACTGGGACCGCGTGATCAAGACCAACCTGTACTCGATGTTCAACGTCACCAAGCAGGTCATCGACGGCATGGTGGACCGGGGCTGGGGCCGCATCGTCAACATTTCCTCCGTCAATGGCGAAAAGGGCCAGTTCGGCCAGACCAACTACTCGGCGGCCAAGGCGGGCATGCACGGCTTCACCATGGCCCTGGCACAGGAAGTGGCCTCCAAGGGGGTGACCGTGAACACCGTGGCGCCCGGCTACATCATGACCGACATGGTCAAGGCGATCCGACAGGACGTGATGGACAAGATCGTCTCGTCCATTCCGGTCAAGCGCCTCGGGCGTCCCGAGGAGGTCGCTTCGCTGGTGACCTGGCTGGCCAGCGAGGACGGCGCCTTCACCACCGGGGCCGAACTGTCGATCAACGGTGGCCTGCACATGAGTTGATCGCGCTTCGTTCGGGGGCGCTTGGCCGGGGCGCGTCCGGGGGCGTTCCCCGGTACGCCCTGCGCGGCTTTTGTGGTTCAATCGAAACGCGGGCCCTCGGCCCGAACCTTGCGCCAGGCCATCCATGTCCCAGTCCGAAACCGCTGTTCGCGTCATCAAGAAATACCCGAATCGCCGCCTGTACGACACCGAGACCAGTGCCTACATCACGCTGGCCGACGTCAAGACGCTGGTGATGGAAGCGCAGCGTTTCGTCGTGCAGGACGCGAAGACCGGCGCCGACCTGACGCGCAGCATCCTGCTGCAGATCATCCTGGAGGAGGAAGCTGGCGGCGTGCCGATGCTCAGCACGGCGATGCTCGAGCAGCTGATTCGTTTCTACGGGCACGCGATGCAGGGCATGATGGGCTCCTACCTGGAGAAGACCGTGCAGGCCTTCATTGACATCCAGGGCAAACTGGCCGAGCAGTCCCGGGGCTTGTACGACAGTGGCAGCTTCAGCCCGGAAATGTGGTCGCAGTTTCTCAGCGGCCAGGCCCCGATGCTGCAGGGCATGATGGGCAACTACCTGGAACAGAGCAAGAAGCTGTACGTGCAGATGCAGGAGCAGATGCAGGAGCAGGCCAAGCAGATGATGGGCGCCTTCCAGTCGCCTCCCAAGAAATAGCCCTGCGCGGTCGGCACGACGGGCCGCGACGTGGCGGCCCTCGGCGCACCGCATGTCCGGCTGCTGCCCGGACGCCGCAAAGCGGCGACAATAGCGGCATGTCCGACCTTCCCGCCCCCGTTTCCTCCGCGCCGCGCATCGGTTTCGTCTCCCTGGGCTGCCCGAAGGCCCTGGTCGATTCCGAGCGCATCGTCTCCCAGCTCCGCGCCGAGGGCTACGAAACCAGCTCCAGCTATTCCGGCGCGGACCTGGTGATCGTCAACACCTGCGGTTTCATCGACGAGGCCGTGCAGGAAAGCCTGGACGCCATCGGCGAGGCCCTGCACGAGAACGGCCGCGTGCTGGTCACCGGCTGCCTGGGTGCGCGCAAGGACGAGCAGGGCGACAATCTGGTGCGCAAGGTGCATCCCAAGGTGCTGGCCGTCACCGGCCCGCAGGCTACCGAGGAGGTGCTGCGCCATGTGCACGACAGCCTGCCGCGGCCGCACGATCCCTTTGTCGATCTGTTGCCGCCGGGCGGGCTCAAGCTGACTCCGCGGCACTATGCCTACCTGAAGATCGCCGAGGGCTGCAACCAGAGCTGCAGCTTCTGCATCATTCCCAGCATGCGCGGCAAGCTGGTGTCTCGCCCCATCGGGGACGTCCTCGACGAGGCCCAGGCGCTGCTGCAGGCCGGCGTGCGCGAATTGCTGGTGGTGAGCCAGGACACGGCAGCCTATGGCTCCGATCTGAAGTACCGTACCGGCTTCTGGCAGGGCCGTCCCCTGCGCACGCGCTTCGCCGAGCTGGTGCAGGCCCTGGCCGCGCTGGCCGAGCAGCACGATGCCTGGGTGCGCCTGCATTACATCTATCCCTATCCCCATGTGGACGAGGTGCTGCCCGTGATGGCCCAGGGACGGGTGCTGCCCTACCTGGACGTTCCCTTGCAGCATGCCCACCCGGAGGTGCTGCGGCGCATGCGACGCCCGGCCGGCGGCGAGCGCGCGCTCGAGCGCATCGCGCGCTGGCGCGAAGCCTGCCCCGACATCGCGATCCGCTCCACCTTCATTGCAGGCTTTCCTGGCGAGACCGAAGAGGAGTTCGAGGCCCTGCTGGATTTCGTGCGTCGTGCCGAAATCGACCGCGTGGGTTGTTTCGCCTATTCCCCGGTGCGGGGCGCCGCGGCCAATGCGCTGCCGGGAGCCCTGCCTGACGAGCTGCGTGCGCAACGCCAGGCCAGGTTCATGGAAGTGGCCGAACAGGTCTCCGTGCAGCGACTGCGTGCGCGCATCGGGCAGGACCTGCGGGTGCTGGTCGACCACGCAGGGCGCGACGGCGCGAGCGCGCGCAGCTATGCCGAGGCGCCCGAGATCGATGGCAAGGTGCTGATCTCCGCGCCGGCGAAGCCCTCGGCGCGCATGCGTCTGGCCCAGTCCACGGGGCAGTTCCTGCGCGTGCGCGTGGTGGGCACCCAGGGCCACGACCTGCTGGCCGAGTTGGTGTGAGGGACCGCCCCCAGGGCCGGGCTGTGCCCGGCCCGCCCCCCCGAGGGGGGTCAAGGAACCTTGGGGCGGCCCGGCCTCAGAGATGAAGCCCGAAGGCCGACAGGTTGCGCCACAGCATGTACAGCGCGACCACGGCCACGAGCAGGGCGAAAATCAGATTGAGGGTTCCCTTGCCGTGCTTGCCCAGGTGGGTTGCCACGCGCGTTCCCACCCAGCCCCCGGCCACGCCGCCGGCGATGTACAGCAGCGCCACCGTGAAGTCCAGCAGGCCCGAGCGCGCGTAGTTCACCGCCGTGGTCAGTCCGAAGGTGCCCACGGACACCAGCGAGGATCCGATGGCCGCGATCATGGGCATGCCCGTCGACAGGGCCAGTCCCGGCACGATCAGGAAGCCTCCGCCGATGCCGAAGAAGCCGGCCAGCAGCCCCACCAGGGCGGCGGCGATGACCAGGCGCAGCCACGCCGAGCGGCTGGGTGCGGCGTGCTCGTGCGCCGGCTTCACGGGGCCTTCGCGGCGGCGCAGCATCAGCGCGGCGATCACCAGCATGAGCAGCGCGAACAGGAACAGCAGCTTCTTGCCGTCCACCGCCTTGCCCAGGCTGGAGCCCGCGAAGGCGGCCAGCGCGCCCACCAGCGCGAACACCAGGGCCTGGGGCCACCGCACGTTGCCGGCACGGGCATGGGGAATCAGGTTCAGATAGGCGTTCACGGAGACTGCCAGCGCCGTGGTGCCGATCACCACGTGGGCGTTCGGATACCCAACGAGGTATAGAAGCAGGGGGACCGCGAGGATGGATCCTCCTCCGCCGATGAGCCCGAGGGAAAAGCCCACGGCCAAACCGGAAAGGACCGCCAGCACATGCTGTGCAAGGGTCAGGGTGACGGGAACCGTGCTGGCGAGGGCGTCGATCTGCATAGTCCCCAGAGCATACGGTAGCAGGCCGTGTGAGGGTGTGAGCAATTGTGCTCCAGCCGGCCACGCCCGTGTCGAATGAAACAAAACGCAACAAAAATGAATAAATGTAGTCCGTAGGCCTGCCGTAAGACTCGGCGGCGACAGTGCCGGCGTGAGTGGGCGCGAAAGCCCGCCGCAAACGGGGCCCGGGCCCGACGGGTTGTGTCGTGCACGGGCCACTCGCGACGAGTATCGCGCGCTCGAGGCGCGCATCCAGAACAGGAGACAAGGATGGACAAGAAGATCAACCCCGCCCCGCTGGGGCTGTCGGGCTTCGCCCTGACCACGTGGCTGCTCAGCATGCACAACGCAGGCTGGTTCGGTCCGGAGAACGTGCCGATGGTGCTGGCCTGCGCCTTTGCCTTCGGCGGCACCGCGCAGTTCGTCGCCGGGGTCGTCGAGGCCTTCGTGGGCAACAGCTTCGGCTTCGTCGCCTTCTGCGGTTACGGCGCCTTCTGGTGGACCTTCGCGTTGTTCGTGGAGTTCTTCGCCAAGGGCGTCACGGGCCCCTTCGTCGGCTGGTACCTGCTGCTGTGGGGGGTGTTCACCACCTACATGTGGATCGGTACCTGGAAGAAGGGCAAGGTGCTGATGCTGGTGTTCACCGCGCTGACCCCCACCTTCTACCTGCTGGCCTTCGGCGCCCTGCTGGGCATGGGCGGCCTGAGCACGCTGGGCGGCTACCTGGGCCTGGTGACCGCGGCGCTGGCCTTCTATCTGGCCGCCGCCGAGGTGATCAACGAGTCCTGGGGCAGCACCGTGCTTCCGGTCTGAGTCTGCCTAGGCGGGTCCGCCCGTCAACGCCGCGGCGCGCGATGGCCGCGCCGCAAGCAGAAAAGCCCCGCGCTGCGGGGCTTTTCTGCTTCGGGCCTTGCTGCGCGCAGCCCGCCCCCGGGGGCATTCAGAACTTGTAGCCGATGGACACGCCGACCGAGTCCTGGGTCATGCTCAGGGTCTCCGATCCGCTCAGCGGCGGGGGCAGCTGGCCGGTCACCGAATGCTTGAAGGCGTGCACGTAGTCGCCCGATACATCGATGTCGGGCGCGAGCGCGTAGGTGAATCCCAGCGTGGCATGGTCCTGCACCACGCCTGGAGCGATGGTGTTGAAGAACACGTTCTGCGCGCTCACCGGGTTGTCCGTGTGGTTCCAGCCGGCTCGCAGGGTCAGCTTGTCGTCGAAGGCCCAGGCTGCGCCCAGTTTCAGGACCGTCACGTCGCTCCAGCCGAAGCCGGGGCCGTTGGCGGTACCCAGCATGACCTGGCCGAAGGTGGTCGAGGTGTTTCCGATGGCCGGCACGCCGCTGTAGAGAATGCGCTCCACATCCGCCGCGAGGGTCCAGCTCGGCGTGACCTTCCAGGCCACGCCCAGGCCGTAATTGGCCGGAATGTCGAAGGAGCCCCCCTCGGCGAACAGGCCGCGGTACTTGCCGAAGCTGCTCATGTGGATCTTGGGCTGGTAGGTCGCGCCCACCGAAAGCCCGGGCGCGAGCTGCCCGATCCAGCCGAGGCGCACGCCCACGCCGTTGGAACTGTCGTGTCCGGGGTCCTGCAGACTCGCCGGGTAGCTCGAATAGCCCGCGAAATTGTTCAAGCCGTTGGCCCGGAAGGTCTGATGCACCAGGTCCAGGGCCACGCCGATGGTGTTGTCCGGCGTGACGCGCCAGGCGAAGCTGGGGCTGATGAACATCTGCTGGAGATCGACGCCGGCGCCGTTGAGCAGGCCGGTGCGCGAGGCCAGGATGCTGCTGTACCCCGAGTTCATGCCTCCGTTGCCGTACAGGCTCAGGCCCACCGACATGTCCGGATTCAGCATCCGGTTGTAGCCGATCTCGGGAATCAGGAAGTTGCTCTGATCATTGCCGCTGAACGTGGCGCCGTTGATCTGGGCCTCGCGGTCGGGGTGGAACAGGGTCAGGCCGGCGTCGAAACGGTTGCCGACCAGGGCCATGCCGGCGGGATTGGCCGCAGCGGCCAGCGCGTCCTGCGCCAGCGCGATGCCCACGCCGCCCATGCCGGCCGAGCGCACGCTGTAGCCGGGCTGAAAATAGCCATCGGTGGCATGCGCCACGCCGGGTGCCAGCGCGGCCGCTGCCAGGGCGGCCGCGCAGGTCGCGGCCAGTCGGTTCTTTTCCATGGAATCCTCTCTCCTCCAGTTGTGGGTGCGTCACCGGATCGTCGAACCGGGGAACGCTTGCCACATGCTTGCGGAGGCTTCGGATTCCCGAGTCGAAATACTGCAACCCGGTATCAGTATTTCGACATGCATCGTAGATACCCCCCGGGCGCGGGACATCCTGTTTTGCCGCGATGGCGTGCCACGGCGAAATGTGTTAGCAGAGTTTCATCTTGACACATTTTCTCCGAGTCTGCCCCGTTCGGGGCCTGGACCGAGGCGGCACAGCCGCCCGTCGTCTCAGGAGCCGGATGGGGGCACGTAGCCGGCCGGGCGCTCGGCGCCCTCGCCGAAAAAGTAGCGGTCCATCTGGCGGGCCAGGTACTGGCGCGCGCTGGCATCGGCCAGGTTCAGCCGGTTCTCGTTGACCAGCATGGTCTGGTGCTTCAGCCAGGCCTGCCAGGCTTCCTTGGACACCTGCTCGAAAATGCGCTTGCCAAGTTCCCCGGGGTAGGGCGGGAAGTCCAGGCCTTGAGCCTCGCGACCGAGTTTGATGCAGTTCACCATGCGACTCATCATGCAGATCCTGTGGAAAGGGAAAAAACCGGGGCGGGCACCGAAGGCGCTCGGCGCTCAACCCAGGCGCTTGACCAGCACCCGAGAGCGCCGCTGGTCGTTGTAGCGCTGGCGTCGCGCTTCGGGCAGCCAGTCGGGCTCGACCGGCACGAAGCCGCGCTTGAGAAACCAGTGCATGGTGCGCGTGGTCAGCACGAAGATGCTTTCCAGGCGCAAGGCGCGCGCCTGCTGCTCGATGCGCCGCAGGATGCGCTCGCCGTCGCCCTGGCCCTGCGCGCTGTCGGCCACGGTCAGTGCCGCCATCTCGCCGGTGCGCGCTTCGGGGTAGGGGTACAGGGCCGCGCAGCCGAAGATCACGCCGTCATGCTCGAGCACCGTGTAGTTCGCGATGTCGCGTTCGATCTCGGTGCGGCTGCGCTTGACCAGCACGCCTTCGGCCTCCAGCGGCTCGATGAGCTGCAGGATGCCGCCCACGTCGTCCGCGCTGGCCTGACGCAGATGTTCCAGGTGCTCGTCGGCGATCATCGTTCCCACGCCGTCGTGGGTGAAGAGCTCCAGCAGCAGCGAGCCATCCAGCTTGAAACCGGTGATGTGCGCGCGCCCCACGCCGGCGCGGCAGGCGCGCACGGCATGGCGCAGGTAGAAGGCGGTGTCGGTGGGTTGCTGCGGATCGGGCAGGCGGGCCAGCAGCTGTTCCGCCTGTGCCACCGTGAGCTCCGAGAGGAGTTGCTGGTCCTCGCCGAACACGCCGTCGACCTCGGTGATCATGATCAACTTGTGGGCCTTGATCGCTGCGGCCACGCTGCTGGCCACGTCTTCCATGCTCAGGTTGAAGGCTTCTCCGGTAGGCGAGAAGCCGAAGGGCGATACAAGCACCACGGCTCCGTACTCCAGCGCGCGCTGGATGGTGGGGGCGTCGACCTTGCGCACCAGCCCGGTGTGCTGGAAGTCCAGGCCGTCGATCACGCCCACGGGGCGCGCCGTGATGAAGTTGCCCGAGACCACGCGTACCGTGGCACCTGCCATCGGCGTGTTGGGCAGGCCCTGGGAGAAGGTGGCCTCGATCTCGAAGCGCAGCTGTCCGGCGGCTTCCTGCGCGGCGTCGAGCGCGACGGGATCGGTCACGCGCATGCCGTGGCTGTAGCGCGACGTGACGCCCTTCTCGCGCAGCTGTTCCTCGATCTGCGGCCGAAATCCGTGCACCAGGACGATGCGCACGCCCATGGCCGACAACAAGGCGATGTCCTGCACCAGCGCGTTGAGCTGGCCGGCGGCGATCAGCTCGCCCGCGATCGCGACCACGAAGATCTTGCCGCGGTGGGCATGCATGTAGGGCGCGACGGAGCGCAGCCATTGGACGAATTGGGAGGGGTCGGCGGACATCCCCCCGATTATCCCGGAATGATCGAGAATTGTCGTTTTTCGCGCGGGCCGAAACCCGCGCTGCCCGCTGCTCTTCGTCGCATGCCGCCTTCCCCTCGAGCGCCCGTGGCGCCGAACCCCATTCCCCCGCTGCGATTTCCCGCCGAGCTTCCCGTCAGTGCGAGGCGAGAGGACATCGCGCGCGCCATGCGCGGGCACCAGGTGGTCATCGTCTGCGGCGAGACCGGATCGGGCAAGACCACGCAGTTGCCCAAGATCGCGCTGGAACTCGGGCGCGGCCTGGGCGCAGGGGGGCAGGGCCTGATCGGGCATACCCAGCCTCGCCGCCTGGCGGCGGTCAGTGTGGCCCGGCGCATCGCCCAGGAGCTGGGCAGCGAGCTGGGCGAGCATGTCGGATTCAAGGTGCGCTTCGCCGACCGCCTGCACGGCGGAGCTTCGGTGAAACTGATGACCGACGGCATCCTGCTGGCCGAGACCCAGCGCGATCCCCTGCTGCGCGCCTACGACACCCTGATCATCGACGAGGCCCACGAACGCAGCCTGAACATCGATTTCCTGCTCGGGTATCTGCGCGAGCTGCTGCCCAGGCGGCCGGATCTGAAGCTGGTGATCACCTCGGCCACGATTGACGCGCAGCGTTTCGCCATGCACTTCGCGGGGCCCGCGGGGCCTGCGCCGGTGATCGAGGTGTCCGGGCGCCTGTACCCGGTGGAGATCCGCTGGCGGCCCCTGCTCGATGCGGCCCCCGCCGCGAACGAGGCCGGGGCACCGGCACGCGAGCCGCGCGAACTCAACCAGGCGGTGTGCGAGGCGGTCGACGAACTGTGGCGCGCCGGCAGCGGCGACGTGCTGGTGTTCCTGCCTGGCGAGCGGGAGATCCGGGACTGCGCCGAGGCGCTGCGCAAGCACCACCTGGAGACCGCGCGCCGCGGCGTGGAGATCCTTCCCCTGTACGCCCGGCTGTCCCAGGCCGAACAGGACCGCGTGTTCCATGCCGCGGGTGGCGCGCGGCGCATCGTGCTGTCGACCAACGTCGCCGAGACCTCGCTGACCGTTCCGGGCATCCGCTACGTGATCGATTCCGGACTGGCGCGGGTCAAGCGCTACAGCTTTCGCCAGAAGGTCGAGCAACTGCAGGTGGAGCCGATCAGCCAGGCCGCGGCGAACCAGCGGGCCGGGCGCTGCGGACGCGTTGCCGACGGTATCTGCATCCGCCTGTACGACGAGGCGGATTTCCAGGCGAGGCCGCGGTTCACGGATCCCGAGATCCTTCGCTCCTCCCTGGCCGCGGTCATCCTGCGCATGCAGGCCCTGGGCCTGCAGGCGGTGGAGCAGTTCGCGTTCATCGATCCGCCGCAGCGCAAGGCCATCGCGGACGGCTACCAGCTGCTGGGCGAGCTGGGCGCGGTCGACGAGCACAACCGGCTCACCGAGACCGGTCGCCAGTTGGCCGTGCTGCCGCTGGATCCGCGACTCGGGCGCATGATCCTGGAAGCGCGGCACCAGCAGGCGCTGGCCGAGTTGCTGATCATCGCCTCGGCGCTGGCGGTGCAGGATCCACGCGAGCGTCCGCAGGACCGGCAGGAGGCCGCCGATACCGCGCACCGGCGCTTTGTCGAGGGAGGCTCGGAACTCGCCGGCTGGCTCAGGCTGTGGGCCCACTACCAGGAACTGGTGGCGCACAAGAAGTCGCATCGCAAGCTGCACGAGCAGTTGCGCTCGGAATTCCTGTCCCCGATGCGCATGCGCGAGTGGCACGACGTGCATACCCAGCTGCACGCGCTCGTGGCCGAGCATGGCTGGAAGCTCAACACGGTGCCCGCCGGCGATGAACAGATCCATCTCAGTCTGCTGGCCGGCCTGCTGGGCAATGTGGGCTGCAAGGCCGACGACGGCCCCCATTACCTGGGCGCGCGGGGCATCCGCTTTCTCATTCACCCGGCCTCACCCGTGGGGCGCAAGGCGGGGCGCTGGGTCATGGCCGCCGAGCTGGTGCAGACCACGCGCCTGTACGCACGCCAGGTGGCGCGCATCGAGCCGCAGTGGATCGAGCGCGTGGGCGCGCACCTGCTGCAACGCACGCTGCACGAGCCGCACTGGGAGAAAAAGCCGGCCCAGGTCAGCGCCTTCGAGCGTGCCACGCTGTACGGACTGGTGATCTACAACCAGCGACGCATCGATTACGGGCGGGTCGATCCCGTGCTGGCCCGCGAACTGTTCCTGCGCCACGCGCTGGTCCAGGGCGAATGGGATGCACGCTGGGCCTTCCTGCAGCACAACCGCAAGCTGGTGGCGCAGATCGAGCAACTCGAGGAGCGCTCGCGCCGGCGCGATCTGCTGGTGGACGAGGCCTTGATCGAGGCCTTCTACGATCGTTTCGTTCCAGCCGATGTCCACAGCGGCGCGAGTTTCGACGCCTGGTATCGCAAGGCCCAGGCGCAGCAGCCGCGCCTGCTGTTCCTCGAGCGCGAGGAGCTGATGCGTCACCAGGCGGCCGGCATCACCACCGAGGCCTTTCCCACGCGGTTGCGCGTGGCCGGTCTGGAATTGCCCCTGGGCTACAGCTTCGACCCGGGGGGCGCGCGCGACGGCGTGACCGTGGAGGTCCCGCTGGAAGCCCTGAATCAATTGCCCGAGCAGCGCCTGCAATGGCTGGTTCCGGGCATGCTGGGCGACAAGGTCGCCGCTCTGCTCAAGACCCTGCCCCAGCGCCAGCGCTCGCGTCTGGTTCCGCTGCCGGCGACGGCGCAGCGCTTTGCTCAGCAGCTTTGTGAACCGCAGCGTTACGCGGCACAGCCCCTGGTGGAGGCCTTGCGCGCGCTGGTGCGCGAGACCACGGGCCTGGCTCCCGAGTCCGAGCAGTTCCGCCCCGATGCGCTGGACGCCCACCTGTTGTTCAACATCCGCGTGGTCGACGCACAGGGCCGCCAGCTCGGCATGGGGCGCAACCTGGCGCGTCTGCGCGCCGAACTCGGCGGCGCGGCGCGCGAAGCCTTCCAGGCCGCTGCGCGCAGGCGCCCCGAGCCGGCCGGGGCCCCGGGACCCGCGCAGGTGCGCGCGGGCCCGCAGCCCGCGCCGGCCCTCCCGGCGTCGACCGCTGCAAGGCCTGTCGGCGACGCGCATGGCGCTCGCCAGGGCAAGGCGCCTGCGCAGTCCGCGGCGCCGGGCGTGGCGGGTGCCGGTGCCTCGGCGCCGCCGCCGCAGGGCTACACCAGCTGGAGCTTCGGCGTCCTGCCGGAGTTGCTGGAGATCCGCAGAGGCGCGGCGACCCTGGTCGGCTTTCCGGCCCTGGTCGATCGCGGCTCGTGCGTGGACATCGATGTGTTCGATACCCCGGAGGCGGCTGCCCAGGCCCATCGTGCCGGCCTGCGCCGCCTGTTCGCGCTGCCGTTGCGCGAGCCCCTGAAGGCTGCCGAGAAGAACCTGCAGCAGGCCCTGCAGCAGGCGGCCTTTGCCTACATGCCTCTGGGAACGGCCGAGGAGCTGCGCGAGCAGGTGCTGGACGCGGCGCTGGACCTGGCTTTTCTGGTCGAGCCGCTGCCTGCCGACGCGCAGGCCTTCGAGCGCCGACTGGCCGAGGGGCGCCCGCGCCTGCAGTTGCTGGTGCAGGAGATGGCGCGCCTGGCCAGTTCCATCCTGCTCGAATGGAGCGCCGCCCACAAGAAGCTCGCCGGCTTCAAGGCACAGGCATCGGTGTACGCGGACATCCTGCAGCAGTTGCAGGAGCTGTTGCCGAAGCGCTTCATGTCCGAGTTGCCTCCGGCACGCAGAACCCACCTGCCGCGTTACCTGAAGGCGGTCCAGATGCGCCTGGACAAGCTGCGCGCGGACCCTGCACGCGATGCCCAGCGCCAGGCGGAACTGGCTCCGCTGCTCGCGCGCCTGCGGCGCGAGATGCAGCTGGCGCGCCAGCAGGGCGAAGCCACGGCCGACCCAGGCCTCGAGGAGTTGCGCTGGATGCTGGAGGAATTGCGCGTGGCCCTGTTCGCCCAGGAACTGCGCACCCCCTTCCCGGTGTCGGTCAAGCGCGTGGAGAAGGCCTGGAGCCAGTGGCGACGATAGTCGATCGTCGCGCGTGATGGCGCCGCGGCGCGACCGCGCGGGCCTGCAGGGGCTATTCCACCCTTCGAACTAGGGATAACCCCGAATTAGCAACTGCCGGCTTCCTTCACTACATTGCGGGAAACATTCGGGTTTTGTCGAATGTGCATCCGAGATGCGGGCCTGCGCCGCCCGCGCGACATGAGGGGAGTCGCCGCACGTGTCTGCACGTCGGCGTCATCCGCGTGGCGCGCGACGGTCACGGCGATCCCCCTGACCCTCGATCCCGACCTTACGGAGATTCCTACATGTCCGATCGCGCCCCGGCACGCAAGCTGGGACCGCTGGCAGTGATCCTGCTGGCGATCCCCTGCGTGGCTGTGCTTGTCGTTCCCTGGTTCAACAAGACCGAGCCCGCATGGATGGGAATGCCCTTCTTCTATTGGTGGCAGCTGCTGTGGGTGCCGCTGTCCAGCGTGTTCATCGGCATCGTCTACAAGCTGGTCGTGCCTTCCGGAAGCGGGGACTGAAGCGATGAACATCACCGCAACCGTCGTCTTCGTTCTCCTGTTCCTGCTGATCACCATCCTGGGCTTCGTCTCCGCGCATTGGCGCAAGGGGGACATGAGCCACCTGCACGAGTGGGGCCTTGGCGGCCGCCGCTTCGGCAGCTGGATCACCTGGTTCCTGATCGGCGGAGACCTGTACACCGCCTATACCTTCGTGGCGGTTCCGGCGCTGGTCTTCGGTGCCGGCGCCCTGGGCTTTTTCGCGCTGCCCTACACGGTGCTCGTGTACCCGATGGTGTTCGCGATCCTGCCGCGTCTGTGGGTGGTCGCGCACAAGCACAACTACATCACGGCCTCGGACTTCGTCGCCGGTCGCTACGGCAGCCCCACGCTGGCGCTGGCCATCGCGATCACCGGCATCGTCGCCACCATGCCGTACATCGCGCTGCAGCTGGTGGGGATCCAGGTGGTCATCGGCGGCCTGGGCTTTCCCGCCGGGCACGGACTGGTCGGAGACCTTCCGCTGATCATCGCCTTCGTGATCCTGGCCGCGTTCACCTATACCAGCGGGCTGCGCGCACCGGCCTCGATCGCGGTGGTGAAGGACCTGCTGGTCTACATCACGGTGATCGCGATGGTCGTGATCATTCCGGCCAAGCTGGGCGGCCTGGGCGCGATTTTCGCGCAGGTTCCCAAGGCGCACCTGCTGCTGCCCCCGATCAAGGGCGGTAACTGGGGCATGCAGTCCTTCTACGGCACGCTGGCCTTCGGCTCGGCGCTGGCGCTGATGCTGTATCCCCACGCCTCCACCGCGGTCCTGGCCGCCAAAGGCCCGAACACGCTGAGGCGCAACTGGGTGTGGCTGCCGGCCTACTCGCTGATGCTGGGCCTGATCGCCATGCTGGGCTACATGGCTTACGCCGGCGGAATCGCCAAGCTGCCCGACCTGGCTCCGTACTTCAAGCAATACGGGCCCCAGTTCGCGATGCCGGGCCTGCTGCTGCACTATTTCCCGTCCTGGTTCGTCGGCGTCGGCTTCGCCGCCGTGGCCATCGGCGCGCTGGTGCCCGCGGCCATCATGTCCATCGCCGCTGCGAACCTGTTCACCCGCAACATCTACAAGGCCTTCATCAACCCGCAATGCTCGGTGCAGAAGGAAACCGACATGGCCAAGCTGGTGTCGTTGGTGGTCAAGTTCGGTGCCCTGCTGTTCATCGTGTTCCTTCCCCTGAAGTACGCGATCCAGCTGCAACTGCTGGGCGGCATCCTGGTGCTGCAGACCCTGCCGGCCATCGTCTCGGGCATCTACACCCGCTGGTTCGATGCGAAGGCTCTGCTGCTGGGCTGGGCCGTGGGGCTGGGCTGGGGCATCTGGGCGGCCTCGCTGAGCGGCTTCAAGTCCTCGGCCTACGCGCTGCACGTGGCGGGACAGATCATCCCCGCCTATATCGGCCTGTACGCCCTGGTCCTGAATTTCGTCGTGGCGATCGTGGCCACGCTGGTGATCCGGGCACTGGGCATGGCCAACGATCGCGACGCGACCAGCGCCGCCGACTACGTGGGCTGAACGCCGGGTACGGAAGTTTCAAGCCCGGAGGCGAAGGCCTCCGGGCTTTTTTTCTGCCCCCAGGCTGTGGTGCAATGTGCCCATGTCCGATCCATACCCCGTTGAAACCCCGCGGCCGCCCGCGGGCGGCGCGCTGCAGGGCATGCGCGTGCTCGAACTCGGCAGCCTGATCGCCGGTCCCTTCGCCACCCGACTGATGGCCGAATTCGGCGCCGATGTCGTCAAGGTGGAGACGCCCGCGCGCGGCGGCGACCCAGGCGGCGACCCGCTGCGCGGCTGGCGCCAGATGCATGCCGGCACCTCGCTGTGGTGGGCCGCGCAGGCGCGCAACAAGCGCTGCATCACCCTGGACCTGAAGGCCCAGGCCGGGCGCGACATCGTGCTGCGCCTGGTGCGTCGCTGCGACGTGCTGGTGGAGAACATGCGTCCCGGGGTGCTCGAAAAGCTCGGCCTGGGCTGGGAGCAGCTCAGCCAGGTCAACCCATCGCTGGTCATGGTGCGCATCTCGGGCTTCGGCCAGACCGGACCGCTGCGCGCCCAGCCGGGATTCGGCGCGATTGCCGAGTCCATGGGGGGCATGCGCTACGTCACCGGCGACCCCGCCTATCCGCCCATGCGATCCAACCTGTCGCTGGGCGACTCCATCGCCGCGCTGCACGCCGTGATGGGCGCGCTGATGGCGCTACGCCACCGCGACGCCACGGGAGGTCGTTTCGACGGCAGCCGGGGAGGCGAGGGCCAGGTGGTGGACGTGGCGCTGACCGAGTCGGTGTTCAACCTCATGGAGAGCACCCTGATGGAATACAGCGTCGGCGGCACGGTGCGCGAGCGCTGCGGCAGCTCCATCGCCGGCATCGTGCCCTCCAACGTGTACCGCAGCGCCGGCGGCGAATGGGTGCAGATCTCCGGCAATGGGGACGCGATCTTCCGCCGCCTGATGCTGGCCATCGGGCGCGAGGACCTGGCCTCGCGCGCCGACCTGGCCACCAATCCCGGGCGCATCCAGGCCGCCTCCGAGATCGACCAGGCGATCCAGCAATGGGTCGGACGCCACGAGGCTCCCGAGGTGGTGCGTGCCATGCGCGAGGCCGACGTGCCGGCCAGTCGCATCTACAGCATCGCGGACATTTGCGCCGACGAGCAGTTCCGGGCCCGCGGAATGATCGAGCGCCACGCGCTGCCCGACGGCACCCCGGTGGATGTTCCGGGCGTGGTGCCCCGCCTCGCGCGCACGCCGGGCGGCACGCGCTGGCTGGGCCCGGCCCTGGGCGCGCACAACGCACAGGTGCTCGCCGAGCTCGGGCTGGACCCCGAGGCCATCGAGGCCCTGCGGCGCGACGGCGTGATCTGAGCGAGTGTCCCGTCCCATGACGTGGGACAGGGCACTAGCGTTTGGCGTCGCCCCCCGACCCGGGAGTCGCCGCGCCCGCCCCCCGCGGGGCTGGAGCCGCCTTCGGACGGCTCTGCGACTTCTCCAGCGCGCGCCAGCCGATGTCCTGCCGGAACTGCATGCCCTCGAAGCGAATCTGGCGTACCCCGCTGTAGGCGCGCTGCTGCGCCATGCGCAGCGAGTCTCCCAGCGCGGTGACCGCCAGCACGCGCCCGCCCGAGGTGCGCAGCACCTCGCCGTCCAGGCGCGTTCCCGCATGGAACACCTGCAGATCCTCGGCCGGTGCCGGAAGGCCCTCGATCGCCCCGCCCAGGCGCGGCGCCTCGGGGTAGCCGGGGGCGGCCATCACCACCGCCAGCGCGGTGCGCCGGTCCCATTGGAGTTCCAGGGTGTCGAGCTTGCCGTCGATGGCGGCGTCCAGCACCTGCACGAGGTCGCTTTTCAGGCGCATGAGGATCGGCTGCGTCTCCGGATCGCCCAGGCGGCAGTTGAATTCCAGCGTGCGCGCGTGGCCCTGCCGGTCGATCATGAGGCCGGCGTACAGGAAGCCGGTGTAGGGATGGCCGTCCGAGGCCATGCCCTGCACGGTGGGCATGATGATCTCGCGCATCACCCGTGCGTGCACCTCGGGCGTGACCACCGGGGCCGGCGAGTAGGCGCCCATGCCGCCGGTGTTCGGCCCCTGGTCGCCGTCGCGCAGGCGCTTGTGGTCCTGGCTGGAGGCCAGCGGCAGCACGCGGGTGCCGTCGACCAGCACGATGAAGCTGGCTTCCTCGCCTTCGAGGAAATCCTCGATCACCACGCGTGCGCCGGCCTCTCCGTGCTGCACCCCGTAGGTGTTGCGCTCGAGCATGTCGTCCACCGCGGCGTGCGCTTCCTCCGGCGTGGCAGCCACCACCACCCCCTTGCCGGCGGCCAGCCCGTCGGCCTTGACCACCAGCGCGCACTGGCGCTCGGTGATGTAGGCATGGGCCTGCGCCGGGTCCGTGAAGGTGCGGTGCTGCGCGGTCGGGATGCCGTGGCGCTGCATGAATTCCTTCGCGTAGGCCTTGGAGCTTTCCAGCTGCGCGGCGGCACGCGTGGGTCCGAAGATGCGCAGCCGTCGCTGGCGGAAATGGTCCACCACGCCGGCGGCCAGCGGCGCCTCGGGGCCCACGACGGTGAGGTGCACGTCCTCGGCCACGCAGAAATCGGCCAGGCGCTCGATTTCGGAGATCGCCAGGTTCTCCAGGTGCGGCACGCCCGCGGTGCCCCCGTTTCCGGGGGCCACGAAGACCTTCTTCACGCGGGGGGAATGGGCCAGTTTCCACGCCAGCGCGTGTTCACGGCCGCCGGAGCCGATGACCAGGATTTTCATGGGAGGTGGGGGCTGGGTCAGGCTGCGCCGCGACTCACGGCAGGATGGCGTTGTGGTCGACGCGCTGCACATCGTCGAGGTCCTCGAGCGCGTCGACCAGCTTGTGCATGCGCTCGGCATCGGCAGCGGACAGTTCCACCTCGACGCTGGGCTTCATGCCCAGTTCGGAGAATTCCGGCTTGAGCCCGGCCGCCAGCAGGCTGGCGGACACGGCGCCGAAGTCGGCCGGCTCGCAGAGCACTTCCACGGAACCGTCGTCCAGGGTGCTCACGTCCTCGGCTCCGCCGTCCAGCGCCGCCTCCATCACCCTGTCCTCCGGCGTTCCAGGGGCGAACAGGAATTGTCCGCAATGCTTGAACTGGAAGGCCACCGAGCCCTCGGTGCCCAGGTTGCCGCCGAACTTGGACAGCGCATGGCGCACCTCGGCCACCGTGCGCACGCGGTTGTCGGTCATGCAATCGATGATCATGGCCACGCCGCCGGGCCCATAGCCCTCATAGCGGATTTCCTCGTAGTGCGCGCCCTCGAGGTTGCCGGTGCCGCGATCGATCGCGCGCTTGAGATTGTCGGCCGGCATGTTGGCCTCGCGCGCCCGGTCCAGCGCCAGGCGCAGCCGGGGATTGGCGTTGGCGTCACCGCCGCCGAGCTTGGCGGCCACCGTGACTTCGCGGATGATCTTGGTCCAGACCTTGCCGCGCTTTTCATCCTGGCGGCCCTTGCGATGCTGGATGTTGGCCCATTTGGAATGGCCGGCCATAGCGTTTCGCTCCCGGCGCCCAGCGGCGCCATCGATGAGTAGGGGTATCTGCGCCGGCACCGCCGGGCGCCGGGAAGGGCTGCCATTCTACGGTGCCGCGACGCAGCGCCCGGGAGCGCCGCGGGAGTCCCCTCGCCGCGTGCGGCGAGCCGGCGCTGGCGTGGGGGGGCGCCCTTGGCGGACAATAGGGTTTTGCCCGATGAGCGCCCCCTTCGAGGGGGCGCAGCCGCAACGGTCCGATCCATGCCGAATTCCGCACCCGCACCCGCACCCGCACCCGCACCTGCCAAAGCATCCCATTTCCTGCGCCAGATCATCGAGGCCGATCTCGCCTCGGGGGCACTGCAGGGCCGGCATTTCGCCGGGCGTCCCGGCGACGCGGCCACCCTGGCGCAGGCGCCGCTGGACGGGGCGCGCATGCGCACGCGCTTTCCCCCCGAGCCGAACGGCTACCTGCACATCGGGCACGCCAAGAGCATCTGCCTGAATTTCGGCCTGGCAGCCGACTACGGTGGCGTGTGCCACCTTCGCCTGGACGACACCAATCCCGAGAAGGAGAGCCAGGAGTACGTGGACGCGATTCGCGACGCCGTGCGCTGGCTGGGATTCGACTGGGTCAGCGGCGGGGTGAGTCATGAGTACTTCGCCAGCGATTACTTCGAATTCATGTGGCGTGCCGCCTGTGCGCTCATCGAGGCGGGCCTGGCTTACGTCGACGAGCAAAGCGCCGAGGCCATGCGACGCAATCGAGGCACCTTGACCGAGCCGGGCGTGCCCAGCCCCTGGCGCGAGCGTCCCGCGGCCGAAAGCCTGCAGCGCTTCCGGGAAATGCGCGAAGGCCTCCACGCCGAGGGTTCGATGGTGCTGCGCGCCCGCATCGACATGGCCTCGCCGAACCTGAATCTGCGCGACCCTGCGCTGTACCGCATTCGGTTCGCGCACCACCACCGCACGGGCGACAGCTGGTGCATCTACCCCATGTACACCTTCGCGCATCCCATCGAGGATGCGCTGGAGCGCATCACCCACAGCCTGTGCACCCTGGAGTTCGAGGACCAGCGCCCTTTCTACGACTGGCTGCTCGAGCACCTGGCCGGACTCGGGCTGCTCGAACGCCCGCTGCCGAGGCAGTACGAATTCGCCCGCCTGAACCTCAGCAGCGTGCTGACCAGCAAGCGCAAGCTGGCGCAGCTGGTGGAAGAGGGCCGCGTGGCCGGCTGGGACGACCCGCGCCTGCCCACCATCGCCGGCTTGCGCCGCCGCGGCTATACCCCCGGTGCGCTGCGCCTGTTCGCCGAACGCATCGGAGTGAGCAAGTCGGATTCGTGGATCGACTATGCCGTGCTCGAGGGCGCACTGCGTGACGACCTGGATCCGCTGGCCGCGCGCGCGATGGCCGTGCTCGATCCGGTGCCGCTGGTGCTGGACAACTGGGACGAGGTGATCGGCGCGGGGCGGCTGGAGATCTGCCAGGCTCCCGTGCATCCCCACCACCCGGAGCGCGGTCAGCGCAGCTTCCATCTGGGGCCCCGGGTCTGGATCGAGCGCTCGGATTTCGAGTTCGAGCCCCCCAAGGGTTTTTTCCGTCTGTATCCAGGGGGCCGCGTTCGCCTGAAGTACGGCTACGTCATCGAGTGCACCGGAGCCGAGCGCGGGGCCGACGGTCGTGTCGCCGAGGTGCACGCGCGCATCGTGCCCGACACCCGCAGCGGTACCCCGGGCGCGGCCGCGGTGAAGGTCAAGGGTGTGATCAGCTGGGTCGGAGCCAGCGACGCACTGCGGGCCGAGGTGCGTCTGTACGACCGCTTGTTCCTGACCGATCAGCCCGATGCGGGTGGCGCGGATTTCCTGCAGGCCTTGAACCCCGACAGCCTGCGCGTGGTGCAGGCCTGGGTCGAGCCCTCGCTGGGTGCGGCCGCGCCGGGAAGCTCCTTCCAGTTCGAGCGCCATGGCTATTTCGTCGCCGACCTGCGTGAGCATGCCCCGGGACGCCTGGTGTTCAACCGCACCACCGGGCTGCGCGACGGGCGCTGAATCCGAGGGGGCGAGCATGTTCGATTTCGACCTCGGCCCGGGCTTCGCCCCGGGCTCGCGTACGGGCGCTCCCGGCCGAGACCTGCGGGATGCCCTGCTGTTGCGCCTGCGCGAGCAGGGTTTCGCGCTGTTGCAGCCCACCCAGCTAGGCGAGCTCTGCGGATGTTCCGTGGCCGAATGCGCGCCCGCCCTGCCTCTGTGGGACGAGCTCCCGGCCGACCCCTATCTGAAGGACGGCGGTCGCTACCGTCGACGCCGCCACGGCAGTTTCGTGCACGAGCCGGGTGGCGCCGCTCCCGCGCTGCGCCAGGTGCCCCACCGCGCGCATTACCAGCCGCTGACCTACAACGCGCTGCACGGCGGCCTGGTGCGCTGGCTGGAGCCGCTGGATGCGCGCCTGTGCGCGATGCCTTGCTGGGACATGCTGCTCGGCTCGCTGGGCGACTTATTCAGCCAGGTGCGCTCCCAGCCGCGCTGGTTCGTCGAGGCACACCAATTCCGCATCGACACCGCCGACGGCATCGGCAGGCCCACGCCGGAGGGGGCGCACCGCGACGGAGTGGATTTCGTGGCCGTGCTGCTTGCGCAGCGCCGCGGCATCCGCGGCGGCGAAAGCCGCGTGTTCGAGCTGCAGGGCGCGCGCGGCGTGCGTTTCACCCTGGAGCAGCCCTGGAGCGCGCTGCTCATGGACGACACGCGGGTGATCCACGAGACCACGCCCATCCTGCCCGAGCGCGAGGGCTGCGGGGGCTGCCGCGACACGCTGGTGCTGACCTGGCGCGCCGGAGGCTTCCTGGATCCGCCGCAGGCCGAGGCCTGAGACCTGCAAGAGCGCGGTGCCCGCCCCGCTCGTCAGCTTCCTGCAACGTTGCCGCGTATATGCTTGCGGCGTGGCCGGGATGCCAGCGGCCGAGTCGTTTCGAAGGCGCACCACCCAGGAGACCCGGCATGGCCGACATCACCCCCGCAAGCCGCATTCCCGCAACCCTGATCGCCGGCGATGGCATCGGGCCGGAGATCATGGAGGCCACGCTGCGCGTGCTGGAGGCGCTGCAGGCGCCCTTCGACTGGGATCCCCAGATCGCCGGCCTGGGAGGAGTGAAGGCCGCGGGCGACCCGCTGCCGCAGGCCACGCTGGACAGCATCCGACGCACCCGGCTGGCCCTCAAGGGGCCGCTGGAGACCCCGTCTGGCGGGGGCTACCGCTCTTCCAACGTGCGTCTGCGCGAGGCCTTCCATCTCTACGCCAACATGCGACCGGCCAAGACGCTGATTCCCGGGGGGCGTTTCGACAACATCGATCTGCTGGTGTTCCGGGAGAACGTCGAGGGCCTGTACATGGGCTACGAGCACTACATCCCCATCGACGACGACCCCCACGCGGTGGCCATGTCCACCGGCGTGAACACCCGCCAGGGCGCCCGCCACATCCTCGACTATGCCTTCAGCACCGCCATCGCGCTGGGGCGCAGGAAGATGACCGTGGTGCACAAGGCCAACATCATGAAGGCGCTGACCGGCATCTTCCTGGAAACGGCCTACCAGTTGCACCAGCAGAAATACGCCGACCGCATCGCGCTGGACGATGTGATCGTCGATGCCTGCTGCATGAAACTGGTGATCAATCCCTGGCAATTCGACTGCCTGGTCACCACCAATCTGTTCGGGGACATCCTGTCCGACCTGTGCGCCGGGCTGGTCGGCGGCCTGGGCATGGCGCCCGGCGCCAACATCGGGCAGGACGCGGCGATCTTCGAGGCCGTGCACGGCTCGGCGCCGGACATCGCCGGCAAGGGCATCGCGAACCCGGTGGCGCTGATGCTGGCAGCCGGCATGATGCTCGATCACGTGGGCCTGAAGGACAAGGGGGAGCGCCTGCGCCGGGCCATCGAGCGCACCCTCAATGCCGACGGAGTGCGCACGGGCGACCTGGGCGGCAAGGCCGACACGAGGAGCTTCGCCGCCGCCGTGGTGGCGCGGCTCGGTGATTCCTGAACCCCGTTCGTGGGACGGGACACTAGAATGCCGGCGCCGCCGATGGTCGGCGCGCGCCGCCGCATGCCATGACTCCCGCCGCCAACGACTTCATCCTCACCCTGTCCTGCGCCGATGCCAAGGGCATCGTCTATTCGGTCTCCGGAGTGCTGTACCAGGCCGGATGCAACATCCTGGATTCGCAGCAGTTCGGCGACCCTGCCACGGGTTTGTTCTTCATGCGGGTGCACTTCGCGGCGCCGGCCCACCTGGACGGTGCCGAGAAGGTCGAGCTGCTGTTCACCGATCTGCGCCAGCGCTTCGGCATGCAGGCGCAGATCCACTCCGTGGCGCGGCGCCAGCGCGTGCTCATCGCGGTGAGCCGTCAGGCCCACTGCCTCAACGATCTGCTGTTCCGCTGGCGCGCCGGGCAGATCCCCATGGACGTGGTGGGCGTGGTGTCCAACCATCGCGACTGCGCGGCGCTGGCGGCGCACTACGAAGTGCCCTTTCACCATGAGCCGCTGGCGGCCGGGGCCGACGCGCAGACCAAGCGCACGCAGGAGTTGCGCATCGAGGCGCTGATGCGCGAGCAGGGCGTGGAGTTGCTGGTGCTGGCGCGCTACATGCAGATCCTCAGCTCGGAATTCTGCGCCGCGCTGGACGGACGCGCCATCAACATCCACCATTCCTTCCTGCCCAGTTTCAAGGGCGCGCGGCCGTACCGCCAGGCGCATGAGCGCGGCGTGAAGCTGATCGGAGCCACCGCCCACTACGTGACGCCCGAACTCGACGAGGGCCCTATCATCGAGCAGGACGTGCAGCGCGTGGACCACGGCCTGGATGCCGAGGAACTGACCTCGGTGGGACAGGACGTCGAGAATCAGGTGCTGGCGCGCGCGGTGCGCTGGCATGTGGAGCACCGCATCCTGCGCAACGGCCACAAGACCGTCGTGTTCAAGTGAAGCCCCGCGGCCCGTGCCGCGCCTGGAGTCGCCCATGCCTCGCAATCCCCCCGTGGCCAGCGGGCCGCTGAGTTCCGCCGAAGCCGCCGAAGCGGCTTTCTACGAGGCCCTGCAGGCCGGCGACGCCGAGGCCGTGATGCGGGTATGGAGCGACGACGATGAGCCCGTGTGCATCCACCCCGGGGGTGCCCGCCTGGTCGGGGCGGCGGCGATCCGGGCAAGTTTCGAACAGCTGCTGGGTGGTGGCGCGCTTCCGGTCGCGCCCGAGTGCGTGCTGCGCACCGTCAGCATGGGCTGCGCCGTGCACAACGTGGTCGAGCGCGTGAGCCTGCCGCCAGGGGCCGCCGCGGCCTTCGCCTGCGTGCTGGCCACCAATGTGTACCTGCGCACTCCCCAGGGCTGGCGCCTGGTGCTGCACCACGCCAGTCCCGGCACCCTCGAAGAGGCTGGTGAGCTGCTGGCCCAGTCCGATCGTCTGCACTGAGGGCTCGCGCCGGCCTTCCCATCATGGATGAGCAGGTGCTCCAGGCCATGCGCCGATGGCCCCGGGTTCCCGCCTGCGCGGGCTGGCTGGGGCTGGACGCACGCGGCCAGTGGTGGATCCGCGACGCCCAGGCGCTGCCCTGGCCGCGGCGCGAGGACGGTGCCCTGGACAAGCAGGGCGCCAGCCGCCTGCAGCACGAAGGCCTGTGTGCCTTCGTCGGGCGCAACTACCAGCCCGACGCGCAGGGCTGCTGGGTGTTCCAGAACGGGCCGCAGGCGGTCTACGTGGAACTCGAGGTCGCGCCGCTGATCCTGCGTCTGCACATCGACGGGCAGCGTACGTGCTGGAGCAGCCACACCGGGGCGCATTGCGAAATTCGCGAAGCCTGGCTCGACGGGCGGGGGCGCGTGTGGCTGGGCACCCAGGCCGGCCCGGGGCTGCTGCACAGCCTGGACATGATGTTGCTGGAGCCCTGGCTCGACGACTCGCTGTCGTGCCTGCGCCTGCCTGGCAGCCCCGCACTGGCCTTGCAGCCGCTGGCCTCGGAGGACATCGAAGCGAGCCTGGGCTTTTGCGCCAGCCCCTCCGCGTCGGCGCGCTGGCGCTGAGCTCGCATGCGCCGGGCCTGCCGACAGGCCGCCCGGGCCTGGACTTCCGGTCTTACTTGGCGGCGGCGACCATGTAGTCGACGGCGGCTTTCACGTCGGCATCGCTGGCCGAGCTGCCGCCCTTGGGCGGCATCATGCCGCGCTTGCCCGTGTAGCCGTGCAGCGCGCGCTCGTACAGCGTGGGCATGCCCTGGGCGATGATCGGTGCCCAGGCGGCCTTGTCGCCGAACTTGGGCGCTCCAGCCACCCCGGCACCGTGGCAGGCGATGCAGGTGCTCTCGTAGACCTTCTTGCCGGCGTCCGCCACCGTGGTTCCGCCAGCGGCGGGAGCGGCGCCGGTCGCCACGGCGCTGGCGGCCACCGGGGCGGCCGCGCTGGCCTGCGCCACGGGCGCGATGCGCTGCTCGGTGGACGCGGCGGAAGCGGTGGAAGCGGTAGAAGCGGCGGAGACCTGCGTGCCCACGGCCTCGGAGGAGGCGGGCGGCGCGGTCTCGTCGGCGATGAAATGGGCGATCAGCACCAGGATGATCACCGGCACCGCGAAGCCCACCAGCAGGATCACGATCAGCTTGCGCAGCGTGGGGGCGAAGGGCAGGGCCCCGTTCGAAGCGTCGGCGGGCGCGGCATGGCCCTTGGAGTGTTTGGAGTCGTGTGCGCTCATGGTCGGTGCAGAATGGTCACGAATGGCCCGGCCCCCCGCGAGGGCCGCGCCGCAGTTGCGAGGTGCATGATAGGACTCCCGCGCGGCCCTGGGCAGGCGCGGCGTCCTGGTGCGCCGCGGCATGTGCTTGGAGTTGACGATCATCAGCACATGCCGGGCCATGTCGTGGCAGCCCGGCGGGCTGCGAAGCCTGCCCCACCGACCGCGCGCAAAGCCTCGGCGTGCTGCCGCGGTGCGCCACGCGTTACACTGTCAGCTTGGCCTGGAGCACCGCTCCGGCGCCATGCGCCCGTAGCTCAGTGGATAGAGTATCGGCCTCCGAAGCCGAGGGTCGTGGGTTCGATCCCCGCCGGGCGCGCCATGGTTCAACGGGACGGGACGCTCGCTCACCCACGCAGCGAAGGCCCGGGCCCCGCTCCCTGCGGGAACGGCCCGGCTGCCGGCCCTGACCGACGGATCCGGGAGTCAGGCATGCGCGAAGGCAAGACAGCGGCGCCAGTCGTGCCGCCCATCGGCATCGAGGCCAGCGGCGTGCGCAGCGAGTCGGACTCCCTGGGCAGCATCGATGTGCCGGCCATGCGCTACTGGGGCGCGCAGACCCAGCGCAGCCTGGTGCATTTCGGCATCGGCGAGCAGCGCATGTCCCTGCGCCTGTACCACGCCTACGGCTACGTGAAGAAGGCGGCGGCCCTGCTCCACCAGGCCTCGGGCCGCCTGGACGCCAGGCGGGCCGGGGCCATCGTCCAGGCCGCCGACGAGGTCATCGCCGGCCTGCTCGACGAGGAATTCGTGCTCCCTGTCTGGCAAAGCGGCTCGGGCACCCAGACCCACATGAACGTCAACGAGGTGCTGGCCAACCGGGCCACGCAGATCCTCGGCGGCGTCATCGGATCGCGGGATCCCGTGCATCCCAACGACCATGTGAATCTCGGGCAGTCGACCAACGACACCTTCCCCACCGCCATGCACCTGGCCACGCTGCTGGCCATCGACCAGGAGCTGCTGCCCCGGGTGGAGGCGCTGGTCCGATGCATCGAGCACAAGGCCGCGCAGTGGATGGACGTGGTCAAGATCGGGCGCACCCACCTGCAGGACGCCACGCCCCTGACCGTCGGCCAGGAGTGGTCGGGCTACGCGCACCAGATCCGCGACGCGCTGCGCGGGCTCGAATCGGCCAGGCCGGGCCTGCTTGAGCTGGCCGCCGGGGGCACCGCGGTCGGCACCGGCCTGAACGCCCCTGCGCATTTCGGCCGCGACATGGCCGCGAAACTCGCCGAGCTGACCGGCATGCCCTTCGTGAGCGCGCCGAACAAGTTCGCAGCCCAGGCTTCGCTGGACGCCATGGTGCGGGTCATGGGGGCCTTGCGCGGTCTGGCCGTGGCGCTGATGAAAATCGCCAACGACATGCGCTGGCTGGCGTCGGGGCCGCGTTGCGGACTGGGCGAGCTGATCCTGCCCGCCCAGGAACCGGGCTCGTCCATCATGCCGGGCAAGGTCAACCCGAGCCAGTGCGAGGTGATGGTGATGGTGTGCATCCAGGTCATCGGCCTGGACAACGCCGTGGCTTTTGCGGGCTCACAGGGAAATTTTGAGCTCAATGCGATGCGCCCCATCATCATCGACAACGTCTTGCAAGCGTTGCGCATGCTTGGGGATGCAAGCGAAAAATTCCACGAATATTCTGTGCAGGGCACCGAAATCGACCGTGCCCGCATCGAGGCCTTCGTCGGCCAGTCGCTGATGCTGGTCACGGCGCTCGCGCCGGTCATCGGCTACGACCGGGCCGCCTCCATCGCGCACCTGGCGCGGGAACAGGGCCTGAGCCTGCGGGAGGCCGCGCTGCGCTCGGGCCTGATCGACGCCCAGGGCTTCGATGCCGCGGTCCGTCCCGAAACCATGGTCGGCCGCGGGCCGTCCTGAGCCAGGGGCGGGCCGGGCACAGCCCGGCCCTGGGGGCCGTCAGCTCAAGGAACCGCCGGGCCGCCCCAAGGTTCCTTGACCCCCTCGGGGGGCGGGCCGGGCACAGCCCGGCCCTGGGGGCCCCCTTACCCCCAGTCGGCGACGCGCGCCAGACCCTGGAACGCCGGCCTGGAGAACAGGTAGCCCTGGAACAGCGCGACACCCTCGTGCAGGAAGAAGTCGCGCTCTCCCGGCGTCTCGACGCCCTCGACCACCAGCGCGATGCCCAGTTCCTGCGCCAGGCGTATCACCGAGCGCGCGATGGCCTGGCGCGCGGGCTGTTTGTCCACGTCGCGCACCAGGTCCATGTCCAGCTTGATCAGGTCGGGCTGGAAGTCCGCCAGCAGACGCAGGCCCGCGTAGCCGGCCCCGAAATCATCGATGGCGGTCAGAAAGCCCTGCCGGCGATATTCGCGCAGGATCTCGGCGAACCAGGGGCCGTCCTCGATGCGTTCGCCCTCCGTGACCTCGAACACGATGCTCGATACCTCCATCCCGCGCTTGCGCGCAGCCTGCAGCGTGGTCTGTATGCACACTTCGGGCCGGTACACCGCGTGGGGCAGGAAGTTGATGGACAGCTTCTCGCCCCCGCGCTCGAGCAGGCCGTAGTCACAGGCCAGGTCGATGGCCTTGACGCGGCAGGCCTGGTCGAAGCTGTAGCGCGTGGCCTCACCGATGCGATCGAGCACGCTGGCCGCGGACTGCCCGTCGGGGCCCCGCACCAGGGCCTCGTGGGCGAAGATGCGCCCCGCGGGAAGGTCGACGATGGGCTGGTAGGCAAAACTGAAGTCCAGCTCGTTGCGCAGGCCGTTGCCGCAGATGCTGCAGTTCTGCGCGTCGCCCCCGCAGTGTGGCGCGCCTGGTGCGGGCGCGGCATCTCCGGGGGTTTCCTGCATGTTGTGGCTCATGTGCCATGGCCTCCTGGTTCTGAGCTCGGGATAGAGTAGCGCAAGTGTCGAGGCCACGGCTCGGCTAGCGACCATCCGGGGAGTCGCGCAACCGCGCAATATTCGGTCTCGCTCCTCGCTCCTCGGTCCTCGCTATTGCCAATATCCGTCCGCGTCCATGATTCCCCAATCCGCCGGGTTCTCGGGGCCCGCGATCCGGTCCTGGCAGCCGGGCCGGGCCAGGTCGACCAGGTTCGGTTGCACGTAGGCACGGGTCTTCGCCGAGAAGAAGGTGCGTACCCGGGGCGTGAGCAGGGAGGATTCGCCCTGGTCGACGACCACGCCCATCAGACCCGATTCCAGGCGCACCAGGCTGCCCACGGGGTAGATCCCCACGCTTTTCACGAAAGCGGCGAAGATTCTCGGGTCCAGGTGCGAGCCCGACCAGCGAGCCATGTTGCGCAGCGACTCTGCCGGATCCCAGCCCTTCTTGTAGGGACGATTGGACGTGACGGCATCGTAGACATCGCACACCGCGCCCATCCGCGCAACCAGGGAAATGGATTCACCGGCCAGGCCGTCGGGGTAGCCGGTACCGTCCATCTTCTCGTGGTGGTGCAGGCACACGTCCAGCGCGGCCTCGCTCATGCCACGCACCTGGCGCAACATGTCCCAGCCGTGGCGGGGGTGGGTCTTCATCACGGCGAATTCGCGCTCGCTGAGCTTGCCGGGCTTGTTCAGGATGTCCGGCGGGATGCGCGCCTTGCCCAGGTCGTGCAGCAGGCCGGCCGTGCCGGCCTCGCGAATCGGTTCCTCGGCCAGCCCGAGGTGGCGGCCCAGCGCGATCATCAGCGCGCATACCGCCACCGAGTGCATATAGGTGTACTCGTCGCTGGTCTTGAGCCGCGCCACGCTGATCAGGGCCCAGGGGTTGCGCTGCAGCGAGGCCGCGATCTCCTCGACCAGGCTGCCGGCCATCTGGGGGTCGATGGCACGGCCGAGCCGGGCCTCGGAGAACAGTGCCCGCATCCTCGCCCTGGAGTCTTCATACAACTTGCGTGCTCGCCCCAGCTCCGCCGCCAGTTCCACCCGGCTCGGAGGCGGCGGCTCGCGCGCGGGATCCATGGCCGTCGCGGGGGAGGCCTGCGCAGGCGGTGGGGGCGCCTGCGGCGCCTCGGCCGGCCCAGGCTGGCGCGCATCGGGCAGATCGATCCCCCGCTCGGTATCGATCCACAGTTCGGGAATGCCCGAATCCAGGATCTTGCGCAGATCCTCCGGCTCTTCCAGCAAAAAGGAACTGCGCCAGAACGGATGCGCAAGCCACGGGCCCTCGAATTTCTGGATGAACATTCCTGGCCGTGCGAGCTCGGTCGGAATCTTCTTCAACATGTGGTATTTCCTTCCCAAGGCGTGTTCCGGCGGTTCGGCGCCGTGCCGCGATGGCCGAAGCGTCTTCCGTCAGGGTCCAGTGTCGCAGCTTGCCGGGGCACGAGTCGAGGGTGGCGGCCGGGAAAATGTCGCGCGGTGCCCAAAAGTTCACGATTTTTCCGCTCGCGCTGCGGGCCTGCCCTGGTCTATGCTTGGGGCCTCGGGATCCTCGTGGGGAAGACGCGGATGGTCGACGTGCTCGTGATCGGAGGGGGCAACGCAGCCCTGTGCGCGGCACTGACCGCGCGCGAGGCGGGCGCCACGGTGCTGATGCTGGAGGCCTCGCCACGTGCGTGGCGAGGGGGCAATTCCCAGCACACACGCAACCTTCGCTGCATGCACGACGAGCCGCAGGACGTGCTGATCGACGCTTATCCCGAGGAAGAGTTCTGGCAGGACCTGCTCAAGGTCACCGGTGGGCAGACCGACGAGGCGCTGGCGCGCCTGGTCATCCGTGCATCCTCCGGTGTGCGCCCCTGGATGCGGCGCCACGGAGTGCACTTCCAGCCTTCACTGTCGGGCGCCTTGCACACCGCACGCACCAACGCCTTTTTCATGGGCGGGGGCAAGGCCCTGGTGAACGCCTACTACCGAAGCGCCGAGCAACTGGGCGTGCAGCTGCGTTACCAGGCCCCCGTCGATCGCATCGAGCTTGACGGCGAGCGTTTCGTCGCGGCCTGGGTGGGGAGCGAGCGCATCCCGGCGCGCAGCTGCGTGCTGGCGGCCGGCGGCTTCGAATCCAACCGCGAGTGGTTGCGCGAGGCCTGGGGGCGCAACGAACGCGGCGAATATCCCTCGGATCAGTTCCTCATCCGCGGCACGCGCTTCAACACCGGCACGCTGCTGCGCTTCATGCTTGACGCCGGCGCAGACTCCGTGGGAGAGCCGACCCAGGCCCACATGGTGGCCATCGACGCGCGCGCACCGCTGTACGACGGGGGCATCTGCACCCGCATCGACTGCGTGTCCCTGGGTGTGGTGGTGAATCGCGACGCGCAGCGCTTCTACGACGAAGGCGAGGACTTCTGGCCCAAGCGCTACGCGATCTGGGGCCGCCTGGTAGCGCAGCAGCCCGGGCAGACGGCCTGGTCGATCATCGACGCCAAGGCTGTCGGGCGCTTCATGCCACCGGTGTTCCCCGGCACGAGCGCGCAGACCCTGTCGGAACTGGCCGGTGCGCTGGGCCTGCCCGAGCCGGCGCTGCTCCACACCCTGCAGGCGTACAACGCCGCCTGTCGCCCCGGCAGCTTCGACCATACTCGCCTCGACGACTGCCGCACCGAGGGCCTGTCCCCGGCGAAAAGCCACTGGGCCCTGCCCATCGACAAGCCCCCGTTCACCGGCTACGCGCTGCGTCCGGGCGTGACCTTCACCTACCTCGGCCTGTGCACCGACGAGACCGCCGCCGTGCGATTTGGCGGCCGTGCCAGCCCGAACCTGTATGTGGCCGGCGAGATGATGGCCGGCAATGTGCTGGGACGGGGCTATACGGCCGGGGTCGGCATGAGCATCGGAACCGCCTTCGGGCGCATCGCGGGTCAGCGCGCAGCATGGTCGGCGCAGGGGGAGGCAGCGCATGGGGCGGCTTGAACCAGAGGCGGTGCCCGGGCGGCCCGGGAGCGCGACGCCGGCGCACGAGCTGTCCGACCCCGCGCAGGAGGCGTCGCGCATCTTGCAGATCTGCAACGCCTGCCGGTACTGCGAAGGCTTTTGCGCAGTCTTTCCGGCGATGACCCGGCGCCTGGAATTCGATGCCCGCGACGTGGAGTATCTGGCCAATCTGTGCCACAACTGCGGCGCCTGCCTGCATGCCTGCCAGTACGCGGCGCCGCACGAGTTTGCCGTGAACGTGCCGCGTACCATGGCGCGGGTACGTGTGCGAAGCTACGCCCGCCTGGCCCTGCCGCCCGCGCTCGGCGCGCTGTACGCGCGCAACGGCCTGGTCGTGGCGCTGGCCCTGGCCGGCGGCCTTGCCGGTTTCTTGCTGCTGGCACTGGGTCTGCGCGGCACGCTGGCAAGCCCGCCGGCCGCTGCGGACTTCTACGCCGTATTCCCGCATGGGCTGCTGGCCTGGGTGTTCACCCTGAGTTTCGCCTGGGCCCTGCTCGCGCTGGGATCCGGAGCCCTGCGCTTCTGGCGTGGACTCGAGCCAGGCAGGCCGGGTCCGGCAGCACTGGCCGAGGCCGCAGGCGCGGTGGCCACCTTGCGCTACCTGGGGGGCGGCCATGGCGAGGGCTGCAACGACGAGGACGACGCGTTCTCGCTGGTGCGCCGGCATTTCCACCAGGCCACCTTCTACGGCTTCGGACTGTGCTTCGCGGCGACCTCGGTGGCCACCGTCTACCACTACCTGCTGCACCAGGAGGCGCCCTACGCCTACACCAGCCTGCCCACGCTGCTGGGCCTGACCGGGGGGGCGCTGATGGTGCTGGGCTGCACGGGCCTGCTCGGCCTGAACCTGCGTCGCCACCCCCTGCAGGGCGACGCGGCCCAGCGACCCATGGACCTGGGCTTCATCGCCTTGCTGCTGGCAGTGGCGCTCAGCGGCCTGGCGCTGGCGGCATGGCGGGCCGGACCGGCCATGCCCTCGCTGCTGGCGCTGCACCTGGGAGCGGTGATGGCCCTGTTCCTCACCCTTCCCTACGGCAAGTTCGCGCATGCACCCCTTCGCGCCGCGGCCCTGCTGCGCTGGGCGGTCGAGCGTCGCCGGCCCAGTCAGCTCGAGATGTCGGAAGAATGATCCGCAAGGCCTCGCCCACCGTCGTGCGCAGGCTGGATGCCGGCGCGTGGCACAAGCCGAAAGAGTCGTCCCCAAGCGACCGTCAATGACCACTACAAGCGGCGCGACGCCGATCGGAGACGTTTCATGACAACGAGCGCAACAGACGTGGCCACGCCTTCCCGGGACGACATCTACCGGGTGGCGCTGGCAAGCATCATCGGTTCCGTCATCGAACAGTACGACTTCCTGGTCACCGGAATCATCGCGGCCACGGTCTGGGGAGGGGTGTTCTTCAAGCTGCCCAGCCTGGCGGCGGTGTCCGCAGCGATCGCGGTCTACGGTCTGGGCATCGTGATCCGGCCGGTAGGGGCCTTCATCTTCGGCAACATCGCCGACCGCCACGGGCGCAAGGACGCGATGGTCTGGGCGCTGCTGCTGATGGGGGTGAGCACCCTGCTGATCGGACTGACTCCGACCTATGACTCCATCGGAGTCGCCGCGCCGGTGCTGCTGATCGTGTTCCGGCTGGCACAGGGCATCAGCTTCGGCGCCGAGTTCGGCACGGCCTCGACCTGGGTGGTCGAGCAGGCTGCGAAAAGCTCCAACCGCGCGTTCTGGGGCGCCTGGGTGGGTTTCGCGATCCCCATCGGGCTGCTGCTGGGCTTCGGCTCGGTGATCATCGTGCGCTCGTCGATGGCACCTGCCGAGTTCGTTGCCTGGGGCTGGCGCATCTTCTTTTTCATCGGCTTCGCGGTGGCCATCGTGGGTATCGTGATCCGCGCACGTTCCATGGACAGTTTCGTGTTCGAGCGTTTCCAGAAGGACCGCCAGACCCTGTCCAGCCCCGCTGCGCAGGTCTGGAAGGAAATGCCCCTGCGCATCCTGCGCACCTCGCTGGTCAACGCCATGTTCGGAGGTGCCTTCTTTCTCAGTTTCGTGTTCGGCACCGGCTACATGAAGGCCGTGGGTTTTTCCGGCACCCAGGCCGAGACGGTCGGCCTGATCGCCGCGGCCTCGATGCTGGTGTTCATGTTCATCGGCGCCAAGCTGGCCGATCGCATCAACCGCCGTACCGTACTGCTGGTCTCGGCGGTGGTCTTCCTGGTCTGGGCGATCCCCTATTTCTACCTGCTCAACGCCCACAGTTTCGCGCTGGCGGTGCTGGCCGAGGTGATCGGCTTCGGCTTCGTGTTCGGCTTCGGCTACGGCGCCATTCCAACCTTCTACACCGAGAATTTTCCGACCCGCTACCGCGCCTCGGGCGCCAGCGCCGGCTACCAGGTGTCCCAGGTCTATGGCGGCGGGCTGATTCCCATCGTGGCCGGCCTGATCCTGCATGCCTACGGCATCCACAAGGCCTGGCTGTACATCGGCATGTTCGTGATGGTCTACGCGGTGCTGGCGATCCTGGCCATTCTGGCCACGCCCGAGACGAAGGGCGTCGATCTGGAGGCCTGAAGCCGCGAGGCTGGAGGGATGTCGCGGTGTTCGCGTTGGCGCGCGCGCTGAGCGCGCAGATGTGGTCCGCGCTGGGCGGCGACCCGGCGCGACTGGAGCGGCTGCGCCTGCAAGGCGAGGGCGCGCTGCCCGGCGCCTTCGCGGTCAGTGATTTCGCGGCGGCGGCGGTGGCCTGCGCAGCGCTGGCAGCCGACGAGTTGCATGGCCTGGCATCGGGCGCGCGAGGCGGCGAGACCGGCGGCGTGCGCGTGGACCGCCGCCTGGCCGCGCTATGGTTCGGCGAGTCGCTGCGCCCGCAGGGCTGGCAGCCGCCGCCGGCGCGAGACGGGCTTACCGGCGACTACCCCTGTGCCGACGGCTGGATCCGCCTGCACTGCAACGCACCGCATCACCGCGCCGCGGCCTGTCGCGTGCTCGGCCTGGACCCGCGAGCCGACTCGGCCCTCGCAGCGCCCGCCGTGGCTGCCTGGAAGGGCGTGGAACTGGAGCAGGCCGTGGTCGACGCGGGCGGCTGCGCCGCGCAGATGCGCGACCCGGCCGCGTGGCGCAGCCATGCGCAGGGTGCCGCGTTGCGCGCGCAAGCCCTGGTGCTGTGCGAGCGGGCGCCAGCTCCCGCCGCCAGCTGGCTGCCTGCCTCCGGGCGACCGTTGCGGGGCCTGCGGGTGCTGGACATGACCCGCGTGCTCGCGGGTCCGGTGTCCACCCGGATGCTGGCCGGCCTGGGGGCCACGGTGCTGCGCATCGATCCGCCATCCTGGGAAGAGCCGGGCGTGGTGCCCGACGTCACGCGCGGCAAGCATTGCGCGCGCCTGGACCTGAAGACCGCGCGGGGGCGCGAGACCTTCGAACAATTGCTGGGCGCGGCGGACGTGTTCGTGCACGGGCTGCGCCCGGGCGCGCTGGATGCGCTGGGCCTCGACGCCGCGGCCCGTCGGGGCCTGCGGCCGGGCCTGGTGGACGTGAGCCTGGACGCCTACGGCTGGTCCGGGCCCTGGGCGTCGCGGCGCGGCTTCGACAGCCTGGTGCAGATGAGTTGCGGCATCGCCGATGCGGGCATGCGCCATGCGGGCGCGAGCCGACCGGTGCCGCTGCCCGTGCAGGCGCTGGACCACGCCACCGGCTACCTGATCGCCGCCGCTGTGCTGCGCGCGCTGAGTCTGCGCGTGCAGCAGGACGCGGGCACCTGCGCGCGTCTGTCCCTGGCGCGCAGCGCGGCCCTGCTGCTCGACGCCCCACCCCCCGAGCCCCGCCAGGCGCATGCGCCGCTGGCGGAGACGGACCTGGAGTCCGCGATCGAGCCCAGCCCCTGGGGCCCGGCGCGGCGCATCCGCGCGCCGTGGAGCATCGACGGCGTGGACACTCGCTGGGAGCTGCCCGCGGCCGAGTTGGGCAGCTCCCCGGCCCGCTGGCCCTGAAGGGCCGCGCCGAAGCTCAGTCCTGGTACAGGCTCGCGTAGTCGTCGCGCAGCCGGCGCTTGAGCAGTTTGCCGCTGGGATTCTTCGGCAGCGCGTCGAGGAATAGCACCCGCTTCGGCGCCTTGAAGTGCGCGAGCAGGCTCTCGCAATGCGCGATCAGCGCGGCCTCGTCGAGCTGCTGGCCGGACTTGAGCACGACGAAGGCGGTCACGGCCTCGATCCAGCGGGGATGGGGCAGCGCCACCACTGCGGCCTCGCTGACCTGGGGCAGCAGGTAGATGCATTCCTCCACCTCGCGGCTCGCCACGTTCTCGCCCCCGGTCTTGATCATGTCCTTCTTGCGATCGACCACGTACAGGTAGCCCTCCGCGTCGAGGCTGCCGAGGTCGCCGGAGTGGAACCAGCCGCCCTCGAAGGCCTGGTCCGTCTTCGCCTGGTCGCGGAAATATCCGCTCATCAACTGGGGCGAGCGATGCACGATCTCTCCCACCTCGCCGGGCGCCACGTCGCGCATCTGGTCGTCCACGACGCGGGTACGCACGTTCAGCGCCGCGCGCCCCGCCGAGCCTGGTTTGCGCAACTGGTCCTCGGGCTGGAGCAAGGTGGCCAGGGGCGCGATCTCGGTCTGTCCGTACAGGTTCCACAGCCGGACGCGGGGCAGGCGCTGGGCCAGCTCGCGCAGAACCTGCACCGGCATGATCGAGGCCCCGTAGTAGCCCTTGCGCAGACTGCTCAGGTCGGTGGTGTCGAAGTCCGGACAGCGCAGCAGGCCGATCCACACCGTGGGCGGCGCGAAAAAGGAGCTGATGCGATGCTGCCCGATCCGTGCCAGCAGGCCCTGGGGCGAGGCCTGCGCGGTGATCACGTTGCTGGCGCCCACGTACACCGCCGGGCCGAGGAACACGTCGAGCTGTGCGCAGTGGAACAAGGGCAGCGCGTGCAGCAGCAGGTCCTCGGAGCCGATGTCGGCCCCCACCACACAGCTGACATATTCCCACAGCAGGGCCTCGTGGCTGAGCACGGCCCCCTTGGGCGCCGACTCGGTGCCGCTGGTGTAGACGATCTGCGCGGCATCCGACCCCTGCAAGGCCGGCCGCGGCGCCTCGCCCTGCACCCGCAGCAGCTCGGACCAGTCGATCATGCCTTGCGCCGGCTGGCTGGCGCGCTCGGACTCCAGCCACACGAAATGCCGCACCGAGCTTGCCCGTGCGGCCTCGCGCGCCACCGGCGCGAACTCGCTGTCACTGGCCAGCAGCATGGACTCGGAGTGGCGCAGGATGAAGCCGGCCTCGGCAGGACCCAGCATGAAGTTCACCGGCACGAGCACCGCGCCCAGGCGGGCCAGCGCGAAGCGCATGGCCGCGAAGGCGTGGGAGTTGCGTGACAGCAGGGCCACGTGGCTGCCACGCTGCACGCCCAGCGCGTGCAGGCCGCGCGCCAGGCGCTCGCACACGTCGGTGAACTGCGCGTAGCTCCAGCGCGTGTCGCCGCAGGCGATGGCCAGGCGCTGCGGGTGGCGCGCCGCGCTGCGCTCCAGCAGATCGAACAGGGTCTGGCTGCGCGCAGGCATGGTCATGGCAAGGGCCTCGTCGAATCCACGGGTCGTGGTCTGCGCCGATTCTGGTTCGGGCGCGTAGCGCTTGGCAACAAGGGTTGCCCCTGTGGTCGTTCAACAGCCTGCTCGGTTGAGTCTTCCGCACAATCGCGCACAATAACCCCACAAAAAGCGAGGAGACACCCATGAGCGACAGTGCGTCCGCGCAGGCCTTCCTGCAGGCCCGGGACTTCCTGCTGCGTCACCGCAGCGATTACGCGGCCGCCTATGCCGGCTTTCGCTGGCCGCGGCTGGATCACTTCAATTGGGCGCTGGACTACTTCGACCCCATGGCACGCGGCAACCAGACGCCGGCGCTGTGGATCGTCGACGAGGACGGACGCCAGGACAAGCTCAGCTTCGAACAGATGTCCCAGCGCTCCTCGCAGGCGGCCAACTGGCTGCGCGGGCTGGGCGTGCGGCGCGGCGACCGCGTGCTCCTGCTGCTGCCCAATGAGGTGGCGCTGTGGGAATGCATGCTCGCCTGCATCAAGCTGGGCGCGGTGATCGTGCCCACCACCACCCTGGTCAGCGTGGACGACCTGCGCGACCGTTTCGAACGCGGTGCCGTGCGCCATGTGATCTGCAGCCTCAGCGCCGTGGAGCGCTTCGCCGCCTTCGACGGCCCCTACACGCGGGTCGTGGTCGGTGGCGAAGTGCCGGGATGGCAGTCCTACGAAGGATCGCGGCAAGCCGCGAGCGAGTTCCTGCCCGAAGGCCCGACGCGAGCCGAGGATCCGCTGCTGCTGTACTTCACTTCCGGCACCACCTCGCGGCCCAAGCTGGTGCTGCACAGCCACCAGAGCTACCCGGTGGGGCACCTGTCGACCATGTACTGGATCGGGCTGCGCCCTGGCGACGTGCACTGGAACATCAGCTCGCCCGGGTGGGCCAAGCATGCCTGGAGCTGCTTGTTCGCGCCCTGGAACGCCGGGGCCACGGTGTTCATCTTCAACTACGCGCGCTTCGATGCCTGCGCCGTGCTGGATGCCCTGCAGAACCACGGCGTGAGCTCGCTGTGCGCGCCGCCCACCGTGTGGCGCATGCTGATCCTGCAGGACCTGGGGCGCTGGAAGGTCTCGCTGCGCGAACTGGTGGGCGCTGGCGAGCCGCTCAATCCCGAGGTCATCGAAAGCGTACGTCGCGCCTGGGGCATCACCATCCGCGACGGCTACGGCCAGACCGAGACCACGGCCATCATCGGCAACACCCCGGGACAGGCGGTCAAGCCCGGCTCGATGGGCAGGCCGCTGCCGGGCTACCGGGTGGTGCTGCTGGATGCCGACGAGCAGCCGGCCAGCGACGGCGAGGTCTCGCTGCAGCTGGACGAACGCCCGCTGGGCCTGATGCTGGGCTACGAAGGCCAGCCGGACAAGACGGCCGAAGCCTGCCGCGGCGGCCATTACCACACCTCCGACGTCGCCAGTCGCGACGCCGACGGCTATCTCAGCTACGTCGGCCGCTCGGACGATGTGTTCAAGGCCTCGGACTACCGCATCAGCCCCTTCGAGCTGGAAAGCGTGCTGATCGAGCACGACGCAGTGGCCGAGGCGGCGGTGGTGCCGGCCCCGGATCCCATCCGCGCCGCAGTGCCCAAGGCGGTGGTCGCGCTGCGTGCGGGGGTGCAGCCCAGCCGCGAGCTGGCGCTGGACATCCTGGCCTTCGCCCGCGAGCGCCTGGCCCCCTACAAGCGCATCCGGGTGATCGAGTTCGCCGAGCTGCCCAAGACCCTGTCCGGCAAGATCCGTCGGGTCGAGCTGCGCAGGCGGGAACTCGGGCGTGAGCCCTCGGAGCTGCGAGAGCTGGAATTCCGCGAGAGCGATTGATGGGCATGGTTCTTGCTCTCTCGGGTGCTTTCTCGGGTGCTATCTCGGGATCGGACGATGTGCCAAGGGCGCGAGGGCCCGCCGTGGGCGGGGGCGCGCCGGGGAGCGTGACATGAATCGGTGGAACGGCGCGCGCCGCGCATGCTGGATGGCCGCCCTGGGCGCGGCCTGCGCCTGGCCGGCGAGCCGGGCCTGGAGCTTTGACCTTGGCCAGCTGCAACAGCAGCTGGGCACGGCGCTGCCTGGCGTGCTCGCGGGCAGCGCCGCGGGCAGTACCGCCCCCGACGGAGCCGCGGCGCCCGTGGGCGGCAGCGCCCAGCTGGGTGCGCTCAGCGACAGCCAGGTGGGCCAGGGCCTGAAGGATGCGCTGGGGCGGGGTGTGGACGTGGCGGTGGCCACGCTGGGTCGTCGCGACGGATTCTGGGGCAGCCCGCAGTGGCGCATTCCCCTGCCGCCCGCGCTGCAGCAAGCTTCCAGCCTGATGCGCATGGCCGGTCTGGGCGCGCAGGCCGACGCCTTGCAGCTGGCGATGAACCGCGCCGCGGAGGCGGCCGTGCCCGAGGCCCGCTCGCTGCTGGTATCCGCCGTGCGCCAGATGAGCATCACCGACGCGAAGAACATACTCACCGGGGGCGACCACGCCGCCACCGACTACTTCCGCTCCAGGACCCAGGCCCAGCTTCAGCGCAGCTTCCTGCCCATCGTGCATCAGCAGACCCGCAAGGTGGGGCTGGCGCAGACCTACGACCGCTACGCCTCCGAGGCGGCGCGCTTCGGCCTGGTCCGACAGGACCAGGCCAGCATCGACCAGTACGTGACTCAGCAGGCGCTGGACAGGCTGTACCAGGCCATCGGAGACGAGGAAAAGTCCATCCGTGCCGATCCGGCCGCGGCCGGATCGGCGCTGGTGCGCAAGGTGTTCGGCGCCGTTCGGGGAGGCTGAGTCGCGCATGCTCGAGCTTCTTCCTTCCCAGGCCGCAGCCGGCTGGGACTCGCGCCTGCAACTGCGCTATGCCCTGCGCCAGGGGCGTACCAGCGCCTGGCACCTGCACGAGGGCGCGCTGCGCGTGCTGGCGGCCCTGTACCCGGAAGGCGAGGCGGTCTGCCACCACGTGCTGGTGCATCCGCCCGCCGGCATGGCCGGCGGCGACAACCTGCGCGTGGACCTGGAGTTGCAGGCCGGCGCGCATGCCTTGCTGACCACCCCGGGCGCCACGCGCTTTTACCGGAGCCTGGGCGCGACCGCCTCGCAGCGCCTGCACGCGCGGGTGGCCGAGGGCGCGCGCCTGGAATGGCTGCCCCTGGAAAGCCTGGCCTACGAGGATTGCATCGCGGAAAACCGCGCCTTGTTCGAGCTGGCCCCCGGCGCGGAGATGATGGCCTGGGACATGCTCGCGCTGGGCCGGCCCGCCGCCGGTGACGTCTTTGCGCGCGGCAGCTTCACCCAGCACCTGGAGATTCCCGGCGTCTGGCTGGAGCGCGGGTGCATCGATGGTGGCGATCAGGTGCTGCGCGACGCGCCGGGCGGCCTGGACGGGCAGGCCGCGCTGGGCACGCTGGTGCTGGCTGCCGGAACCCCGCTGGAGTCCGCGCGCCGCGAGGCCCTTCTGGAGACGGCGCGCGCCCTCGTGGCGCTGCTTCCCGAGGGCCTGCGCGCCGGGGTGACCGCGCCGCAGCCCGAGGTGCTGGTCCTGCGGGCGATGGCCGCACGCATCGAGCCGGTCGCCCAGCTGCTGCGCAGCGCATGGGCCGCCTGGCGCGTCCAGGCCTGGGGGCTGCCCGCATGCGCACCCCGCGTGTGGTCAACCTGAGGAGCGCAGCAGGCCGCGGGTCTCGATGAAGGCGATGACATCCTGCAGGCCTTGCAGGGTCTTGAGGTTGGTCATCGCGTAGGGCCTGCCGGGACGCATGCGCTCGGTGTCCGCGCGCATGACCTGCAGATCGGCGCCGACGTGGGGCGCGAGGTCGATCTTGTTGATCACGAACAGGTCGCTGCGGGTGATGCCCGGCCCGCCCTTGCGGGGGATCTTCTCGCCTCCGGCCACGTCGATCACGTACAGGGTCAGGTCCGACAGTTCGGGGCTGAAGGTCGCGGCCAGGTTGTCGCCGCCGGATTCGATGAACACGATGTCGGCGTCGGGGTAGCGCTCGAGCATGCGGTCCACCGCCTCCAGGTTCACCGAGGCGTCTTCGCGGATCGCCGTGTGCGGACAGCCGCCCGTCTCCACGCCCTCGATGCGCTCGGGCTCCAGCGCCCCGGCGACGGTGAGCAGGCGCTGGTCCTCGCGGGTATAGATGTCGTTGGTGATGACCACCAGGTCGTAGCGCTCGCGCAGGGCCTTGCACAGCATTTCCAGCAAGGTGGTCTTGCCCGAGCCCACCGGGCCGCCGATGCCTACCCGCAGCGGAGGCAGGCGCTTGCTGCGACCCCGCACGTGGTGCAGGGCGTGGGAGCTGCGATCGGGGGAGTTGGGCAGGGTGCTCATGGCGGGTCTCAGGATCGGAACAGTCGGGAGTACTGGGTCTCGTGGCGCGCGCTGAGCACGGCCAGCATGGGGGAAAAGCTTTGCCAGCGGTCGGGGCGGTCGCGCAGCTCCAGCGCCCGTGTCACCGCGGCGGGCAGGTCCTGCGACAGGGCGTGCAGCAGGCGCTGGCCGCTGCTCTGGCCCAGGGGCACCCCACGCAACGCGGCCTGCACCTGGTTGTCCAGCCAGGCGAAGCCAAGCGACTGCAGCATGCGACGCACGTCCAGTCCCAGCGCGCAGGCGCCGAGCGCGAAGCCCACGGGCCAACAGGGCGCCGCGCCCAGCAGCGTGGCCCGTTCCAGCAGCGCATGGCCAGGCATCAGACGTGCCAGCCAGTCCAGCATCGAGCGCCCCATCTGCTGGCTCTGCAGGCGCAACTCGGCACTTTCGCGGGTGCTGAGCACCCAGTTCTGGACCTCGCGCAAGACCTGCAGGTCGGGAGCGAGCCACGCGGCATGGGCACGCGCGGCGGCCGGCAGTTCGGCGCGTGCGAGCACCAGCTGCAACTGCCCGCGCAACCAGCGCAGCGCGCCGGCCTCGTCGAGCACCACGCCTGCGTCCACCGCCGCTTCCAGGCCCTCGGAGTAGCTGAAGCCGCCGACCGGCAGCACCGGGGACGACAACCACATCATCGCCAGCTCCGGCGCGGGAAGGCCGTCGGCCGCCGGGAAGGGCTCGGCATCCGGTCCATGCAGAGCCACGCCGCCGTGCATGGCATCAGCCTCGCAGCCTGGCAGCTTCGGCTGCCTGGGAGGGCAGGGGCCCGCGGACATGCTCGTGGTCGGCTTCGTGCCCGTGGCCGTGCCCGTGGTCGTGCCCGTGGTCGTGCTCGTGCCCGTGGTCGTGTCCGTGGTCGTGTCCGTGCGATGCGCCGCCGTAGGCGCCAGCCTCGGGCTCGAAGGCGGCCAGGGTCTCGCTGGTCTGCAGTCCCATGCGCCGCAGCATCTGCGCCAGCACGGGGTCGGGTTCGAGTTGCAGCCAGCCCTTCTCGAGCTGAAGGGCCACATGGCGGTTGCCCAGATGGTAGGCGGCACGCAGCAGAGCCAGCGCATCGTGCGAGCGCACCTGAAGCACCGGCTGCGCGGCGGCCTGCACGCGCAGCAGCGAGCCGTCGGCAGCGACCAGCGCGTCCCCGTCGCGCAGCACGCTGCCGCGGGGCAGGAACACCGCCAGCTCCCGGTCCCGGCTGTCACGCGCCGCGAAGCGGCTGCGCGAACGCATGTCCCAGTCCAGGCACAGCACGGGAGCATGCTCCAGCAGGGTGCGCGCCAGGCCGCGCCCCCCGGGGATGCGTTTGTCGACCACCAGCCTTGCGTCGTGCATGGCGTTCAGAACAGGAAATAGCGCTGGGCCATGGGCAGCGCCGCCGCCGGCTCGCAGCGCAGCAGCACGCCGTCGGCGCGTACCTCGTAGGTCTGGGCGTCGACCTGCATGAACGGGGTGCAGGCGTTGTGCACCATGTCCTGCTTGCGCACGCCGCGACAGCCCCGTACCGCGCTCAAGGTCTTGTGCAGTCCCAGGCGCGTGCCGATGCCCGCGGCCAGCGCAGCCTGCGACACGAAGCTCAGCGAGGTCGAGGTCATCGCACCGCCGAAGGCGCCGAACATGGGACGTGCGTGCACGGGCTGGGGCGTCGGGATCGAGGCATTCGCATCGCCCATCAAGGCGGCCGCGATGAAGCCGCCCTTGAGGACCACGCTGGGCTTGATGCCGAAATAGCCCGGGCGCCACAGCACCAGATCGGCCCATTTGCCGGGCTGCACCGATCCCACCTCGTGCGCGATGCCATGCGCCAGCGCCGGGTTGATGGTGTACTTGGCGACGTAGCGCCGGGCGCGGAAATTGTCATTGCGCGAGTCGTCGCACGCCGCATGCAGCCCCGCGTTCGCCGGAGGCGCCAGCCAGCCGCGCTGGGCCTTCATCTTGTGCGCGGTCTGCCAGGTTCGAAGGATCACCTCACCGACCCGCCCCATGGCCTGGCTGTCGCTGGACATGATGCTGATGGCTCCGAGGTCGTGCAGGATGTCCTCCGCGGCGATGGTCTCGCGCCGGATGCGGCTTTCGGCAAAGGCCAGGTCCTCGGCGATGGTGGCGTCCAGGTGGTGGCACACCATCAGCATGTCCAGGTGCTCGTCGATGGTGTTGATCGTGTAGGGGCGCGTCGGGTTGGTCGACGAGGGCAGCACATTGGACTCGCCCAGCACGCGCAGGATGTCGGGCGCGTGGCCTCCGCCGGCACCCTCGGTGTGGAAGGTGTGGATGGTGCGCCCCTTGAAGGCGGCGATGGTGTCTTCGACGAAGCCCGATTCGTTGAGCGTGTCGGTGTGGATGGCGACCTGCACGTCGGCCTGCTCGGCTGCCTCCAGGCAGGTGTCGATGGCCTGGGGCGTGGTGCCCCAGTCCTCGTGCAGCTTGAGCCCCACGGCGCCCGCGTCGAGTTGCTCGCGCAGGGGATCGAGGCGGCTGGCGTTGCCCTTGCCGTAGAAGCCCAGGTTCATGGGGAAGGCTTCGGCCGCCTGAAGCATGCGCGCCAGGTTCTCCGGTCCCGGCGTGCAGGTGGTGGCGTTGGTTCCCGTGGCCGGTCCGGTTCCGCCCCCCAGCATGGTGGTGACTCCACTCATCAGGGCTTCGTCGATCTGCTGCGGGCAGATGAAGTGGATATGCGAGTCGATTCCGCCGGCCGTGAGAATCATGCCCTCGCCGGCCAGGATCTCGGTGCCGGGGCCGATGACCATGTCCACGCCGGGCTGCACGTCCGGGTTGCCGGCCTTGCCGATGGCGGCGATGCGCTGACCGCGCAATCCCACGTCGGCCTTGACGATCCCCCAGTGGTCGAGGATCAGTGCGTTGGTGATCACCAGGTCCATGGCGCCTTCGGCGCGCGTGGCCTGGCCCTGGCCCATGCCGTCGCGGATGGTCTTGCCGCCGCCGAACTTGACTTCCTCGCCATAGCCTCCGGCGCGCAGGGTGTAGTCCTGCTCGACCTCGATCAGCAGTCCGGTGTCGGCCAGGCGAAGTCGATCACCCACGGTAGGGCCGAACATCTCCGCGTAGGCGCGGCGGGAGATCGTGCTCATGCCAGATCTCCCATCACCTCGCCGCGAAAGCCGAACACGCGGCGTCGGCCGGCCAGGGGCACCAGGGACACCGTGCGCTGCTGCCCGGGCTCGAAGCGAACCGCGGTGCCGCTGGCGATGTCCAGGCGCATGCCGCGCGCCGCGCCGCGGTCGAAGCGCAGCGCCGGGTTGGTCTCGGCGAAGTGGTAGTGCGAGCCGACCTGGATGGGGCGGTCGCCGGCGTTGTGCACGATCACCTGCAGGCGGGGGCGGCCGGGGTTGAGCTGAAGCTCGCCGTCGGCGCAGAGGACTTCTCCGGGGTACATGCTGGGGCCTCCTCGGGCTCGGGAGATGGGTTCAGGCAATGGGGTTCAGGCAATTGGCTGGTGCACCGTGACCAGCTTGGTGCCGTCGGGGAAGGTGGCCTCGACCTGGATGTCCGGGATGAGTTCGGCGACTCCGTCCATCACGTCCTCTCGCGACAGCAGTTCGCGGCCCTGGCTCATCAGCTCGGCCACGCTGCGTCCGTCGCGCGCACCCTCCAGGACGGCCGCGCTGATGTAGGCCACGGCCTCGGGCACGTTCAGGCGCAGGCCTCTCGCCTTGCGGCGCTCGGCCAGCAAGGCAGCGGTGAACAGCAGCAGCTTGTCCTTCTCGCGGGGGCTCAGGTCCATGGTCGGGCTTCTCCGGGCAGGCAATGCGGGGTGGGTGCACCGTGGCAAGAACCGTACCTGCCTGTCTGGTGCACGGTGTGGGGGAGCCCGCACCCGCATCGGGCGCAGGCGGATTGCGCGCCGCGGTGCGCAGGCGCACGAACGCGGTGCATGCATTTCCCGCGTGCCCAGCGCCGGTGCGCCCGGCGGCGCCCGCGCGAAATCCTCGCGCGGGCGCATCGCGCGCGCGTCGCGCGCTCGTCCAGTCCGGCGCGCCGGTCGCCCTCGCGGGCAGAGCGTGGCACGGGACTTGCAAAAAGCCCTGCATCCCTGACCCCCTTGAAGAGGATGACCAGCATGGACCGTCGCAATGCCATCAAGACCCTGGGCGCCGCAGCCGCCACCGTCGCGGCCAGCAGCCTGCCCTTTCCCGCGATCGCCGCGCGCAAGTCGCCGATCAAGGTCGGCATCCTGCATTCCCTGTCCGGAACCATGGCGATCTCGGAGACCGCGCTGAAGGACGTGGACCTGATGACCATCGCCGAGATCAATGCCGCCGGCGGCGTGGACGGGCACCCCATCGAACCCGTGGTGGTGGACCCGGCCTCGAACTGGCCGCTGTTTGCCGAGAAGGCGCGGCAACTGATCTCCCAGGACAAGGTGGCGGCCATCTTCGGCTGCTGGACTTCGGTGTCGCGCAAGTCGGTGCTGCCGGTGCTCGACGAGCTCAACGGGCTGCTGTTCTACCCGGTGCAGTTCGAAGGCCAGGAGCAGGATCCGCATGTGGTGTACACGGGAGCCGCGCCCAATCAGCAGGCCATTCCCGCCACCGAGTACCTGATGAGCCAGGACGGGGGTGGAGCCAAGCGCTTTTTCCTGCTCGGCACCGATTACGTGTATCCGCGCACCACCAATGCCATCCTCCGCGGATTCCTGCATTCCAAGGGGGTCAAGGACAGCGACATCGCCGAGGTCTACACACCCTTCGGCTTCAGCAACTATCAGAACATCGTTGCCCAGATCAAGAAATTCGCCTCTGCGGGGCCGACCTGCGTGATCTCGACCATCAACGGCGATTCCAACGTTCCCTTCTACAAGGAACTCGGCAACCAGGGCATCAAGGCCACCGACATCCCCGTCGTGGGCTTCTCCGTGGCCGAGCAGGAACTGGCGGGCATCGACTGCAAGCCCCTGGTGGGCCAGCTCACGGCGTGGAACTACTACGAATCGCTGAAGAACCCGATGAACGACAAGTTCGTCAAGTCCTGGAAGTCCTGGGTGAAGGCCAAGGGCTTGAAGGACTACCCGGTCACCGACGATCCGATGGAGGCGTCGTATATCGGCCTGCACATGTGGAAGCAGGCGGTGGAAAAAGCCAAATCCACGAAGGTCGACGCGGTGCGCAAGGCCCTGGTGGGCCAGAAGTTCTCGGCGCCCGACGGCTACACCGTCGAGGTCCTGGAGAACCAGTACCTGAGCAAGCCGGTGCTGATCGGCCAGGTGCGTGCCGATGGCCAGTTCGACGTGGTGTGGAAGTCCAAGGGCCTGGTCGCCGGCGAGTCCTGGAGCCCCTACATCCCCAAGCCCAAGAACGCCTGAGCCTGCATCCCTTCCGTCCGTTGCCGCCCGAGCCCCACGCCATGCTCCATCCCGCCCACGCCGTGCGCCTGCTCCGCAGGCTCCTGCCCTGGCTGCTGGTCCTCGGCCTGGGGCAGTGGCGTCCGGCGCTGGCGCTGGATGCGCAGCAGGCGCTGGCGCTGAGCCAGGGCGATACGTCGGCGCGCCTGGACGCGCTGCACCGAGCGCTGCGCCAGCCCGACGCCCGGCTCGCAGCCTTTCTCGGCGCCTTGCTGGACAACCGGGTACAAGTCGACGGCAACAGGGTGGAGGTGCAACAGCAGGGGCGATGGGTGGATGCGGCCAGCGGCGCGGCGCTCAGCCCGGGGCCCGACGCGCAGCCGGTGGTGAACAACAACTACCTGCGCAAGCAGTTGCTGGCAGCGCGCGCCGCGCTGCAGCTGTTGTCGCCCCGGCGCTCGGAGCGCTTGCAGGCGGTGCAGCGCCTCGAGGCAGATCCCGAGTCCCTTGACGCCGCGCTGGTGCGCCAGGCGCTGAAGCACGAGACCGACCCGGTCATCCGCCAGCGCCTGCGCCTGCTGGTGGCCGCGGCGCGCCTGCGTGACGGCGACGCGGCGCAGCGCCTGGCCGCGGCCGGCGAGCTGGCCTCCAGCGACTATCCGGCGGTGCGCGCGCTGCTGCTGTCGCGCTTGCAGCGAAACGGCGATGCCTGGGTGGAGCCGGATGCCGCCGTGCGCCAGCGCGTGCAGGCCTCGCTGCAGGCCATGGATGCGCGCCTGGCCTGGGGCCGACGTGTGGGCATGCTGTTTTCCGGCATCAGCCTGGGAAGCATCCTGCTGCTGGCCGCGCTGGGACTGGCCGTGACCTACGGCCTGATGGGCGTGATCAACATGGCGCAGGGCGAGTTCATCATGCTCGGGGCTTACGCCACCTATGGGGTGCAGGGCTTGTTCCAGGCCTACCTTCCGGCCTGGCAGAACTACGCCCTGGTGCTTGCCGTGCCCTGTTCCTTCCTGGTGGCGGGGGGCGTCGGCGTGGTGGCCGAGCGGGTGGTGATCCGCCGTCTCTACGGGCGCCCCCTGGAGACGCTGCTGGCAACCTGGGGCATCAGCCTGCTGCTGATCCAGGCCGTACGCAGCATGTTCGGCCCCCAGAACGTGCAGGTGGACAACCCGCCGTGGATGTCGGGCGGCCTGCACCTGATGGCCAATCTCATCCTCCCCTACAACCGCATGGTCATCCTGGGGTTCACGGCCTGCGTGCTGCTGGCCATGGCCCTGTTGATCGGGCGCACGCGCCTGGGCCTGTTCGTGCGCGCCGTGACCCAGAACCGGCCGATGGCGGCCTGCGTGGGCGTGCGCACGGCGCGCGTGGACTGGCTGGCCTTCGGGCTGGGCACGGGCATCGCCGGACTGGCCGGCTGCGCGCTCAGCCAGGTGGGCAACGTCAGCCCGGAGATGGGAACCCAGTACATCGTGGACTGCTTCATGGTGGTGGTTCTGGGCGGGGTCGGCCAGCTCGGTGGAACCGTGGTGGCGGCCCTGGGCCTCGGAGTGGTCAACACCCTGCTGGAGGGCGTGGCCGGCGCGGTGCTGGCCAAGATCGCCGTGCTGGGCGTGATCATCCTGTTCATCCAGAAGCGACCCCAGGGTCTGTTCGCGCTGAAGGGTCGCCATGTCGAGGGTTGAGCGCATGGCATCGAGTACGCCGGGCCTGGATGCCCGCGGCAGCGCAGCCGCGGTGGATGCGGGTGCCACCGCGGGTGCCACTGCGGGTGCCACTGCGGGTGCCACTGCGGGCGCCGAGGTTCCGCCGGCTCTCGCCGCGGCCCGCGGGACGGGCACCGGGCTGCTGCCCGGGTGGGGATGGACCTTGCTGGCCTTGTTCGTGCTGGCCAGTTGCGTGCTGGTGCCCTGGCTGGCGCTGGGCGTGCCGCGGGCCAGCGCCTGGCATCTGTCGTCCTACTGGGTGGGCCTGGCGGGCAAGATCCTCTGCTACGCGATGGTCGCGCTGGCCATGGACCTGGTCTGGGGCTACGGCGGCATCCTGTCGCTGGGCCACGGGCTGTTCTTCGCCCTGGGTGGCTACGCCATGGGCATGTACCTGAACCGGGCCATGAACGCGGCCAGCGGCACCCTGCCGGATTTCATGCAGTTCATGCAGTGGACCCGATTCCCCTGGTACTGGGCGGGGACCGGGCATTTCGCCTATGCCCTGTTCCTCGCGCTGGCCGTGCCGGGACTGCTGGCCTTCGTGTTCGGCTTCTTCGCCTTTCGATCCCGGATCCGGGGCGTGTACTTTTCCATCATCACCCAGGCGCTGACCTACGCGGCCATGCTGCTGTTCTTCCGCAACGAGACGGGCTTCGGCGGCAACAACGGCCTGACCGACTTCAAGGTGCTGCTGGGCTGGCCCGTGGGCACCGCGGGCATGACGGTGGCGCTGTTCGCCGCCACCAGCCTGTGCCTGGTGCTGTGTTTCCTGTTGCTGCGCTGGCTGGTGAGCGGACGCTTCGGGCGCCTGCTGCGAGCCATTCGAGACGCCGAGAGCCGGGTGATGTTCTGTGGCTACGAGCCCCTGTGGTTCAAGCTGTTCGCGTGGACCGTATCGGCCATGGTCTGCGGTCTGGCCGGCGCGCTGTACGCGCCTCAGGTGGGCATCATCAACCCTGGCGAGATGTCGCCCGCCAATTCCATCGAGATCGCCGTGTGGGCCGCGGTCGGCGGGCGCGGCACCCTGGTGGGGCCGATGCTCGGCGCGGTGCTGGTCAACGCCGCCAAGAGCTGGCTGACCGTGGCCTTCCCCCAGTTCTGGCTGTACCTGCTGGGAGCCCTGTTCGTCGGGGTCACGCTGCTTGCCCCCGGGGGCATCGCCGGACTGCTGATGGCCTGGAGGCGCCGCCGTGGCTGACATCGCTCCCCGCGGCCGTGCCTCCCCGGGCGGTTCCAGCCAAGCGGCCTCGGACCTGGACTGGCGCGAGGTGGTGTTCCGCCAGGCTCCCGAGGCGGGCGAGGCCACCGGCGGCCTCGCCCGCATGCGCCCGCCCGGCGTGGACTTCAGCCACGGAGTGGCGCTGTACCTGGAGGACATCAGCGTGAGCTTCGATGGTTTTCGCGCGCTGAACCGGCTGAGCCTGTCCATCGACGTGGGCGAACTGCGCTGCATCATCGGCCCCAATGGCGCGGGAAAGACCACCATGATGGATGTGATCACCGGCAAGACCCGCCCCGACGCCGGCCAGGCCTGGTTCGGCCAGACCATGGATCTGCTGCGCCTGCGCGAGGCCGAGGTGGTGGCCGCGGGCATCGGGCGCAAGTTCCAGAAGCCCACGGTGTTCGAGAACCTCAGCGTGCTGGACAACCTGGAACTGGCGATGAAGTCGGCCAAGCGCGTGCGCGATGCGCTGTGGGCACGGCTGAGCGCGCAACAGCGCCTGCGCATGCAGGAAGTGCTCGAGACCATCGGCCTGCAGGAGCATGCGAGACGACTCGCGGGGGAACTCTCCCACGGCCAGAAGCAGTGGCTGGAGATCGGCATGCTGCTCATGCTCGAGCCCCGGCTGCTGCTGCTGGACGAACCCGTGGCGGGCATGACCGATGCGGAGACCGAGCGCACCGCCGAGCTCCTGCTGTCGCTGGCCGGGCGGCACACTTTGATGGTGGTGGAGCACGACATGGAGTTCGTGCGCGCCATCGCACGCCGGGTCACCGTGCTGCACGAGGGCAGCGTGCTGGCCGAGGGCAGCCTGGAGGACGTGCAGGCCGACGAGCGCGTGGTCGAGGTCTACCTCGGCCGCTAGCCAACGACCTGCCCGGGCCCTGTCCCCACCCCGCCACGCCACGCCACGCCCGAGGCCCTGACCATGCTGAGCATGCAATCCATCGACCAGTTCTACGGCGGCAGCCACATCCTGCGGGGGCTCAGCCTGCAGGTGGGGCGTGGCCGGGTGCTGGCGCTGCTGGGGCGCAATGGAGTGGGCAAGACCACGCTGCTGAAATCGCTGATGGGCCTGGTGCCCATTCGCGCCGGCAGCATCGAGCTCGACGGCACGCGCATCGACAGACTCTCGCCCGACGCGCGTGCGCGCCTGGGCATCGGCTACGTGCCGCAGGGGCGGGAGATCTTCGCGCGCCTGAGCGTGCTCGACAATCTGCGCATGGGCCTGGCCGGGCTGCCCGGGCGACCGGAGATTCCCGCCGAGCTCTTCGATCTGTTTCCGGTGCTGCGCCAGATGCTCGGTCGGCGCGGCGGGGACCTCTCGGGGGGCCAGCAGCAGCAGCTGGCCATCGCGCGAGCCCTGGCGTCGCGCCCGAAGCTGCTGGTGCTCGATGAGCCCACCGAGGGCATCCAGCCCTCGATCATCCAGGACATCGAGCGCGTGATCCGTCTGCTCGCCGCGCGCGGCGACATGGCCATCCTGCTGGTCGAGCAATATGTCGATTTCGCCCGAGCGCTGGCGGATGACTACTGCGTGATGTCGCGCGGCGAGATCGTGCGCTCGGGGCGGGGCGAGGACATGGAAGCGGACGGCGTGCGCGGGCTGATCGCGGTGTAGGCGCCTACTTCAAGGGCTGCGCGCGAGGCCCGCGCCCGCCGAGCTTGCGGTATACGGTGGCGCGGCTGACGCCCAGGGTCCGTGCGGCCTCGGCCACGTTGCCGCGCGCGCTGGCCACGGCCTGGCGCACCAGCGCGTCCTCCAGCTGCTGCAGCGACATGCGGCTGCGCGCCGAAGCCAGCGGTCCCCGGGCTTCCTGCCCGGCACGCCGGGCGCGCAATTGCACCAGCAGGCCGGACCACAGGGCGAGCTCCATCGGGCCGGTATCCAGCAGCTCGGAGGCCCGTGCATGGTCGAACAGGCGCTGCGGTGCCAGCGCGAACACCTCTCCGGCGTGCACCAGCGAGCCCAGGCCGGCCAGCTGGGGCAGCAGCGCCCGCGCCGCGCGGTTGGCGGCCACGATCCAGCCGTCGGCATCCAGCCCCAGCAGGGCGTCGGACTCTCCGCCCAGTTCATGCCCGGGCCAGTTCAGGCGCAGGCTCAGCGCATGCGGGCGCGCGAGCACCAGCGCGTTCTCGATGCGCCTGGCCGCCTGCGCGGCGAGGTCGGCCAGCTCGGGGCGCTCCTGCGCGTCCACGCCGGTGAGGTCGAGCATGCCCACGCAATGCCCGTCGGGTCCGAACAGCGGCGCGCCGGCGCAGCTGTAGACCGAGGTGTCGCGATAGAAATGCTCGCCGCGGTGCAGCCAGACCGGCTGCAGCTCCCCCAGGGCCGCCCCGATGGCGCTGGTGCCGATGCTGGCCTCGGACAGGTCCACCCCGGTGCGCGCGATGCAGCGCACCCGCCGGTCGGCGCGATCGAGCGCGCCGCGCACGTCGATCACCATGCCCTGGGCATCGGTCAGCATGGCGAAGTAATGGGTGCGCGCGATGGCGCGTGCAAGCTGATCGAGCAGCGGTGCCGCCACCTTCAGCAGATCGTGGTGCCTTTCCTCGCTGGCCTTGAGCGCGGACCGGGGCACGCAGTCGAATTCCACCCGCTCCTCGGGGCGGCGCCCCCGCTGCAGGCAGCGCCGCCACGAGCGCTGGATCCAGTCCCGCTGCGCCCCCAGCACTTGCGGCGGCAGCTCCCGGCCCTCTCCCATGACCAGGCGCCGGGCCTGGGCGATGTCGAGCAGTCGGGCTTCGGCGGGGAGGGCGGTGACGGCGTGCATGGGACGGGGCGTCGCGGATTGCGAGGTGTGTTCCATTTTGAGAAATTTCGAGGCGACCGGGCTCGAACTCGGTGTTTTCCCTGCAATCCCTGACTTGAGACGGTCATCAGGGACTCCAACAATGGTTCCGATCAGCATAACTGCGTGCCGGCGCTTTGTCCGCACGCTGTCACGAGGAGACCCGCGATGCAAGTCACGTTGACCGTCAATGGGCGCAGGGCGTCGATCGACGTCGCCCCCAATACCCTGCTGGTGCAGGCGCTGCGCGAGCACCTGCGACTGACCGGAACCCATGTCGGTTGCGACACCGCCCAGTGCGGGGCCTGCACCGTGCTGATGGACGGCAAGGCCGTCAAGTCCTGCAACCTGCTCGCCGCCCAGGCCGACGGGGCCGAGGTCACCACCATCGAGGGCCTGGCCGCCGCCGACGGCACGCTGCATCCGATGCAGGCCGCGTTCAAGGAGTGCCACGGCCTGCAATGCGGCTTCTGCACCCCGGGCATGGTGATGAGCTCCATCGACCTGTGCCGCCGGCATCCGCAGGCCGGCGAGGCCGAGGTGCGAGAGCTGCTCGAGGGCAACCTGTGCCGCTGCACGGGGTACCACAACATCGTGAAGGCCGTGCTCAAGGGCCGCGAGGCCATGGCCGGGTCCTGATCCCGCGCATCCCGCGACCGCCATATTCCCCAGGAGACACGACATGGGTGCATCCGATTTTGCCAAGCTGCCGCATATCGGCGAGGCCGTATTGCGCAAGGAGGACTACCGCTTCCTCACCGGCGGAGGCCAATACACCGACGACATCCGGCTGGACGGCCAATTGTGCGCGGTGTTCGTTCGCTCGCCGCACGGACACGCCGTGATCCGGTCCATCGACACCTCGGCCGCCGCTTCGGCGCCCGGCGTGGTCGGTGTGTTCACCGGCGCCGACGTGGCCGCCGACAAGATCGGCGGGCTGCCCTGCGGCTGGCTGATCACCAGCACCGACGGAACCCCGATGAAGGAGCCCCCGCACCCGATCCTGGCGCAGGGCAAGGTGCGCTACGTGGGCGACCACGTGGCCATGGTGGTGGCGCAGACCCTGGAGCAGGCGCGCAATGCCGCCGAGATGGTCGAGGTCGACTACGAGGTGTTGCCGACCGTGACCCAGGTCGCCGACGCGGCGGCCGGCAAGGGCGTGGCGCTGCACGAGGCCGCGCCGGACAACCACTGCTACAAATGGGCGCTGGGCGACAAGGCGGCGGTGGACGCGGCCTTCGCGAAGGCCGCGCACGTGACCCGGCTGGACCTGGTGAACAACCGTCTGGTTCCCAACGCCATCGAGCCGCGCTCGGCCATCGGCAGCTACAACCGCGCCTCCGACGAGTACACGCTGTACGTGGCCAACCAGAATCCGCACGTCGAGCGCCTGCTGATGACGGCCTTCGTGATGGGCCTGCCCGAGCACAAGGTGCGGGTCATCGCTCCCGACGTGGGCGGAGGCTTCGGCTCCAAGATCTACCTGTACGCCGAGGACGTGGCGCTGACCTGGGCCTCGAAGAAGCTGGGCGGGCGTCCGATCAAGTGGACCGCCGATCGCAGCGAATCCTTCGTCAGTGACGCCCACGGTCGCGACCACGTCAGCCATGCCGAGATGGCCATGGACGAGCAGGGCCACTTCCTGGCGCTGCGCGTGCACACCCATGCGGCGCTGGGAGCCTACCTGTCGACCTTCGCCACCGCGGTGCCCACCATCCTGTACGGCACGCTGCTGGCGGGGCAGTACAAGACGCCGCAGATCTACGTCGAGGTGGATGCCTGGTTCACCAACACCGCTCCGGTGGATGCCTACCGCGGTGCCGGTCGCCCGGAGGCCACCTATCTTCTGGAGCGCCTGGTGTCTCGCTGCGGCTGGGAACTGGGCCTGGGCCAGGACGAGATCCGTCGGCGCAACCTGATCGACAAGTGGCCCTACCAGACCCCGGTTGCGCTGCAGTACGACACGGGCGATTACCTGGGCTGCCTCCGTCGCGCGCAGGAACTGGCCGACGTGGCCGGATTCGCGGCGCGTCGCGCGGCCAGCGAGGCCAAGGGGCTGCGTCGGGGCATGGGCTACTCCAGCTACATCGAGGCCTGCGGCCTGGCCCCCAGCAACATCGCCGGTGCCCTGGGGGCGCGGGCCGGCCTGTTCGAGTGCGGCGAGGTACGCGTGCATCCGACCGGAAGCGTCACGGTGTTCACCGGCTCGCACAGCCACGGCCAGGGTCACGAGACCACCTTCGCCCAGGTGGTCGCGGCGCGCCTGGGCATTCCGGTGGAGAACGTCGACATCGTGCATGGGGACACCGGGCGCGTGCCCTTCGGCATGGGCACCTACGGCTCGCGCTCGATCAGCGTCGGCGGCGCGGCGATCATGCGCGCGCTGGACAAGATCGAGACCAAGGCCAAGAAGATCGCCGCCCACCTGCTGGAGGCCAGCGACGCCGACATCGAGTTCTCCGGCGGCAACTTCACGGTCAAGGGCACCGACAAGTCCATTCCCTTCGCGCAGGTGGCCCTGACCGCCTACGTGCCGCACAACTACCCGCTGGACAAGCTCGAGCCGGGCCTGAACGAGACCGCCTTCTACGATCCGACCAACTTCACCTATCCGGCCGGCACCTACATCTGCGAGGTGGAGATCGATCCGGCCACGGGGGTGACGCGGGTGGACCGCTTCACCGCGGTGGACGATTTCGGAACCATCATCAACCCGATGATCGTCGAAGGCCAGGTGCAGGGAGGCATCGCCCAGGGCATCGGCCAGGCGCTGCTCGAGCAATGCGTGTACGACCCGCAGAGCGGTCAGCTCCTGACAGCTTCGTTCAGTGACTACGCCATGCCCCGCGCCGACGACATGCCGAACCTGAAGCTCGATACGGTGTGCACGCCTTGCGTGCACAATCCGCTGGGCACCAAGGGCTGCGGCGAGGCCGGTGCCATCGGGTCGCCGCCGGCCGTGATCAATGCCGTGCTCGATGCCCTGGCTCCGCTGGGAGTCAAGGACTTCGACATGCCCGCCACGCCCTTGCGTGTGTGGGAAGCCATCCGTCGCGCGCAAGCCTGAGGAGCCACGCCATCATGTACGCCTTCGAACTGCAACGAGCCACCAGCGTCGCCGATGCGGCACGCCATGCCGCCGCCGGCGCGCGCCCGCTGGCCGGGGGGCAGACCCTGCTGGCGGCGATGAAGCTGCGCATCGCCCAGCCCGACGCACTGGTGGATCTGTCCGGGGTGCGCGAACTGGCCGGCATCGCGCGCCAGGGCGCGGCGCTGCGCATCGGCGCCATGACCCGTCACGCCGACGTGGCCGCGAGCGCCGAAGTGCGCCAGGCCTTGCCGGCGCTGGCCGATCTGGCCGCGCACATCGGCGATCGCCAGGTGCGCGCGATGGGCACGCTGGGCGGCTCGGTGGCCAACGACGACCCGGCTGCCTGCTATCCGTCCGCGGTGCTTGCGCTGGGCGCCACGGTGCACACCACCAGCCGCGCCATCGCCGCCGACGATTTCTTCCTCGGACTGTTCACCACCGCGCTGCAGGACGGGGAACTGATCACCGCCATCGATTTCCCCATCCCGCGCCGGGCCGCCTACATGAAATTCCGGCAGCCTGCCTCGCGCTTCGCCCTGATCGGGGTGTTCGTCGCCCAGCGCGACGACGGGGTGCGCGTGGCGGTGACCGGGGGAGGCAACGGCGTGTTCCGGCATGCGGGCCTGGAGCAGGCACTGAGCGCCAGCTTCACCCCGCAGGCGGCGGCCGGCGTGCGCATCGACGCCTCCGAGCTGGCCACCGACCTGCACGCCACCGCCGAATATCGCGCCAACCTGATTGGCGTGATGGCACAGCGCGCGGTCGCCAAGGCACTGGGGAGCTGAGTGAACGAGCGAGCCCCGGGCAGCATCGACGCCCTGTGCGCCGACCTGGAACGCGCGGGCTACTACGCCGACCGGCGTCTGGCCACCGCGGCCTTCCTGGCGCTGCGCCTGCAGCGCCCGCTGCTGCTCGAGGGCGAGCCCGGCGTGGGCAAGACCGAGCTGGCCAAGGCGCTGGCGAGCGTGCTCGGGCGCCAGCTGCTGCGCCTTCAGTGCTATGACGGCCTGGAGCTTCGCGAGGCGCTGTACGAATGGAACTACTCGGCGCAGTTGCTGCACATGCGGGCCGCCGAGGGGCATGCGCAGGCCGAGCAGATCGAGCGCGAGGTCTACCAGGAGCGCTACCTGATCCATCGACCGCTGCTGCAGGCGCTGCAGGCCCCGGCACCCGGCGCGGTGCTGCTGATCGACGAGGTGGACCGTGCCGACGAGCCCTTCGAGGCCTTCCTGCTCGAATACCTCGGCGAATACCAGGTGAGCATCCCCGAGCTCGGCACGGTGCGCGCCGAGCTGCCGCCGGTGACCGTGCTGACCAGCAATCGCACACGCGAGCTCAACGACGCGGTCAAGCGCCGCTGCCTGTACCACTGGCTGGACTATCCGGAGCGTGAGCGCGAGCTGGCCATCGTGCGCGCGCAGGTTCCCCAGGCTGGCGCCGAGCTCACCCGCCAGGTGGCCGAATTCGTGTCCCGCCTGCGCAGCGCGCCATACTCCGGAGCCTTCCAGCGCATGCCGGGCATCGCCGAGAGCGTGGAGTGGGCGCGCGCGCTGGTTGCGCTGGATACGCTGGACCTCGACCCCGAGGTGGTCAGCGACACCGCGGGCATCCTGTTCAAGCAGCGCGAGGATGTGGCGGCGCTGACCCGGGAGCTCGCCGGCGAGCTGCTGGCGCCGGCCGGCTAGCCACGCCCCGCGCCATGCTGCTGGGCGACGCGCGCCGGGGCAAGCTGCTGGGCAACCTGGCCGCCTTCGCGCGCACCCTGCGCCGCGCCGGTCTTCCCGTGGACGCCTCGCGCGTGGCGCTGGCCGCGCAGGCCGTGCAGGAAGTCGGCCTGGGCCGGCGCGATGACCTGGGTGCCGCGCTGGAGTCGGTGCTGGTCGGGCGCGAGCGCGACCGGGCGGTGTTCCGCGAGTTGTTCGATGCCTTTTTCCGCGACCCCGAGGTCGCCTCCAAGCTGCTGGCGCAGATGCTGCCCAGCGCCGAGGGGCGGGCGGATCCTCCGCGCCAGCGTCCACGTGTGCGCGAGGCCCTGGCGGCACCCCGTGCCGCGAAGGCCGGCCTGGCACCTCCCGAGCAGGCGCTGGAGCTGGATGCCTGCATGAGCGCCAGCGATCGGAGCCGTCTGCGACACGCCGACTTCAACGCCCTGGGGGCGCAGGAGTACCTGCTGCTCGAGCGCCTGGCGCGCGAAGTGCCGCTGCCCCTGCCCGAGCTTCCCGTACGCCGGCTGCGCCGCGGCTTGCGCGGCGCCAGGGCCGACTGGCCTCGGCTGCTGCGGGAGGCTGCGCGCTGTGGCGGGGAATGCGCCTGGCTGCCCCGCCTGCGCAGGCGCAGGGAGGCACCGCCTCTGCTGCTGCTGGTGGACGTCTCCGGCTCCATGGAGCGCTATGCACGCCTGCTGCTGGCCTTCCTGCACGCCGCCACGCGCGGCCTGCGGCGGCGCGACGTGTTCGCCGTGGGGACCAGCCTCACCGACCTGACGCCGGCCTTCGCGCTGCCCGACGGCGACGACATGCTGGCCGCCGCCGGCGCGGCGGTCGCGGACTTCGCCGGCGGCACGCGGCTGGGCGATTGCCTGGCCGAGCTGCGTCGCCGGCACGGGCGGCGCCTGGTCGGCAGGCGCACCCTGGTGCTGTTGATCAGCGACGGCCTGGACACGGGCGAGCCGCAATGCCTGCGCGACGAACTCCAATGGCTGCGCCGGCGCAGCCGGCGCCTGCTGTGGCTCAATCCACTGCTGCGCTTCGATGCCTACCAACCCAGCGCTCGCGGAGCCGCCGCGCTGCACGCGGCCAGCGATGCGATGCTCGCGGTGCACAACCTGCTGAGCCTGGAGCAGCTGGCCTCGAGCCTGGCTCGGCTGCTGGGCCCTCGCTGAGCGTCCCCGCGAGGCCCGTGCCGCGGGAGGCGTCGCCGCCGCAGGGGCCCGTCAGCACGGCTCAGGCCTTCTGGCGCGTGGCCAGCGCGAGATGCTCGGGTTCGTCCACGTCCAGCAGCAGCCCGGGGTCTTCGAGCTCCAGCCACTGCAAGGCGTGGCGTTGGGCCTGCAGGACGCTGCGCGCCCCGCTGTCGCCACGCAGGGCCAGCAGCTCCTGGGCGAAATCGCTTCCAAAGCCGACCGGATGCCCGCGCAGGCCGCCGTGCGTGGGCAGCACGATGTTGCCGGGACGCAGCGCGTGCGCCACCGCGGAGATGCTCGCTGCCTGCACCGAGGGCATGTCGCCCAGGCCTATCAGCCAGCCGTCGGCACGCGGGGTCTGCAGCACGCCCCAGGCCAGCGAATGCGCCATGCCCAGATCGGAGTCGGCGCAGAAGGTGCTCGGCACGCCGAGTTCGAGCAACTGCGCGGCCAGTTCCCGCTCCTGTTCGTCGGACTCGCGCAGCACCACCAGCAAATCGTCCAGCACGTGGTCGCGGGCATCCAGCCAGCGCTGCACCGTGCGCAGCAGCATGGGCTGGCCGTCGAGTTTCGCGCGTCGTTTGTCGGTGCCGAAGCGGCGCGATCGCCCGGCGGCCAGCACGAGGCCCTGGATCATGCAGGCATTGTCCGGGGACGCACCCGCGCCGCGCAAGCCGGGTCGGGGCGGGGTTTTCCTGCAGGTACAGCCCCTGCGCCAGGCGTATGCCACGGCGCAGGGCGCCTGCACGCGGCCCCCTGCGCTGCTGTCACATCCTGCTCATGGGCAACTATTGCGCAGCGGCGTAGTAGTGGTTTTGTGGGTGATCGACCTGGGCGAAGAAGTCCCAGCGCTCTCCCAGCAATGCCGTGAATTGCACGAGCGACAAGGCAAGCAGCCATGAGGCTCGCGGCTGCGACCAGGCGATGGCCCCCAGCGCCAGGGTGGGCAGCGCGAATCCTGCGAGCATGTACAGGCTGCGCAGCCGGCGCAGCAGCAGAGCGCTGGCCTGCAGGCCGAATTCCTCCAGGTTGAAGCTGCCGGCCGTGAAGCCGCGCGAGACCTGGCGTACCGGGCGAGCGCCCGCGCCGATGGCGCCCTGGGGGGTGCCGGCGCGTCGCAGGCGCCGCAGCCGGGCCAGCGCGCCGGCGCGCGACATCCAGGCCAGCAGTGACCACACCAGGGCGAGGCGTTGCAGCCAGGCAGCCGCCGGCGCATGGTGCAGGGCCAGCCAGGCGGCGCCCAGCAGGTGGCCGCTGGCCAGGCCCATGAGGGCGAAATTCAGCGGGGTCAGCGGCGTGGCCCATTCACGGATGAAGGCGATGGCCGCGTACACCTTGCCCGTGCAAAGCCAGAGCAGCAGGGCCGCCAGCACGGTCAGCCCGCGCAACCAGCCGGGCCAGCTGCCGTGGTGCTCGAGCAGCAAGGCCGAGGCCAGGCTCAGCGCCAGGAAGGCTGGCACCGCGATGACCTCGCGCGACAGCCAGGAGCTGCGCCACATGGCCGCGGCACGCCAGGCGCGAAGCGGCTGGCCCAGGTGCGCGAAGGAACAGCCCAGGGCCACCGCGCCCAGCGCGAAGCCGAGCAGCAGGCCATCGCGCAGCACCGGGGCGGCGGCGCCGCCGGGAAGCAGGCCGGCGAGGGCCAGCGCGACCACCAATCCCTGAGCGCAGCCGAGCAGGGTGGTGAACCAGATGACGGACCAGGCAGGACGCATGGAGGGCTTTTCGTCGAGGAGGGTTCAGTGGCGTGCCGGCGCGGCGTCGCGGACGGCGTGGGTCGGGGTGGATGCCGGTCGCGCGACCTCGCCGGCCAGGCCGATCAGCGCGCCCAGCCAGTCGAGCACCCCGGTTGCCCGCGGCGCGCTCGCGGCTGGCGTCGCCTGCTGCGCGGTCTGCGCCTCGGGGGTGGCCTCGCGCATGCTGCGCCGAGGCAGGTAATGGTTGGCCGGGCGCGTGCCCAGCTCGGGCATCGGCGCGAAGCCGCCGCGTTCGGCGATGGCACGCGACACCTCCGAATGCGGATCGTCCACGTCGCCGAACAGGCGAGCGTTGGTCGGACAGGCGTTCACGCAGGCCGGCTTGCGCCGGCTTTCGGGAATCGTGCTGTCGTGCACCCGGTCCACGCACAGGGTGCACTTGGTCATCACGCCGCGCGGTTCGTCGAATTCGCGCGCGCCGTAGGGACAGGCCCAGGAGCAGTACTTGCAGCCGATGCACTTGTCGGCATCGACCAGCACGATGCCGTCCTCGGCGCGCTTGTAGGAGGCGCCGGTGGGGCAAACCGGCACGCAGGGAGCATCCTTGCAGTGCAGGCAGCTCTTCGGGAAATGCAGCACCTCGGTGGCCGGGAAGGCGCCCACCTCGAAGGTCTGCACGCGGTTGAAGAACACCCCCGAGGTGTCGGGGCCGAAAGGATCCACGTCGCTCAGCGGACCCGCCGCGCCCGACGTGTTCCATTGCTTGCAGGAGGTGACGCAGGCGTGGCAGCCCACGCACACGTCCAGGTCGATGACCAGGGCGAGCTGGGTCATGGCTGGGTCCTTTGCTCGAGTTCGGTGGTGGCTTCGCGAGTCGTCTCGGGGCGCCTGCGGGCCCCGGCCATGTACTGAAGGATGCGCCGCGCGGTGCCGGACGCGCGCAACTGGCCCGGAGCCGCCGGCGGAGCCTCGTGCGAAGGCCAGGTCCGCTGCGCCGCCAGCGGCTGCAGGTCCTCGCGCACCGGGTGCAGCGCCTCGCCGTGCACGCTGGCGTAACGGGCCGGCTCGGCGTCGGCGCTGGTGTCGTCGGCGCGCGCCGGACGAATGCGCACCCGCAGGTCGTACCAGCCGGCCTGTCCGGTCACCGGATCGCTGTTCGACAGGGGGCCGTGGCCGCCGGGCAATTCGTCGGTGATCACGTGGTTGAGCAGGAAGCCTCGGCGCGACTCGTCGGCTCCCGGCTCCAGGCCCCACATGCCCGCGGCCTTTCCGATGGCATTCCAGGTCCACACGGTTCCAGGCTCGACCGCTTCGGAATATTGCGCCAGGCAGCGCACCTTGCCCCAGGGGGACTCCACCCACATCCAGGCGCCGTCCTCGATGCCGGCGGCGCGCGCCGTGGACGGGTGCAGGTGCAGGCGGTTGTGGCCGTGGATCTGGCGCAGCCACGCATTCTGCGAGTCCCAGGCGTGGTACATGGCCATCGGACGCTGGGTCACCGCGGCCAGCGGGAAGGCTTCCAGGTCGACGACCTGCTGTTCCAGCGGCGGGCTCCATCGCGGCAGCGGATCGAAGTGCTCGAACACCCTGTCGCGCAGGTGCTGCGGCGGGTGGCGCCCCTCGCCCTCGCCCCGCGCGGCAAGCCGGAAGGACTGCAGGATGTCACTGTAGATCGCGATCACTGCCGGCAGATCCAGCTTGCGCCAGCCCTGCTCGCGGGCGTAGCGCAGGTAGTCGCGGTTCGCTCCGCGCATGTAGCGCATCGCCTGGGGCAGGTGGGTCAGGTGCACGCAGTCGTGGCTGGCGTACTGTTCCCATTGCCGAGGATTGGGTTCGCCCTTGAGCGAGCGGGAGCCGTCGGCACCGCGCCAGCCGCTGAGAAAGCCGATGCCCGAGCCGGGAGCCGTCTCGTAGCCGACGATGAACTCCGGGTAGCCGGCGTACTTGCGGCTTCCGTCGGGCAGCGTGAAGGACGGAAAGCGCAGACGGGAGGCCAGTTCGATCAACACTTCCTGGAAGGGCTTGCATTCGCCCAGCGGCGGAACCACGGGGACGCGCACCGAATCCATCGCACCGTCGAATTCGGAGATCGGGCGGTCCAGCATGGACATCGCGTCGTGCCGTTCCAGGTAGGTGGTGTCGGGCAGCACGAGGTCGGCGAAGGCCGTCATCTCGCTGTGGAAGGCGTCGGCCACCACCAGGAAGGGAATGCGGTACTCGCCGGAGGCATCGCGGTCGCTGAGCATGCGGCGCACCCGCTGCGTGTTCATCGACGAGTTCCAGGCCATGTTGGACATGAAGATCATCAAGGTGTCGATGGGGTAGGGGTCCCCTCGCCACGCGTTGGTGATCACGTTGTGCATCAGCCCGTGCACGGCCAGCGGATGCTCCCAGGAGAAAGCCTTGTCGATGCGCATGGGGCGGCCCTGCTCGTCGACCATCAGCTCCGCAGGGCGCGTGGGCCAGCCCAGGGGGGCCGCGGGCAGCGGGGTGTTCGGGCGCACCTGGTCCCAGCCGCTGACGGTGCGCACGCTGGGCGGAATTTCCTTCGGGTAGGGCGGCTTGTGGCGAAAGCCCCCCGGTACATCGATGGTGCCCAGCAGACTCATCAGCACGGCCAGGCCACGGATGGTCTGGAAGCCGTTCGAATGCGCGGCCAGCCCGCGCATGGCGTGGAAGGCCAGCGGGCGGGCGCGCACGGTGGCGTGCTCGCGGCCCCACCAGTCGGTCCAGGGCTGGGGTTCGTCCCAGGCCTGGTCCAGCGCGCAGTGCGCCATCTCCTCGGCCAGACGCTCGATGCGCGCGGCGGGAATGCCGGTGATCTCCGCGGCCCATCCGGGCGTGCAGTCCTCGGTTTGCTCGCGCAGCAACTGCAGCGCGGTGGCCACGGGCGTGCCGTCGGGCATGGTGTGGTGTCCCCACAGCGTGGGTCGCGCGCCCTCGCTCCAGGCCGGCACCGGGGCCTGCGCGGCCTCGTCCCACCACCAGAAATTCAGAGGCGCGTCGGGCGAACCCTCGTCGGCATCGGGGTTGCGCAGCAGCATGCCGTCCTGCGGGTGGCCTGCCTGCACCCGAACGAGTTGCGCGGCGTTGGTGTAGCGCGCGGCAAACTCCAGATCGAAGCGCTCGCGTCGCAGCAACAGGTGCAGCAGCGCCATGAACAGCGCGCCGTCGGTGCCCGGGCGGATGGGGATCCACTCGTCGGCCACCGCCGAGTAGCCGGTGCGCACCGGATTGATGGAGACAAAGCGTCCGCCCCGGCGCTTGAACTCGGAGATCGCGGTCTTGAGGGGATTGCTGTGGTGGTCCTCGGCGGTGCCGATCATCACGAACAGCTTCGCGCGTTCCAGGTCCGGGCCGCCGAATTCCCAGAAACTGCCGCCCACCGTATAGATCATGCCCGCGGCCATGTTCACCGAGCAGAAGCCTCCGTGCGCGGCGTAGTTCGGAGTCCCGAACTCGCGCGCGAACAGGCCGGTGAGGGCCTGCATCTGGTCACGTCCCGTGAACAGCGCGAAGCGCTTGGGATCCGTGGCGCGCAGATGCCCCAGGCGTTGCTCGAGCAGGGCGAATGCCTCGTCCCAGGAGATGGGCTCGAATTCTCCGGCTCCGCGCTCGGAGCCCGGCTTGCGACGCAGCGGGCGGCTCAGGCGGGCCGGCGAGACCTGCTTCATGATGCCGGCCGAGCCCTTGGCGCAGATCACTCCCTTGTTCAACGGATGGTTCGGATTGCCCTCGATGAACCGCACCTCTCCGTCGCGTACGTGCACGTTGATGCCGCAGCGACAGGCGCACATGTAACAGGTGGTCGAGCGAACGTGGGTCTCGCCCGGAGGCTGCGCCTGCGGGTCGTGCAGCGCTTCGCCGACGGAGAACACGCGGTTCCAGAGTTTGTCGATCATGGCCGGGATGGGGGGATGCCGCGCAGACGGGGATTCCGCGGAGACGGTGCATGGCAATTTAGGAATCTTTTGTTCCGAAATCAAACGAATGGTTTGTGTAATATCGAACAAATTTTTCGATCGATCCCTGGCTACGGGCCTCTCGCTCCCTGAGGCGCCTACACTTCCTGGGCCTCGCCCGCAGTTCCCGAACCCTCGCCTTTCCCCCTTGCACGCCGAGTCCGCCCGCAAGCCCCATGCCAGCCCCGGCCTGCCGCCGCGCGGGCTGCTGGTCCTGCACGGCAATCGACTGGAAACCCTGCACGAGCTGCTGCTGCAGTGCCAGCAGCGCTGGCCCCTGGCCCCGCTGCAGTCCGAGCTCGTGCTGGTCCAGAGCAACGGAGCCGGTGAGTGGTTCAAGGCCGCGCAGGCGCTGGCGCTGGGCATCAGCGCGGCCACGCGGGTGGAATTGCCTTCGCGCTTCGTGTGGCAGACCTGCCGCGCCGTGCTGGGCAGTGCCGAACTCGGCGCACGCTCCCCGCTGGATCGTCAGGCCCTGGTCTGGCGCCTGCTGCCGCTGCTGCCGCGCATGGCGCACACTCCCGCCTTCGAGGCCATCGCGGCCTTCCTGGCCGATGGAGAGGCCTTGCGCATGCTGCAGCTGGCGCAGCGCCTGGCCGACTTGTACGACCAGTACCAGGTCTACCGTGCCGACTGGCTCGAAGCGTGGTCGCGCGGGGATGACGTGCTGATCGACGCGCTGGGGCGGCGCCGGGCCCTGCCGGCGGGTCAGCGCTGGCAGGCCTTGCTGTGGCGCGAGTTGCTGGAGGGCCTGGGGGCCCAGGCGCGCCTGCTGGTGCGCCCGCAGGTGCAGCACAGGGTGCTCGATCGCCTGCGCGCGGCTCCGGCGGGCAGCCTGCCGCTGCCGCCGCGAGTGAGCCTGTTCGGAGCGGCCGCGCTGGCGCCGGCCGTGCTGGATCTGCTGGTGGCGCTGTCGCGTCACGCGCAGGTGCTGATCGCCGTTCCCAACCCCTGTCGCTTCCACTGGGCCGACATCATCGAGGGGCGCGAGTTGCTGCGCGCGCCGCGCAGGCTGCTGCCCCTGCGCGAGGGGCGCGAGCTGGGCGCGGTACCCCTGCAGGCCATGCATGCGCATGCGCACCCCCTGCTCGCGGCCTGGGGGCGCCAGGGACGTGATTTCATGCGTCAGCTGGAGAACCACGAACCCATGCCGGATCCGGCCGGCTCCGGCCCCCTCGAGTTGCCGCGCACGGATGTATTCGACGAGTCCGAGCCGCGCAGCCTGCTCGAGCATGTGCAGGCCGCGATCCGCGACCTGCTGCCGCTGTCCGAGCACGCCGCGCCGCCGATCCCCGCCGAGGACCTGTCCATCCAGTTTCACGTCGCGCACGCGGCGCTGCGAGAGGTCGAGGTGCTGCACGACCGGTTGCTGGAACTGCTGGCGCGCGATGCCGGCTCGCGCGAGGCCTTGCGTCCACGGGACATCGTGGTGATGGTTCCCGATGTCGAGGTCTTCGCCCCCGCCGTGCGCGCGGTTTTCGGCCAGTACCCGCCCGGCGACCCGCGCCACATTCCCTTCGACATCGCCGACCTTCGACGCCGCAGTGGCAGCTCGCTGCTGCTGGCACTGGACTGGGTGCTGGGTATCGCGCGCCACCGCGCGGCCTTCAGCGAGATCTGCGACCTCCTGGACGTGCCGGGGATCGCCGCGCGCTTCGGGCTCGACCCCGACGGACGCGCCTTGCTGCTGCGCTGGATGGCCGAATCGGGCGCGCGCTGGGGCCTGCATGCGCGGCAGCGCGCCAGCTTCGGGTTGCAGGCCTGCGGAGAACAGGGCAGCTGGGCTTTCGCGCTGCGTCGCATGTTGCTGGGCTATGCCAACGCGCAGACACCGGGCTGGCTGGGCATCGAGCCCCTGGGCGAAGTGGGCGGGCTCGACGCCGCGCTGGCCGGTTCCCTGCACGCCTTGCTCGAGGTGCTGCAGGGCTGGTGGGAGGCCTCGCGCCGGCCCGCCACGCCGGCCCGCTGGGCCCAGGCCTCGCGCGAACTGCTCGAAGCCCTGGTGCAGCCCGTGGACGAGTCCGAGCGCCAGGCGCTGGTCGCGATGGAGGAAGGCCTGGCCCAATGGCTGCAGGACTGTGCATGCGCCGGCTTTGACCGGGAGCTGCCGCTGGAGGTCTTCGCGCAGGCCTGGCTGGAGCGCATCGATGACACCAGCGTGGCGGGGCGCTTTCTGGCCGGCGGCGTCACCTTCTGCAGTCTGCTGCCCCTGCGGGCCATTCCCTTCCAGGTCGTCTGCCTGCTGGGCATGAACGAGGACGCCTATCCGCGCAAGACCCAGCGCAGCGATTTTGACCTGATGGCCCTGCCGGGGCATGAGCGCCCGGGGGACCGTTCACGCCGCGACGACGACCGCTATCTCATGCTCGAGGCGCTGCTGGCCGCACGGCGGGTGCTGTACATCAGCTGGTGCGGGCGCAGTGCCCGGGACAACACCGAGCTGGCTCCCTCCGTGCTGGTGTCGCAGCTGCGCGATTACCTGGCCGCCGGTTTCGCCGCCGCGCAGCTCGGACCCGGCGAATCACCCGGCCAGGCATTGCTGCGCCAGCGCAGCACGGAGCATGCGCTGCAACCTTTCGGACGGCGCTATTTCGAGCCGGGGGGGCCGCGCACCTATGCCCGCGAGTGGTTCGCGCTGCACGTCGACGCTGCCGACGCGAGCCCAGGCGCATGGTCGCGACGAGAGGGCGAGCCGGAGGCGCCACCCGCGGCCACACTGGCCGAGCTCGGTTCCATGCTGCGCAATCCGGCGCGCCTGTATCTGCGCACGGCGCTCGGCGTGGCCTTCGACGAGGCGGAGTCACTGCCCGATGACGACGAGGTCTTCGAGCTGGGCGGCCTGGAGCGCCATCGCCTGCTGCAGGAACTGCTGCGCGATCCGCAGGCCCTGGCTGGCAGGGACATCGACGCGCTGCTGCGGGAACGCCTCCTTCGGGCCGCAGCCGCCGGGCGCCTTCCCCTGGGGGGGCCGGGCGAGCGGGTGGCCGAGCAATTGCGCCAGGAGCTCGCACCGCCCCTTCGCTGCTGGGCCGCGCTGGCCACGCGGTACCCGCGCGATGTTGCGCGCCTGGCCCTGCGTCTGGACCTGGAGGCGCAGGATGCGCCGGGCGACGCCGGACACGCCATCGCGCTGGACGACTGGATCGACGGCTTGCGACAAGGCGCCGAGGGTTCCGATGGCACGGATGGCATGGATGGCACCGACGCGAGCGTTGCGCTGCGCCTGGAGCTGGGCGCATCCCGTCTGCTGCAGGGGCGTCAAGTGCGCGTGGAGCGGCTTCTGGGCACCTGGGTGCGCATGCTGGGCGCGGCGGCGGCGGGTCTGCGCAGCGAGGGCCTTGTGCTTGGCCCCGACGCCGCGCTGCACTGGTCGGCGCTGGATCCGGAGGCCGCGCGCGCGCGCCTGGCGGAGCTGCTGCATGCATGGCGCCTAGCGCGCGTGCAGCCATTGCCGTGGGCCCCGCGCAGCGCCGTCGAACACCTGCGGGGCAGGTCCGCACGCGCCGTCTACGAGGGTTCGCGCCATGCACGCGGAGAACGCGAGGATCCCTCCCTGGCGCGCCTGTATCCCGACTTCGACGCACTGTGCGCCGATGGGCGCTTCGAGACCTTCGCAGAGCAGCTGTTCCGGCCGGTGTGCGATTGGGTGCAGGCGCAGGTGCGGGTGCTCGACACCGCGCAAACGCAGAGCGGCCTGCGCCGCTGACGCCCCATGTCGGAATCCGTCCATCCGCTCGATGCACTGCGCCTGCCGCTGTGGGGCAGTCGCTTGATCGAGGCCAGCGCGGGCACCGGCAAGACCTGGACCATCGCGGCCTTGTACCTTCGCCTGGTGCTGGGCCACGGGCAGCCTGGCAGCGCCTGGCGCGAGCCCCTGGCCCCCGCGCGCATCCTGGTGATGACCTTCACCCGCGCCGCCACGCAGGAGCTGCGCGAGCGCATCCGTGCCCGCCTGGCGCAGGCCGCCGCCTGTTTCCGGGGCGAGCTCGAGGCAGCCGAGGACGACACCCTGCTGCGCCAGCTGCTGGCCGAGGCCGGCGATGCCGCGGCGCGCGAGACCGCCGCATGGCGCCTCGCGCTCGCCGCCGACTCGATGGACGACGCCGCGGTGTTCACCATCGACGCCTGGTGCCAGCGCATGCTGCGCGAGCATGCTTTCGACAGCGGCAGCCTGTTCGACGAACAGCTCCTGCCCGACGACACCGAGCTGCGCCAGCGCGCGCTGCGCGATGTATGGCGTCGCGAGATCTATCCCCTGCGGGGCGAGGAATTGGCGGGTCTGCTGCGCCTGTGGCCCGATTACGCGGCATTCGAGGCGAGCGTGGGCGCGCGCGTCGGGCGGCGCGCTGCCAGCGGCATGGCGCGAGAGCTCGAGCAGGCCGGCGCGCTGGGGCCCGCCTGGCGCCGTGTCGACACGCGGCGCCGCGAGGCGCTGCGCGAGCTGCGCGAGGCCTGGCGCGGACGCCTGGGATCCATGCGCGCATGGATCGAGGCCCAGTGCTCCAGCGATTCGCCCTTTGGTGCAAACATGGTTTCCGTGGCGCGTCTCGCACCGTGGTTCGACGCCCTGGAGCGATGGGCAGGGGCGGACGACGCGCAGGCCGTGGATCTGGAGGACAAGGCCTGGCAGCGTCTTTGCGCGCAGGGCCTGCGCGCGGCGCTCAAGAAGGGCCGGCAGCTCGACATCCCCGATGCATTCGAGCAACTGGGTGCGCTGCGCGATCGTCTGCAGGCCCTGCCGCGCGCCGACGCCGAGTTGGGCGAACGTGCCTGCGCGGCCGTGGAACTGCGCCTGTTCGAGCTCAAGAGCCAGGCGCGCAGCTTCGGTTTCACCGACCTTCAGCTGCGCCTGGCGCAGGCGCTCGACGGCCCCGCCGGCGCTCGTCTGCGCGAACGCATCCGCGAGCAGTATCCGGTGGCGCTGCTGGATGAGTTCCAGGACACCTCGGCGCTGCAATACCGTCTGTTCGACAGTCTGTACCGGGTGGCCGGCAATGACCCGCAGGCCGCCTTGCTGCTCATCGGCGATCCCAAGCAGTCGATCTACGCCTTTCGCGGCGCCGACATCGACAGCTACATCCATGCGCGGCGAGCCACCACGGCAAGGCATTACGCGCTGGATACCAACTATCGATCCACGCAGGTCCTGGTACAGGCGGTCAACCGGCTGTTCGAGCAGGCCGACGAGCATCTGCCGGATGGGGCCTTCGGCTACCGCGGCGCCGGGGACGATCCCTTGCCCTTCGTGCCCGTGCGGGCACGCGGACGCGACCAGACCCTGTGCACGGCCGAGGGGGAACTGCCCGCGTTGTGGGTCGAGTACGACACCGAGCTGCGGAGCTCGACCGAGGCGCTGGGGGATTTCGCCCAGGCCTGCGCTGAACGCGTGGTCGCGCTGCTCGGCGATGCCCGATGCGGCCTTCGCGACGCGGCGGGCCTGGAGCGCCTGCGCCCGCGCGACATCGCCGTGCTGGTGCGGACCGGCGAGCAGGCGCAGCGGGTACGCGCCGAGCTGGGCCGCAGGCGGGTGGCCAGTGTCTACCTGAGCGAGCGCGAATCGGTATTCGCTAGTGTCGAGGCGCGCGACCTGCTGCGCTGGCTGAGGGCGGTGGCCGAGCCGCGGGACGCGGCTCTGGCACGCGCCGGTTTCGCCAATGCCAGCTTCGGGCTGGAGCTGCGGGAGCTGGAGGCCCTGGCGCGCGACGACGAGGTGTTCGAGCGCCATGCGCAGTTGCTGCTGGATTTGCACGACATCTGGAGACAGCAGGGGGTCCTGCCCATGCTGCGAGCCAGTTTGCACCGTCTGGGCCTGGCCCGGCGCTGGCTGGGGGGCGACGGCGGGGAACGGCGCCTGACCAATATGCTGCACCTGGCCGAACTGCTGCAGCAGGCCAGTTCGGGGGTGGACGGCGAGCAGGCACTGGTGCGCTGGCTGGAGCAGGCGGTGGCCGGCCGCGCGGGTGCCGCCGACGAGCAGGAGCTCCGCCTGGAGAGCGAGGCCGAGCTGGTGCGCGTGGTCACCATCCACAAATCCAAGGGCCTGGAATACCCGGTGGTGTTGCTTCCGTTCGCCACGCATTTCCGTGCCGCCGACGAGGAAGACGAGCCGCAAGAGCAGGACGAGGCGGGGTCGGCGCCCGGCGGCGACGCCGATGCCCAGCGCCTTCGCGAGGACACGCGCCTGCTGTACGTGGCCCTGACCCGCGCGCGCCATGCGGTGTGGATGGGGGCGGCTGCGCTGCGCCACGGCAGGCAGTCGCAATGCCTGCTCGCGCGCAGCGCCCTGGGGCGCCTGCTCGGCGCGCAGCCGAACACCGAGGCCACGCAGCTCGAGTCCCTTCTGCGCTCGACCTGGGGCGCGCTGCCGCAGGTGCGTCTGCTGCCTCGGGGTGCGGTGCCGTCACCCACATGCCTGCGTGAGCGAGCCCGGGCCGTGGCGCTGCGCGAACCCGAGGTCTTCGAGGCGGACTTCGAGCGCGACTGGCAGATCGCGAGTTTCAGCGCTCTGTCGCGCAACCTGGCTCCGCTGCGCGCGGCCTTCGGGGCACGTCAGCATGAAGTCGACGACGTCCTGGAGCCGGCCCGGCAGGTCGCCGCGCGTGCCGGCGCGGTGCGCCACAGCTTCGCGCGCGGCGCCCGCGCCGGAAGTTTCCTGCATGAGCAACTGGCCTGGCTGGCCGAGCAGGGTTTCGCCGAGGACGCGACCACGCGCATGGCCTTCGTGCAGCGCTGCGCGCGCCAGGGCTGGGAGCCACAGGCCGAGGCCGCGTGGGAATGGCTGCAGCAGGTGGCGCGCACGCCGCTGCCGCCACTGCGCGCCAGTCTGCGCGACCTGCGCAGTTGTCTGGCGGAGATGGAATTCTGGTTCCCCGTGGACGCGGCCAGCGCGGCCGCGCTGGATCGCTTGTGCGCGCAGGCCTGGCTGGGACCGCGCGAGCGCGCGCGTCTGGACGAGCAGCGGCTGCATGGCCTGGTCATGGGGTTCGCCGACCTGGTGTTCGAGCATGAGGGGCGCTATTGGGTGCTGGACTACAAATCCAATGTCCTGGGCGAGCGCGACGCCGACTACCACGCGCAGGCCCTGGCAGGCGCGATGGCCGCGCACCGCTACGACGTGCAGGCCATGTTGTATCTGCTCGCGTTGCACCGTCTGCTGCGCCAGCGCCTGGGGGCCGCCTACGACCCCTCGCGCCAGCTCGGAGGCGCGTTGTGCCTGTTCCTGCGCGGCATCGAGGGGCCCGAGCGCGGCTGCTTCACGATGCCGGCCGACGCGCAGTGGCTGCAAGGGCTGGACCGCCTGCTGAGCCAGGGAGCATCCCCGGGGCAGCCGGGCACGGTGGGGAGCCGGCCATGACAGGCCGGCCGCTGTTCGCCGACGCCGAGCGCGAGCGCGTGCTGCAGTGCCTGCGCGCCTGGGCCCGGGAGGGCTGGTTGCGCCACCTGGACGTGGCCTTCGCCTCCTTCATCGCCGAGGCCTCGCCGCGCGAGGATCCCCAGGTGCTGCTGGCGGCCGCGCTGCTCGCTCAGCTCGAGGGCCTGGGGCATGTCTGCATGGTCCTGCACCCGCCGGCAGGACCCGAGGGACAAGCGCCCTCGCGCGCGGCCGGCGGGCCGCCGGCCCTGCAAGGCCTTGAGGCGCCCTGGGTGGAACTGGGTTTGCCGGGCGCGCTGGTGGCGCGGATGCTGGAGCTGGCGCGCGAGCTGGCACCGGCGGGCTCCGGGCTGGCGCAGGCCTGGGCGCTTGCGCTGCGCCAGTCCGAGGCGGTGTGGTGCGTGGAGCGGGGCGAGGCCACCGACCGGGGGCAGCCGCTGGTGTTCGAGCAGGGTTGTCTGTACCTGCGGCGCTATCGGGACTTCGAGCGGCGTCTGGCCACGCAGTGGCTGGAGCGTGCGAGGCGCCACGAGCCCCTCGATGCGCCTCGCGTGAACGAGGCGATGCGGGCCCTGTTCGGCGAGCCCGAAGCCGGCGCCGGCGGCGCCGAGCCGGATTGGCAGCGCATCGCCTGCGCCCTGGCACTGCGCGCGGGTGTGGGGGTGATCACCGGGGGGCCCGGCACGGGCAAGACCTTCACCGCGGCGCGCCTGCTGGTCCTGCTGTTCGCCACCGCGAGCCAGCCGGAGCAGTTGCGCGTGGCGCTGGCAGCTCCCACGGGCAAGGCCGCGGCGCGCCTGAAGCAGTCCATCGACACGGCGCTGGCCCAGCTGAGCGCAGGCCGGGGCGACCAGCCCGCGCTGCGACTGGCCTCGCGCATCGGTCCCGCGCGCACCCTGCATGCGCTGCTGGGCGCGCGCGCAGACACGCGCAGGTTGCGCCACCACGCCGGCAACCCGCTGGACGTGGATGTGCTGCTGGTGGACGAGGCCTCCATGGTGCACCTGGAGATGATGGCCGACCTGCTGGACGCGCTTCCTGCGCATGCGCGCCTGGTGCTCCTGGGCGACAGCGACCAGCTGGCCAGCGTCGAGGCGGGCGCCGTGCTGGGCGAGCTGTGCCTGCACGCGCGCGACGGGCGGTACCAGCCGGGCACCGCGCGCGCGGTGCTGGAGCTCAGCGGACAGATCCTTCCGCCCGCGCTGCGGGACGAGCAGGGGCCGCTGCTGGCCCAGCAAGTGGCGATGTTGCGCAGCAGCCGGCGTTTTGGCGGAGGCATCGCGGGACTGGCGGACGCCGTGAACCGCGGCGACGGACGCAGGGCGCAGGAGGTCCTGGACGAAAGGGAGGAGTTGCACTGGCAACGCGCCGCGCAAGCGCGGGAGGTCTGCGAGGCTGCCGTTGGCGACCCCGCGTTGCGTGCCTGCCTGGAACTGGCGCGCGCAGGCTGCGGCGGCGAAGGCGAGCAACGCGACGCCTGGGCCCTGCGTGTGCTGCAGGGATTCGACGCACTGCGTGTACTGTGCGCGCTGCGCCAGGGACCCTGGGGCGTGGAGGCGATGAATCGCCAGCTCGAGCAGGCCTTGCGTGCGCGCCGCCTGCTGGGCACCACCGAGCCCTGGTACGAGGCCAGGCCGGTGATGGTCACGCGCAACGATCCCGAGCTGGGGCTGTTCAACGGGGACGTGGGCATGGCCCTGCGCGGGCCCGGTGGCGCGTTGCGCGTGGCCTTCGCCCAGGCGAAGGGGGTGCGCTGGGTGGCACCGGGGCGCCTGGCCCATGTGGAGACGGCCCTGGCCATGACGGTCCACAAGTCGCAGGGCTCGGAGTTCTCCCATGCCCTGCTGGTACTCGGCGACGGACTGGGCGTCACCCGCGAGCTGGTCTACACCGGGGTGACCCGCGCGCGCTCTCGCCTGAGCCTGTTCACTGCGCACGAGGGGGTGCTGCGCCAGGGCCTGGAGCGCGTGATCCGTCGCAGCAGCGGGCTGCCCTGGCGCCTGGCTGCTCGGGGCGCGGGTTCCGAAGCCTGAGCCAGCTGCGACGCTGCGCCTCGCGGTGGCTACCCGGCAGCACCGCCGCCGTGGGCCTGGGCTACGCGCGGGGCTCGGCACCCCTGGCGGCCTGATCCCGATCAAAAACCCTATAACTATACGGGTCATTACAGATGGTTCTAACGCGAACTAATATCCCTTCATCGTCTGGTTCCCGCGGCCTTCCCGAGCTTCCAGGCACCTGTCCCCGCCCGCGATGTCTTCCGTCCGTCCCCATCTGCCCCTGCTGCGCGAACTCGTTCGGGCCTACCAGGCCTTCGAACGATATTCGGCCGCGCATGTCGCACAACTGGGATTGACGCCGGCCCAGTTCGACGTGCTGGCCACGCTGGGCAACACGCCGGGCATGAACCCCAAGACCCTGGGCGCCAGGACCCTCATCACCAAGGGCACGCTGACCGGCGTGGTGGACCGTATGCTGGCAAAGGGTCTGGTGCGCCGCGATCCGGACCCGCAGGACGGCCGCGGCCAGATCGTGTGCCTGACCGAGCGCGGCCAGGCGCTGTTCGAGCAGGTGTTTCCGGCCCACGGCGAGTACGTGGGCCGGGCTTTCGAGCGCATCCCCGAGCTCGACCTCGTCCGCGCCGAGGCGCTGCTGCATGCCATCCGGCAGGCCTTCGAGCGGACGCAGGACGTGCCAACCGGCCCTCGCGGCCCCCACGAGGAATCCTGACCATGATCCCTTCGCCTCGGCGCTACACCGGTGTCGCCATCCTGCTGCACTGGCTGATCGCCCTGTTGATCTTCGGAATGTTCCCGCTCGGGCTGTACATGCACGGGCTGCAGCTGTCGGTGCGCAAGCTCGAGCTGTATTCCTGGCACAAGTGGTTCGGCATCACGGTACTGCTGCTGGTGCTGCTGCGCATGGCCTGGCGCATGGGTCACAAGCCTCCGGCCTTGCCCGATTCGGTGCCCCGCTGGCAGGCGCGCGCGGCCGAGGCCCTGCACGGCCTGCTGTATCTGCTGATCCTGTGCATCCCCCTATCCGGCTGGGCCCTGAGTTCGGCCTCGGGCATCCGGGTGGTGTGGTGGGGCGTGCTGCCGCTGCCCAATCTGCTGGCGCCCGACCATGCGCTGGCCCGGGACCTGGCCTGGTGGCATGCCTGGTTGAACTACACGCTGGCCGCCCTGGTCGTCGCCCATGTGGGCGCCGCGCTGAAGCACCAGTTCCTCGACCGTGACGGCGTGCTGTTGCGCATGCTGCCGGGTTCTTCCAAGGAGTGATCCGATGTCCGACCTTGCACGCGGGCGCCTGGCGCGCCCCCTCCTGCTGGCCCTGGGTTCCTTCGCGCTGGCCGCGACGGCGCAGGCTGCTCCCCCGATCTACGCAAGCGTGCAGGCCGGCGCGCGCGTCGAGTTCCAGGCCACGCAGATGGGCGTGACCATGAAAGGGCATTTCGGCACCGTGCATGCGCAGGTGCATTTTGCCCCCCAGGATCTGCAGGCAAGCAGCGTGCAGGTGTCCGTGGATGCCGCCAGCGTCGACGCCGGCGGCTCCCAGGCCAACCAGCTGCTGATCGGACCCGACTGGCTCGATGCCAAGGCCGACCCGCAGGCCCGCTTCGTGTCCACCCACTGGAGCGCCGCGGGACCGGGGCGCTACTGGGTCGATGGCAACTTCACCGTGCGCGGCGCCACGCATCCGCTGCGCGTGCTGGTGAGCACCCATGCCCAGGGCAAGGCCCTGGCCATGGACGCGGACTTCAAGCTCCAGCGCACCGTCTGGGGCCTGGGCAGCGGCAGCTGGGCCGACACCAGCGTGGTGGCGGCGGACATTCCGGTGCAGGTGCACCTGGTGGTCGCCCCCTGATTTCCCTCCAAGCACAACAAGGAAGCCTTGCATGAAACCCCTTTCCCGACTGAGCCTCGCGCTGGGCGCCGGAGCGCTCTCGCTGGCCGCGCTGGCCGCCCCCGCCGTCGCGGCCGACGCGCCGGCACAGCTGCAGCCCTACACGGTCCAGCATGCCAACCCGGCCGGCAGCTACACCATCGACCCCGACCATTCCAGCGTGCAGTTTTCCATCGGCCATGCCGGCATCGGCCTGGTGAGCGGCGCCTTCACCAAGGTCAGCGGCAGCTTCACGTTCGATCCGCACAACCCGAAGGCCGACAAGGCCGACGTGACCGTGCAGGTGGACAGCCTGACCACCTACCTGCCGGCGCGTGACAAGATGCTCACGGGCAGCGCCTTCTTCGACGCCGCGCAATACCCGACCATGCACTTCGTGGGCACCCGCTATGTGCCGCACGGTCCGCGCGGCGGTGTGCTGCACGGCCAGCTGACCCTGCACGGGGTGACCCGTCCGGTGAGCTTTCGCGTGCGCCTCATCGGCGCCGGCGACGTGCCCTCGCTGCCCAAGCCCTGGGGTGGCTACCTCAGCGGCTTCGTCGCCGACGGCGTGATCGATCGCACCCAGTTCGGCATCGACACCTACTCGGCCGGCATCGGCCACAAGGTCCACGTGCGCGTGGCCCTCGAGTCCGTGCGCAACCCTTCCTGAGGAGCCTGTCCCATGAAACTGTATTTCTCCCCTGGCGCCTGCTCGCTGTCCCCCCACATCGTGCTGCGTGAACTCGGCCTGCCCGCCGAAGTCGTGAAGGTGGACCTGGGCGCCAAGACCTATGACGGCGGCAAGGATTTCCGTGCGATCAACCCCAAGGGCTACGTGCCGGTGCTGCAGCTCGACGACGGCACGGTGCTCACCGAAGGCCCGGCCATCGTGCAGTACCTCGCCGACCAGAAGCCTGCCTCGGGACTCGCTCCGGCCAACGGCAGCATCGAGCGCTACCGACTGCAGGAGTGGCTGAACTTCATTTCCACCGAGTTGCACAAGCAGTACAGCCCCTTGTTCAGCCCGCAGTTCCCCGAGGAGGTCAAGGAGCTGCAGCGCCAGCGCCTGTACGGTCGCTTCGATTACCTGGCGCAGATCCTGGCCGGGCAGGACTTCCTGATGGGCACGCAGTTCACGGTGGCCGACGCCTACCTGTTCACGGTGCTCGGCTGGGCCGCCTACGTGGGACTCGACCTGTCGCGCTGGCCCGCGCTGCAGGCCTACATCGAGCGCGTGTCCCAGCGCCCGGCGGTGGCCGCCACGCTGGCGGCCGAGCGCGAGGCCAGGCAGGCCTGAGCGCGCAGCGGGAGTCGTGTCCATGGATGCGGCACAGGGCGCGCGGCGCGCGCCGGCGGTATTCGTCTCGCACGGTTCGCCGATGCTGCCACTGGAGCCCGGCAGCGCCGGGCCCATGCTCGCTGAGCTGGGGGCCGCGCTGCGTGCGCGACCCCTGCGAGCCGTGCTGGTCCTGTCGCCGCACTGGATGACCCGCGGCCTGGCCGTGGGCTCGTCCGCGCGGCCTCAGACCTTGCACGATTTCGGGGGCTTCGACCCTGCGCTGCAGCAATTGCGCTACCCGGTCGCGGGGGATCCCGAACTGGCCGGGCAGGTCGCGGCCCTGCTGGCCGAGGCGGGTCTTCCCGTCTCGCTGGATCCGGGACGAGGGCTGGATCACGGTGCCTGGGTGCCCCTGCGCGTGATGTTTCCCCAGGCGGAGCTTCCGGTGGTGCCGTTGTCCATGCCCTGGCCGCTGGACGCACAGGGAGCCTGGCGCCTGGGGCGCCTGCTGGCGCCGCTGCGCGAGCAGGGGGTGCTGCTGCTGGGCAGCGGCAGCCTCACCCACAACCTTCACGAATTCCGCGCCGCGGCCACGGTCGCCGACCCGGCGCAGTCCTATGTGCTCGAGTTCAGCGCGTGGATGCGCGAGGCCATCGCCCGCGGCGATGCGCAGGCTCTGCTGGAATGGAAGACCCGCGCCCCGCATGCACGCCGCGCGCACCCCAGCGACGAACACCTGCTCGCCTTGCACTGGGTGCTGGGTGCCTCGCTGGCGTCCGGGATCGAGCCCCCTTTGACGTCGCGGTACTGGTCGGGAGGCGTGCACTATGGCATGCTGAGCATGGATGCCTGGACCCTGGACTGACATGCACGAAGCTTCGCCACCCGTCGCCCCGCCAGCCTCGCTGGTCATCGCCCGCCCCGCCGCCCAGGCGCAGCAGCTGGTGCTGCTGTTCCACGGCTTCGGAGCCGACGAGCGGGACATGGAGCCCCTGGGTCGCAGCCTGGCGGCCGAGTTCGAGCAGGCCTGCGTGGTCAGCGTGCGCTCGCCCGAGGCCTGCGCCGCGGGGCGCGGCTACCAGTGGTTCGATGTGCGCGGCGTCACGCAAGCCAACCGGGCCGAGAGGGTGGCGCAGGCCATGCCGGCCTTCCTGGGGGCCATTCGTCACTGGCAGCGTGAAACCGCCACCACGGTGGCGCAGACCGCGCTGGTCGGCTTTTCCCAGGGCGGCATCATGGCGCTGGAATCCACCCGCGACCGCGAGGCGCCGGCCGGGCGCGTGGCCGCCATCGGCGCGCGCTTCGCGCTGCTGCCCACGCGCGCCAGTGCCGGCACCACGCTGCACCTGCTGCATGGAAAGCGTGACCCCGTCATGCCCTACGCGCTGACCGTCGAGGCCGCCGAGCACCTGGTGCGCCTGGGCGCCGACGTCACCGCCGACGTGCTGCCCTTCGTCGGCCACGAGGCCGGCCCCGAGGTCGCCCGCTGCCTGCTGCAGCGCCTGCGCACCTACGTGCCCCTGCGCGTGTGGCGCGAGGCCATGGCCGCCGATCCCGGCACGCCGGGAGACGACGGTCACTTTCACTGAATCCCGAGCCGCCTCAGGCCCCGTCGCCGCGCGGCGCCCACGGCGCCGGCTGCTTGGCGAGGAAGGCCGCGAATCCCTTGCGGGCCTCCTCGGTGCCGCGCACGCGGCTGATGGTTCGCGCGGTGAGTTCCACGACCTCGTCGGTCACCGGGCCGATTTCCAGCGCCGCGAACAAATCCTTGATCTCGCGCTGCGCCTGCGGTCCGCCCTGCAGCAACTCGTCCACGGTGCGCTGTACCGCGGCGTCCAGCGCATCGGCAGCGACCACCTCGTGCACCAGCCCGATGGCCAGCGCCTCGGCGGCGCCGATGCGCCGCATGCTCAGCGCCAGGCGCCGTGCCTGGCGTCGGCCGACGGCATTGACCACGTAGGGCCCGATGACCGAGGGAAGGATGCCGAAGCGCGCCTCGCTGACCGCGAAGCTGGCCTGCTCGGAGGCGATGGCGATGTCGCAGACGCAGGCCAGGCCGAAGCCTCCGCCCAGGGCCGCGCCCTGGATGCGCGCCACCGTGGGCTTGGGGCAGGTGTCGATGCGTCGCAGCATCGCCGCGAAACGCCGCGCGTCGGCCAGGTTCCACGACTCGTCGGCCTCGCTGGCGCGCTGCATCCAGTTCAGGTCGGCTCCGGCGCTGAAATGCCGTCCCTCCCCGGAGAGCACGACCACGCGCACCTCGGGATCGGCGCCGGCCTGGGCGAAGGCGGCATCGAGCTCGCCGATCATGGCTTCGTCGAAGGCGTTGAACACCTGCGGGCGCGCCATGCGCAATTCGGTGACGCCGCCCGGGCGGCGAAGGACGGAAAGGGTCTCGGACATCGATGGACTCCGTGGGGAAGGTGGGGTCGTGACGAGCGGCCTCAGGCCAGGTGCAGTGCCTCGCGCGCCAGCGCGCGCAAGGCCACGAAGGTGGGCTGCAGCGCCTGGGCGCTGGTGTCGAGCGAGAACTCGGCCTTGGCGTAGAAGGGCTCGCGTCCGGCCAGAATGGTACGCAGGTCGCCCATGGCCTCGGCGCTGGCGGCCATCGGGCGCAGGTCGCCCTGGGCGATCACACGCTGCATGTGGTCCTGGGGCGTGGCCCGTAACCAGATGGTCGTGCAATGCGCCAGCAGCAGGTTGAAGGTGGCCGGCTCGGACACCAGGCCACCGGGTGTGGCGATCACTGCCTCGGCATACAGCTGCACGGTTTCCTCGAGTGCGCGGCGCTCGTAGCGCCGGTAGGCGTTCATGCCGTACAGGGACTGGATCTCGGCCACGCTGCAGCCGGCGAACTGCTCGATCTCGCGGCTGAGCTCGATGAAGGGAAAGCCCAGGTCCTCGGCCAGCATGCGCCCCAGCGTGGACTTGCCCGCCCCGCGCAGTCCGACCAGCGCGATGCGTGAGCTGCGCGCCGCGTTGTCGCCTCCGGTGCCCAGCATTTCCCCGATGGCCGCGCGCACGCGCTGCAGGGTGGCCTCGTCACGGTGCTCCAGCAATTCGCGGATCAGCACCCATTCGGGCGAGGAACCGGTGACGTCGCCCAGCAACTCGGCCAGCGAACACTGCAGCGCCTGCGCCACCTGCAGCAGCACCAGCACCGAGGCATTGCCCACGCCGCCTTCGAGGTTCGCAAGGTGGCGCTCGGACACCTCGGAGGCCTGGGCCACCGCCTTGCGCGTCAGCCCCCGCCGTGCGCGCAGCGCGCGCACCCTTTCGCCCAGCGCCACCAGGAAGGGATGCCGCCCGGGCGGCATCGAGCGAGCGCGCGGAGCCTGGTCGGCGGCCACGGTCTCGAGCCCGGCCGACCCGGGAGACCCCAGGGAAGGCGATTCATGCAATATAGTGCTTGACATCGAGCCGGAGGAACTTAGGATAGAGGTTAGGCACAATACTGCATATTCGTCCTTCCCACAACCACGGATGCGCCATCCCGGAGTTCGCGCAATGTCCTGCCTGTCTGAGCTACATCAAGCCGTGGCCGAGCTGACCGCGGCCATTTCGAGTCAGCCTCTGGATGAGGCCCTGCAGCATCGGCTCAACTCCGAGTTCGGCGTAGAGAGCCAGGTGGTGAAGCGCATTCGCGCGGCCTGCGATCAGGGGGTGGCCGAAGGTCTGCTTTGCCAGCGCGAGGCCGGGGGCATTCGCTATGGCAGGGTGTTCAAGCCCGGGCCGGAGCTGCAGGGCTTTTCGGTGGATGTGGTGGACATGCAAGAAATTGCAGGCCCCCATCACAGGCACCCTTCCGGGGAAATCGACCTGGTCATGCCCCTGGACCCGCAGGCACGCTTCGACGGGCAGGGTGCGGGCTGGGTGGTGTACGGCCCCGGCAGCGCCCACCGGCCGACGGTGCGGGGAGGACGCGCACGCATCCTGTATTTGCTCCCGCAGGGCCTGATCGAATTCTCGCCGGGCTGAGACCGGCTGGTCGCAGGCTATAGTGCTTCGTTGGCGGCGCAGGGAAAGCGCCGCGGGAAACGCTACATGCCCAGCTTCTGGACCCTCTGGACCCTCTGGACCCCTGTTCGCCGCAACCTGGCAGTTGCCTGCGCGCTGCTGCTGCTCGGCGCCACGCCGGCGCTGGCCGCGCTCGGCGGTCCGCTGGCCGCCGCGTCCGCCGACGGCAGCCCGAGTCTTTCGGCGCGCAGCCTGCGCGCAGGGACCGCCGCGGGCCTGGGCGGGGCCACGGTGATCACGGCCTCCGGGGTGACCGTGCACGAATACGCCGGCCCCGACGGCACGGTGTTCGCGCTGAGCTGGTCGGGCCCCACGGTGCCGGACCTGCAACGCCTGTACGGCAGCTATTTCCCCAGCTACGTCGCGGGGCGCGGCACTCCCGGCCCTGGAGCCTATCGCGCGCCGGTACGGGTGCGCGGCCCGCAACTCGTGGCCCATGCCTGGGGACATATGCGGGATTACGCGGGTTCGGCCTACGTGCCCGCGCTGGTCCCGCCTGGCGTGGACCTGGCCGCGCTGGGGGTGCAGCCATGAGGGCCTTGCGCGCGATGCGCCTCGTGGCGGCTGCCTGGCTGGGCCTGGCGCTGGGAGCCTGTGGTGGTGGCGGTTCCGGCACGACGACCCCGGTGGTGCCGGCGGTGGCGGCCAACCAGTTGCTGGTGACCATCGAGCAGAATCCCGCGATTGCCCCCTCGGCCAACGTCACCGCGAACATTCCCTACGTCACGGTCACGGTGTGCAACCTGTCGAATCAGTGTGCCACCGTGGACCACGTGGTGCTGGACACCGGCTCCTACGGCCTGCGCGTACTGCAGGGCGCGCTGGGCGGGCTGAGCCTGCCGGTGGACACGGCCACCGGTGGCACCCAGCTGGCCGAGTGCGCCCATTTCCTCGACGGCCACATCTGGGGAGCCGTCAGCCATGCGAACCTGCGGCTGGCCGGCGAGACCACGAGTTCCCTGCCCATCCAGGTCATCGGGGCCTCCACGCTCCCGGCCGCTCCCGCCGACTGTGCCAGCGCGGGCAGCGACGTCGGAAGCCTGCAGGCCCTGGGGGGCAATGGCCTGCTCGGAGTCGGGCAGTTCATCGCCGACGGCCAAGTCTACTACGGCTGTACCGCCAGCAGCTGCACGCGCCTGAGCCTGCCGCCGGCCAGTGCCCAGGTGTCCAATCCCGTGCCCTTCGTGAACAGCGCCGACAACAACGGCATCGTGCTGCAGATGCCCGCGATCCCCGCCTCGGGCGCGGCTGCCACCTACGGGGTCCTGAGCCTGGGCGCGGGTACGCAGGCGGACAACGCACTGAGCGGCTACACGGCACTGGCGGCCGACTCGGGAGGCGACATCACGGTCACCGTGCAGGGCGTGGCCTACCCGGGCTCCTTCCTGGACAGTGGCTCGAACTTCAGCTTCGCCTACCTCAGCGGAGTGGCCACGGATGCCAACGGCAACTACACGCCGGCCTCGCTGCTGAACCTGCCCATCACGCTGAGTACGTCCAGCGGAGCCACCCCGCCGGGCGCGCTGAACGCCCAGATGTACGTGGGGGATTATTCGAGCATGGATTTCTCGCGCTACGTGGCGTTCAACGACCTTGCGGCCCAGGTGCCTTCCACCAGCCCGGTGGATCTGGGTCTGCCGTTTTTCTACGGCCGCAGCGTGGCCTATGTGATCCAGGGCATGAGCAGCCCCTTGGGCTACGGACCTCTGTACGCGCTGCGCTGAGCCGCCGGCGCGAGTGCGCGGTGAGCCCGGTGTTCAAGGCCCGTTGCCCCCGTGCACGGGCCATTCCCACGATCCTATAGTGGGTTCCGGGGGAGGGCCGGGCTGGACCGGCCTCGGCGAGGACATCCATGAAAAGCGGACCCAAAGCCTTTGCGCCGGTGCGTCTGTCGGCACAGCAGCGCGTCGCGGCCGGCGCGCTGCTGTGGTCGCTGTGCGCGGGCTGGCCCGCCCACGCCGCGCTGGGGGAGAGCGCGTCCAGCGCACTGGACGACGGCCGGGTGTCCAGGCTGATGCACATGCTGCGCGCCGACGGCGGGCCGCGCGTGGCCGACACCACCGTGGTCACGCCCACGGGCGTGGTGGTGCACGAGTACTCGGGACTGCTGGGCGTGGTGTTCGCCATCGCCTGGTCCGGCGACGCCGAGCCCGATCTGGGCCGCATGTTCGGCGCCTACTACCCGGTCTACGAGGCCTGGCGCCGCGCGCATCCGATGCCGGAGCTGGACTCCGCGGTCCAGATGCGCAGCCGCCAGCTCGTCGCCCATGTGCGCAGCCGCGGGGGCGGTGGCTCGGGCTCGGCCTACCTGCCCACGCTGGTGCCCCTGGGCGTGGACCTGGCCGGCCTGGGGGTGCGGCCGTGAAGGCCGTGGCGTCTCAGGGGGCGGCCGGGGGCTCGCGCAGCGACAGCCGGCGCAGGGCGCGCGCCTGGGCCCTGGCCAGTACATGGCCCTGCGCGGCCGCGCGGTGCAGCCACATCAGCGCCAGGTCCGGATCGCGTGCCACCCCCAGGCCGCGCAGATGGCAGTGGCACAGCCAGTGCATGGCGTCGGCATGCTGCAATTGCGCGGCCTCCTGCAACAGGCTCACCGCGCCGGGCGCGCGGCCTTCGTGCAGCAACTGGGTGCCCAGGCAGGCCAGCGCGTCGGCGTCTCCGGCATCGGCATCGAGCACCAGGCGCATCCATTGCTCGCGCGGGAGCTGGGTCTCTCCGTCGCACGGTGTCTGCGCGCCGAGGCCGTCGAGCATGTCCAGGACCTGTTCCAGCGCCACCAGCGCGCGCCCCGCGGCGTCACTGCCCACCAGGCGCAAGGTACCCTCGTCGCACCAGCGGCGCACCGTGCGCTCACTCCTGCCCAGCACCACCGAGGCCATGCGGCGGCTGCATGCATTGACTTCCACTTCCCGCTCCCCCCGCGTCCTCCTGGGCGCCGTGTCCAGGTATTTTGCCCTGACATGGGGTGTCGTGGCCAGCCTGCAGCCTGGACACGGCCCGGATCCTGGCCGTGCCGGGGCATGGACAGCTCACGCGGGGATGCCGAAATGCTCCCGAAATGCGCGCTCACGGGGCTGGAGCGTGGCTGGCACGCCGCTTGCTTGTCTAGGCTCGCCCCGGCAGGGGTTGACGTCGACCCGGCAGCGGCCGGTTTCGAACACCGGTGATGCACACGAGGCCAGCCGCTGGCCCGGCAAGTTTCAACAACCTAGGACCCGCACATGAAAAAGCAATTGCAACAAGGCTTCACGCTGATCGAACTGATGATCGTCGTGGCGATCATCGGCATTCTGGCCGCGATCGCGATCCCCGCCTACCAGAACTACACCATTCGCGCGCAAGTGTCGGAAGGCCTGTCGCTGGCTGACGGCGCGAAGACGGCGATGTCGGAGTTTTACACCAACCGAGGGACCTTCCCGACGAACAACTCTTCGGCTGGCTTGGCCAGCGCCGGCTCGATCCAGGGGAATTACGTTTCGAGCGTGTCGGTGAGCGGCGGCGTGATCACGATCACCTATGCTGGTCCGAAGGTCAACACCAAGATCAAGAACGACACATTGGAACTGTCGGCCATCACCTCGAATGCGGGCTCGATCGCCTGGACTTGCAAGACCGGCACCAGCAGCGGTCTGGCGGCCCAGTACCTGCCGTCTTCCTGCACCTGATTCTCTCCAGAGTGTGATTCTTGAGAACCCGCCGCAAGGCGGGTTTTTTCTAGGCCAGTCGTTAATCACCCATTTCGCAGAGGTTACAGCCATGGGCCGGAAGTCCAAAGGTTTCACCCTGATCGAGTTGATGATCGTGGTGGCGATCATCGGCATCCTGGCGGCCATCGCGATCCCCGCCTACCAGACCTACACCATCCGCGCGCAGGTGGCCGAGGGCCTGAGCCTGTCCGACGGCTACAAGACGGTGCTGTGGGACTACTACGCGCAGCACGGCAGCTTCCCGACCAGCAACCAGTCGGCCGGGGCAGTCCCGCCCACGTCCATCCAGGGCAACTTCGTGCAGTCCGTGGATATCTCCCACGGGCTGATCACGGTGAAGTTCGGCAACAAGGCGAACAAGGCCATCTCGGGGGACACCCTGCTGCTGTCGGGCATCACCGCATCGGATTCGCTGCTCTGGACCTGCACGCGCGGCACCGTGCCAGTGCAGTACATGCCCACGTCCTGCACCTGAGACCCCAGCCCCTCTTTCGGGGGCTCTCAGCCGTAGCTCCGCCGGTCCACGAACAGCGCGTTGCCCGGCAGGCGCTTGGCGGCGCGCTTGAGTTCGGCCAGTACGTTGGCCACCTCGCGGTGCGAGTCGAAATGTCCCGGGTTGACCATGAACGCCCCGATGGACAGCGTGGGCACCGGGAAGAACATCGCGTCGCCGCGCCGATTCTCCGACCAGTAGCCTTTCTGCTCCAGCACCGCCGGCTCGAAGAATTGCGCCACCCCCTGCTCGAAGGCGCGCAGCACAGCCTGCAACTGCTGCTCCCACTGCTGCGAGCATGACAGCGCGACGAAATCGTCACCGCCAATATGGCCCAGGAACTGCTCGCCCGGAGGCAGGTGGCTGCGCAGCAGGTCGGCCAGCATGAGGATGATCTCGTCGCCCATGCGGTAGCCGAACTTGTCGTTGAAGGGCTTGAAATGGTCGATGTCGGCGTAGGCGGCGGCGAACAGCCGATCCTCGTGCAGCCAGCGGTCGATGCAATCGTTGATGGGCACGTTGCCTGGCAGCAGGGTCAGCGGGTTGGCGTAGCGCGCCGCCTGCACCTGGAACTCGGTGACCAGGCGCAGCAGGTCACCCACCAGCAGCAGCCCCCGGTACTGGCCGCCCTCGGTGACCAGCACCCCCTCGGTGGCGTGCCGGTAGCTGGAATCGGCGATCAGGCTGCTGGCCTGCTGCAGGCTGCTCTTGGCGTCCAGGCGCAGCACGTCGCTGCTCATCACCAGGGTACAGGGCTTGTTGCCGAACAGGTCGCGCACATGGGGGCGGAACAGCCGGTCGGCGACCACGTAGCGGTTGATGATGCCCAGCGCCTGGCCCTGTCCGTCGACGATGGGCACCGAGGTCAGGTCCGGGTCCTGCTCCAGCATGCGCAGCACGTGGTCCAGCTTGACCTGCGGCTGCACCGGAACGATGGGGCGCGCCAGACCCAGCACCGACTGCTCGATGCTGCCGCGGCTGGCCAGCGCATGCAGCGCCGGTTGCGGGTTGCCCAGCACCTCGCGGGTGTGCGCCGCGGGTTCGGTGGCGGGGTGCGGCTGGGGTCGGGCGATGAAAAATCCCTGGGCCATGCTGACCCCGATCTCGCGCAGCGTGAGCAGGTCGCGCTCGGATTCCACGCCCTCGGCCACCACCACCGACTGGCTGGCCTCGGCCAGCAGCAACATGGAGCGCAGGAAGGCCGCCTTGAAGGGGTCGTTCGCCAGGTCGGCGGTGTAGCTGCGATCCACCTTCAGGTAGCGCGGGCGCAGGCGCTTCCACAGCGCGAAACGACCGAAGCCCTGGCCCAGGTCGTCCAGCGCCAGGCCGTAGCCCAGGTCGCGCAGGAAGCGCGCCGCGCTGAAGGCCTGGGTGTCCTCGGCCAGGGAGTCCGACTCCAGCAATTCCAGCACCAGGCGTGAGGGTGCCAGACCCTGTTCCTGCAGCCAGCGCAGCGTGGATTCCCGCGCGAACCAGCCCGAGTCGAACAGCGCCTCGGTGACGTTGAGGAACAGGTGCCCCGGCAGCGAGGCCGCCGCGAAGGCCTCGATGCTGGTCTGTACGCACAGGCGGTCGAACTCGGCCACGCGGCCGCTGGCGCGGGCGCAGTCGAACAGGTGGTCGGGACGCTCCAGCGGGCTGCCCGCGGGGCCTCGGATCAGGGCTTCGAATCCGTGGAAACTGCGGTTGCGCAGGTCGAGAACCGGCTGAAACACCGTGTTCAGCAGTTGGCCGTCCAGGATGGCCTGAAAGCTCGCGTGGCGATCCGCCTGGGCGTCAGCAGGGTGCGAGGGCAGGGCGATGGCGGCCATGGCGGCATGAGGGGATTTGTCGTCGATGGTCGTTGCATTTCATGACAGGGTGGTGACACGATCCCCGGGTCAAAGAAGCCGGCCGGTGCCACGTGCGTCCGGCCCGAACATGGATGCGAAGGGCGCGATGCCCGACAGTGGCGGAAGTCGCCAGCTTCGCAGCCACGCCGGCAGGCGCCTCGGCTCGAGCGGCGGCGAGATCGCCATGCCCTGGCCGAAGTCCGCCTGCAGGTACTGCGCGTATTCCAGCAGGATCTGGGTCTCCAGCCCCTCGATGGTGATCCCCAGGTCGAGCCGGCGCGCCAGGTCGACCAGCCCGGTCACCAGGGGCACCGCGCGGGGGTTGTTGGCGACGATGCCGTGCACCAGGCCCTGGTCCACCTTGACCATGTCGATGGGCAGGCTGTTGAGTCGCAGCAGGCTGCTGTAGCCGGCGCCCAGGTCGTCCAGCGCCAGGCGTACGCCCAGCGCGCGCAGGCGATCGGTGGTGTCGCGCATGGTGGCCTGCGTGGCCACGTCGCGGTCCTCCAGGATCTCCAGGCTGAGCCGGCGTGGGTCGATGCCCCGGCGTTCCAGCGCGGAGCGCACCCAGTCCACGCAATCGGCGTGGCGCAGCGTGGAGGGAGGCAGGTTCAGCGACAGATCCAGCTTCAGCCCCTGGCGCTCCCAGTCGACCAGCGACTGCAGCGACAGATGCAGGCCCTCGAGGAACAGGCGGTCGAGTTCGTGCTGCCCCAGCACCGGAAGGAAGCGCCCCGGCGTGAGCAGGGTGCGCTCGTCCAGTTGCAGGCGCGCCAGCGCCTCCACCCGGGTGCAGCGCTGCAGGCGCAGGTCGACGATGGGCTGCATGAACATGCGCAGCCCGCCGGCGAACAGGCGCTGGCGCCACAGCGCGCGCTCGTCGGCAGCCACCGCCGGCAGCGCGATGCCCTCGCCCACGCGCGCCAGCTCGGCCGCTACCGAGGAGCGCAGCGAGTCCAGCGCATGGCGCATCAGCTGGGTGTTGAACTGTCCGGGCAGGCGCCCGTACAGCTGCAACACCACCAGCACGTTGCCGGAGGCGTCCAGCACCGGCACGGCGACCGAGCTGCGCACCCCCCGGGCCAACAGCTGCGCGGCCCAGTCGCGCCCCTGTCGCGCCGCGCGCGCGATGTCCGGGCCCAGCTCGATGCCCGCGCGCAGCCAGCTGCGCGCAAGCGCTCCCCCGCGCGCCTGGGCGGCATCCGGGTCGTGGGGCGTCGGCGCGGCCTCGCCACTCCAGGGTTCGTGGGCCGTGCTCTGCGCCTCCAGCACGAAGCCACCCCGTGCGTCCTGGGTGTAGACGGCGCAACACACCAGAAAAGGCAGCTGTTGCAGGGCCTCGACCACCATGTCCAGCAGGTCGCTGCGCCGGCGTGCCGCCTGCAGGGCCGCCGCCAGTTGCCGCAGGCGCTCGATCAGCTCATGGCGCAGGGCCTCGGCTCCCTGATGCTGGAACCCGATGTCGGCCTCCATGCGTCGCAGCAGGGTGCCGAGCAGCAAGCTGCGCTCGCTCAGGCGCGCCGGGATGCGGTGCGCCAACCCGGCCACGGCCTGGTACAGCCGGCCCATCGCCCCCACACCCGCCTGCGCGGGCAGTCCCAGGGCCGCCAGCAGCCGGCCCAGGCCCTCGGCATGCTCACGGTGCCGGGACTTGCGCAGGCCCGGGGCGAGCAGCAGAGGCACATAGCTCCCGAGTCCGGGCAGCAATCCGACCGCGTCGCCCGCCGGCAGGCCCGAGACATCGTCCTCGGTGGCTTGCTCGCATAGCCCCAGGGCCTCGAGAAATTCCTCGTTGAGCCGCGGAAGCTGCGGGCCCAGGAAGCGCTGCAGCCACGTCATGGTCTCGGCGGTCTCGTCCCCGTAGGGATCGAGCGCTTCGCTGCGGCGCTGCAGATCCCGTTCGGCCTGGCTGAACACGGCGGCCTCGGCCAGCCCGAGCAGGCGTGAGGCGCTGGTGGCGTCCTGCGGGAACAAGGCGCAGCCCACCGAGGCCGAGAGCTTGCGGGTGCTGGATGCCGCGACGACGAAGGGCTCGCGCAGGGACTTGATCATGCGCTCGACCACGCCGCGCCAGTCCTCGGCGGCGGCACCGCGCAGCAGCACCCCGATGGAGTCGGCACCGACCCGGGCCAGCATGTCGCTGCCTCCCAGGGCGCGCAGGCGTCGCGCAAGCTCGACCAGCACCGCGTCGCCTGCCTTCCAGCCCCAGGTCTCGTTGATGCTTCCGAAACGGTACACGTCCAGCACCAGCACCGCCAGGCGCGCGTCGGCACCCGGCAGGGCCGCCAGTTCGCTCACCCTGCGCTCCAGGGCGACGCGGGTGGCCAGGCCGGTCAGCGCATCGTGCGCGTCGCGGTTCGCGCAGCCCAGCGCGGCCAGCAGTCGAGACGGTGCGAAACGGCCGCCGGCTGCGAGTGGAAAGGATGGTGCGCCCATGGCTCCCGCAAGAGGTGCGTTGCGGGCTATTTTTCTTCGGACGCTATTAAATCGGTATCAAGCTCCGAGCAGTATTGCGTGCCAGGTATTGCGTGCCAGCTTGCGGTGGCCGGGAGGGCTCAGTTGCGCGCCTGCTGCTGGGCGTGTTCGGCGCGCACGCGTCCGACCAGCCAGTGGGTCAGGCGCTCCCGCGCATCCCCGGCGGTGCTGCCATGCCCGCGGGCCTGGGCCTGCCAGGTCCGTACCTCCGCGGGCGCCGAGCGCGCCAGGAATTCGGCCAGGGCCGACGAAGCCTCGCGCCGCGGGCTGCGCGGGGCCATCCAGTGGGCGGCCAGGGCCCCCAGCCAGGTGCTCACCCTGGCTGGATCCACGTCCAGGCGCAGGCCAGCCAGCCAGCGCGGGAACTCGGCGGCCGGCATCGGCCGCGCCAGGGCGTATCCCTGGGCCAGGGTCGCGCCCAGCGCCAGCACGGCCTCCAGCACCCCCCGGTCCTCCGCGCCCTCCACCACGATCTGGCGTTCCAGGTCATGGCCCAGCTGGATGATCGCCCGCATGAGCCCCAGGGTCTGCAGCGGTGCGCGTCGCAATTCCAGGGTCAGTCCCTGGTCGAGCTTGATGCAGTCGAAGGGCAGCATGGACAGACGCTGCAGGCTGCTGTAGCCCGAGCCCAGGTCGTCCATCGCCAGGCGCACGCCCAGGGCCTTGAGGCCGTGCAGGGCGGCGCTCTGGGTACGCATGTCCACGTCCTGGTTTTCCAGCAGTTCCAGGGTCAGACGCTGCGGCGCCACGCCGTGGCGTCGCAGCGCCTGTTCCACCCAGCCGGTGCATTCGGGGTCGAGCAGCGTCGAGGGCGGCAGGTTCAGGGCCGCGTCCATGTGCAGGCCCTGGGCGTCCCAGGCTCGCAGCTGCAGGCACACCTGGTCCAGCCCCAGGCGCAGCAGACGGTCGAGCTCGGTATCCCCCAGGATGGGCAGGAAGCGCGAGGGGGCCAGCAGCGTGCCGTCGGCCAGGCGCAGGCGCGCGAGGGCCTCGACGCGCCGGCAGGAACCGTCGACCAGGTCCACCACGGGCTGCACGAACATCTCCAGGCCGCCCGAGAACAGGCGCTCCCGGCATCGCTGCGCCTGGATCTGGGCCAGGGGCTCGGAGGAGCTCGCGCGCCTGCACGATTGCCACACTCTTGCCGCATGTTGCTGCAGTGCCCGTGCGAACTGCTGCATGCCCGGGCTGGAGAACTGGTTCGGCCACGCGCCGAACAGGCCGAGCACGAATACCGGCTGCCCCTGCTCGCCGGGCACCGGGATGGCCAGCGCGCTGCGCACCCCCAAGTCGTCGGCCATGCCGCTCCAGGGCCGGACGCGGGGATCGCCGGCGTAGGAATTGCAATGCTGGATGCGCCCACTGTGCCAGGCCTGCACCAGCAGCCCGCTGTCGTCCGCGCCGGCGTTCTGCAGGCAGGCATCGAAGCTGGCCCGACGCAGCCACTCGACGATGGCGGCCGAGCGCGGGCCGGCGCCAGCCTCGCGCTGGAACACGCCGTGGGTGTCCGGGCGCATCACGTGGCAGGCCAGCAGGCCGGGCAGGCTGCCGACGGGCGCGATGAGCTCGTGCACCGCGTCGCGCCACAGCGCCCGCGCCGGCAGCGTATCGGGCGTGAGCGCCGAGAAATAGGCCGAGGAGACCCCGGCCAGCGCCGCCATCTGCTCCTGCAGGTCGTCCTCCAGGCGCTCCTCGATCACGCGCAGCAGCTGGAAGCGCGCTCGTGCCGGCAGCGCGGAGTCACCCAGGGCCTCGCCGGCGAGGCGCCGGTACAGGCCCTGCGGGCGAATCATGTGTTCGGAGCTGACCCCCACCAGGGCGTGAATCTCGCCCAGGCGCCGGGCCTGGCGCAGCAAGGCCTCGCGCGAAGTCGCCGGGTCCAGCACGAAGCGCAGGTGCTCGGCGTGGCGGGCGCGCAGCGCCTGCAGCTCGGCCGGACGCAGGCAGGCGAGGATGGCGCGCATCTGCAGGTCCCGGCCGATGTCGTCGTAGAAGGCCTGCGCGAAGCGCTCGGTGGCCTCGGCCAGCAGGGTGCGCACCCTGCCCAGCAGGCGGGCAGCTTCCGCACCGTAGGGGTCGAAGGAGGGGTCCTTCCCCGGTTCGGCCGACTGGCGCACGCCGAGCTGCCACCAGCGCCGGCGCTGCTGCTTGCGGGCCTTGACCTGATAGAGCGCGGCGTCGGCCTGGCGCAGCAGCGTGTCGCCGTCGGTACCGTCGCCGGGGAAGGTGGCCAGGCCCATGGTCATGCCCACGCTGGCCTGCACCGAGGCTCCCAGCGCGAAGGGCCGCTCGACCGCCCCGTGCAGGCGTTGCAGCAGCCGGCTGAGCTGGCGCGCCAGATGCCGGTCCTCGAGTTCCTCGATGACCACGACGAACTCGTCACCGCCCAGGCGCGCCAGGAAGTCGCATTCGCGCAGCAGCGAGCGCAGGCGCTGCGCGACGTCCTGCAGCAGGCGGTCGCCGGCGTCGTGGCCGAAACTGTCGTTGACCGGTTTGAAATCATCCAGGTCCAGCATGCCCACCGCGACCACGCGAGCCCTGCGCCGCGCCCGGGCCAGCGCCTGCGGAAGGTATTGCTCCAGCGCCCTGCGGTTGGGCAGGTCGGTGAGCAGATCGTGCAGGGCCTCGTGACGCAGGCGCTGCTGCAGGCGCGCCCGCTCGGTGACGTCCTGGAAGGTCCACACCGAGGTGTCTTCCTGGTCGCGGGTCAGACCCGCGGAGACATCGCAAAGCAGTTCCTCGCCGTCCCGGCGCAGCACCCGCACATCCATGGCCAGCGCGCTGCCGTGCTGGTGCAGGCGAGGGTAGAGGTTGCCCACCCGCACATACTCGGCCTGCGAGGCGTAGACCATGCGCGTGGAGCGCCCGACCAGTTGCGCGGGGTCGTCGTAGCCCAGCATGTGGGCGAAGCGCCGGTTGGCGCTGACGATGAAGCGCTCACGCACGACCACGATGCCGGCCAGCGTGTGGTCGAGCAGCGCATGCTGCAGGCCGGTGAGTTCGCGCTCGCGCCGGGCAGCGTCCAGACGGTCGAGACCCCGGGAGATGTTCTGCGCCAGTTCGGTCAGCAGGGTCTGCATCTGCTCGTCGAAGGCATCCTCGTCACCGTGCATCACCGTGAACACGCCCCACATGCCCTCGGCACGCCGGATGGGAAGCGTGGCCGTGGCGCGCATGCCGCATCGGGCGGCACGCTCGCGCCAGGGCTCGAGCATGGGCGAGCGCGCGAAGGAGGCGAGAAAATACGCACGCTGCTCGCGCCACGCATGTCCTGCCGCTCCCCGGCCTCCGGGCAGGTCCTCGCGCACCGAGAGCTCCAGTCCCTCCATGTAGGTGCGTTCGCCGGCGCTGGCCAGGAAGCGCAGGGTTCCCTCGTCGTCCGGTCGGCCCACCCAGGCCAGGCGCAGGCCTCCGTCGGCCACGGTGATGTCGCAGATGCCCTGCAGCATGGCCTGCTCGTCCGCCGCCTGCGCGATCAGCTGGTTGGAGCGGGCCAGCACCGCGGTGAAGTCCACGCGGCGCTGCAGGCGCCGCCGCTCCCGCGCCAGGCGCTGCGCCGCGCGCCGGGCCTCCAGCACGTCCAGCGCCTGGCGCGCCATGGCGCGCATGAGCTCGCGCTGTCGCGGGAGCAGGGGGCGTGCCCTGGAGTCGCCCACCCACAGCACGGCGATTTCCCGGCCCTGTTCGTCGTGCAGGCTCTCGCGCTCGCACAGACCCGGCGCGCCGGGTACGGTCGAGGCCTGCGCGGCGCGCAGCAAGGCCCTGCAGGCGCCGTCCCCGGTGTCGCCGTGCAGGCCCTGCAGCCATTCGTCCTCGTCGCGCAGGCGCAACACGGCGGCCGCGACCTCGAGGGCCTGCGCGGCCACGGCGGCTGCCTGGTCCAGCCAGGCACTCTCGCACTCGGGCGAGGCAGCCTGCGCACCCGGCCGCCAGGGCGCATCGGCGCCCGGGCCTTGCGCCGGGGCGGCCCCGGCCCCTGGAAGGACCGTGGCCGATGCCGGATCGGGGGACGCTGGCTGCGAAGCTGGCGGGGGCGGTCTCTGCGATGTCATGGTGGGAAAGGAGCGAGCCTTGCGGGCGCCGTGCCCGGCACATGCCGGCCCGGTGGGCGCGCGACACCGATCCAGCACAGGTCCACGCGCGATGGGTGGCCCATTGTCGGGTGCATGGGCGCCACGGTGGCGTGAACAATGTCACGAAATCACAGCTGGATTGCGTTTTCCGGGGCGGGCCGGATGCACGGCCGGCTCCGCAGACGGAAAATCGAGGCAAGCATTGCGGGAAGACGCGCCTGCGCGTCCTCTCGCTCCAGGATTTCGGGAAACTTCCACACCGACGCCAAGGGACGGGAACCAGGTGCATCACGAGCCTCCATCGCAGGCCGCCACGCGGCCGGCGTCACGCAAGCGCCGGCTGGGCGCGCAGCAACAGGCGCAGCTGCTCGAGTCGCTGGGCCTGGTGGCCCTGGCCCAGGCGGTGGCCTGCGCGGCCTGCGCGTGGCTGTTCGCGCCGCATGCGGGGGAACTCGCGGCGACGTCCTGGGCGTTGCTGGTGCTGGGCCTGCAATCCTCGGCGCTGCTGCTGCGCCGGCACATGCCTTTGTCGAACGCGCAGGCCAGGGTCCGCGCGGGGGGCGGGTCCGCTCCCCTGCATCGCCTGCTGCGCGGCGCCGGCGTCGTGCATGGCCTGCTGTGGGGCCTGATGCCCTGGTGGCTGGCTCCGCGCGCTGGCTTCGCGGCGGGCCTGGCTGCCTTCATCGTGGCCGGCATGGCCGGCGGCGTGGCGCTGGCCCTGGCCTTCGATGCCGTCGCCGCGCTGGGCTTCGCGGCCGGCGCGCTGTTGCCCCTGGTGCTCTGGCTGAGCCTGGGAGGCGCCGCGGCCTGGCATCTGGCGGCCCTGCTGGGAGCGGCGTACCTGCTGTTCGTGGTGCTGGCCGTGCACGCCACGCAGCAGCGCTTCCTGCGCGGCCAGACCTGGCAGTCGCGCGCGCTGCGGGAAATGCGGCTGCGCGAGCTCCAGGCGGTGCGCGCGCATCGCATGGCGCGGCTGAACGCCCTGCTGGTGGAACTGGGCCAGCTGGGCGCGCAGGCCGAGGACATGGATCTCTTCCGCCAGGCCGTGTGCCGCGTGGCCGTGCAGCGCGGGGGTCTGAGCCAGGCCTGGATCGGACGCCCGGACCGCAGCGGGCAGGCCCTGGAGCCCCTGGCCGGTTTCGCCGCACGCGAGGCCGCGAAGCCCCTGCCGGGGCGCGAGCTGGCCTTGCGCGCGTGCCAGGAAGCGCAAGCCTGCTTCGACTACGCGTCGGCCGAGGCGCAGGATGCGCGGCAGGGCACGAGGGAGCTGCCGGGCGAGCGGGGCCTGCCGGGAGAGCCCTCGTCCGGTACCTCGGATGGGCTCGCGAATTCGTCGGGCGTCTGGGTGGCCGCGCTGCCGCTGCATGACGGAGCATCCCCCCAGGCGGGACAGGAATCGGTGCTGGTCCTGTGCCTGGACGAACCCGAGGTGGTGGATGCAGCCACCACGGAGGTGCTGCTCAACGTGGGCCTGGCGGTGCAGCGCGCCATGCAGGCGCTGGAGCAGCGCCGCCGCATGGAGCAGTTGCAGCGCCTGTACCGTGCCTTGATGCGCGAGGGCGACGTGCTGCTGCAGGCGCGAAGCGTACCCGACATGTTGCTTCGCACCTGCCAGACCCTGACCGACGGCACCCAGTTCCACGCCGCCTGGATGGCTCGCCCGGACGAGAGCGGACGCATCGAGGTGATCGCCCGCGCCGGCAGCGGGGCCGAGCAGCTGGACGCCTTGCGCATCAGCCTGCACGACAACGACAGATCTCCGCTGGCGATCCGTGTATGGGACAGCCACCGCAGCGCCTGCTGCAACGACTTGCTGGGCGACCCTCGCATGGAGCCGTGGCGCGCTTCGATGAGCCGCCACGAATGGCGCGCGGCGCTGGCCGAGCCGGTGTTCCGCGGCGGTTCCCTCTGGGCGGTGCTGGTGTTCGTGTCCCCGCAGCGCGACGCCTTCGACCACGCGACCAGCGAGCTGTGCCAGCGCGTGGCCGAACTGCTGGGACACGGCCTGGATGAACTGGACACCAAGCGTCGGCTCAACGACCTGCAGCTGGAGGAGTCGCACCGCGCGCGCCACGACCTGCTGACCGGCCTGCCCAACCGCTTCGCGCTGACCCAGTACCTGCCGCAGGCCCTGGCCGCGGCGCGGCGCGACGGCAGCGTGCTGGCGGTGGGCATGCTCGACCTGGACGATTTCAAGCCGGTGAACGACACCTGGGGCCACGACGTGGGCGACATGCTGCTGCGCGAGATCGCCCAGCGCCTGCGCGCGGCGATCCGCAAGTTCGACGTGCTGGTGCGACTGGGCGGCGACGAGTTCGTCGTGGTCATCGAGCAGATCGACGCCGACCATGTGCTGGAGCAGCTGGGCGACGTGCTGCGTCGCCTGCACGCGGCCGTCGAGCAGGCCTTCGAGCTGGCGCCAGGCTGCAGGGTGAGCGTGGGCATGTCCATGGGGCTGGCCCTGTTCCCGCTGGACGCGCAGGATCCGGAGGGCCTTGTGCGCCAGGCGGATGCCGCGATGTACCAGGCCAAGTTGCACAAGCGCGACCGCGCACGCTGGTGGCAACTGGCACCGGCGTCCGGCGCCAGGCTCGAGGGCGGTGCTCCGCGGGCCGTGCCGCAATTGCAGATGGTGTCGTCGTCGCGAGGGACCTGAGCAGGCACCGGGGACCTAGGGATCCAGCAGGCTCAGCTGCAGGGCCGAGGGCTCGCCGACGGCCTCGGCGGCGTCGTGCAGCGCGGATGCGCGAACGCCCAGCAGGCGCAGCCGGCGGTCGAGCTCGACGCGTCGAAGGCACTGTCCGGCCGCCTCGCGGATGGCCCCCGCATCGTGGACCGGGCGGGGCAGGGACAGGTCGCGGGTGACGGTGCGAAAATCCTCGAAACGCAGCTTGATGCCGATGGTGCGGGCCGCGCAGCCCTTGCGCCGCAGGTCCTCGGCCAGCTGGCGGCACAGCTCGGTGAACAGGCGCGAGAGTTCTGCGCGGTCGCGCCGCGGGTGCAGGTCGCGCTCGAAGGTGGTCTCGCGACTCACCGACTTGGGCTCCGAATGGGTCTGCACCGGGCGGTCGTCGCGTCCGTGCGCGACGGCGTGCAGCCAGGCCGCGTAGCCGCGCCCGAAATGCTCCTGCAGCAACTCCGGAGGCGCCGCGGCCAGCTCGCCGATGCTGAGGATGCCCAGGCCGCGCAGGCGCTCGGCGGCCTTGGGCCCGATGCCGTTGATGCGCGCAGCCGGCAGGGGCCAGATGCGCTCGGACAGGTCGTGCATGTGCAGCACCGTGATGCCCCCGGGCTTGCGCAGATCGGAGGCGATCTTGGACAGCAGCTTGTTCGGGGTCACGCCGATGGAGCAACTCAGTCCGGTCGCCTCGCGAACGGCGTCCTGGATCTGGCGGGCCAGGGCCTCGGTGTCGGCCTGCGCATGCGCGCTGAGGTCGATGTAGATCTCGTCGATCCCGCGGTCCTCGATGTGGGGGGCGATGGCGGCCACCGCGGCCTTGAAGCGCCGGGAGTACTCGCGGTAGGCCTCGAAGCGGGCCGGCAGCAGGATCGCGTCGGGAGCCAGGCGGGCAGCCTTCATCATGCCCATGGCCGAGAAGACGCCGAGTGCGCGCGCCTCGTAGGTGGAAGTCGTGACCACCCCGCGTCCGACGTAGTCGCGCAGGCGCGCGAAACGCCAGCTGCCGTCGGGCAGGCGCTCGGGCTGCCAGCGATGGCGTCCGCCCACGACCACCGGCAGGCCACGCAACTCGGGGTAGCGCAGCAATTCCACCGAGGCGAAAAAGGCGTCCATGTCCAGATGCGCGATGCGCCGGGGCAGGGGCGGGGTGGAATCGAGGTCGGAGGCGGGTTCGGAGGCCATGGGTCAGCGCCGCGGCCGCGGGGCCGCGGGGCTGATCATATCCACAGTATGTCGTGGCATCCAGCGCGCCGGCTTCCGGGCTGCTCGGCGGACTGCGCGGTGGACTGCTCGGAGCAGGACGCCTGAAAATTGCGCAGAGCCGCCATAGACTGCAAGCAGCCGGCGCAGGTCCGACGGTGTCCGCGTCGTCCGGCAGATGTTTCCCACCCTCACAGGAGAGCCCAGCCATGGACAGCATCCAGGTCGTCTACACCACCAGCGCCACCGCCACCGGCGGGCGCAATGGACACACCCGCTCGCAGGACGGCCAGGTCAGCGTGGACCTGTCGGTGCCCAAGGCCATGGGCGGCCCGGGCCGCCCTTCCACGACCACCCCGGAGGACCTGTTCGCGGCCGGCTATGCCGCCTGTTTCGGAGGCGCGCTGGATTTCGTGGCCAAGCAGCACAAGAAAAACGCCTCCGGCGCCACCGTGACCTGTTCGGTGTCCATCGGCCCGCGCGACGCGGGGGGCTTCGGACTGGCGGTCAGGCTGCGCGTGGAGGACCGCTCGATGTCCCAGCAGGACTTGCATGCGCTGGCCATGGAGGCCCACGAAAAGGTCTGCCCCTACTCCCACGCCACGCGCAACAACGTGGACGTGCACGTCGAGGTGCAGGGGGCCTGAGCCGCGGCTCAGGGCGGCGTTTCACTCCAGGCGCGCAGCTCCGAGGCGACGCGCCGGACCACGCCATCCCAGGCTTCGCCCGGCGCCTGGCGGAACAGGCGCATCACCCCCGGATACCACGGCGAGTCCTCGCGCTCGAGCAGCCAGCGCCAGTCGCTGCCCATGGCGGGCAGCAGCACCCAGCAGGGCCTGCCCAGCGCGCCCGCCACATGCGCGGCCGAGGTGTCGACGCAGATCAGCAGGTCGATCTGGGCAAGGATGGCGGCGGTGTCGGCGAAGCTGGCCATCTCCGGCGCGAGGTCGGTGATGGGTTGCGCGGGGCCGGCCCGCGCGGCCTCCTCCTCGCCCTGGCCTTTTTGCAGGCTGACGAAGGCGGCGTCCGTGCAGGACCACAGCGGAGCCAGCACCTGCAGCCCCGGCAGGGAGCGGTTCAGGTCGTTGCCATGGCCGGCGGCGCCTTTCCAGACCAGCCCGATGCGCCGCCGCGCCCGGGGCAGCCTGGGGGCCCAGGCCTCGATGCGCCGCGGGTCGGCGCTCAGGTAAGGCAGCTGCGCCGGGATGGTGTCCAGCGTGGTGCCCAGCAGGCCCGGCAGGCTGAAGGCCAGCACCCAGTAGTCGTGCGCCTCGAAGCCCTCATCGTCGCCGAACACCGCGTCGACCCCGGGGGCCGTGGCCAGCAGCGGCTTCAGCGCGGCCCTGCACTGCAGCGACACCCGGGCTGCGCCGCGCGTCTTGAGCAGCTGCGCGTAGCGGGCCAGCTGGACCTGGTCGCCGAAGCCCTGCTCGCCCAGAATGATCACCGACTTGCCGGGCAGCGGCTCGCCGCGCCAGGCGGGAAAGGCGAGTTCCGGC
>JAKBBP010000020.1:0-18080 GCA_021808445.1 Pseudomonadota bacterium
GCCACTGGCTCTGCTGGTCCACCGCCAGGCTGGAGGAATGGAACACATTGACCGAACTGGTCGTGAAGTTGGTGGTCACGCTGTTGTTCGTCGCCGTCTGCCAGACGAAGCGCTCGGGCAGCACCGGTGTGTAGCTGCCGGTCGCGCCCGTGGTGTAGATCGGGGAGTTGCTGCCCAGGACCTGGATCGTGCCGTCGGCGTTCAAGGTGCCGTAGGTCTGGGTCTCGGTGACCTGGCCCTGCCCTCCATCGCCCGTGGGGTCATAGCTGTAGAGGGTATGCGTCACGTCGACCACGCGCCCCGCGCTGGCGCTGAGGTTGCTGTCGGCCGCGCTGGCCAGGTGCACGTCGGTGATGTCGATCTGGCCCTGGGTGGCTACCCCGGCGGTTCCCGAGGGGCCGGTTTCCAGATTCGACAGCACCAGCGGATTCGTGGTGTGGTTGACCACGTCGATGCTGCCGTAGCCGTTGAGCACCTTGAGCTGCCCCGCCGTCGGCGAGGTGTCGAGGATCTGTCCGTAGAGCTGGATGTAGCCGCCGTGCACCGCCGTCCAGTCCACCAGGTAGCGCCGGGTCGCCGCGTCGTAGTTGGCCAGCATGTTGCTGCCGGCGGCGTCCACCAGCTGGTACGCGTAATTGCCTGCGGCGCCATTCTGCGAGGCGTAGTAATGGTTCGCGTAGTCGACGTTGAACTCGAGCTGTCCGTTGATGGGGTTGAGAAAGAGCGTGCCGTTGGCATCCGCGGTGACCTGGATCAGTCCGTTGGGACCCACGATCGACGGATTGTCGAGGTAGGCCTGCTCATCGGCCTGGATCATGCCCAGCAGCTGGGTTCCGCCGGCGCCGATCAGGCTGGGATCGGCGGTGGTCAGCATGTCGGTGGAATCGATGGTCAGGGTATTGCTCGCGATACCGCTCTGGATCAGGCCGTTGACATTCAGGTAGCGCGCGGCGATCGAGACATTGCCGTTGATGATCAGCCCCTGGCCGAGGCCCGACTGGCTCGCGCAGGGCCCGACGAATCCGGTCGTGCTCGGGCAGGTCGCGCCGGTGGTCGCCGGGCTCTGCGTACTCGGATCGCCGGCGATGCTGTCGATGCCCTGGATGTAGCTGGAGGCATAGTCGCCGTTGCGCGCGGTCACCGACAGGGACTGCGCATCGATGGTGCCGTCCTGGTAGATGTTGCCCGCATCGCTCAGGATGGTCACCGAGCCATTCGGGTTGCTGATGGTCGAGCCCTGCGCCAACGTGATGTCGGGCGCGATCATGACGTGCGTCTGGTAGTACAGGCCGCTCGTGGCGGGATCGGCCGGCGGCACGTAGTTGCTGGTGATGTCGATCGACGGCGCCGGACTCCCCGCCGCGGTGGTCAGCTCCAGGAAATCCGAGGAGGTCCCGCCGGGATTGATCGCGGTGATGTCCTGCGCCGAATTCACCAGGCTGCCGTTGAAATAGATCCATCCGGCCCGATAGGTGGGAATGGTCAGGCTGGACAGCAACAGCGGGTCGGCGGTGTTGTTGGTGATGATGATCTTGGCGTCGCCCGGGGCCTGCAACTGCCCCTGGTGGTCGCCCAGGCTCAGGCCCGCCGGCACCAGGCTCGCCAGGTTGGTCGGCAGCAGGCTGGCGTCGGAAGTGAGCAGCCCGGCGTTCAGGTTGATGTCCCCCAGGCGCGCGACCGCCGGGTCGACGCTGATTTCCTGCACCAGCGCCGCTGATCCGCCGGAGTCGCCGATGTCGGCTGCCACGACCGAGGCGGCGCTGGCGATCAGCGAGACGTAGTTGCCCACCGAGCCGGGCGTGGCCGCCGAGGCATTGAGCGCCGCGTACTGCGTGACCTCGCCCACGTAGTTGGCGTCGATGGCCTTCTGGTCCGCGGACAGGGCCGGAAGCGACGCGGATCCCAGCAAGCCGAGGGCTCCGCCGGATGGGGGGATGTTGCCGCTCGGCGCGTTGTAATTGAGCAGGTCGCTCAGCGCCTTGTCGTCGGCGCTCGAGCTGGCGCTTCCCTCGGCCAGGGCGTGCAGGTCCTTGTACAGGCTGTTCGCCGCGTCGTAGAGATTGCCCGCATCCGCGTTCTCCGACGACACGTAGGTGTTGATGGTCCCCAGGTCCTGGGTGATGCTGAGCTGCGCGTTCGACAGCGCCTGGGAGAAGTTGCCACTGACCGTGCCCACGGTCTGCGACGTGGCGCTGCCCAGGGTCGTCGCGGCGGAGCTGATGCTGCCGACCTGGGTATTGATGTCGGCCTGCGCGTTCGAGATGTTGGTCACGTCGTTCTGCAGGCTCGTCGTGTCGGAGCCGACCCGATTCTCCTGCGTGCCCACATCGGCCAGTTGCAGCGACCCGGTGCTCGAGCTCTGGCCCTGCGGCGGCGTCGTGTAGGTGGAGTAGCCGCTGAATTTCTGGATGGTTCCAAGAGCCGAATTGGCCAGCGCGGCCACGGCGTCCTGCGTATAGCCGGTGGCTCCATTGACCACCGTCACCATCTCCCCGCCGAACTGGACCGCGGTGCCCGCCAGGGGCGACAGCGCGTCGGCCAGGTTGGTGATGCTGGTGCTCAGGCTCTGGCTGTCCAGGGCCAGCTGCTTGGCCAGGTCCTGGGGGCTCTGCTGCACGTCGCTGTTGAGGCGGAACACGCCATTGCTGTCGATGGTCCCCATGCCGAGCCCGACGAGTTCCATCTGCATGAAATGGATCTCGTTCTGATAGGCACCCACCGCGATCGGGTCGCTGGCGTATTCGCTCTTGAGCTGTTCGAGTTGCGTCAGGCGCTGCAACAGGTCGCCGCCCTGGGGAATGCTCGTGGTGGTGTACCCGATCTGTCCCGGCGTGGGCGCCGCCAGGCAGGGCGAGACCGTGGCGTCGCAGGTGGACGTGCTCTGCGTGGCGTAGCTGATGGTCAGCGACTTGTAGCGCTGGATCCCGGTATCCACGAGGCCGTCGGCGACGATCGCGCTGCTGCCGCCCTGGGAGGAAGATCCCCCGGTGATGGTGAAGGAGATGTTGCCGCCGCCGAACAGGTTGCTCAGCGCACTGGCGACCTTGGACAGCGCCTGCAGGTAGATGTTGGTGCCGGTGCCGTTGGCGATGGTGGACATCGCCCCCTGGTCGGCGTTGATGTTGATGTCTCCAGCCGCGTTGACCCCGTAGTGGGTGACATTGGCCCCGCTCGTGACCTGGCCCGGATCGGCCGCGATCACCACGAGGGCGTTGCTGGTGGCGTTGGATTGCGCATCGGGCGGGGTCGGAATGGGAATCGCCGTGTTGTTGTACAGGTCGACTTCCGAGTCGAGGGCGATGGACGAGCGCGTTCCGTCGAGTCCGTCGCCGGCGCTGAGCGCCACCGTGCCGTAGATCGGCGTCGCGCTGTTCGACGGGTACAGGCCATCGGTGGCCTGCACCTGGGCATCGGTGCCCACCGAGACCAGGTTGTTGCCGGTGTAGTCGATGTGCGCCTGCCCGGTGGGCGCACCCGCCACGCCGTAGGTGGTCGCCGCGGCGAGCGCATACAGGTCGGCATTGCCCCAGGCGGCGATCTCGACCTGGCCGACGTCGACCAGCAGCGTGCTGTCGTTGCCGATGCTCACGGTGGCCGAGTCATTGACCGTGACATTGTCGGACACCGCGGCCAGCGCCACGGCGCCGCCCGAGTTCATCTGCACCTTCTGCTGCACCACCGGGTCGTTGTAGGCCTCGATGCTCAGCGTCGACACCTGGTTCGGATCCACTGGCGCGATCAGGTGCACGCTCGCACCGTCGCCGACGTCGGCCAGGGTGTTCAAGGTCAGCTGGGTGTCGCTGGAAGCCGCGGGCAGGTTGATCAGGCCGCCCGAGCCGGAGTTGACGTTCCAGCCCCCGTTGTCCGGGTTGAAGCCCGCGGCATTGCTCGGCGTCTCGCCGACGAAGGGATTGGCCGTCAGGTTCCGGGCGTCCAGCGCGAAGTCGGTCGCGGTGACCTGCACCTGCGGACCGAGATCGGCCGCGACCGTGCTGTCCACCGTGTTCTGCAGCTGCGCGCCGCTGGCGCCGACGACAGCCGCGTTCGTGCTGTCCACGCCACCGCCAAAGCTCGCGGTGTGCGTGGCCGCGATGCTCACCGTTCCGGCGTGCACGTCGACCTGCGACGGCTGCAGGGTGGTCGACCCGGAAGGCGGGGCGTTCTCGATGCCCGCCACCGTGTTGGCCTGCGACGAGGTCGTGGCCGCCGCGGCAGCGCCATCGAAGGCACCGCCGCTGCCCGCGGTCGCCTGCGCGACGTTGCTGTCGGCGCCGTTGGCATCGAGGCTCAACTGCCCGGCCTGAAGGCTGCCCACATCGGACAGCAAGGCGTGGGTCACGGTCTGCGATCCGGCGGTGGCGACGTCGGCGCCAAGCGCCAGCAGACCGCCCACGGCGACCCCGGTCGACTGCGCGGACTGGTTGGTCTGCAACAGGCCCTCGATGTCGATGGCCCCGGTGACGTTGAAGCCGCCGCCCTCGGCCGATGCGATCGCGCTCGACTCGTTGGTCGCCGTGGCCGCGGAGGCATTGGCGCCGACGAACAGCGCACCCGAAATGCCGCTGGCCGTCGCGTCGACTCCGCTGGGATCGGTCGCCACCTGCCCCACGCCGGCCTGGATGGTCAGCGCGGAGCCGGTGATGTCGGCCGCGGCGGCATCGGCGCTGACCTTCGCGCCGTCGTCGGCGGTGGCCACCGAGGCTCCGGCCGCACCCAGCAGGGCCACGCTGCCGCCCGAGGCGTTCGCGGAGACCAGGTTGTCGGCCTCGGCGCCGATGTTGACCGCGCCGGCGCTGTCGATGCTGCCGTTGTCGAAAAACGCCTGCACCTGCGGGCTCAGCGTGGCCGTCGCCACCGATCCTTCCACGGCGATGCCGATGCCGGCCGAGACCGCCAGCGAGCTCGCGTTGACCGAATCGGTTGAGTTGGCCTGGATGTCCACGCTGCCGACCTGCGCCGTCGGCGTGCCGAACGTGGCCGCGTCGGCCGAGGCCTGCTCGCCGCCGCTGAGCTGGGCGATGGACACCGCCGCGCCGGCCGCCATGCCGCCGGCGGCGGCTCCCGAGCCGGTGGAGTCCAGCGCGCGATTCGAGGTCGCGGTGATGTCCACCGCCCCGGGGCTGGACACGCTTGCCTCGGACACCGAGGCCTGGGTCTGCGAACTGTCGCCGGTGTAGGCGACGACCGCATCCGCCCCGGCGAGCAGCCCGACGCCGCCGGCGTAGCTCTGCACGCCCAGGGTGTGCTGGGTGTCCGCGCTCACGTCGAGCTGGCTGCCGGAAAGCGTCGCTCCACTGCCGACGGCACCCGAGACACTCGCCGAGTTGCTGGTGTTGTCGATGACCACGCCGACGCCCGCACCGATGCCGACTCCGCCGGCGCCCAGCGCGCCCGACAGGTTGGACACCGTCACCTTGTCGTCCGAGGCGACCGTGATCGAGCCCCCGGCGTGCACCATGGCGTTGCCGATGCTCGCCGAGGTGCCGGTCTGGCCCTGGCCGGCGAGCACCGCGGTGGCGCTGGTTGAATCCTGGGTGCTCTGTGCCGACGCGCTCGCCGAGCTGACGTCGGAATTGCTCGACTGGGACAGATAGTCGTTGCCGATGGTGTTGTCGTGCATCTGCGAGTTGGCGTTGTCGCCAACCGACTGCCCGCCCGGCGTGGTGGTCAGCGCGCCGATGGTCTGGGTGTCCGAGCCGCTGCTGCCGTTGGCGTTCTGGCCGTTGGAGATCGCCAGGACGTTGATGGAGGCGCCGAGCCCGAACACCCCGCCGCCCACGCCGAACACGCTGGCATCGACCGCCTTGTTCGAATACGCGGCGACCGATACCGCGCCGGCCGCGTCGACCACCGCGTGATCTCCGATCGATGCCTGGGTGTTGCTGGTCAGCACCCCCACGTTGACGGAGCCGCCGACACCGGCGATACCGACCCCGGCCGATGCGTCGACCGCGTACAGCGCGGTGTTGTCGCGCGCGACCACGTCGACGTTCTGGCCCGCAAGCGCTGCGGGAGTGCTGGTGTTGACCTGCGCGCCGCCATCGATCGAGGCGATGGTCGTCGTCGACACCGCCTGCACCGATACCGCGCCCGCCACTCCGGCATAGGCGCCCCCGGCGCCCGCCAGGGCCAGCGAATCCAGGCTCTGCGCGGAATCCGCCGAGACCAGCAGCCCCTGGCCGGCGCTGGTCGTGGCGGAGTCTGCCGCGGTGTAGAGGCCGAAGGCCGCGTCGCTGCCCCCACCGCTGGCGTTGATCACGGCGTGCTGTCCGACGTGCGCCTCGGTGTCCTTGATCAGCACGGCCACGCCGATGCCGGCGCCGACTCCGGCGGCGCCGCCCACTCCGGCCGAACCCGCGGTGAGCGCAGCGTTGGTCTGGTCGTCCGCGCTGTCGACGACGCTGCCGCCGGCGTCGACCGTGCCGTCGATGGTCGCCAGGGTGGTGTCGTGGATCACCAGCACCGTGGCGCCGCCGGCGACGCCGGCCACGCCGCCCAGGCCGGCGCTGGCGGTGATGCCCGAGAAGTCCTCGCCGGCGCTGGCGGTGACGTCCACATTGGACTGGGCCGACACCGTCGCGCCACCCGCGATCAGCGCCTTCGTCGTGTTCTCGATGACATTGGTGAGCAGGCCGGCGCCGACCCCGACCGCGCCCCCGCCACCGCCGGCACCGGTGATGCCGCGCACATACAGATTGCTGGCGGCAGCCACCGCCACCGACTGTGCCGCGCTCGCGCTGCCGAGTCCCGTCGCGCCATTGATGGTGGCGCCCGAGCCGATGCTGGCCTCGGTGTCGCTGATGACCACCGGGACCGAGCCCGAGATGGCCGCGCCCACGGCGCCGCCCACCGCGCCGCTGACCGCCGCGGCGTCCAGGGATCCCGTGGCCACGGCGTTCACCAGCACGCCGTGCACGTCGCGCGTGATGGGTGCCACGGTACGCGTGACCAGGCTGCCCTGGTTCGACCCGAACAGGTTGTTGCCCTCGTCCATCGCGCCGGACGAGGTCGTGGGCTGCACCGCCTGCTGTCCGTTGAACTGGTCGCTGAACCCGCCGGTCAGCGACTGCGCGCTGCCGTTGCCGAGTGCCGTGACCTGGGCGTTGGCGCCGATTCCCGCCAGGGTCGTCTGCTGCGCCACGGAGACGCCGATCGAGGCGCCGACGCCGGCCGTGCCGCCACCAGCCGCGCCTCCGACGATCGCGTTCAGACCGTCGTCGTCCGAGGCCAGCACGGCGACGTTGCCGGTGGCGGTCACGGTATCGCCGGCGCCGATGCCGCCCTCCGTGTCCCCGAGGAGCACGTAGGTCTGCACGGCGCCCGCCACGCCTGCGGCCCCGCCGATGGCCGCGCCGGCCACCACCGAGCCCAGCGTCTCGGTGCTCTGGGCCTGCACGGTCACGTCGCCGGACTTGGCGTTCACAAGGGCCGCGGCACCCGTGCCGTCGACGCCTTCGAGCCCGATCCAGGCGTAGGTCTTCTTCTTGAGCACGCTCACGTCGACGCCGGCGCCCACCCCGGCGGCGCCGCCTCCGCCGGCGGCACCGGCGATGTCCTGGATGGTCGTCGAGTCGCTCGCACCCACGTCCACGGAAGCGGCGCCGACCGTCGCGCCATAGCCGATGTACGCCTGCGTGGTGTCGATGACGTCGCTGGAAGCCAGCGCCACGGCGACGCCGGCGCTGCCTCCCGCGCCGCCCGTGATCACGTCGGTGTTGATGTTCTCGACGGCGTCTGCGCCGACCTGCACCTCGCCCGCGGCCTGGATGGTCGCGCCGTCGAGGATCATGGCCTGGGTGGTGTCATCGAGCACCGAGGCTGCCGCGGAGCCGCCGACCCCGACGGCTCCACCCACACCGATGGCGCCGCCGACGTTGAGGATATGGGTGTCGTTGCTCGCGTCGACGTCGACGAAGCCACTGGAGGCGTCCGTGGTCTTGATGCTCGCGCCCTGCCCGATGCTGGCGGTCACGGTATCGGTCTGCGTCACCGGGGTCAGCACCCCCGATACCCCGACGTCCCCGCCAACCCCGCCGGCGATCGCCACGTTGTAGGCCGCGGTCGATGCGCCGGCCTGCACGTCCACGGACCCCGCCACGACGGAGGAGTCGCTGCCGATGCCGGCCGTCAGGGTGTTGTCCAGGGTGGTCGCCGCCGCGGTGAGGCCGATGCCCGCGCTGCCGGCCACGCCGACGCCACCGCCGACGTTGATCACCTGCGAGGTGTCACCCGCCTGCACCTGGAGTTCGCCACTGGTGTGGGTCGACGCATAGGAGCCGATGCTGGCGCTGGTGTCGATGCTTTCGGTGACGGGCGTGGCCGCACCGGAGATCGCCACGTCGCCGCCGGCCGATCCGGCGACGGCGACGTTGATCACGTTTTCCGACGTGCTCGCGTCCACCGTCAGCGAAGCGGCGCCCAGCACCTGCGTCGGCGTGGACTGGCTGGAGTCGAGCAAGGCCGTGGAGCCGTCGGTGATGGTGGTGGCGATCAGGGTCGCACCGACCCCGGCCGAGCCCCCGACACCCACGCTGCCGCCGATGTTCAGGCCGCTGAAGTCGTTGCTCGCCGTGACCTCCACGGCGCCCGTGGAATCGATGCTGCTGCCCGCGCCCACCGTGGCGCCGACGTTGCGCTGCGAGGTGATGAGTCCGATGACCCCGGCGACACCTGCCTCGTCGGCGGCGCCGGCGCTGAAACCGAAGAGCTGGACGTCCTGGCTGGCCGCGGCGTTGACCTCGAGCGCGTCCGAGGACGCGATGTCCACCCCGGTGCCGAGCTGGCTCTGGATGCTGCTGTCGTCGTAGAGGAAGGCGCCCGCGACGCCCACCCCGGCCGAGCCGCCAGACACCCCGGCTCCTCCCAGCAGGGCCTTGGCCACGGTATCGTCACTGGCCTTCACCGACACGCTGCCACCACTGTGCACGGTGGTCGAGGCTCCGATGCCGGCGCTCAGCGTGTTGTCCACGACCTCGACCGCGAAGGCGCCGGCGATCGCCGCGCTGTTGCCGGAAGCCGCCCCGGCACCGGCCTCGGCGAGGAAATTGGTCTGGCCGAGCAGCGCCAGCTGCAGGCCCTCGCTGGCCAGATTCTGCAGGCCGCTCTGCAGCGTGCCGGCGTCCTTGCTCACGGAGGTGCCCAGCTTGTCCGAGGTCGCGCTCGCGGCGGAGGAGGCATCGCTGAGCAGCTGAGCCACGCCGGTCAGGGGCTGGTCGATCTTGTGGTTGGTCGCCGTCACGCTCAGGCTGGCCACGTGCAGGTCATCGTCCTGCCCGACGGCGGCGGTGTAGCTGTCGGTGGAAATCACCGCGGCGATCGACGCGCCGATGCCCACGCCCTGGTTCGACGAACTGCCGCTCCACGCGTTGGCGGCCCAGCTGCTGGTGTTGTCGGCCTGCACCGAAAGCGCGCCGGAGGGATCGATGCTGGTGCCCGAAGGTTCGCCGATCTGCACCTCGTCGCCGATGCTGGCCGAAGTCGAGGACAGCGAAGCGGCCACGGCGATGGAACCGGCCACCGCGACCTTGCCCGCCGATGCGCCCGACATCGCCACTGCGGCCGCGCGCGTGCCGCCGGCGCTTCCCGCGTCGATGAAGCCCGGATCCTGGTTCTCCGCCGAAGTCGCCTGCACCGACACCGCGCCCGGGGTGTACACGTCGGTATGGCTGCCGATCCCCGCCGAGGTGCCGTTGTCCACCAGGCTCAATGCCACGCCGACGCCGATTCCCACCTTGGAGCTGGTGTCCGTCGAACCGTTGCCCTCGGTGTACACGTCGCCCTGGTTGGTGGCCGTCACCGACACGGCGCCACCGGCGCTGATGCTGCGCCGCGCACCCTGCACGCCGCCGCCGATCTGCGCACTGACCTGGTCGCCGACGATCGCCGCCCCCACCGCGGCGGCCACCGACACCTTGCCCTGGCTGCTGGAACTTCCGCTGGCCTTGCCCTGCGCGGTGCCGGAATCGCTCGCTCCCTGGCTCATCGCGGACTGGGCCTGCGAGGTATTCAGGGTGTCGCCACTGGCCACGGAACCACCACCGGCGGTGGAGTCGTTGCCGCTCTGCATGGCGCTGCTGAACTGGTTGCCGCTGGCCGAGGCCGTCGACTCGGCGTCGTAGCTGCGGTTGGAACTGGCGTCGATCTGCAGTGTGCTTCCGATCGTGGCATCACGATCCAGGCTGGCCGTGGTCTGGGAGGTGATCGCGCTGCCACCGCTGGTGGCGCCCAGGATTCCGGGCCCGGTGATCACGGCCACCGACCCTCCGACGGCCACGCTGCTGCCCGAACCGTCGATCGACGCGGTGGAGGTCGCGGTGTTGCTCCCCCCGCTGCTCGCAGCGATGTCGGCGCCGCCACTGACGGTGAAGGCATTGCCCGAGCCCACCGACGCCGTCGTCGTCTCGCTGAGGATGGACATGGCCACCACCGCATCGACCGCGACACCGCCCGCGGCACCGGCCTGGGCCGTGCTGCTGGTGTCCGTGGTCGAGCTCGCGCCCACGTCCAGCGAGGCCAGCGTGCCGGCCAGCGACACGCCATCGGCGATCGAGGCCTGGCTGGTCTCGGTGATGGTGTTCAGCGCCACCGAGGCCCCCACGCCGAGCTTGCCCCCCTTGGCACCCGATCCCGAGGGCGTGGCGCTCGCCGAGGCCTGCATCAGATTGGCCGCCCCGAGGTCCACCGCGCCACCGTCGATCTGCAGGCGCGTGGACGAGCCCTCCAGGTTCGCACTGCTGTCGCTTTGAAGGACATTGACCGCCAGCGAGCCTGCCAACCCCACCTTGGAGGCACCGGCCCCCGAAGTCGCCGAAGCCGAGAAAAGATCCTCGCGCTCGTTCACGCCGCCCTGGCTCTGGTCCACCGAGGCAGGCCCCGCGCTGCTCGAACCCGGCACCGCCGGCGAGGCCACGCCCTGATCCGTCTGCAGCGCCGTCAGCGTCAGCGAGGCCGCCTCGTAATCCCCCGCCGTCAGGCTGCCCGTCGTGGGCGCCGGGGACAGGGCCGTGGCCGAGCCCAGGGTCGCATCGTTGCTCTGGTGCGCCAGGGTGATGGCCACCGCCGCGCCGATGCCCACCGAGGTCCCCCCACCCGCCACCTGGCTGCCGTCGGCCTGCGTGCCGGCGTCCATGTTGGACACCGCGGTCACGCTCAGGCTGCCGCCGGCCTTCACGCCCACCGCCGCCGGGACATAGGCCTGCACCGAGGAATTCGCCACGTCCACCGCGATCGCCGCGGCCACCGCCACCGCGCCTTCCTTGGTGGAGCCCTTGCCGCTCTCGCTGCCGGACGAGGAACTGTCCTCGGACTGCTGGGAGGCATCGCCCACCCCGGCGTCGCTGGCCTTGGTCTGCGCCTTGTCCGACTGCTTCTGGATCTTGGCGTCGACGTTCGAGTCCTCGCCCGAGGGCGCCGAGCCATCACTGTTCGACCCATTGCCCCCGCTGGCGCTGGCCGTGGCGCTGGCCACGCTCTCCGACACCCCCGTCGCGCTGAAACCCACCGAACCCGTGGTGCCCACGCTGGTCGAGGTCGTCGCCACCACCGAGTCGTTGATCACCGACACCGCCAGCGCCGCCCCCACCGCCGCCTTCGAACCCGCCGCCGTTCCGCTGGCCTCGGTCGCTTCGGTGGCCGTCTGGTCCGCCGTCACCTGCACGTCGCCCGTGGCCTGCAGCCCGCCGCTCAGCGCCCCGATGCTCGCCTGGGTCTGGTCGTTGACCAGCGACAGCGCCACCACCGGCGTCACCGATACGCCTCCGGCCGAGCCCTGGTCGGCCTGGGTGCTCAGCACATGCGTGGCCTCGGCCTGCAGGTTCACCGCCCCCGCCCCCGACACGCTCACGCCGTCGGCCAGTTGCGCGTAGGAACGCGTGGCCACGATGTTCAGCCCCACCGAGGCACCCACCCCGACCTTGCCACCCGAGGCGCCCGCCCCTTCGGGCAGGGCCGCCACCGTGCTCGACGTCAGATCGTCGGAACTCAGGTTCAGCGCGCCGCTGCCTCCCGTCAGCGTGAGCGTGCCCGAGGCCACGCGAGCCACGGCCTCGCTGTCCACCAGGTTCAGCGCCAGCGAGCCGGCCACTCCCACCTTGGAGGCACCGGCCCCCGAAGTCGCCGAAGCCGAGAAAAGATCCTCGCGCTCGTTCACGCCGCCCTGGCTCTGGTCCACCGAGGCAGGCCCCGCGCTGCTCGAACCCGGCACCGCCGGCGAGGCCACGCCCTGATCCGTCTGCAGCGCCGTCAGCGTCAGCGAGGCCGCCTCGTAATCCCCCGCCGTCAGGCTGCCCGTCGTGGGCGCCGGGGACAGGGCCGTGGCCGAGCCCAGGGTCGCATCGTTGCTCTGGTGCGCCAGGGTGATGGCCACCGCCGCGCCGATGCCCACCGAGGTCCCCCCACCCGCCACCTGGCTGCCGTCGGCCTGCGTGCCGGCGTCCATGTTGGACACCGCGGTCACGCTCAGGCTGCCGCCGGCCTTCACGCCCACCGCCGCCGGGACATAGGCCTGCACCGAGGAATTCGCCACGTCCACCGCGATCGCCGCGGCCACCGCCACCGCGCCTTCCTTGGTGGAGCCCTTGCCGCTCTCGCTGCCGGACGAGGAACTGTCCTCGGACTGCTGGGAGGCATCGCCCACCCCGGCGTCGCTGGCCTTGGTCTGCGCCTTGTCCGACTGCTTCTGGATCTTGGCGTCGACGTTCGAGTCCTCGCCCGAGGGCGCCGAGCCATCACTGTTCGACCCATTGCCCCCGCTGGCGCTGGCCGTGGCGCTGGCCACGCTCTCCGACACCCCCGTCGCGCTGAAACCCACCGAACCCGTGGTGCCCACGCTGGTCGAGGTCGTCGCCACCACCGAGTCGTTGATCACCGACACCGCCAGCGCCGCCCCCACCGCCGCCTTCGAACCCGCCGCCGTTCCGCTGGCCTCGGTCGCTTCGGTGGCCGTCTGGTCCGCCGTCACCTGCACGTCGCCCGTGGCCTGCAGCCCGCCGCTCAGCGCCCCGATGCTCGCCTGGGTCTGGTCGTTGACCAGCGACAGCGCCACCACCGGCGTCACCGATACGCCTCCGGCCGAGCCCTGGTCGGCCTGGGTGCTCAGCACATGCGTGGCCTCGGCCTGCAGGTTCACCGCCCCCGCCCCCGACACGCTCACGCCGTCGGCCAGTTGCGCGTAGGAACGCGTGGCCACGATGTTCAGCCCCACCGAGGCACCCACCCCGACCTTGCCACCCGAGGCGCCCGTCCCTTCGGGCAGGGCCGCCACCGTGCTCGACGTCAGATCGTCGGAACTCAGGCTCAGCGCGCCGCTGCCTCCTGAGTTGCCGCTTCCGCTGAGCAGGTCCAGCGTTCCCGAAGTGACCCTGGCCTCGGCCTCGCTGTCCAGCAGATCGGTGGCCAGCGAGCCGGCCACCCCCACGTTGGATGCGCCCGCGCCCGACACGGCCTGGGCGCTGAAGGCGTTGCCGGCGACGCCGCGGCTCATGTTCGCGGACAGGCTCAGGCTGCCGGCCTGGATGTCCTGGGCCACGGTGGCGTCGTCCGACACGTGGGCCAGGTTCAGTGCCACCGCGGCGCCAATGCCCAGCTTGGACGTGGAGTCCCCGGCCGGCGAGCCGTCGGCCAGGGCCGAGGCGCCGTTGGCCGCGCTGCCGCTCAGGGAGACCTGCCCGACCGCCGTGGCCTGGCTGGTGGAGGACATGTCCACCTGGGTCGCCGAATGCAGGTCGCTGATGGCCAGCGCCGCGGCAGCGCCCACGCTGCCGTCCGAAGTGGACAGGTAGGGCGTGTAGCTGGGGTCGGAAAGGTACTGCGCCGCCTGGCTGCCCGGGTCCGGGCTGGACGAGGCACCGCCTTGCGAGGCCGTGGCCGCGGTGCTCATGCTCAGCACGGTCTTGCCCGACAGCATGAGGTCCCCGGCCGAGTGCACGCTCGCCGATCCGTCGATTTCCGCGGTGGTCTGCACCTTCACGATGTTGACCGCGACGCTGGCCCCGGCCGATGCGCCCGAGGCGTCCGCGGTGGCCGAGGAGCTCACGGTGTTGGTGGCGCCCACGGACAGCAGGCTGCCGCTGCCGGTGGTGCTCAGCTTCGAGCTGCCGCCGATTTCGACGCTCGACACGCTGCTGACCTGGTTCACGGCGGCCGCTGCGTCGGCGGGCAGCGAAAGCGCCAGCGGAAGCGCCGCGGTGGCGGCCGCTGCGGCGGTGGCGTCGGCCGACAGGGTCATGGCGCCAGAGGAACTGAGGTTGGCGTCGCCAAGGATGCTCACCGAGGCGAGCACGTCGGCGGACGCCGCGGCGCCGATGGCCGTGAGTTGCTGGCCGCCGGTGGCGATGGCCTGCGCGTCGAGGGTCCCGGAGGCCGTGAGGTCGGCGTTCTGGATGCTCACCACGGCATGGTCGTAGCTCTGCGCCAGGGTCGAGCTGGCAAGCAGCGTGATGTCGCCCCCCTGGATCACCGCGGTCTGCCCGCTGCCATCGCCGATGGCGATCTGCGCCGAGGTGCTGGAGCTGGCGTCGGCGCTGAGCTGGATGCTGCCTGCGCCCGCACCGGTTCCTGCCAGGAGTTTGGCCCCGCCCTGGATGGTGATGGACGGCGCGCTCAGGGAGATGTTCCCGCCGCCCGTCGAGCCGCTGGTCTCGGTATCGATGATGCCGCCCGCGTCCACGGTGATGGAGCGCGAGGCCAGCAAGGACACGTTGCCGCCGTTGGTGGTGTACGGGCTGTCGTTGGTGGCGTCGATCACCAGATCGATGGGGTCGATGAGCAGCGTGCCGGCACGACCCCGGGTGGCCCCGAGATCGACGTTCAGACTGCCCAGCGTGGCCGTGTCCTGCGCCGACAACTCGATGCTCCCGGCGTTGCCGCTGGAGCCGGCCTGCGCCCGCAGCGTGGCCCCCGAGGCCACGCGCAGGTCATGCTCGGCCTTCACGGCGATGGAGCCTCCGTCGGAGGAGGCCCCGGCGCCGGCCGCGCTCAGCACGCTGCTCGACGCCAGGTCGACGTCCCGCCCCGCATGCAGGGTGATGGCGCCGGCCTTCACGCCCGGCGCGCCGTCGGCGAGCAGGCTGCCGCCCACGTGCAGGTCGCGTCCGGCTGCCACGCTGACGCCACCCGCGGAGGTGCTGGAGGCCTTCGCGCTGAGGGTGCCGTCGATGGTGGCATCCTGCGAGGCGACAATGCGGATGCTGCCGCCGCTGGAGACGATGGCTCCACCCTGCGCCAATCCCTGGGTGTTGACGGTGGCCTGGAACAGCGCGTCGTGCTGTGTCGCCGACGGCGCCTGGGAACTGGCCGCGGCGACCAGCACGTCATGGGCGACGATCTGCACGCCGTCGCGAGCCTGCACACGCCCCTCGATGAGCACCGAGCCATCGCTGGACAGGGGGACGTCGCCAGCCATCAGGCGCCGCGACAGCGCGGTGTCGATGTGGCCGGAGGCGTCGATCAACTGATCCAGCACCGCCGAGGTTGGCGTGACCATGGTGAAGCCGCCGACATCGACCACGCCGGAGCGGCCGACGATCAGCCCGTCGGGGTCGGCGAATACCACGTTGCCGCCCAGCGCACCGTTCTTGTACGAGCGCAGCGCGCCCTCGATGTCCACCGCGCCGTCGCGCACGACGTTGAGCAGCGTGCCGGCGCTGGCCGGGACCAGCAGGTTGACCTGGTTGCCCGCGCCGACCACGAAACGGCTGAAGCTGTTGTAGCCCACCCCCGCTCGCACGGTCGCGGTGGAGATGTTGGTGACCTGCCCGGGCAGGTTCACCACGCTGGTCGCGGTGCGACCGTCGGGGGCGATGAGATTGCCCGCGGGGGCGACGGCGGCGCCGGCCCACGAAGCCTGCGCGAAGCCCATGGCCAGCGCCAGCACCAGGGTGGCCGGCGCGAGCACCTGGCTGGCGGGAAGGGCGGCAAGGGCGCGGCCGCGCGCGTTCGTGCGCGGGCTCGACGGGACGCGGCGGCGGCGCGAGCCCCTGCCCGACGCCTGCGCGACGCGCTGGATCCTGGCTGTTCCCCCCATCTCCCTTCCCCCCGACGCTCGTGGCGCCCTGTCTTCGTCCTGGTCGCCACGGCCGCCACGCCCTTGCCGGCGGCGGTCCGCGGCGCCGTGCGGGCTTCAGCCCGTCACGCCCTCGCCTTGCGTTTCCCGCTCGGTCTCGCCGGGAACCGGCGCGTCCGACACCTGCCTGCGCAGCACCTCGACCGCGCGCAGGCTGAACAGATGCGCGTAGATGAAGGCCAGGAAACCACCGTCGCGAAGGCGCAGCAGTTGCTCGGCCGGCAGCGCCGCGAGCCTGGCTTCATCGACCGTCATGAAGCCGTGAATCACCGAGCTCCCTCCCTGCCCGACCGTGGTCTCGATGGTGACGTTGCGCAAGAGCTGCAATTCATGCACCACGGACAGGAAGGCCTGGGTCCGGGCGGCGGCCTGGTAGTACTGATCCACCAGGTCCACGCAGCCGCGCAGCAGCGGGGTTTCCCGACCTTGCTCGTCGAACAGACGCTCGCCCTGCGTGTTGCTCAGCAGGCTGCTGCGTTCGTCCACGCAGGTCACCGGCGAGGAGCCGGCGATCTCGCCGCGCATGAAGGGATAGCGCCGCACGAAGGCGGGCACATAGTCGCCGGTCCAGCGCCCCTGCTCATCGACCAGCAGGTTGCGCTGTGGGCGAACGCCGACCAGGAACACCGTCGTCGGGACGGGCTGCGCGGGGGCGAACACGATGGGCAGGTGGGCCAGGGCCGCCGCGAACTCGTCGACCACCGCGGGAATCACGTGGGTGCCGCTGCAAAAGCCGAAGCGGGTCTGCGAATCGTCCAGGCGCAAGTCGCGGTGTCGCTCGCGGTTCAGCGCGACGACCGATTGATAGAACAGCGGGTTGGTCTCCACCTGCTCCCCCAAGGATTGTTCTTCTTGGATCCGGCATGCCCGTAGAAGGTCATGCACTTTCCCGTGTCTACCCACATTAGGCGACGCGGGCGGCGTGTCAATGCGAACTTAGCCAGTGAGAGACGACAGAGCCCACCCCCTTGTTCAAGGGGGAAAGCGGGTCGGCTGGATCGGCCGCGCTCGCTCCAGCGCCGCGCTACATGGCACTGGCACGGGCTGCGGATGACGACATGTACTTGCGTCTCGATGTAAAAGTGCGCCCAGTTGTTGTGACAACACGACGCTCCAAAGGCGACGTTTGGACCCCGCCCACGGCCGGGGAGCCCGCGGGAGCGATCGCTCGGGGCCGTGGTCCCCATGGGCTCCGGGCCGGCGTCTTTATTTGTCGATCATGAATTGATTTACCATCGACGTATGTTTCAACCCATTCTCCCCTGGGAGACCCGCAGATGCAGCAGGGCGACAAGGCACAACGCGCGATCCAGTCCATCGAAGTGGGAGGCCGCCTGCTGCTGGTGCTGGCCGACAGCGCCGAGCCCCTGGCGCTGAAGGACCTGGCCGCGCGCGCCGGTCTGAGCGCCTCGCGCGCGCACCCCTACCTGGTCAGCTACGCGCGCCTGGGCCTGGTCGAACAGGAGCAGCTCGGCGCGCGCTATCGGCTGGGGCCGGCGGCGCTGCGCATCGGGCTGACCTGCCTGCACCAGCTCGACCCGATGCGCGAGGCCGAGCCGGTGATCCAGGAGCTTGCCGCCCGGACGGGACACGCCGTGATGCTCGCGGTGTGGGGAAACTTCGGGCCTACGGTGGTGCGCCTGATCGAGGCACGCCAGGCGCTGCACATCGCCTTGCGCGTGGGCAGCGTGATGGCCCTGCTGGAAACCGCCACCGGCCGTGCCTTCGCGGCCACGCTGCCGGCCGAGCGCCTGGTCGAGCCCGCGGGGCCCTTTGGCGATGCGGCCTCGAACGCCCGCGCCTCGGGACGAGGCCTCTCGGCGCGGGAGTTGCAGGCCGTGCGCGCCGAAATGGCCGTCCATGGCGTCACGCGCGCGGCCGGAAGCCCCCTGCCGGGGGTCAACGCCTTCAGCGCCGCGGTCTTCGACCACGAGGGCACGGCCGTGCTGGTCCTCACCGCGCTGGACCATGCCGATCGCCTGTCGCCGGATTGGGACGGGCCCGCGGCATGTGCCGTGCG
>JAKBBP010000020.1:18180-46330 GCA_021808445.1 Pseudomonadota bacterium
CGGGGGTCAACGCCTTCAGCGCCGCGGTCTTCGACCACGAGGGCACGGCCGTGCTGGTCCTCACCGCGCTGGACCATGCCGATCGCCTGTCGCCGGATTGGGACGGGCCCGCGGCATGTGCCGTGCGCGAGGCGGCGGCACGCATCTCCCAGCGCCTGGGGCTTCGCGGCCCGGCCCGCTGATCCGCTCAGCGCCCCGGCCGCGGGTGCGCCATGCTCAGCGCGGGGCGGCGGGCAACACCCGCGCCGTGCAGGCGCCGAATCCGATGCGCGCCGCTCCCGGCCGCTCGCACAGGCCGCGCAGCGTGATCTCATCGCCGTCCTGGAGAAAGCTTCGCTGCTCGCCTCCCGGCAATTCGATCGGCCGCTTGCCGCCTTGGGAGAGCTCGAGCAGGGAGCCGGCCTGCTCGGGCCGCGGGCCCGACAGGGTTCCCGAGCCGAACAGATCCCCCGCCCGAAGGGCACAGCCCCCCACCGTGTGATGCGCCACCATCTGCGCCACCGTCCAGTAGGCCGCATCGGCGAAATTGGAACGACTGATGCAATGCGCGCCCAGGCCCTGCGCACGCATGCGCTCGGTGCTCAGCCAGACCTCCAGCTGCACATCGAAGGCACCGCCCGCCGCGTCCGCCTCGCAGTGCAGGTACGGCAGAGGCTGCGGATGTCCGGCGGGACGCGACAAGGCGCGCCGGAACGGCGCCAGCGCCTCCACGGTGACCACCCACGGCGACATGGTGCTGGCGAAGTTCTTGGACAGGAAGGGTCCCAGGGGCTGGTACTCCCAAGCCTGCACGTCGCGCGCGCTCCAGTCGTTGAACAGGGTCAGGCCGAAGACCTGTTGCCCGGCCCGCTCGATCGGCACGGCTTCGCCGAGGGCATTGGCCCCGCCGATCACGATGCCCATTTCCAGCTCGAAGTCCAGGCGTGCCGTGGGACGCAGTTCCGGGGCCTCGGCCTCGGGCGCCCTGCGCTGCCCCCAGGGGCGTACGATAGCCTGTCCGCTGGGCAGGATGGTCGAGGCTCGCCCGTGGTAGGCGATGGGCACCCAGGGGTAGTTGGGCAGCAGCGGATGATCGGGGCGGAACAGCCGGCCCACCGCGGTGGCATGATGGATGCCCACGTAGAAGTCGGTGTAGTCGCCGATGGTGCAAGGCAGGCCCAGCTCCACCTGCGCCTGCGGCACCAGGCACGCGGCCAGGCGGGCCTGGGCCTCGCTGCCGGCCGCCAGCGCCCCCGACAGGGCCCGCCGCAGGGGCGTACGCACGGCCGGCCCCAGCTCCATGAAGGCGTTGAGATTGCCCGCGGCCAGGGGTGCAAGCGCCTGCCCGAGCCCGTCCGGCAGGGCCCGGGCCTCGAGCGCCAGGCGCAGGTCCAGCACCTGGTCGCCGATGGCCACGCCGATGCGCCAGGGCTGCCCGCCCAGGCGAAAGCGCCCGAAAGGCAGGTTCTGGATCGGAAAATCAGAGCCCGCTTCGTTGGCCGAGGGCACCCAGCTGCGCAGTGCCGGGTCGTGGGTGGCGTCGATTCCCGCGCTCATCGGAAGGCGTCCTTCAGCGGGGCCCAGCATTCGGCATAGGCCGTGTCCAGCGCACCGCATTGCATCGCGTAGGCGGTGGGCTTGAAACGCCAGCGGCTCTCGAACATGAAGGCCAGCGTCCCCTCCAGCTTGTGCGGGCCCAGCTGGGCGCTGCTGGCCTTGTCGAAAGCCTCGGCATCGGGGCCATGCGGCACCATGCAGTCGTGCAGGCTCATTCCGCCGGGCTTGAAACCCTCGGGCTTGGCGTCGTACTGGCCGTGCACCAGGCCCATGAATTCGCTCATCAGGTTGCGGTGGTACCAGGGCGGGCGGAAGGTGTCCTCGGCCACCATCCACCGCGGCGGGAAGATCACGAAGTCACAATTGGCGGTGCCCGGGGTGTCGCTGGGACTGGTCAGCACCGTGAAAATGCTGGGGTCGGGGTGGTCGAAGCTGACGGTACCGATGACCATGAAGTTGGCGGTGTCGTACTTCAGCGGCACAAGATTGCCATGCCAGGCCACGACGTCGAACGGGGTGTGCGCCTGGCGGGTATGCCACAGGCGCCCGCCGAACTTGCGCACGATCTCGTAGGGCTGGTCCTGCGGCTGCTCGTAGGCGGCCACGGGCGCCAGGAAATCACGCGCGGCGGCCAGGCCATTGCTGCCGATGGGGCCCAGTTCGGGCAGGCGAAACGGCGCCCCGTAGTTCTCGCACACGTACACCCGCGACGGGCCCTGCACCTTGACGCTGAAGGCGATGCCGCGCGGCAACAGCGCGATCTCCCCTGGGCGCAGGTCCAGGATGCCGAACTCGGTGACGATCGTCAGCTCGCCCTGCTGGGGCACCAGCAGCATCTCCGCGTCGGCATTGACCAGCGCGCGCGCCTGCATGGACCGATTCATCAGCACCAGGTGGGCAGCCACGCCGATCTGCGCCTCCGGATCGCCGTTGACCACGATGGTGCGCAGGCCGTCGACAAAGTCCAGCGGCTGCTCGGGAATGGCGATGGGATGCCAGCGCAACGGATCCGGCGCGACGTCCTGGCCTTGAGCGGCCCCGCTTTTCCAGTAGGGCTGGTCATAGGGCGCATACGCTCCGGTGACGACCGCGGGCTGGCGACGATAGACCCAGCTTCGCTGGTTCTGGTGTCTGGGCGCCGTGAAGGCGCTGCCCGAGATGAGCTCCGCGTACAGACCTCGCGGGACGCGCTGCGGACTGTTGCGCCCCTGGGGCAGCGTGCCCGCCTCGGCCTCGCTGCTGAACTGGTTGCCGAATCCGGCGAGATGGCTGCGTGCGCTCATGTCCGTGCTGGTTCAGGAGTTCAGGCTTCGAGGCTTTCCCACATCTGACGGTCGCGCTCGGCGGTCCACACCCGCGGATCGCGGTAGCCCGTCGCCTCGTCGTAGCAGCGGGTGACGTCGAAGGGCATGCAGTGGTCGAAGATCACCCAGTGACCGTATTTGGGTTGGAGGGCCGCGTAGGCTTCCTGGTAGACGGCACCCAGCTCCTTGCCCGCGTCGGCACCGGCCTTCACGTGGGTCCAGACGTCACGGATGAAGTCCCGCGTGACCTGCAGGCCCTGGTGCACCTGGGCCTCGCCCTTGAGCGCGGGCCCTCGCCCGGGGACCAGCGCCAGCGGCTTGAGCGCGGCCAGATGGTCCAGGGTCTGCGGCCAGTCCTGGAAATAGGCATCGCCCGCGTAGGGAGTGGCGTCGAACTCGACCAGGTCGCCGGACAGCAGGGTCCGCTCGCCGGGCAGCCACACCACGGTGTCGCCCTTGGTGTGCCCGCGCCCGAGCTGCAGCAACTGCACCTCGAGCTTGCCCATCCACAGGCTCATGCGCCCCTGGAAGGTCATGGTCGGCCAGGTCAACCCGGCCGGCACGGTCTCGACATTGCGGAACAGGCGCGGGAAGCGGCCGATCTCGCTGGCCTTGTCCGCCTCGCCACGTTCGGCGATCAGGTCATAGGTGTCCTGGCTGGCCAGGATCTGCTGCGGCGCATAGGCACTGGCGCCCAGCACGCGCACCGCGTGGTAGTGGGTCAGCACCACATAGCGGATGGGCTTGTCCGTGACCTCGCGAATGCGCCGGATCACGTCGGCGGCCATGGCCGGAGTGGCCTGGGTGTCGGCCACCAGCACGGCATCGTCGCCGATGATGATTCCGGTGTTGGGATCGCCTTCGGCGGTATAGGCCCAGGCATGCTCGGAGAGCTGCTCGAAGGTCACGCGCTTTTCCGCCAGGTCGGCGGCGGAGGCAAAGGTCTTGGCCATGGGTGGGGATCCGGGTCGGGCTTTGTTTGACATTCGCGAACGAATTCGCGCTTGGCAAACATAAGCCCATCCCCGCCCGCTGTCAAACCCGATGGCCCGGGATTCCTGGCGCAGCCCGGGGCGCGATCAGGGTGCCCGAAGCTCGGGCCCCTTGGGCTGGCTGTAGCCGAAGTCGTGGAACATCTTGCGGCCTTGCGGGCTGCGCATGAAGTCCACGAATTCCCGCGCTGCCTTCGGATGGGTCGCGTTGTCCAGCACGGCCGCGTAGAACACCAGGGGCTGGGTCGACAGGGTCTGCGGCTTGCCGTCGGGGGCGACGATGCGGAAATGCACGCGTGCGTACCAGTCCTTGCTCATTGCCGGGTCGCTGAGGTTCACCTGCGCCGGCAGCTTGATGTAAGGCAGCTTGTGGGAGATCACCGCGCTGAGGTAGCCCGAGGAGGCATCGATCTGGCCGCTTTCGAGGCGACTGAGCAGGGACGGTTCGGCGAAGATCTGCGAACTGTTGTGTTGGAAGTCCCCGAGAATCTTCGCCGCCATGCCGGGCTGCCTGTAGTAATCCTGGGCAAGCAGCATGGTGAACACGATGTTGCGGCCCTGCGGGTCGGTGGTGGGGTCGGTGCGCCCGAATCGCAGCCCCGGCTGCTCCAGCACCTCGTACCAGGCGCGCCTGCCCTCGGCCGCCTCGCGGAAGGATGCGGCGTGAGGGCCCTTGGGGCTGTAGGCGATGACCATCTGGGTGCTGGCCACCGGCACGGCCGTGCCGACCAGCCCGGCCTTCTGCAGCAGTTCCATCGGCCCGGGGGTGATGGACACGAACACATCGGCCCGGATCTGTCGGTCGGCCAGCAGGTGGGCCAGGCCGTAGGCGCCGGCACCGCGTCCCTCGAAGCGCACATGCGCGCTGTGCTCGATGGCAGGGCCCAGGGCCTTGTCCATCAGCGCGCCCATGGAGCCCGCGTAGGCCACCGACAGCACGGGCTGCGCGGCTTGCGCACCGAAGCTCGCGCATACCGCCGCGACCAGCGCCGAAAGACGAGTGGCCATCGGGAAGAGGGTCTTGCCTTGCATGGGAATCTCCAGTTGTCGGCACCACCTGCCAGGGCCCGGACGATGTCCGGCGAACGGTTATGCACGGCGGAATATAACGCAGGCATCACGAATCGTGCGCTGGCGAAGCGATGCGGCAAACACTTGGATACCTCCCAGGCGTTGCCCGGGGAGGTCGGGCCATGGATACTGCGGGGAGCCTTCGCGGCTCCACCCCTTCGAGGAGACCTGCCATGCCCAGCAAGCTTCGCGCACGTTGCGCTCCCGCGCGCCCGCCCCAGTCGCGTCCACCGGCGACGCCTGCGAGCTGGCTTCGTTCCCTGCTTGCCCTCACGAGCCTTGCACTGGCCGCTGCCTGCAGTGTTCCCGCCAGAGCCGATACGGCGCCTGCAGGCAGGTACCGGGCCACGGCGAAGGTCTCGTCCCTGGAGCAGGCGGCCGCGCAAGGCGCGCAGGTCTTCGCCAACGACACCTTCGGCACCCGCCAGACCTGGGTGCCCCCGAACGCCTTCAACAGCCACCTGATGACCTGCGCGGCCTGCCACACGGACGGCGGAAGGCCCGAGGGCAGCACCCCGGCCGGGCAGCCCATTCCCAGCCTGATCGGCGCCGCCGCCCGATACCCCAAGTTCAAGGGCAAAAAGCGCGAGGTCTATACCCTGGAGCGCCAGATCGTGCACTGCGTGCGTGCGGGCATCCTGGGCAAACCTCCCGCCTATGACAGCCCGGAGATGGTCGACCTCGTGGCCTACCTCACGCAGTTGTCCAGGGGAGCGACCATGGGCACGCAGTTCTCCAGGTGAGCCGGGCCGGCCGCGTCGCGGGCGGCCCGCCGCACGGCCCCATGAACAGACCCATGGACAGACCCACGGACAGGCCCCTGGACAGGTTCATTTCACGAGGGGCCGCACGGCGGTGAAGCCCCCGTCCACCGGCAGCACCTGCCCGGTGACCCGCGAGGCCCCATCCGACAACAGCCACTCGATGGCCGCCGCGACCTCATCGGCGCCTTGCACGCCGCCCAGCGGAACCTGCCTCCCGGCGGCCTCGCGCTGCGCCGGCAGCTTGAGCATGCCGGCGGTCATCGGTGTCTCCGTGAGGCCCGGCGCCACGGCGTTGACGCGCAGCCCCGAAGCCGCATAGGTGGCCGCCGCACTTCGCACCAGGGCCTCGACTCCGCCCTTGGCCGCGGCGATGGCTTCGTGGTTGGCAACGCCCACCCGCGCCACCACGGAGCTGACCAGCACCGCGGCGCCCGCGGCCTGCGCCTCGCGCATGACCGTGGTCCAGGCACGCAAGATGGCCAGCGCACTGCCGAGGTTGACCTGCAGGATCTGCTCCCATTGCTCGGGCTGGGTCCGGTGCAGCGGGGCGATGAGCGTGCTGCCGACCAGATGCGCCAGCGCCGTCGGAACCCCCACCTCGCGAACGCATTGCTGCATGGCTTCCTGGGCCTGCGCCGCCTGCGTGGTGTCGGCCACGATGCGCAGACGGGCCGGCACCTCCGCCAGGCGCTGCGGGTCCCGACCCACCGCCACCAGCGTGTGACCGGCCTCGTGCAGGCGCCGCATCAGCGCCCTGCCCATGCCTCCGGCCGCACCGGTGACCATCACGACTCCGGGCGTGTTCACTCTGCCACCTCCTGCATCGATTCCTCGGGATTTCGGGATCCGGGCCGCTGCGCCACAAGGCTCTTTCCCGGCCGGCGTCCGCGCTGGCGCGCCGGCGCGTCAGGCCTCATCGCCGTGGGTCCCCGAACCGCGAGCCGAGGCCTTGCGCTTGCGGCAGGCCTCGGAGCAATAGCGCACCTGGTCCCAGTTCGCCGCCCAGGCGCGGCGCCAGCTCATCGCACGCCCGCAGACCCGGCAGGGCTTGCTGGGCAGGCCCGCCTTGTTGCCGCGATGGCCCGCGCTCAATCGTTGCGGCCTTCCAGCCACGCATAGGCCGAGTGGTTGTGGATGGACTCGAAATTCTCCGAGGCCACGGTGTAGGCGGCCACCCGAGGCTCCGAGCGCAGCGCCACGGCCACGTCACGTACCAGGTCCTCCACGAACTTGGGGTGGTCGTAGGCGTATTCGGTCACGAACTTCTCGTCGGGCCGCTTGAGCAGTCCCCAGAGCTGGCAGGACGCGGCCGTCTCGGCCACGGCGATCTGCTCGTCCAGGGAGAACGCGCCGCGCAGTTCAGCGCCGATGCTGATGATCGAGCGCTGGTTGTGCGCGCCGTAATCGGAGATGTCGCGTGAGCACGGGCACAGGCTGGTGACAGGCACTTCCACCCCCTGGCGCAGCACCCGCTGGCCCGCGCGCGTCTCGGCGTGCAGGCTCACGCCGTAGTCGAGCAGGCTGGACACCCCCGACACCGGTGCGCTCTTGCGCCGGAAGTAGGTGGCGCGCAGGGTGATGGCCCCTTCGCTGGCGCCCAGGCGGGGCAGCATGGTGTCGAGAAGCTCGCCCAGGTTCTGGGCGTCCATGTCGCCCGCGTAGGCGTCGAGCACCTCGAGGAAACGCGACATGTGGGTGCCCTTCACCTCCGCCGGCAGCGCGACGGTCATCTGGAACGTGCCGACGGTGGCCTGGGCATCGCCGGAGCCTCCGCGAAGGCGCATTGGATAACGTACGTCGCGCACCCCAACCTTCTGGATGGCGATGCTGCGTCGATCAGGGCTGGACTGGACATCAGGCAGGGCAACGCCCTGGTCACGCAACATCAGCAGGTCGGGGGAGTTCACGGTGAATCCTTTCAGGTCGGCGCCGGGGCGATGCGATGGCGGATCAGGGATGCTGCGCGAGCAGCTGGCGGATCTTGGCGTTCAAGTCCTTGTCGTCCGGGGAGGTCAGGCTGGAGTAGGCCGCAACCACCTTCCCGTCGCGGCTGATCAGGTACTTGTAGAAATTCCACTTCGGACTCGTTCCGGACTCGCGGATCAGCTGGGCGAACAGGGGATTGGCGTCCGAGCCGTGCACGTGCGAGGGATCGAACAGGGGAAACTGCACCCCGTAGGTCGCTTGCGAGTACGGCACGATGTGCTGCGGGTTCGAGAACTCCTGGAAAAAGTCATTGGACGGAAAGCCCAGCACCACGAAGCCCTGGGGCCCATACTCGGCCTGCAGGTGCTGCAGACCCTTTTCCTGGGGACTGAATCCGCAGTGGCTGGCCGTGTTGACGACCAGGATCACCTTGCCGGCGTAGCGGCACAGGTTTTCGCTCTTGCCGCTGTCCAGCGAACGGAAGGTCTTGTCCAGCAGGGAAGGGCAGGTGGCGGCCACGGCGGGAACCGCGAGGGACAGGCCGACCAGCAGCGAACACACTTTGAGCGCGCTCGCAAACGAGGGATGGATGCGCATGGCGTTTCCTTTTTGTCTAGGACAATTCGACTCCATGTTCGACAAAACCATCCGGTACGTGTCGCATACCCAGGCCGTTCATAGGGTCTTTAGGCCCGCCCTGCCCCCAGGCCCTCGCGCAGGCTCTCGCGCAGGCGACGGAGTCGGGCACGATAAGCTAGCAGCATGTCCTCCGATCTTCTCGCACTCGCGGCCATCGTGCTGTGGAGTTCCCTGGCCACGCTGGGCGTGGCCCTGGCCCGGGTCCCGCCTTTCCTGCTCACTGGCGTGGGGCTGCTGATCGGCAGCCTGATCGCGCTGCCGCTGTCCGGCTTCGACCTGCGTCGCTGGCGCGTGCCCGCGCCCACGCTGGCCGTGGGCGCAGGGGGACTGTTCGGCTATCACTTCCTGCTGTTCATGGGCTTGCGCCTGGCGCCGCCGGTGCAGGCCAACCTGGTGAACTATCTGTGGCCTCTGGGCATGGTGGTGATGGCGCCCTTGTTCCTGCCGGGCATGCGCGTGCGGGCCGGGCACGTCGCGGCCGCCGTGCTGGGCTTCGCCGGCGCAGCCACCGCCATTCTCGGGCGCGCGGGGGGCGGCCCCATGCTGGCCGGGGGCTTTCGCTGGGGCTATGGATTCGCCCTCGGCGCCGCGCTGACCTGGGCCTCCTACTCCCTGATGACCCGGCGGCTGCCGCGCTTTCCCACCGCGGCAGTCGGGGGCTTCGCGGCGATCGCGGGCCTGCTGGCGCTGCTGTGCCACGCCACGCTCGAACCGCGCGCCAGCCTGTCGGTGGCACAGTGGGAGCTGCTGGCGTTGCTCGGCCTGGGTCCGCTGGGCGGCGCCTTTTTCCTGTGGGATGCCGCACTCAAGCGCGGGGACCCCAGGCGCATCGGCCTGCTGGCCTTTCTCACGCCCCTGCTGTCGACCGCACTGCTGATGGCGGTCCAAGGCCAGCGACCCGACACCTCCATCATCGCGGCCACCCTGATGATCGTGGGCGCGGCCTACTGGGGCAGCCGGATCCGCGGCGAAGGCTGAGCCCTCCACGAAACGTGACGAGTCCGACAGGCTTCACGCCGGCGCGGACGCACCGCGACCCTGCCAGCGCAGGAAACGGAACGACACGCGGCCTTGCTCACCGACGGGCGGGTCGGGCAGCTACGCCAGGGCTGAGATCCAGCTCCTCGAACAGACCCTTTTCCTCACGCTCGAAGTGATGCTCGAGCTGGTGCCGAAGAGGCAGTGTGGCATCGACCAGGTCCAGGCGCTGGCGCGCCGAACGGATCCGGGGCGGCATGGCATGCAGCCGCAGACGCAGCGCCTGGAGCGCCTGCACCAGCGCCTCATGCTCGGCCTCGTAGGTGCGCCGCGGCCAGCGCGCAGCCCGCGGCAGCGCCTCGAACAGCCGGGTCTCCTCGATCTGCGCGTGCACCGCGTGCAGGCCCCCCATCGCGTCGAGCACCTCGCGGGCGCCCTGCACATCGCCGCGCAACAGCGCAAGGCGCGCGTCATCGACCAGTGACAGCATGCGTGCGTGCTCGCCCCGCAGGCGTTCGCACAGGGCCTCGAGCTCCGGGCCCCGGACGGCGGCGCCGCCGTCGGCGGGCTGGCGCAGATACTCGCGAAGCGCCGCGGCATGGTTGTGCACCGGATCGCGCGCGGCGTACACGAGGGTCAGGTGACCGTGGACATGCAACAGGGCCGCCAGGCGCCTGGGCGCCTGTGGGCTGGCATCGAGCTCGGCGCGATAGCGGGCGACGAACTCCGCCCATTTGCCCGGATCGTGGGCGAACCACTTGCGCAAGGCCGTCGACGGCGCCACCTCCTTCAGCCACAGATCGACGGCCACCTGCTCGCGGCGCAAGCCTCTCGGCCACAGCCTGTCCACCAGCACCCGGTAGCCGTCGCCCGCGTCCGGCGCCTCGTGCGCACGGCGAATGCTCAGCCTCGATTCGAGGCTGCCGCGGGACATGCTCATGCTCCGGCCATGCCCTGCTCGCGCAGCCAGGCGATGCGCTGCTCGATCTTGCGCTTCCAGTTCAGCGCGATGCCCGGTGCCAGCGCCAGGCTGTGCAGGTCCTCCAGCGGCGCGGTCTCCCGCTGCACGAGCTCCAGCATGGCATCGAGCCCAAACGCGGCCTGACCCGGCTCGACGAGTTGCAGCGCGTCGCCGGGCGCCACCCGTCCGGTGCGAAGCACGCGGCAATACCAGCCGTTGCGCCGGCTTTGCGCGATCGCCGCGGCCACGCCCGGGCAGTCGAGCTTCTCGTCGATCTTCCAGCAGGGGTTGCGGGGCTGGCAGACCTGCAGCAGGGCCTCGCCCAGGCGCCAGACGTCGCCCACGCGCACCCCGCTCTCGTCCAGTCCTTCGCAGGACAGGTTCTCGCCAATCGCCCCCGGCCCCACGCTGCCGGCAAGCTGGGGGAACAGGGCCTCGAGTGCCGCATGGTGCTTCAGCGGGTAGACCTGCACCGCCTTGTCCGGCCCGCCATGCACCCTCCGGTCGGCCTGTACATCCCCGGCGAAACCCTCGGGGCCGAGGTGCACGGGACCGGTCAACGGCAGCTTGTAGATGCCGCTGAGCTTGCCGGAAGCCGGCAGGGGACGGACACCGCCCACGAAAATGCGCACTGCAACCGTCGTGATCGTGTTCATGGTTGCCCGAACATAGCCGAAGCGGGAAGCGGGCGTCCTCGCGCGGCTTCCCGCGACGGCGCCACCGCATTCACCCGCGCACGCCGGGCACAGCCGCGGCACGGGCCTATCCGGCGCAGCACCTGTCAGGGGCCGAGGCGGTTTCATAGCGATCGTGGTGGCGCACCCACTCCATCTTGTTGCGGGAATCTTCGCCCTCGCCGCGCCCAAGCGGCGTCAGGTCGAGCATGCGGTAGGCCCCCATCATGACCTCCACGCCTCGGCCGTAGGTCGAGTAGGTATGGAACACACGACCGGCCTCGTCGCGATAGAACACGCTCACCCCCGGCCATTCCTCGCCGGACAGCGGCCACTCGCCGTAGTTGTAGGGCAGGCTCCCGCGGGCCACCTGCTCGGGCGTGAAGCTGACGCCGAAGTCGTAATTGAACGAGCTGCCGTGGGATGACACCCACGGGAAGCTCCAGCCCATGCGGCGGCGAAATCGCTCGATCTGCTCGAAGGGTGCGCGCGAGACGGCGACGAAGGTGGTGTCGCGCTGCGCCAGGTGCACCCGCATGCCGTCCACGTGGTCCGCCATGTAGGAGCAACTCTTGCAGCCCTCCTTCCAGTCCGGCCCCAGCATGAAATGCTGCACCAGCAATTGGCGATGTCCATGGAACAGGTCGCCCAGGCTCAGACGCCCGCGAGAGCCGTCGAAGCCGTAGGGCTTGTCCACCTCGACCCAGGGCAACTGGCGGCGCAATTGCGCCACGCGATCGCCATGACGTGTCAGTTCCTTTTCAGCGACCAGAAGGTCCAGGCGCGCGTCGAGCCACTGCTCACGCGAGACCGTGCATTGCGCTTCCATGTTTTTGCTCCTTGCATTTCCCGGCTACTTGCCGGACATTGAGCCCAGAGATTAAGAGCCGCACCACGGGGGGAGGGAGTGACAAATCTGGCGCGATTGCGATGGACGAGCTGATCCGGGCGGCGGCGCGGGCGCTGGCCGTCGGCGACCCGCTCGGCACCCTCAATCACATGGCCCGGCGCGACGATGCGGCGGCGCTGGCGCTGCGCGGCATCGCGATGGCGCAGCTCGGCGACCTCGATCGCGCGCTGAGCCTGCTGCGCCGCGCGGTACGCGCGTTCGGTCCGCGGGACGGGCTTGCCCGCGCGCGCTGCGTGCTGGCCCAAGCCGAGATCTCGCTGGTCTGCCGGGATCTGCGCGGCTCCGCCCAGGTACTGGACGCCGCGCGTGCGAGCCTGGCCGCGCATGGCGACAGGACCAATGCAGCCCATGCGGACTACCTGCAGGCCAGGCAGCACCTTCTGCTCGGTCGACTCGAGCGGACCGAGCAACTGCTGGAGCACATCGATACCCAGCAACTCGCGCTTCCTTCGCGCGTCGGCCACGCGCTGGTGCTCGCGGGCCTGTCGATGCGGCGCCTGCGCGTGGCCGAGGCGCGTGCCGCGCTCGACCGCGCGCAGGCACTGGCACGCAGCTGCGGCATTCCTTCCCTTCTGGCCGAAGTGCACGACGCGGCCCAGGCGCTGCAAAGGCCCGCGGCGCGCGCCGCCTCGCGCGGCGAGCACAAGCTGCTGAAGCTGGACGAGGTCGAGTCCGTCATCGCCTCGCCAGCGCTGGTGGTCGATGCCTGCCGCCACCGCGTGCTGCATCGAGAACAGGCCACCGCGCTGGCCTCCCGGCCGGTGCTGTTCGCGCTGCTGCGCGCGCTGGCCGAAGCCTGGCCCGGCGACATGCCCAGGGCGGAGTTGCTGCTGCGGGTATTCCGCGTTCGCCATGCCGACGATTCGCACCGTGCGCGCCTGCGGGTCGAGCTCGGGCGCCTGCGCAGCACGCTGCGTGGCTGCGCCGGGGTTCGCGCGACTTCGGCCGGTTTCGTGCTGGAGCCGCCGCCGGGCGCCGAGGTGGTAGTGCTCGCGCCGCCCGAGGACGGCATTCATGCCCAGGTACGGGCGCTGCTTGCGGACGGCCAGGCCTGGTCGAGTTCCGCGCTGGCGCTGGCGCTGGACCTGAGCCAGCGCAGCCTGCAGCGGGCGCTGCGCGAACTCGCCACCGAGGGACAGGCCCGAAGCATCGGCCAGGGACGCGCGCGGCGCTGGGCGGCCGATCCCGTGCCCGGATTCCCGACCACTTTGTTACTCCCCGGGGCGGTGATCGGCGGCTAGCATCGTTGTCCACCCTCCAGGAGCCCGGCATGTATCGAGCAGCCGCGATGATCGTTCGAGAGTACGGCCCATGGCCCGGGGTCGCCCAGGTGCACGGCGTCAGTCACGACGGCGCGCGGGTGTGGATCGCGACCGGGGATGCGCTCAGGGCGCTGGATCCGGCCAGCGGCGCGGAAGTACGGCGCCTGCGGGTGCCCGCGCGCGCCGGAACCGCCTTCGACGGCACCTACCTGTACCAGATCGCCGACGAGCGCATCCAGAAGGTCGATCCGCGGACCGGCGCCGTCGTCGCGACCCTCCCCACGCCCGGCAGCGGCTGCTCGGGCATGGCGTGGGCCGAGGGCAGCCTGTGGGTGGGCCAGTACCGCAATCGCCGCATCCACCAGATCGACCCCGCCGACGGCAAGCTCGTGCGTACCCTCGAATGCCCACGCTTCGTGACCGGGGTGTGCTGGGTCGGCGACGAGCTCTGGCACGGCACCATGGAGCAGGATCACAGCGCCTTGTGCCGCATCGATCCGGCCAGCGCCGTCGTGCTGGAGCAACTTGACCTGCCACCGGGCACGCCGGTCTCGGGCCTCGAATCCGACGGCAACGGCACGTTCTTCTGCGGCGGAGCCGCCAGCGGGAGACTGCGGGCGGTGCGCCGGCGCGCGCGGCGCGACCGGCCTCGTGCAGATCGGTCGCCGACGCCCTGAGCCGGCTGCCGGCTGCCGGCGCAGGGCGCTTCGATCAGTCGAGCAAGCGGTGCGCGCGCCCGCGCCCGGCCTTGACCTCCGATCGCTCGGCCTTCGCCTGCAACCTGCGCCGGCGCGAGGCGAGCGTGGGTCGGGTGGGGCGCCGCGTCCTGGGTGCATGCGCCACCGAGTTCACCAATTCCTCCAGGCGGCGCATCGCCTCTTCCCGGTTGAGTTCCTGGCTGCGATGGGACTGCGCCTTGATGACCACCACGCCGTCCTCGGTGATGCGATGGTCCCGCAAGGCCAGCAGGCGCTGCTTGACCCCTGGCGGCAACGACGAGGCGGCGATGTCGAAGCGCAGTTGCACCGCGCTGGACAGCTTGTTGACGTTCTGCCCTCCCGGGCCCTGGGCCCGAACGGCCTTGAGCTCGACGTCTCCCGGCGGAATGGTGAACGCTGCAGGCATGGCACCTCGCATGCTACGCCCCCCGGCGCGGCGCCACCCCAGGCCCCGCGAAACGACAGGTATCCGTGGGACAGGACAGTAGGATGTCCGGGGTCGCGTCCCCCACGCCCCTTGCGAGGCCCCCATGCTCAAGCTCCTGATCGGCAACAAGAACTACTCGTCCTGGTCCATGCGCAGCTGGGTGCTGATGCGAGAGCTCGGCATCGCCTTCGAGGAGCAAGTGGTGCGCTTCGACGGCTTCGAGCCCGACTCGGGCTTCAAGTCCGAGCTGCGGCGCGTGGGCGGCGCGGGCAAGGTACCCCTGCTCGTTGACAAGGGCTTTCTGGTCTGGGACACCCTGGCCATCGCGGAGTACCTGCACGAGTCCCACCCCGGCGTGTGGCCGACGGATGCGCGAGGCCGCGCGCGGGCCCGGAGCCTGTGCGCCGAAATGCACAGCGGCTTCGAAGCCCTGCGCTCGCGCTGTCCCATGAATGTGGAAGCCCGTCTGCCCGAGGTGGGGCGCGACATCTGGCGCGACGCACCCGGCGTGCGCGACGACCTGGCTCGCATCGAGCAATTGTGGACCGCCTCCCTCGCCGAGCACGGCGGCCCGATGCTGTTCGGGGCCTTCAGCAACGCGGATGCCTTCTTCGCGCCGGTGTGCATGCGCCTGCGGACCTATGCGTTGCCCCTGGGTGCCGAGGCCGAGGCCTACGTCGGGCGCGTGCTCGCGCTGGCTTCGGTGCGCGCATGGGAAGCGCAGGCCGTCGCGGAGCATGATTTCCGGCCTTTCGAGGAACCCTACCGCAGCGCCCCCGGCTGAATCCGGGGAGCCGTTGCGGGTGTCGGTCCCCGCGCGCACCCTCCCCGCCTCACTCCAGCATGGCCCGCAGGCCCTCCGTCAGCTCGGCGAGTCCGGGCATGCGCGCCTCGATGACGTCCAGCGAGAGGCCCAGGCGCCGCCCCACGACCGCCGGGAATGCGGCAGCGCGCTCCTCGGCGGCCCAGCCGTGCCATTCGGCGCGAGCGCGCCATGCGCCCAGATGCACGCAGGCCGCGGCGTCGGAGAACTCCCGACCCTCCAGCGGCATCGGCGCCTGGCGCAGCGCGACGACCATGAGCTCGGGGAAGCGCCACAGGCGCGCCAGCTCCGCGGCCACGTCACCATGGTGAAAACCCAGCTCCCGGCGTTCGATCTCGGCCCGCCCGGCTTCCAGCACAGGCATCTTCCTGTCCAGCGGGGCCATCGCCTCGGGCGCCGCGGCGTGCAGGTGCAACTGGCCGATGCCGTGCATCAGCCCGACGGTGAAGGCCGCATCGGACGGCGCCTGGGCCTCGGCGGCCAGCCAGCGGGCCGCGCATGCGACGTACAGGTTGTAGCGCCAGAAGGCGGGAAGATCCACACCCGGGGTCTTGCGAAACGCGGCGGCCATGCCATGGCCCAGCACCAGGTTGCGCACCATCACGAAACCCAGCATGCGCAAGGCGTCGTCGATGGAGCCGATGGTGCGGGGGAAATGGAAATAGGCAGAATTGGCCAGGCGCAGCAGTTTGGCGCTGAGCACGGGATCGGCCGAGATCTGTGCGGCCACCTGGGCGAAGGAGACCTGCTCGTCGCTGAAACTGCGAATCAGCTCCTGCGCGACCTTGGGCACGGTGGGTAGCTTGTGGGGCTGGTCCAGCAGGCTTCGGAGGGTCAGCATCAGGGTTCCCGGTGGGCTTGCGATTCGCTCAGACCACGGGGCCCGGGCGGCGCCGGCGCGCCTGCCGCTGCGGCCGCGGACCGGGCGTGGGCGCCTCCAGCGCGCCGGTCAGCTTGCGCGCCAGCGCGATCACACGCTGCGGATCGGCCCCCAGGGTGTCCATGAGGAATTCGATGATCTCCGAGCGTGGATTGGCCAGCGTGGGCTCGATCATCATGACCGCCGCCGCCAGCGCCAGCGCGCGCTCGCGGCTGGTCCGGTCCGGCAGCATGCGCTCGATCGCGTTGAGCGCCTCGACGGGCGCCACCGCGGTGATGCGCGCCTGTTCCTTGAGCAGGCGGGTCCAGTCGATGGACACCGGAACGCCACCACGCCCCTGCGCGGGTAGCCGCGTCAGCAGTCGCGCCAGGCGCAGGCTGCGCCGCTCGAAGGCCCCGATGGAGGCCATGCCGGCCAGCACGATGCGGCACACGGCCTCGGCGAACCCCCCCTGCTCCACCTGTTCCAGCGCCTGCGCGCGCGCCCGCCCGATCTGCTCCAGCGCGCGCGCCTGCGCCTCATCGGCGTCGGGCGCGTCGGGGGGGAAGCAGCGGCCGAGCCCGGAGGGTCCGTACAACTGGCGCGCCCAGGCGACGGCCAGACCATCGCGCAGCTCGCGCAGGCCTTCCAGGCCGGCGCGCAGGCTTGCGTCCAGGCGCCGTTGCGCGTCGAGCAGCGGATTGTCGGACTGCGCGGGCCTGCGCACTGCGCGGGCCTGGCGGGCGAGGCGCCGGATCGCGGGAGCGACAGGCGAGGCGTCGCTGAACAGCTCGCGCTGCAGGCGCAGCGGATGCAGATGACCCAGGGCATCGCCGGTGGCACGGTTCGACGCGGCCCGCACCCATGGGCGCAGACAGGCCTTGTACCACTGCGCGTTGAACTCCGACACCTTGGCGATGGTGGAGAACAGCGCTTCCTCCTCGCGTCCCTCGGGATTGAGCGCCAGGATGTCCTGCATGGTGCGATGCTCGTAATGCACGCTGTAATCGCCCGGCTCCAGGCGGTCCCAGCGTTGCACGTCCACGCCATCCTTGGCCTGGAGCCTCATTTCATACAAACCTGGTGGCAGGCTCTCGATCACGTCCAGCGAGCTCACGAGCTGGTCGTGCTCCTTGCGCGCCACCTCGCCACCGACGAAGATGCCGAGGTGCCCGACGCTTTCATGCAGCACGTAGACGATGGTGCGACCGGCCGCTGCGATCGCACGCTCGTCGCCCCAGGTGTCGATGATCCAGTTCAGCGCCTGCGGTACCGGCGTGATGTTGTCCCCGTGCGAGGCAAACACCACCACGGGCGAGCGGATGGCACGCAGATCGATGGGGCGCCCCGCGTCCAGGACCTTTCCCCGCGCCAGCTTGTTGCCCACGAACAGGTCCTCGACGATGGTCTCGATCTCGGCGCCGGTCATGCGGAAATAGCCCCCCCACCACCGCTCGAAGTCCAGGAAGCGGGGCGCCTCGCTGTCCACCTCGGACCAGAGCTTGTAGTAGCGGCTCCACCAGGTGTTGGCCGGATTCAGCTTCTCGAAGTTGTCCACCAGGTGGGCTCCATCGAAACGATCGGCCCCCAGGTCGGCGGCCAGCGAGGCCAGCCAGGTGCCGCCCAGCGCGGCCCCCGCGTAGCGCATGGGGTTGAGCCTGGAGCCGCCCGCCCAGTAGGACAGGGGTGCACCCACCACCATCAAGGGGCCGAACAGCTCGGGCCGCGTGGCGTTCAGGGCCATCATCGCCCAGCCCGCCTGGCAATTGCCCACGATCACCGGCTTGTCCGGACAATGCGCATGGCGGGCGATCACGGTCTCCAGGAAACGCGCCTGGGCATGCATCACGTCCGACAGCGTCTGCCCCTCCTCGGGCTGGGGCCGAAAGGTCACGAAATACACCGGGTGGCCGGCGCGCATGGCCACGCCCACCTCGGAATCGTTCTTGAAGCCGCCGATACCCGGCCCGTGACCGGCTCGGGGATCGACCACCACGAGCGGGCGGCGGTCCTCGCGCGCCGGCAGATCCTCGGGCGGAATCACCCGCAGCAGCGCATAGTTGCAGGGGCGCTCGAAGGTCGCTGCGTCGAGCACCAGCTCATGCTCGAACTTCAGCAGCGCCGGGGTCCCGCGTTCCAGATGCTCCCGATAGGCATTGCCCCGCTCGAGCAGGGCCTCGAAGAACAGCGCAGTGCGCTGCGCGGCATCCACCCAGTAGTCGCCCAGCTCGGCCGGCGTGGCGATACGCGCCGGGGCGGGGGCGGCAGCCGCGGCGGGCGCACGCGGCGGTACGGTTCTGCGGGTGGCCATCGCATGATCCTCGAGCACGGCGCCGTGCCGTGGTCTTTCGATGTGCGCGATGGTAGGCCGCGGCGCCCCGCCCCGGCAACGCCTGCGGCCGCCAGGCTCTCAGCGCTGGCCCATGCGCGTGGCCCCGAAAAGACCCTTGTGGGTGGAGGGCTGGCAACGCCAGTACTGCTGCGGCGCCACCACCTGCGCTCCGAGCGCCGCCGCGGCGTGCCAGGGCCAGCGTGTGTCGTAGAGCATCGCGCGGGCCAGTGCCACCATGTCGGCCCGCCCCTCGGCGATGATGGCCTCGGCCTGCTCGGGCTGGGTGATCAGACCCACCGCGATCACAGGCATGCGCACATGGCGCCGGATCTCCTCGGCGAAGCCCACCTGGTAGCCGGGCCCCACGGAAATCGCCTGCAGGGGCGACAGTCCGCCGCTGGACACGTGCGCGTAGGCACAGCCCCGGCGCTCCAGTTCCTGGCACAGGACCACGCTCGAGGCCAGGTCCCAGCCGCCTTCGACCCAGTCGCTGGCCGACAGACGCAGGCCGACGGCCACCGACGCGGGAGTCGCAGCGCGCACCGCCTCGAACACCTCCAGCACATAGCGCATGCGGTTTTCCAGCGCTCCGCCGTAGGCGTCGGCGCGCCGGTTGGACAGAGGCGACAGGAATTGGTGCAGCAGGTAGCCATGGGCGGCGTGCAGTTCGATCACCTCCAGACCCAGGCGCGCGGCTCGCCGCGCCGCGGCCACGAAACCCTCGCGGATACGCGCCAGCCCGGGCCCATCGAGCTCGAGCGGCGCCGGCTCGTCGGCTCCATGGGGAACGGCCGACGGCGCCAGGCAGGGCCAGCCGCCATCCTCCGGACGCAGCAGCGAGCCTCCCTCCCAGGGCACGCGACTCGAGGCCTTGCGCCCGGCGTGGGACAGCTGGATGCCGACGCGGATCGGCGCATGCGCCCGCACGGCCTGCAGCACCCGGCCCAGCGCCGCCTCGTTGGCATCGCTCCACAGCCCCAGGTCGCTGGGCGTGATGCGTCCCTCGGCTTCGACCGCGGTGGCCTCCAGGAGCATCAGCCCGGCACCCGAGATCGCCAGTTGCCCGAGGTGCATGAGGTGCCAGTCGGTGGCGCAGCCCTCGATGGCGGAATACTGGCACATGGGTGCGACGACGATGCGATTCGAAAGCTCGAGCTCGCCGAGCCGGATGGGCTGGAACAGGGAAGAAGTCATGGTGGGCCTTTCAGGCAGGATGTCGGTACCGAAGGGGCTCGGCTGGTTCATCGCGAGGCTCGCGCTGCGCGCGGGTACGCTCAACGGCGACTCGACGCACCGGCCGCCCCCGTCTCCGGGTTCTGGGCGGGCAGCGGGTGGAGCCGGCTGGAGGGACCGGCCTTGACCACCTGGCCGGGCGTGTCGTGGCCGACCAGGCCCGGGAGGGAGCGCGAGCAGGCGAGCAGGGCCGGCAGGTCCACCCCCGTGTCCAGCCCCATCTGCTGCAGCATGTGCACCATGTCCTCGGTGCACACATTGCCGCTGGCGCCCGGGGCATAGGGACAGCCCCCCAGGCCGCCCAGCGATGCGTCGAAGCGATCGATGCCACACTCCAGGGCCGCCAGCACGTTGGCCAGCCCCATGCCGCGGGTATCGTGGAAATGCGCGGTCAGCGCCATCCCGGGGTGACGCTCGCGCACGGCCACGCATAGCGCGTACACGCGTGCCGGATCGGCCATGCCCGTGGTGTCGCAAAGACTCAGGCGCTCGATGCCCAGGTCGGCGATCCGGTCCACCCACGGAAGCACCTGCGCCGGCTCGTACAGGCCTTCGAAGGGACAGCCGAAGGCGGTCGACAGCGAGGCATGCACGGCGGCCGAACCGCGCGCCAGGCCCACGATGTCGGCGAACTGCCCCAGCGAGCGCTCCCGGTCCATGCGCAGGTTGGCGCGGTTGTGGCTGTCGCTGGCCGACAGGACGACGTTGAGCTCATCGACGCCGCAGGCCAGTGCGCGCTCGGCGCCCTTCGCGTTGGGCACCAGCGCCGCATAGTCGACGCCGGGGACGCGCGCGATGCCCTTCATCACCTCGGCAGCATCGGCCAGGGCCGGGATGGCCCTGGGCGAGGTGAAGGAAGTCACCTCGATCTTCGCCAGTCCGGTGCGCGACAGCGCGTCGACGAGGGCGATCTTCGCCTCGGTGGGCACGAACACGCTCTCCATCTGCAGGCCGTCGCGAGGCGCGACCTCCTGGATGTACACGCGTCGGTTTCGCAGGGAATCGAGCATGGGGGCCCTGGGTTCGGAACACGCTGCGCGCACGCCCGGGTTCTCAGTCGGGAAGTCCGGTCTTCACGGTCTCGGGAAGCATCCACGGCAGCACCAGGCCCAGCAGGTAGACCAGGCCGATGATGAGTGCCGCCTGGCTGATGCCCCCGAAGGAGCGGATCAGGGTTCCGGCGATGATCGGGAACACCCAGGCGATCAGGCGTGCGGCGTTGAACACCACGCTGATGGCCGTGGAGCGCACGGTCGAAGTGAACAGCTCCACCGGATAGATGGCCATCCAGACATAGGCGCAACCCAGGGTGAAGAATCCATTGATCGGCGCGATCACCATCATCGCGCCCACGGTATGGGTGTACTTGTAGGTGATCACGGTGGTCACCAGGCAGCCCACGAAGGTCAGGAACATGAACAGGCGGCGTCCGATGGCGTCGGCGATGAACCCGGCGATCATGTAGGCGATGATGGCTCCGACGGTGTAGGAGATGGAAACGCGCGCGCCCCAGACGGGGGCGCCCGCAAGCCCCTGCGCCTTCGCCAGCCCGATGGTGAAGATGGGCAGCCAGCTCGAGATGGCCCACCATCCGGTGGTGGTGACGATGGACAGCACGGTGGTGATCACGGTGCGGCGTCGGGCCGCGGGGTCGCGGAACAATTGCATCAGCGAGAAGGGGCGCTGCGCGCCGGTCGCGGCCGGCCCCGTCGCCTGCTCGGTGGGCCCCCAGCGGCGCGCGCGTACGGCCTCACGCCATTTCTCCGACTCTTCCACGCCGCGGCGCAGGTACAACACGAATAGCGCCGGCAAGGCACCCAGCACGAACATCAGTCGCCAGCTCTGGGCGCCCAGCGGATGGGTGATCGACAGCACATACCAGGCCACCGAAGCCAGCAGGGTTCCCCAGCCGAAGCCCGACTGCAGGAAACCGGCGCCCTTCGCGCGCGCGTGCTGCGGCCAGGTCTCCGCCAGGAGGGAAATGCCCGTGCTCCACTCGCTGCCCAGGGCCAGCCCGGTGAGAAAGCGCAGCGCGCACAGCATCACGAAACTGTCGGCGAAAGCAGTCAGCCCGGAAAAGACGGCGTACAGGAACACCGACCACAGCATCATGCGCTTGCGCCCGATGTAGTCGGCCAGCACTCCGCCGACCAGCCCGCCCAGGCCCCAACCCAGCAGGGTGATGCCGATGGCCGTGCCCGCGTACACGGGGAAGGAGGCCAGTTGCGCGGGGGCCAGCAGCGCGTGCAGCATCGGCCCCAGCACCATGATCAGCGCGATCGCCTCGTAGCCGTCGAACACCCAGCCGAGGAATCCCCCCGTGAGCACCCGCCAGTGCATGGCCGTCAGGCCGGTGCTCCAACGCACCGGCGCGGCCCCCAGGGTCGCTGTGTCTCTCGTCTCCATCGTGCTCCTCCTGTCGCGGTGAGTCATGATCCCTGCTCGGGCGCCAGGCTCCACCGGCGAGCGCCATCGGGGTCGAGGGCACAGCTTAGGCGCGCCACTTCCTTGTGGATTCGAAACTCGTTGACTTATCCTTAACCTCTGTTCAAGTCAAACCGCGCATGGAACGCGCCATCAACCCGGCCCGCTTCGATCTCACCACCCTGCGACTGTTCGTCGCGGCGGTGGAGACCGGCAGCCTGACCCTGGGCGCCGAGCGCATGTCCCTCAGCCTGCCGGCGGCCAGCAAGCGTCTTGCCGCTCTGGAAAGTCATATCGGAAGCGTTCTGTTGCAGCGCAGCAAGAAGGGGGTGACACCCACCGCCCCGGGTCTGACCTTCCTGCGCTACGCCATCGGAATCGTGGCCGGCACCGAGCAGCTCTCGATGGCCATGGTCGACTACCACCGTGGCGCCGGGGGACACCTGCGCCTGTGGGCCAACACCTCCGCCTTCACGGGTTTCCTGCCCCAGTTGCTGGCACGCTACTCGGACGCCTACCCCGCGGTCATGCTCGACCTGGAAGACGCCCTCAGCGAGGAGGTGGTGCGCGCGGTCACCCGCGGCAATGCCGAGCTGGGCATCATCGGCAACAACACGCCCCTGGGCGAGTTGCGTTCGCTGCCCTGCGACAGCGACGAACTCGTGCTGGTGCTTCCCGCCGCGCATGCGCTGGCCGGGCGCGACCTGGTGCCGATGGAGGACGTGCTGGACCACGACATCGTCGGCCTGAGCCGCGCCACCTCGCTGATGCGCCAGGTAGCCTCCGCCGCCGCGGCCAAGGGGCTGAGCTTGCGCATCCGGGTGCAGGTGCGCGGCTTCGACGAGGTCTGCCGCATGATCGCGGCCGGCCTGGGCATCGGCATCCTTCCCAGGGCCGGCGCCGCACCGCACGTCAAGTCCATGGGCCTGGCGCTCCGACGCTTGAGCGGCATGCCCACGCGTCGGGGGCTGCTCCTGGTCATGCGCGACGAAGCCGCGCTGTCAGCCCCGGCCAGCGCCTTCGTGCGCATGGCGCGCGAACGCTGCGCGAACATCGCTCACCGCGTGGCCGCGCACTGACGGGCCAATTCGACAGCACTTCCTTCGATCCGCCCCCATGCCCCCTTCCACCCACCATGCCGCCTGGCTGAGAGCGCCCCGACAGGCACTCGCCTTAGGCGAGGCCGCGTCGACGCCGCCCGGCCCCGGCGAGATCCTGGTGCAGAACCGCGCCATCGCCATCAACCCCTTCGATGGCATCGTGCAGTCGCTGGGAAGCGTGGTGACACCCTGGCTGCGCTACCCGGCGGTACTGGGTTCGGACCTCTGCGGCGAGGTGGTGGCCGTGGGCCCGGGCGTGTCGCGCTTCGCCCCCGGCGATCGCGTGGTCGGCCTGGCCCTCGGCGTGGAAAAGACGGCAAATCGCGGCGCCGAGGGCGCGTTCCAGGAGCGAGTCATCCTGCGCGAGGCCTGCGCCGCGCGGATCCCGCCGGAGCTGGCCTTCGAACAGGCAGCCGTGCTGCCCCTGGCCTTCGCCACGGCCGCCTGCGGCCTGTTCCTGGCCCGGCATCTCGGCCTGCGCCATCCCTCGGTCGCACCGCCCGGACAAGCGCCGGACGAAGCGGTGCTGGTGTGGGGCGCCTCGACCAGTGTGGGCAGTTGCGCGGTCCAGCTCGCGGCCGCCGCCGGCTATGCCGTCATCGCGACCTGCTCGGCACGGCAGTTCGAGCACGCGCGCCGGCTGGGCGCGGGCGCTTGCGTCGATTACCGTGACCCCGCGGCACTCGAGCGGATCGTGCAGGCGCTGGACGGGCGCCGGCTCGCGGGCGTGCTGTGCCTGGCCGTCGGAGCGGCAGGCGCCTGCATCGACGTGGCCGCACGCTGCCCCGGCCCCCGGAAGGTGGCCATGGCCAGCACCCCTGTCTCCCTCGTGGATGCCCCTCTGGACAGGCAGCTGGGCTGGAAGCTGCGCCGGCTGGCTCGCATGGGCCTGGGATTCGCGAGGCTGGCCCTGCGCGCACGCCGCAGCGGGGTGGGCACCAGCGCCATCTGGGGAAGCTCCGTGGTCGAGGATCCCTGGGGGAGTCGGCTGTTCGAGGACTTCCTGGAGCCGGCGCTGGCCTCGGGCAGCTTCCGGCCGGCGCCGCAACCCCTGGTGGCCGGCAGCGGCCTCGCGGCCATTCCCGAGGCCATGGCCATGCTGCGCCAGGGGGTCTCCGCCAGAAAGGTCGTGGTCTCGCTGCCGGGCGCCCGCCCCGACTGAGGACCGCGCCGGATTCCCGACGCTACATCACCTTGCCCAGAAACTCCCGGGTCCGCGGGTCCTTGGGCGCGCCGAACAATTCCGAGGGCGGACCGTGCTCGACGATCACCCCCCGGTCCGTGAAGTACACATGGTCCGCCACCTCGCGGGCGAAGCCCATCTCATGGGTGACCAGGATGCAGGTCATGCCATCCGCCGCCAGCTCCTTGATGGTCAGCAGCACCTCTCCCACGGTTTCCGGATCCAGCGCCGCCGTGACTTCGTCGAACAGCATGACGTCGGGGTTCATGGCCAGCGAACGCGCAATGGCCACGCGCTGCTGCTGCCCGCCGGACATCTCCCCAGGGTAGGCATGCTCGCGACCGGACAGACGAACCTTTTTCAGCAAGGCGAAGGCTCTCTGCTCGACCTGCCGACGATCCTGGCCCAGCACATGGATGGGTGCCATCATGACGTTCTGCAGCGCGGTTCGATGCGGGAACAGGTTGTACTGCTGGAACACCATGCCCACGCGCCTGCGCAGGGCGAGCTTGTCCAGCCGAGGATCATGCACGTCGATGTCGAAGACGCGAATCGAGCCACTGTCGAAGGGGGTCAGCGCGTTGATGCAACGGATCAGGGTCGACTTGCCGGATCCCGAGGGCCCGATGATGCAGACCACCTCCCCCTTTCTCACCGTGAGCGACACGCCCTTGAGGACTTCCGTGTCGCCATAGGATTTGCGCAGGTCCTGGATGACGACGGCGAGTTCATCGGAGATGGTCATGGAAGGCACACTCAGATCTTCACCGCGAAACGGCGCTCGAGACGAACCGTGTAGCGGGCGATGGGATAGCAGTACGCGAAGAACCACAGCATGATGTAGCCATACAGGGGGGCCAGGATGTCGGTGCGCCCGCCCTCCGCCGCGGTCACCTGCGACGCCAGGGTCATGACCTCGTTGACCCCCACGATGGACGCGAGCACGGTCGAGGTGGTGAGGATCGAATACAGGTTCATCCACGGCGGCAGCATGCGCTTGACGCACTGGGGCAGGATGACCAGCCACAGTTGCTGCCGCCGGCTGAACGCCAGGGATTCCGCAGCCTCCCACTGGCCCGAGGGAATCGAGGCCACGGCTCCGCGCAGGATCTCCGCCACGTTGGCCATCACCGGCAGGCTCAGCCCGACCACGGCCTTGAACCAGCCGGGAAGCGGAATGGTCAGCCCCCCGACCCGTAGCTGGAAGGGAATCAGGAAAATGGCGAAGAACAGCAGCACCAGCCACGGCGCGTTGCGGAAGAACTGGGTGAGCACCCAGGCCAGGCGTCGCGCTCCAGCCTGATGCGAGATCAGGCCCAGGCCCAGCGCCACGCCCAGCAGCGTGCCCAGGCCCATGGACAGAAAGCTGATCAGGATGTTGAAGCCGAAGCCCCGGAGCAACAGCGGGGTCCAGCGCACCAGAACGGCCAGCACGCCCGCCTGTTGCGGCGTGGCGGCGGCATCGGCCACGCCACTGCCGACCAGCACCAGCAGCACCAGCGCGACTCCATGCCACAGGCGCAGTCTCGGCGCCTGCCAGGGCTGCGTGCCCGCGAGCACCTCGGCGCGCGGCGCCAGCACGGGCAGCGGCTTGCCGGTCTGTGTCGTGGGCGTGTTCATCGCGTGTAGCCCGGCAGGCGCAGGCGGTGTTCGAGCCTGTGCATCAGGTACACCAGCACCCCGACGAGCCCCACGTAGGCGAACAGCAACACGATCATCATCACCGTGACGTTGGAGGCATCCGACCAGATCTGCGCCGAGGCATACAGGAGCTCGGGCACGGCGATCGCATAGGCCAGCGTGGTGGTCTTGATCAGGTTCACGAGGTTGTTGTTCAGGGCCGGAAGGCTCACGCGCAGCGCCAGCGGCAGCACGATGTGGAGGTAGGACTGCAGGCGCGTGTAGCCCAGCGCCTCGGCGGCCTCGATGGTGGCCGACGGCACCGCCTCGATCCCCGCGCGGAAGATCTCCACGTTGAAGGCCCCGGCGAAGAAGGTCAGGGAGATACAGGCCCAGACGAAACCACTGACCAGGGGTTGAGGCAGCCCGATGGCGTTGGTGGTCTTGGGCAGCAGGTTGCTGACGCCAAAATAGAAGAAATACATCTGCACCAGCGGGGGCGTGTTCCGGAACAGCTGGATGTAGCCCTGCACGATGCGACGGGTCCACACCATCCTCGAGCCCTGGAGCCAGGCTCCCACGACCCCCACGATCACGGAACCGAGCACGCAGACCACCGAGAGCTCCGCCGTCACCAGGAAGCCATGCAGGAACCTGGCCCGGTCGAAGGGGTCGTAGACGATGGTGAGATTGATTCCGCTCGTCTGGGAGAGGTGGCGGAACCAGGCGACGATCTCGTTCATCACGCGTGAGAAGGAGCAGGCCCCGCAGGCCGCGGGGCTCCCGCCGGCGGCAGCATGCGCCCCGAGGGAAGGCGCAGGCCGTTCGCCATGCGATCAGGGCGCGGGGTTCTCACTTCGCGCTCTTGTACTGCTCGTGCAGCTTCTCCACGTAGGCCGAATGCTGGGTGATCCCGAACTGGGTCTCGAGCTTGAGCACCTCGCCGCTTCGCGCCCAGTCGCGCGACATCTGGTTCATGAAGGCGTGGAAGTCCTTGTCGCCCAGACGCGTGGCCATGCCCCAGGGCTTGGCGTCGAGGGTCTCCAGAGGCATGTCGTAGCCGCTCCACTCTTTGTCGAGCAGCTTGCCCTGGATGAAGGTGTTGTCAAAGATGAAGCCGATGCAGCGGCCCTGCTTGAGGGCCGTCAGGGCCTCCGCGGTTCCCGTGAACGCGACGATGTGCACACCGTACTTCTGCTCGGAATCCTTGTTGTAGTAGGTGCCCTGGATGCCGCAGACCGACTGCCCCTTGAGGTCGGACCATTGGTGCGCCTTGACCTTGTCGGACAGCATCACGTTGTAGCCCGACGCGTAGTAGTAGGGCTCGACGAACCACACGTCCTTGGCGCGCTCGGGCGTCACGTTCATGGTGGCGATCAGCAGGTCGATCTTGCCCTGTTCGAGGAACTGCATGCGGTTGGACGCCGTGACCGGCACGTATTCCACCTTGACCCCGAGCTTCTTGGCGGCCTGGGCGGCCAGCGTGGGCTCGATGCCCTGGATGCTGCCATCCGGCGCGCGGAACCCGAAGGGCGGGTAATCCGCCTTCACGCCCACGATCAGGGTGCCGCGATGCTTGATGGCATCGAGTTCACCGGCCTGCGCGGCCAGCGTGACACCGGCGGTGAGCACCAGCCCGAGGGCCAGGCCTTGAATCAGGGACGAGAGTTTCAATTCACGGCTCCATGTAAGGGTCATCGAAGGGCTCTTGACGCCTGAGGTCGAGCCCAGCTTCTGGTTGCGACTTGAAGTATGTTGATTCGCAACCAAATCCCTTGTCAATAGGCGTGTGTACCGGGGATTTGTCGAAGCGCTCCGGCCTCAAGGCTCGACGCGCCACCAGCGCCGCGAGGCCCGCACCGCATAGCGGGCCCGGTACTGGGACGGCGACAGGCCGGTCTCGCGCTGGAACAGGCGCCGGAAGGCACTACCGTCCCGATAACCGCAATGTTCGAGAATGCTCTCCAGGTCCATCATGGTGACCTCCAGCAACTGCCGGGCACGCTCGACCCGCAGCTTCTGCAGGTAGCGCTGAGGACTCATCCCGACCACCTCCCGGAAATGCCGCAGCAGCGTGCGCGTGCTGACCGACGCGACCTTGGCGAGCGCGTCCAGGTCGTACGGCTCGTGCGCATGGTGTTCGATCCACTGCCTGGCCTTGTGGACCACGCTATCACGGGTCACCGACGTCACGCCCGACAGGTGAATTCCGGATTGCTGATACCGCGTGGGTTCGTAGACCAGGGCGTTGGTGCCGATCTGCGCCCATTCCTCGCCCGCGAAATACCGTACCAGGGCAAGCGCCAGTTCCGTGTGCGCGCTCATCGCGCCCGCGCTGAAGATGTCGCGGTCCACGACCACCGGGGCGTCCATGCGCAGCCTGACCGCGGGATAGCTGCGGGCGAACCATCCG
>JAKBBP010000084.1 GCA_021808445.1 Pseudomonadota bacterium
TCTCCATAAATCCGCGCCCGTCGCAATCAAAACCCCAGATTGACCCCACGCGAAGTTGCATGAATGCCGCGCCCCGGACAGGGGACGGTGCATGGCATTCGATGCATCGGAGCCCGCCATGGCCTTGTTGAATATCCTCCAATATCCCGATCCCCGGCTGCACACGGTGGCCAAGCCGGTGGCCCAGGTCGACGATCGCGTGCGCGCCATCGTGGCCGACATGTTCGAGACCATGTACGCGGCGAAGGGCGTGGGTCTGGCGGCCACGCAGGTGGACATCCATGAACGCATCATCGTCGTCGACACCTCCGAGCAGCGCGACCAGCCGATGGTGCTGATCAACCCGCAGATCGTTCAGCGAAGCGCCGACTCCAAGGAATGGGAGGAGGGGTGCCTGTCCCTGCCCGGGATCTATGACAAGGTGACCCGCCCGGACCAGATCCGCGTGCGCGCGCTGGATGCCCGGGGCGAGAGCTTCGAGATCGACGCCGACGGTCTGCTCGCGGTCTGCGTGCAGCACGAAATGGACCATCTCGAGGGCAAGGTGTTCGTCGACTACCTTTCCGCGCTCAAGCGCAGCCGCATCAAGGTGCGCATGCGCAAGCGACAGCGCGAGACCGAGGCGGCGTGAGGCCGTGGCCGAAACCGCTGCCGTAGCGGGGGAACCAGGCCCCGCGGCTTCGGGCGGGCTGCGCGTGGCCTGCGCCGGTACCCCCGAATTCGCCGCCTTGGCGCTGAGGGCGCTGTTGCGGGCCGGCTACGAGGTTCCGCTGGTGCTCACCCAACCGGATCGCCCGGCCGGCCGGGGACTGCACCCGCAGGCCAGCCCGGTCAAGCGCGTCGCGCTGGAGCATGCGCTGGAACTGGCGCAGCCCCGCGGCCTGCGCCTGGATGGCCGTTTTCCGGAGGATGCCCGGCTGGCGCGCGAGGCGCTGCGCCGCGCAGCGCCGGACGTGCTGGTGGTGGTGGCCTACGGCCTGTTGCTGCCCCAGTGGGTGCTGGATCTGCCGCCCCTGGGCTGTCTGAACATCCACGCCTCGCTGCTGCCTCGCTGGCGCGGGGCAGCGCCCATCCAGCGCGCCATCGAGGCAGGCGATGCGCTGTCGGGGGTCAGCATCATGCACATGGAGGCCGGACTGGACACCGGACCGGTGTATCGGATGGAGGAGACCCCCATCCTTGCGGAGGACACCGCGGCCACGCTGCACGATCGCCTGGCCGAGCTGGGTGCGCGGCTGCTTCTGCAGGTGCTGCTCGACCTGCGGCAGGGGGTGGCCGAACCTACGGCGCAGCCCAATGACGGCGCCACCTACGCGGCCAAGATCGACAAGGCCGGGGCCTGGCTGGATTACCGCCGCCCCGCGGTCGAGCTGGAGCGGCGCATCCGGGCCTTCGAGCCGCAGCCGGGCACGCGCACCCGCGTGGGAGATGCGCAGCTCAAGGTCCATGCCGCCCGCCTGGGCCATGCCGACGCGGGCGCCGAGCCGGGCCAGGTTCTGCGCGCGGACGCCGCCGGCATCGAGATCGCCTGCGGCGAAGGCTCGCTGGTGCTGACCCGTCTGCAGCGTGCCGGAGGCACGCCGGTCGATGCGGCCGCGCTGCTGCGGGGCCTGCCAGTGCGGGCCGGAGACCGCTTCGCCTGCGAGGTCCTGCCGGGCTCGTAGTGGCCTTTCCCCCGAATCAGGGTCATGGGCTTCGAGGGCCTGCGGGTGGTGCGTGCCGCCTGGATACGCTAGCATGCGTTACCTGTGTTTCAAAAGGTAATTCCTCCAGCCTGGATTCCGCGCATGTCGAACCTGCTGCGCACGTTGGCGTTGCTGGGCGTCGTGGCATGGCCGGCAGCCTTGCTCGGCTGGTGGCTCGGCGATTGGGTGCCGGGCGCCGCGCTCGCGCTGCTGGCCGCTGCCGCGGCCTGGCGGTATTGCACGCCCGTGGTATTGCACCTGTATCGCGCACGCGAAGTCGATGCGCGGGACGCGCCGCACCTGCTGGCCATGGTGCGCGAACTTGCGCATCGTGCCGACCTGCCGCTGCCGCGGGTGTTCGTGCTCGACGAGCCCTCCCCCAACGCCTTCGTCACGGGGTGCTGTGCGCAGCGCGCCTCGCTGGTGCTGACCAGCGGCATCCTTCAGGCGCTGGACGAGCGCGAGTTGCGCGCCGTGCTGGCGCACGAGTTCGCCCATGTTCTGCGCGGAGACATGCTGCCCGCCACCCTGGCGGCCGCGACCGGTGGCTTGCTCGCCGGAGCCGCCCAGGCCGGCTTCGCGCAGGTTTCCGACGACGCGGCGGTGACGGCCGGGCCCTGGGCCTCTCCCTTGTGGCTTCTGCTGGCACCGCTGGTGGCCCTGCTGGTGCGCATGGGCGGATCGGCGAGCAAGGAGCTCGCGGCGGACCGTCTGGGCGCACAGCTGTGCGGGGACCCCGAGGCGATGGCGCGGGCGCTGCGCCAACTGCACCTGCGTGCTGGCGGGCCCGGGGTGTTCGGGCTGGCGGCGCGCTACCCGGCTGGCGCCCAGTTGATGTTCGATGAAGCACTGAGCCGCCGAGGCATGTCGCGCATGTTCCTGACCCATCCGCCACGGGGAGCCCGCCTGCGCGCGCTGCGCGCCATGGCGCGAGCTGGGCGGGCGCAGCGAAGGCGCAGCGCCTCAGCGGCGCCCGTTCTGGAACAGCCCCTCGAGCGCTGAGTCGATGATCAGCCCGGCCACGCTGTACAGCAGGGAGCCGATCAGCGCCGCGCCGAAGCCGCGCACCTCGAAGCCCGCACTCAGGCCCGAAGCGGCGTAGAACATGGCCGCGTTGATGACAAAGAAGAAAAGGCCCAACGTGAGCACGGTGATGGGCAGGGTCAGCAATAGCAGCACCGGACGTACCAGACTGTTGAGCAGCCCGATGATCAGCGAAGCCCACAGCGCGGCCGCGAAGCCCGACAGGACGACCCCGCCGTACAGGTAGGCCACCGCCATCAGCGCGGTGGCCGACAGCAGCCACTTCACCACGAGTTTGGTCACGGTCGTTTCCCGGCTGGCGTGAGGGGGGGCTTGGGCTCGGCCTGCGCATCGTCCGCGCCACCGATGCGGCGGGCCAGCTCGGCCGCCTTGCCCGTGTAGCTGCCGGGGCTGAGTTCCAGCAGGCGCTCGCGCTCGGACGGAGGCAAGGGAAGCCCGGCGATGAATTGTCGCAGGATGTCTCGGGTGATGGCCTTGCCGCGGGTGAGTTCCTTGAGCTGCTCGTAGGGATTGGGCAGGCCGTGCCTGCGCATGACCGTCTGGACCGGCTCGGCCAGCACTTCCCAGGCGGCGTCCAGGTCCTGCGCGAGCCGCGGCAGATCCGGCTCGAGCTTGTCCAGTCCGCGCTGCAGGCTGTCGTAGGCCAGCAGCCCGTGGCCGAGGGCCACGCCCATGTTGCGAAGCACCGTGGAGTCGGTGAGGTCGCGCTGGAAGCGGGAGATGGGCAACTTGTCGCTCAGGTGCCGCAGCAGCGCGTTGGCGATTCCCAGGTTGCCCTCGGAATTCTCGAAGTCGATGGGGTTGACCTTGTGCGGCATGGTCGACGAGCCGATCTCGCCGGCCTTGGTGCGCTGGCGGAAGTAGCCCAGCGAGATATAGCCCCAGAGATCGCGGTTGAGGTCGATCAGCACCGTATTGAGCCGCGCCACGGCATCGAACAACTCGGCCATGCAGTCGTGGGGCTCGATCTGGATGGTGTAGGGGTTGAAGCGCAGACCCAGCTGGCGCTCCACGACACCGCGTGCGAGCCCCTCCCAGTCGACGTCCGGGTAGGCGGCGAGGTGGGCGTTGTAGTTGCCCACGGCGCCGTTCATCTTGGCGGTCAGCTCGACCGCGCGCAGCCTCGCGATCGCGCCTTGCAGGCGGGCGGCGAAATTGCCCATTTCCTTGCCCAGGGTCGTGGGGCTGGCGGTCTGGCCATGGGTGCGCGAGAGCATCGGCGCATCGGCCAGGTCCAGCGCCAGGCGACGCAGACGCGCCAGCACGCCTTGCAGGGCCGGCACCAGCACCTGCTCGCGGGCGCCGCTGAGCATCAGCCCGTGCGCGGTGTTGTTGATGTCCTCGGAGGTGCAGGCGAAATGCACGAATTCGCTGCTGCGCGAGAGCTCCGGCCAGGCGCCCAGGCGCTCCTTGATCCAGTACTCGACCGCCTTGACGTCGTGGTTGGTCACCCGCTCGATGGATTTGATGGCCTGCGCGTCGGCCTCACCGAACCCGGCGGCAAGCGAGCGAAGCTCGGCCTGCAGCGCGGCGGGAATGGGCGCGAGCTCGGCCAGCCCCGCCTGGGACAGTGCGATCAGCCACTCGATCTCGACCTGCACGCGGCAGCGCATCAGCGCGCTTTCCGACAGATGCGCGCGCAGCGCGTCGACCTTGGAGCTGTAGCGGCCGTCGAGCGGGGAGAGGGCGCTGAGCGGGCTGGAGCCGGCCGGCGCGGGGGTCTGGAAGGGTGTGTTCATTCCCGACATTGTAGGAAGGGGCGCCGCCGTGGCCCTCAGTCGCCCTGCGGTGGCGGGCAGGGGGATGCCAGGCGCAGCAGCATGCCGCGCAACGCGTGCTGCGCGGAGGCCATGCGCACCGCGTGGCGTCCGCCGGGCCAGCAGCGCGACTCGGCCTGCGCGAGCACGCCTTGCGGAGTGTTCCAGGCCCAGCCGAACCAGACCAGTCCCACGGGCTTGTCGGCGCTGCCTCCGCCCGGGCCGGCAATTCCGGTGACCGAGAGTGCCGCCTGCACCGGCGCGCGGGCCAGCACGCCGCGTGCCATGGCCAGTGCGGTGGCCTCGCTGACGGCGCCCTGGGTCCGCAGCATGTCGGGATCCACTCCCAGCAGCTCGGTCTTGGCGGCGTTGCTGTAGGTGACCATGCAGCGTTCGAACCACTGGCTGCTGCCCGGCAGCGAGGTCAAGGCGGTGGCGATCATTCCTCCGGTGCAGGATTCGGCGCAGCCCAGCATCCAGCCGCGCGAGGCCAGTGCGCGCCCGAGTTCGTCGGCGGCGCCCAGCAGGGCCTGCCAGCCGGCGTCGGCGGGGCCGATCTCAGGAGAGTGGAAGGCGGATTCCATGCAGGCGCATCTCGATGAAGGTCCAGGCCACGAGCCCCAGGGCCAGGCCCAGCAGGCTGAGCACTGCCGCGACGAGGTCGTCGAGCATGATGCCCAGGCCGCCGCCGAGCCTGCGATCGGCCCAGCCCACGGGGCCGGGCTTGAGGGTATCGAACAGGCGGAACAGCGCGAAGCCGGCCAGCTGCAGGGGCCACGGCAGCAGGCCGTCGTCGCCGCTCAGGGCCTTGACCCCCCATTGCGCCGCCCACAATACCAGCCACATGGCGACGATTTCGTCCCACACCAGGGGCGCGGGGTCGTGCAATCCCAGGGCACGCGCCGCGCGATCGCAGATCCACACGCCACCGGCGAATCCGGCCAGCAGCAGCAGCGGCCAGGTCCACGGCGGCAACAGCCGCTGCAGCAGCAGCCAGCTCGCCCAGCCGAACAGGCTGCCGGCGGTGCCGGGCGCCACCGGGGACAGGCCGGAGCCGCAACCCATGGCCAGGAAATTCCAGGGGCTGGCGAGCAGGAAGCGCCAGTCCGCGCGGGGGGGCTGGGTCATGGCTGGGCGAAATGGTCGAAGGAGGCCCAGGCGGTGCGGATGCTGTGTCCCGCGGCGTCGCGCAGGCGCAGCCCCGGCTCGCCGTCCACGCTGCCGATGCGGCTGACCGGCACGCCGGTCGCCGCCGCGGCCGCCACGACGTCGGCGCGCCGGGCCTGCGGGGCGGTGAACAGGAGCTCGTAATCGTCGCCGCCGGCGAGCTGGCAGGCGCGGCGCCGCGCCTCGGGCTGGGCTGCGAGCACGTCCCCGCGCGGCAACGCGTCCGCAAGGACCTCGGCCCCCACCCCGCTGGCGCGCAACACATGCGCCAGGTCGCCCAGCAACCCGTCGGACACGTCGATGGCGGCGTGGGCCAGGCCGCGCAGCGCCAGCCCGAGGGCCACGCGAGGCGTGGGCTGCTCCAGGCGCGGCAGCACCTGCTCCAGCGCCTCGGGCCCCAGCGTCCATTCCCCACGCAGATGGCCCAGCGCGAGCCGGGCCTCGCCGGGGACGCCGGAGACCCACAGATCGTCCCCGGCCCGGGCCGCGTCGCGCCGCAGCGCCCCGCCGGGGGGCACCAGGCCGAGCACGGTCAGGCACAGGTTGAGGGGGCCGCGCGTGGTGTCGCCCCCGACCAGCTCGATGTCGTGCGCCTCGGCCAGCGCGAACAGCCCGGCACTGAAGGCCGAAAGCCAGGCATCGTCGGCGGCGGGAAGCGCCAGCGCGAGCAGGAAAGAGTGCGGCTGCGCGCCCATGGCGGCCAGGTCCGACAGGTTCACCGCCAGCGCCTTATGGCCCAGGCGCCGGGGGTCGGTGCCGGCGAGGAAATGACGCCCTTCCACCAGCATGTCGGTGGATACGGCCCATTGCTGCTGCGGCACCGCCTGCAGCAAGGCGCAATCGTCCCCCACGCCCAGAACGGCGCGTGAGGACGGACGCCGGAAATACCGCGCGATGAGCTCGAACTCTCCGGCGCGGGCGCCGGCAGGGCTGGCAGGAGGCGCGGAAGCGGCGTGGGCATCGGAGGCTTGGACCATGGGGGGTATTGTCGCCGCTCCGCCAAGGCCCTGGGCGATGCGAGGCCTAGAATTCCGCCCAAGCCTGGTGTCGCGCCCATGGGGTGCGCGGCCGGCGCGCACGGTGGAGCCGCCCGGCGGATTCCGCGCGTGCATGCGCCCGAATGCACAACAGGCGATGGTTTCGGAGACCTCCTTCATGTCGAATCCTGATGCCAAGGCCGAGCTGCGCCGAGCGGCCCTGGAATACCACGAGCATCCGCTTCCCGGAAAGATCAGCGTCGCCCCGACCAAGCAACTGTCCAATCAGCGCGACCTCGCGCTGGCCTACTCCCCGGGGGTGGCCGCGGCCTGCGAGGAAATCGCCGCCGATCCGGGGACTGCGGCGAGGTACACCGCGCGCGGCAACCTGGTCGCGGTGATCACCAACGGCACGGCGGTGCTGGGCCTGGGCGACATCGGACCGCTGGCGGCCAAGCCGGTGATGGAGGGCAAGGCGGTCCTGTTCAAGAAGTTCGCCAACGTCGACGTGTTCGACATCGAGGTCAACGAGAAGGATCCCGAGCGGCTGATCCAGATCATCGCCGCGCTGGAGCCGACCTTCGGAGGCATCAACCTCGAGGACATCAAGGCTCCCGAATGTTTCCGCGTGGAGCGCGAGCTGCGCTCGCGCATGCGCATTCCCGTGTTCCACGACGACCAGCACGGCACCGCGATCATCGTGTCCGCGGCCGTGCGCAACGGCCTCAAGGTGGTGGGCAAGCGCATCGAGGACGTCAAGCTGGTGTGCTCGGGGGCGGGCGCCGCCGCGCTGGCCTGCCTGCGCCTGCTCGAACACATGGGCATGCCGCGCGAGCACATCTGGGTCAGCGACATCGCCGGCGTGGTCTGGGAGGGCCGCACCGAGCTGATGGATCCCGACAAGCAGCGCTACGCGCAGCCCACGGAGGCCCGCAAGCTGGGCGACGTGATCGAAGGCGCGGACATCTTCCTCGGCCTGTCGGCCGGCGGCGTGCTCAAGCAGGACATGGTGCGCGCCATGGCGCCGCGTCCGCTGATCCTGGCACTGGCCAACCCGGTGCCGGAGATCCTGCCGGAAGAGGTGCAGGCCGTTCGCGACGACGCGGTGATCGCCACCGGGCGCTCGGACTATCCGAACCAGGTCAACAACGTCCTGTGCTTTCCCTACATTTTCCGCGGGGCGCTGGACTGTGGGGCCACCACCATCACGACCGAGATGGAAATCGCCGCGGTGGAGGCCATCGCGGCGCTGGCGCAGATGGAGCAAAGCGACGTGGTCGCGGCGGCCTACGGAGGCAATTCACCCGGCTTCGGGCGGGATTACCTCATCCCGAAGCCCTTCGATCCGCGGCTGATCCTGCATATCGCGCCCGCCGTGGCGCGCGCCGCGGCGCAAAGCGGCGTGGCCACCCGCCCGATCGCCGACCTGGAGGCCTATCGCGAGCAGTTGCAGCAGTTCGTGTACCAGTCCGGCGCGATGATGCGCCCGATCTTCTCCATCGCCCGGCATGCCTCGAAAAAGCGCATCGTCTACGCCGAGGGCGAGGATGAGCGCGTGCTGCGCGCCGTGCGCGTGGTGGTCGACGAACAACTCGCGCGCCCCATCCTGGTGGGGCGCCCGGCGGTCATCGCGCAGCGCATCGAGCGCTTCGGGCTGCGCCTGCGCGAAGGCGAGCACTACGAGGTGGTCAACACCGACCACGACGAGCGCTACCGCGATTTCTGGCAGACCTACCAGCAGCTTGCCGGGCGCAAGGGGCTGACGCCGTCCTTCGCCAAGATCGAGATGCGCCGGCGCCTGACCCTGATCTCCAGCATGATGGTGTACAAGGGCCAGGCCGACGGGCTGATCTGCGGCACCTGGGGCAACACCCAGCTGCACCTGCACTACATCGACCAGGTGATCGGGCGCCGCGCAGGCGTGAATACCTATGCGGCGATGAACGGCCTGATCCTGCCAGGGCGCCAGATCATGCTGGTGGACACCCATGTCAACGTCGATCCCAGCGCCGAGCAGCTGGCCGAGATCACGCTGATGGCGGCGGAAAAGCTTCGCCGCTTCGCCATCGTGCCCAAGGTGGCCCTGCTGTCGCACTCCAACTTCGGATCCAGCAACGCGCCCAGTGCCGTGAAAATGCGCGAGGCCCTGGAATTGCTGCGCCAGCGCGACCCCGGGCTGGAGGTGGATGGGGAGATGCACGGGGATTGCGCGCTGGACCCGAATCTGCGCACCAGCCTGCTGCCGCAGACCACGCTGTCCGGCGAGGCCAACCTGCTGGTGTTCCCCAACCTGGATTCCGCCAACATCGCCTACAACCTGCTCAAGACGGCGGCCAGCAACAACGTGGCGATCGGCCCGATCCTGCTGGGCGCGGCGCGTCCGGCGAACATCCTCACGGCCTCCAGCACGGTCAGGCGCATCGTCAACATGACCGCACTGACCGTCCTGGAAGCCAACGGGCCCGACGCCGGAGCCTGAGGCGCGACGCGGCATGCCGCCGCGGCGCGACCCGCGGCGGCGCTCGCCCGGGGCTGTGCTGCCTCAGGCCGGGGCTGTGCTGCCTCGGGCTCGCGGGGCCCCCGATCCGGAGTGACTGCTCACTTCAGGCTTTTGCGCTGCACAAAAAATAGGCGCAAATCTTGCTTTTGCCGGGGCTTTCCCCTAGCATGAGCTTTTGGTCGTCGGCCCGGCGTGCATCGTGCGGGTCCTCGGCCGGACCGCCAATAACTCCACTACCGTGCTCTGGCTGACCGCCCGTCACGACAACAAGTTGAAACGGGGCTCGACTGGCGTGGTCGCGACGCAGACCCTTCGGGTCGACGCGGAGCATCCGCCGTCCAGCGTCTCTCGTGTCGACGTCTGGTGGAGGCTGCGCGGGCTGGCGCTGACGTTGCTGCTGGCCTTCGCTGCGTGGATCGGCTGCGGACTCCAGGCCCAGGCCCGTCAAGGCGGGCTGGAGCGTCCGCACCCAAGCACCGTGCAGGCGGCGCGTCCGGACCGCGAAGCCTTGCTGACCCTGCAGCGAATTCGCAGCGGAGGTCCGTTTCCTTACGCCAAGGACGGAATCGTGTTCGGCAACTACGAGCACCTGTTGCCGCGCAAACCACGTGGATATTACCGTGAAACCACCGTACCCACCCCGGGCAGCCGCACCCGGGGAGCCAGGCGAATCGTTTGCGGTGGTGCCCCGCGCAGCCCCGATGACTGCTATTACACCCATGATCACTACGCAAGTTTCCCATCCATTGCCGGTTGAGGTCGACGAGGGCGTCAACCTCAAGGCTTTGCGTCCGAACATCGTGCAGTCGATCCGCGCCTTCCGGGTGAACGAGCTGATGGCGGCCGCGCAGGAAGCCGGACAGCACTTCCTCTATGCCAACCTGGCGCAGGCGACCACGAAGCAGGAAGTGCTCGAGACCCTGTCACGCTCCTTCCTGTTTCCCAAGCATTTCGGCAAGAACTTCGATGCCTTGCGCGACTGCCTGACCGACATGATCGCCAGCGCGGGGCCGCAGCCCGGCTTCGTCATCGTGCTCGAGCAATTGCCGATGACCCAGCGCTTCGACAAGGAAGCTCGCGAGACCTTGCTGGATGTTTTCCGCGATGCCTCGGACTTCTGGTACGAACAAGGGGTGGAGTTCCGGGTCTTCTACTCTTTTCTGTGACCCGCACGCCTGCCCGGGAGGCGTTGCGGGGTGAAGTGGAACCGGGTTTTCGAGCCAGCCGCTCGGTGCGCCCCAGCAGCGCGCCGTGGTATGGCACCTGGCTGGCGCAGGCCGCCTAG
>JAKBBP010000085.1 GCA_021808445.1 Pseudomonadota bacterium
CGCCGATGTCGACGCCGCTCATGCGGGTCTGGGCCGAGAACGGGACGAAGACCGCCTGCAGCGACTCGAGGTCGCGCTCGCGCAGGTTGAAGCGCTGTTTGGCCAGGACGACGATCGAGCGCCCTTCGGGGGTTTCGTCGGCCAGCGATGCGAGCTGAGCGGCATCGGCCAGCTCGCGCTCGCGGGTCGACGCCGGGCCGTCCCAAGTCGACCCGCCCCCCGTGGGGGGCGGGCTGGGCGCGGCCCAGCCCTGGGGGCCGGCGTCCACGCCGGTGACGGGAATGAAGCTGCTGGCCTGGCGGTTGCCGAGGGTGATGGTGCCGGTCTTGTCCAGCAGCAGCACGTCGATGTCGCCGGCCGCCTCGACCGCGCGGCCCGAGGTCGCGACCACGTTGGCACCGAGCATTCGGCTCATGCCGGCGACGCCGATGGCCGACAGCAGCGCGCCGATGGTGGTCGGGATCAGGCACACCAGCAGCGCGACCAGCACGGTGATGCTGACCGCATGGCCGCGCCCTGTTGCGTGGGTCGCGTAGATCGAGTACGGCAACAGCGTGACCGTCGCCAGCAGCAGGATCAGGGTCAGGGCGATCAGCAGGATGGTCAGCGCGATCTCGTTCGGCGTCTTGCGGCGCTTGGCGCCCTCGACCAGGGCGATCATGCGGTCGAGAAACGAATCGCCAGGGTCGGCGGTGCAACGCACGACGATCCAGTCCGACAGCACCGTGGTGCCACCGGTGACCGAGGAGAAATCGCCGCCGGACTCGCGGATCACCGGCGCCGATTCGCCGGTGATCGCACTCTCGTCGACGGTGGCGGCGCCCTCGATCACCTCGCCATCGCAAGGGATCACCTCGTGTGCCTGGACCACGACCACGTCGCCGCGGCGCAGGGACTCGCCGTCGACCAGGGTCCAGTCCGCGCCGTACTTGGGTTCGCGCAGCTTCCTGGCCTGGGTCGCGCCCTTGGTGCTGCGCAGGCTGGCCGCCTGGGCCTTGCTGCGGCCCTCAGCCAATGCCTCGGCGAAGTTGGCGAACAGCACCGTGAACCAGAGCCATACGGTCACGGCGCCGATGAATCCGGCCGGGGCCTCGCCGTGGCCGCCCAGAGCCTGGATCCACAGCCCGGTGGTCAGGATGCTGCCGACGAAGACGACGAACATGACCGGGTTGCGGAACTGCACCCGGGGATCGAGCTTGGCAAAACTGTCGATGAGCGCCGGGCCGAGCAGCGCCGGGTCGAGCAGGGGTAGGGATTGACGGGACATTTCAGGCCTCCTGCCGGGCCGCCCCAGGGGTGGCCTGAGCCCCCGCGGGGGGCAGTGAACGAAGTGAACGTGGGGGTGGTCTCACCTCAGTGGGCTCCCCAGAGCATCAGGTGCTCGGCGATCGGGCCGAGGGCCAGCGCCGGCAGGAAGGTCAGCGCGGCGACCAGAAGCACGGTGCCGATGAGCAGGCCGATGAACAGGCCGCCTTGGGTGGGCATGGTGCCGCTGCTCTCGGCCAGGCGCTTCTTGGCCGCCATCGATCCGGCCACCGCCAGCGCAGCGACGATGGAGACAAAGCGACCGAACCACATCGCGATCGCCAGGCTCAGGTTGTAGAAGGGGGTGTTGGCATTCAGCCCGGCGAAGGCACTGCCGTTGTTGTTCGACGCCGAGGTGAAGGCATAGAGCATCTCGGAGAATCCGTGCGCGCCGGGGTTGCTCAGCCCGGCCAGGCCGGCGCTGCTGACCGCGGCGATCGCGGTGCCGAGCAGCACCAGCAGCGGCGAGATCAGCAGGCCGAGCGACACCATCTTCATCTCGAAGGACTCGATCTTCTTGCCCACGTACTCAGGGGTACGACCGATCATCAGCCCGCCAACGAACACCGCCATGAGCGCCACCAGCAGCATGCCGTAGAGGCCGGTGCCGACGCCGCCGGGTGCAACCTCGCCGAGTTGCATCAGGATCATCGGCACCATGCCGCCCAGCGGGGTGTTGGAGTCCAGCATCGAGTCGACCGCGCCGGTCGAGGTGGCCGTGGTGGCGGCGGTGAAGATGGCCGTGGAGGCGATGCCGAAGCGAGTCTCCTTGCCCTCCATGTTGCCGCCGGCCTGGGCGGGGCTGGCGCTCTGGTCGACATGCAGCGATGCGAACAGCGGGTTGCCCTGTTGTTCGAAGTGGGCCTCGAATCCCATCGCCACCGCCAGCATCAGGGCCATTGCGATCAGCAGCGCCCAGCCCTGGCGGCGGTCGCCGATGACGAGGCCGAAGGTGTGGCACAACGCCGCCGAGATCAGCAGCAGGCAGAAGATCTCGAGCAGGTTGGTCCAGGCATTGGGGTTCTCGTAGGGGTGCGCGGAGTTGGCGTTGTAGAACCCGCCGCCGTTGGTTCCGAGCTCCTTGATGGCTTCCTGCGAGGCCACCGGCCCCATCGGCAGGGTCTGCTGCGCGGCCGACGAGGCGACCATCACCGGGTTGCCATGGGCATCCTTGATGACCTTGCCGTGGGCGTCGGTCTTGGGCACCTGGAAGCTGACCGGGCTGCGCAGGGTGACGCTGCGGTCGGCCTGCAGGGTCTGCGGCACGCCCTGGCTGCCGAGGATCAGGGCGATGACGAAGGACAGCGGCAGCAGGAGGTAGGTCGTGATGCGGGTCAGGTCGACCCAGAAGTTGCCGATGCTGGCGCTGTTGCGCCGGGCGAAGCCGCGGATCAGGGCGAAGGCGACGGCGATGCCGGTGGCGGCGGAGAGAAAGTTCTGCACCGTGAAGCCGAGCATCTGCACCAGGTTGCCCATCGCGCTCTCGCCCGAGTAGCCTTGCCAGTTGGTGTTGGTGACGAAGCTCACCGCGCTGTTCAGCGCCGAGTCCGGCGTGATGGCACCGAAGTGCTGCGGATTCAGCGGCAGCATGCCCTGCAGGCGCTGCAGGGCATAGAGCGTCAGCACCCCAAGCAGATTGAAGAGCAGCAGCGCGAGCGCATAGCTGCGCCAGCCCATCTCGCGCTCGGGATCGGCGCCGGCCAGGCGCAGCAGCGCCGACTCGGCGCGCAGCAACACCTGCGGCAACCGGCCTTCGACCAGGGCGGCCATGTACGTGCCCAGGGGGCGGGCCGCAAGGGCCAGCGCGGCGAACAGGGCCAGCAGCAGGACGATGAACGAGGGGGTCATCAGAAGTCCTCTGCGCGTACCAGGGCCCAGCCCAGGTAGACGAACAGCAGCAGGGTGAGCACCCCGCCGATCCCATAAAGGACGTTCATGTCACTTTCCTTTTTGCATGGCCTCGCAGCCGGCGGCCAGAAGCAGCAGCGCGGCGTACATGACGAGGCCCAGGCCCAGCCAAAGCAGGTCCGACATCCTGGTTCTCCCAGCTGTTGATGGATGCTGAAAGCCTAGGATGACCCCCGTAAAGATGGTGAAAAATAGCGGACCGGCTCCGTAAAAATTGCGTAAACGAGGCTTTGCGCGATAAGGGTCGCGTACGGAACCCATGCGGCGGCCTTCCTGCGCGCGATGAAACTGGTGCGACGGATGGGGCTCGAACCCATAACCCGCCCCTTATCAAGAGGCCGCTCTGCCATTGAGCTACCGTCGCGCTGGGACCGGGGATCCAGCGCGAGGTATTCGGAGTCGGGCGCCAGCCACAGGGGCAGCCCCGCCCGCTTCCTCAGCGGGGTGGGCGAGGTCCTGGAGGCCGGGGGGACAGACCGGTGCGGGCTTGCGCATCATGGAGCGCGATGATTCCACACGATGCATGGTGCCTCGGCCGGTGCCTGACGCCTGCTTTGCAACGTCTGCCAGCTGCCGTGGATGGCTCGCCCGTCGATCGGGCGAGAAATGGAAAATATGCGTTCCTGCATATTCAGAAAATCGAATTCATGCGGCGATGTGGTGCCATGTGCAGCCAGAAACGGGGCGGCGGAGCCAACGCAGCAATTCCCTGTACCGCAATACCTGGCCGAGCGCAATGCTTACGCGTGGCAAAACGTTCTGATCTAATCGGCGGAGGCGGAATTACCTGATTATGAACGGAAATTTCTTCCGGGCGTCCGCCGGACGACATTCCCGCGGCCGGGCGCTCCGGCCTGTGCGGTCCCCCGGGGTCGTTCGACAGCCTGCTATGGAGTACAGGACATGGCCCTGACCCGCGACGCGTGGTGGTTGGCGATGATGGCCCTTGCGGTCCTGAGCACGTTCGGGCTGCGGGGCCTGAGCCGCCGGCGGAGCCGCCAGCGAATGGTCAGCGAGCGTTCCCTGGCGGCGATTCTCGATGACGTAGGCGCCTGCGTGTACATCAAGGATCTGGACCTGCGCTATCGCTACGTGAACCGGAAGGTCGTCGAGTGGTTCGAGCGCCCGGCGGAGTCCATTCTCGGTCTGCGCGACCAGGACCTTTTCGATGCCGCCACGGCCGAGCATCTTCGCAGCACCGATGAGCGCGTGCTGCGGCAGGGACAGCGCATCACCGTCGAGGAACAGAATCGGCAGCAGGCGGGCCGGCCGCCACGCACCTTCCTGTCGGTGAAACAACCCCTGCGCGATCCGGAAGGACGCATCCATGCGCTGTGTGGAATCTCCACCGACATCACGGACGTCAAGCTCAGCGAACAGAAGCTCCAGCATCTCGCCGGCCACGATGCACTGACCGGGCTGCCGAACCGGGCCCTGCTGCTGGATCGGATCCATCAAGCCTTCCATCACCTCGCGCGTTCGCGCAGCGACGGAGCGCTGTTGTTCATCGACCTGGACCATTTCAAACTGATCAATGACACGCTGGGGCATGCGAAGGGGGATCTGCTGCTCCAGCAGGTCGCCGCGCGCCTGGGGCGTTGTCTGCGTCAGGACGACACGCTGGCACGGCTGGGGGGGGACGAATTCGTGTTGCTGGCCGAGAACCTCGGGCGGGACTTCGCCGACGTCACCGTGGGGGTCAAGGTCATCGCCGAAAAGCTGCGGCATGAACTCTGCGCCGAGCCGATGGAACTGGACGGCGGGCAGTATTCCGTCAGGGCCAGCATCGGGATCGCATTGATGTCCTATGTCAGCCGGGGCGCGAGCGGCGCGCCGGCGGACGAACTGCTCAAACGAGCGGACATGGCGATGTACGAGGCCAAGGCCGCCGGGCGCAATCAGGTCAAGTGCTTCGACCCCAGCATGCAGGAAGCGCTCCATCGCCGGGCAGAGCTGGAATTCCTGATCCAGGAGGGGCTGCGCCTGGGGCAGTTTCAACTCGCCTACCAACCGGTCGTGGACGAGGAGGGCTGCGTGGTCGGAGCCGAGGCCCTGGCGCGCTGGCCGCACCCCGAGAAGGGGATGATCGCGCCCGGCGAATTCATCGCCGCCGCCGAAGCCAGCGGCCAGATCGTCGCGCTGGGCACGTGGATCCTGTGCACCGCGTGCGCGCAGCTGGCAGCCTGGGGGCGGTCCGCCGACACACGGGAACTGAGCCTCTCGGTGAATCTCAGCGCACGCCAGGTGCACGCATCCGACTTCGTCGCTCAGGTCGCCGAGGCCCTGCGACACAGCGGGGCCGATCCCCGTCGCCTCGAGCTCGAATTGACGGAGTCCGTGTTCGCGCACGACTTCGAGAGCGTCTCGGAAAAAATGCGCAGCCTGCAGCGGATTGGTGTGCGGTTTTCGCTGGATGACTTCGGAACCGGCTATTCGTCGCTGAGCTACCTGAAGCGCCTTGCGTTCCACCAGATCAAGATCGATCAGTCCTTTGTTCGCGACCTGTTGCACGACGAGAACGATGCGGCCATCGTCCGCGCGGTCCTGACCCTCGGCGAAAGCCTGGGGCTCGAAGTCGTCGCGGAGGGGGTGGAGACGGCCGAGCAATTCGAGGCGTTGCGGCGTCTCGGTGGCCGGCGGTTCCAGGGTTACTTCTTCGGGCGCCCGGGCCGGGCCGAGGCGGTGCAGGCATCCGCCGTTGCGGTGCCCTGAACCGACTTGCGCCGCTTCACGCAGAGCCGCCGGGCGCCCCGAACCGGCCCAGGGAAATGCCAGGTATCTACGGAACAGGACACTAGGGGTGAAGCTGCCGCAAACCGACCGCGAGCTCGGGCTGAGCGCTTCGGAAGTGCGCCAGCGCGCACAGCGTTTCGGGCCGAACGCGATTGCCGAGACCTCGATGCCGTGGTGGCGCCAGCTCGCGGCCAGGCTCTGGGGCCCGGTGCCGTGGATGCTGGAGGCGGTGATCACCCTGCAACTGCTGCTCGGCCGCGGGCAGGAGGCGCTGGTGATCGCTTTCCTGCTCGGGTTCAACGCTGTCGCAGCCTGGCTGCAGGAGCGACGCGCGCACGATGCGCTGGCCCTTCTGCGTCGCCAGCTGCAGGTCTATGCACGGGTGCTGCGCGACGCGCAGTGGAGCCGCGTGCCGGCCGCCGAGCTGGTTCCGGGCGACGTCGTGCACCTGCGCGCCGGCGACCTTGTCCCTGCCGACCTGAGCTTGTTCGACGGCGCGGTGGCACTGGATCAGTCGGCGCTGACGGGCGAGTCCCTGGCCGTCGATGCGGGACCTGGGCAGCCGGCCTACACGGGCGCCATCGTGCGCCAGGGTGAAGCCAGCGGCGAAGTGGTCGCGACCGGTGCGGCCACCTACTTCGGACGCACCGCCGAGCTGGTGCGCAGCGCCGAAGCGCCAAGCCACATGCAACGCACGATCTTCGCCATCGTCCAGCGGCTGGTCGCCTTCGACCTGCTGCTGGTGGCGGTGGTCGTCGCCTATGCGGTGAGCCACGGCCTGCCGATCATCGACACCGCGGTGTTCGCGCTGATGCTTCTGGTGGCTTCCGTACCGGTGGCATTGCCGGCGACCTACACGCTGGCCACCGCAGTGGAGGCGAGCAAGCTGGCGCGTCAGGGAGTGCTGGTCACGAGGCTGCCGGCGGTCGAGGAGGCGGCGTCCATGGACGTCCTGTTGTCGGACAAGACCGGCACCCTGACGCGCAATGAGCTGACGCTGGCCGCGGTGCGCCCGCTGGCGGGTGCCGATGCAGCCTCCGTGCTGCACGCGGCTGCGCTCGCCAGCGACGCCGCGTCGCAGGACCCGCTCGATCTGGCCATTCTTGCCGCCGCGGGCAGCGGCGATCGGCCGCAAGCGCAGGGCCTGCGTCTGCGCTTCGCGCCCTTCGATCCGGCCACGCGCTTCAGCGAAGGCGTGTGGTCGGTGAACGGGCAGGAGTGGCACGCGCTGAAGGGCGCCAGCGGCGCCGTGCTGGCGCGCTGCAACGCCGATGAGACGCTGCGCGATGGCGTGCGGCGCGCCGAAGAGGAGCTCGCCGCGGACGGCGCGCGGGTGCTCGCAGTGGCCGCGGGCGATGGAGCCGGGCTGCGAGTGCTGGGCTTGATCGGGCTTTCCGACCCGCCGCGTGAGGATGCCGCCGAACTGATCGACAGGCTTCGCGGGCTCGGCGTGCGCGTGGTGATGGCCACGGGGGACGCCGTGCAGACCGCGCGCGCGATCGGGCGCCGCCTCGGCCTGGGTGAGCGCGTCGCCGCGGCCGATGCCGCAGCTCTGGCGCATCCCGATGCCTACGACATCTACGCGCGCGTGCTGCCGCAGGACAAGCACGCCATCGTCGCCGCGCTGCAGCGGGAAGGCCACGTCACCGCAATGACGGGCGACGGCGTCAATGACGCGCCGGCGCTGCGCCAGGCCGAGCTCGGAATCGCGGTGGCCAGCGCGACGGACGTGGCCAAGGCGGCTGCGGGTGTCGTGCTCACCGATGCTGGGTTGGGAGGGGTGTTGATGGTCGTCGCCGCCGGGCGCGAGGTGCACCGCCGCATGCTGACCTACGTGCTCAACAAGGTGGTGAAGACCCTGGAGATCGTCGTGTTTCTGACCGCCGGGCTGTGGCTGAGCGGAGGCTTCGTGATTTCGGCGCGGCTCATCGTGCTGCTGCTGTTCGCGAACGATTTTGTCACCATGAGCATCGCGCTCGACCGTGTGCGCCCTGCGCCCAGACCGCAGCGCTGGCGGGTGGGCCCACTGATGGGCGCCGCCGCGGTGCTCGCCGCGCTGTCACTGATGTTCTCACTTTCCTTGTACGCCTGGGTACGCGCGCACTTCGCGCTCGACTCCGCGCAGATGCAGACGGTGGTGTTCCTGCTGCTCGTATTCACGACGCAGGCCAACGTCTACGTGTTGCGCGACGACGCGCGCATCGGAGCCTTCGCCCCCGGGAGCGTCCTGGCCGCGGTCAGCTTCGCGGACCTTGCCCTGGTCTGTGTGCTGGCCATCAGCGGCACATGGATGCGCGCGATTCCCGTGGCGACGATCGGGCTGATGGCCACGGCGGTGCTCGCCTTCGCGCTGCTGCTCGACCAGGCCAAGCACCTGGTCTTTGCCCGTTTCGAGCTGGGCTGAAGCGCCAGGACGCGGTCCTGCCCGGCCATGCGGCAGGCAGGCGTGGTGGCGGTTTCATGCTGGTGCGCCGGAGGAGGTGAATCTGCGAACTGGACCTTCGTGCTCTGAATCCGCAGGTTGACCACGGCATCGCCCTTACTTTACGATATCCAAAAACGTAAATCTGGTGTGCGCATGTCTGAGCCAACCACGATATCCAGCAAGGGGCAAGTCACGGTCCCGAGGGCCGTGCGCGAACGGCTCGGTCTGCAAGCCGGTGACAAAATTGCCTGGTCCGTGCTCAGCAACGGCACGATCGTCTTGCGGCCCAAGACGCGGCGCCTTGCCGATCTGGTGGGCATCCTGACCCAGCCCGGGCAGCCAGGCGTGTCAGTCGACGAGATGCGTCTGCCCGAATGAGCATCGCCATCGACACCAACGTTCTGGTGCGAATTCTGGTTCAAGACCCAAGCGCGCCCGAACAATGCACGGCGGCACGCCGGCTGGTGGCCGACTCGACCGCGGCAGGCGAGTCTCTGCTCGTGAGCCTGTGCGCGCTGCTCGAGACCGAATGGGTTCTTCGCAGTCGCTACAACGTCGGACGACAGGCGATGGCGACGGCCCTCATCGCGATGCTGGAGACGCCCGGAATCGAGTTCGAGCATGACGCCACGGTCGAAGAGGCGCTTTACCTGTTCGACCAGTTTCCCAACGCGGATTTCGCCGACTGCCTGCTCTGCGCACGCGCCATCCACCTCGGTCGCTCACGGTTCGTGACCTTCGACGTCGGCGCCGCCCGCTTGCCGCGCAGCGAGTGGTTGCGGTAGGGCACAACACAGAACCGGCGGCAGTCCAGCGGCCGGACAGCAGCGCGGCGCCCGCCAGGAAGCCGCCAGGCTGAAGGCCCTGGTGGATGGCGGCGTGAACCCGGCTGAGCAACGCCGCGAGCAGGCCGCCGAGAAGGTGCGCCGCTACGCGCACGCGGCCTTCCGCACGGCGATGCTGGCCGCGACCGATCCGAAGATTCCGGTGAAGTTCGAGGCGTTCCATGTCACGGCCAACCCGCTGGCCACCATCCGCGCCACGCCGGCGAGCGCCGACAAGCGCCCCATGACCGTGGCCGAGCTGCGCGCCTTCTGGACCATCGCCAAGGCGACCGAGGGCACCACGGGCGCGCTGATGCGCCTGTACCTCCTGACCGGCGGGCAGATCGAGGCCTTCGAGCCCAAGCGCCTGCGCTCCGGCATCGAGACGGCGCTGGCGTCGCTGGGCATCGGCCGCGAGGTCCGCGCCCAGCTCCAAAGCCACGGCCTGGGCGGAGTGCAGGACCGTCACTACGATGACCACGACGACACGCCAGAGAAGCGCGCGGCCCTGCAGGCGCTGGTCGACCTGCCGGATGCTGAGCCGGCCAGCAACGTGACGCCGATCCACGGGGGCTGCGGCATGAGGCGCGCCAGCCGAGGCAGTCTGCGCCTTATGAGCGACAATAGCAAAATGGCGATAAAATGAACTCGTGGAGTGTAGAGATTCATCCAGCCGCGGAGCCCGAGCTTCGCGCGCTGCCGGCGGACATGCAGGCGCGCTTTCTTCGCATCGCCGAGCTGCTGGAGGGCTTCGGGCCGCAGCAGGTCGGCATGCCGCATGTGCGCCCACTCGAGGACAAGCTGTGGGAGATGCGCATGCAGGGGAGGGCGGGGATTGCCCGCGGTGTGTACGCCGCTCTGCAGGGCCGCACGCTGATCGTGCTGCATGTGTTCGTGAAGAAGACGCAGACAACCCCGCGCGCCGCCATTGAGACCGCGCGCAAACGCCTGGAGGCCATGCGATGAAGTCCCTGAAGCAGATGAAGGCCGCGCTGATCGCCGCGCCCGCGGTTCAGGCAGAGTACGACGCCCTGGCCGATGA
>JAKBBP010000086.1 GCA_021808445.1 Pseudomonadota bacterium
TGCGGGCTTCGGGCGATCGCAGCCAGATCATGCCAATGTCGAGCGTAGCGTTCGCTGCGGATGCGGCCTTGGGCGCAGAACACGTGTGCAGCGGTGGCCTTCTCCCAAAAGGTGCGCGCGACGCTCAGAGAAGCAGTTTGTCGTTCTCCTGCCCGCCGAGTCCAAGCCGGGCATCCAGACGCTCGTGCGTCAAGGCTGCTTGCAGCACCGGCTGCACGTTTTGTGTGATCCAGTCGGGCAGCCGATGCCGCACGGCTTGCGTCCATTTGCTCGCCTGGCTGCGGCTGACCGGCAGGTCACCGCCTGCCCCGATCAGGTCCGGGATCAGCTTGCGAATGTCATAGGTCAGGTCGATGTCTTCGGAGAAGCGGTCGATGACCTTGTAAACCTTGGACAGCGACGTGCCGCCCTTGAAGGTCAGATCGGCCGCGAGCGGCGACACGAACAGGGTGCGCAGCGCCCACACCACCCACACATCTTTTTCGAGTAGGTGGGCGGGGCGGCCAGTTTCGGCACGCCCGTATTCCAGCGCCTCCCGTTGATCTTCTTTGCTCAGGTCGAAGAAATATTCAGCCACGCGCGGCTTCCTCGCCGATGGCTTGCGCCATCCAGCCGGGCAGCGTCGCACGTGCCGCAGCCAGTGCCTGCCATTCGGCGCGGGGCAGGGTGCGGCGTAGCGACGCCAGCGAGGGGCCGGCGTGCGTCGGGCCGATCCAGGCCAGCGCGCGCACGGCTGCGCCGGCCGGCCGCGCGCCTAGCGCCAGCATCCAGCGCGGCGCGTGCTTCACCAGCACTTCGGAACGGCCGAGCTTGAGCTTGCGGGTGCGGCCGGATGTCAGATAGACGTCGCGGATGGGTACCTGCTGCGTCAGGCCCAAGGCATTGGCCGCGCTGGCACCGTGCGGCACGACGATTTCGCCGCTTTGCTCGGCCAGTGCCTGGACGACCTTCTCGGGTGCGGGAGCGCGCGAGCCGAACCGGCTGGAAACCGGGGCAGAGTAGGCGCCCCGCGCCACGCGCAGCAGCTTGCCGGCCTGGGCCAGTCGAGAGAACGCCTGATCCACCGCCGACCGGCTTCCCAAGTGCAGAAACTCCTTGGGCGACAGGACGCCCCCCTCGGGAAGCGAGCGGGCTTGTTGCAGGATGGTTTCGGGCAGTGTGTTCATGGGACACCTCTCGGACAGAGAAATGGTACACCAGTTTCTGACATCCTGGCAGCAGCATTTCCTGCCTGTATGCCCGCGTATTCGGCGGGGCGATCGAGGAAAAACAGGGAGAGGCAACAGGTGTGCTTCCTGCCGCAGTGCTGGGCGAGGCGTTGAGGGGGCGTCCCGAGTGTTCTTGGCAAAGTTGTCGCGGTCGTAGCCTGGCTACGACGAGCGTCGTTGATGATCGAGTGGGAGTGAGTGAGCCCCCGTCGGAGGCCAGGCGATGCGCTGGCGCGACGGGCTGCGCTGGGATGCGGGTCGCCCTCAGAGTCCCAGGTCCAGCAGCGCCTGGCGCATGACCTGCGGATCGGGGTCCCGGCCGGTCCAGTGGCGAATGCCGATGACTCCCTGGTTGACCAGCATGCCCAGTCCGTCGGCGGTCCTGCAGCCCCGCGAGCGGGCCGCCCGCAGCAGGCGGGTCAGCGGCGGGTTGTGGATGCCGTCGGCCACGACCATGTGCGGCTGCAGGCTGTCCGTATCGATGTCGGGCATGGCCTCGACGTCCGGGTAGAGCCCCACCGAGCTCGCGTGCACGACCAGGCCGGTTGCGGGGCGGATGCGAAAGCTCCCGTTCCAGGGCAGGAAGCGCGCTTCGGCCGGTGTGCGCGCATTCAGCAGGGCCACCAGCGCCTCGCCACGCTCTCGTCCACGGTTGACGATGTCGATGCGCGGCACGCCGGCCAGGGCCAGCTCGACCGCGACTGCCCGCGCCGCGCCGCCCGCGCCGAACACGACCGCGTCCTGACCGGCCGGCTCGCACACCGCACGCAGCGCCTGCACGAAGCCCTGGCCGTCGGTGTTTTCGCCGACCAGCCGATCGCCGCGACGCACGATGGTGTTGACCGCGCCGATGATGCGGGCCGACTCGCCCAGTTCGTCCAGGTGCTCGATGACCGCGACCTTGTGCGGAATCGAGCAATTGAAGCCGCGCCAGCCCATGGCCCGCGCGCCGCGCACGGCGTCCCCCAGGCGCTCCGGGGGGACCTCGCAGTTGATGTAGCGCCAGTTCAAGCCGAGTTGTCGAAAAGCCGCCTCGACCATCACCACCGTCGGGTTCTCGGCGGCGGGCATCGCGAAGGAGCCGGTCAGGGCTTGCAGGAAATCATGGGGCATGCGGGTCTCCGGATCGAGGCGTGGTCCCGTGGGCTCAGGCCCAGGCGCGTGCGAGTCGGTCGCCGACGCGAAGCGCCTGCGCCGCCACGGTGAGCGCAGGGTTCAACGCGGCCGACGAGGGGAAGAAGCTGGCGTCCACCACGTGCAGGTTCGGGTGGTCGTGGGCGCGGCACCAGGGATCGAGCGCGGAGCTCGCCGGGTCCGCGCCCATGCGCACGGTTCCGCATTGGTGCGAAGGGGTGTCGACCCCGAAGGAGTGGACCAGCACCGCCTTCGCCCCGAGGCGTCGCCACATGGCTCGCGTACGCGCGACGAAACGCCGGTGAGCAGCCAGGTTGGTGGGTCGCCAGGCCAGCTCGACGCGTTCCCCGGGCAGGGGGCGCACCGTGCTGTCGGGATGCGGCAGGTCTTCGGACATCACCAGCATGTCGACGCTGTGGGCACCCAGCCAGCGTCCGACGGGGCGAGGCATCCAGGCCTTGGCGGCCCGCACCATGGGCTCCTGGATATTGCCCAGCATCTGCAGGTTTCCCAGCGGCGTGGCGTCGTCGGCGCTGCCGAAATAGTGATCGTTGAGGCTCAGTGTCTTGGTGAATCGCGTATCGTTGAGCTGGCCCGGGAACAGGGCCATCAGGCCCGTCATGTTGTGGTTCATGTAATGCCGCCCGACACAGCCCGAGCGGTTCGCCAGACCGTGCGGGTGGTGGCTGTTCGCCGAGCGCTGCAGCAGCAGGGCGGACTGGATCGCGCCCGCGCTGAGCACGAACTGCGGCGCCCGGATGGTGAAGGTCTCGCCATGGCGCTGCACCTCGACGCCGGCAATGTCGCGCCCACGCTCGTCGGTCAGCAGACGCAGCGCCCGGGTCTCGGGCCAGATCGAAACGTTCTCGTGCCCCAGAGCCGGCCCCAGCAGGCGGGTCTCGGCATCGCCCTTGGCGCCGTGGCGGCAGGCGAAGGCGTCGCAGCTGCCGCAGCGCACGCAGCGGCCTCCCTCGTGCAGGTCTACCGCCGAGGGCATGTGGAAGGGGTGCAGGCCCAGGCCGGCCATGCGCTCGGCCAGGCGCGCGATGACCGGTTCGTGGGGAATCGGTGGATACGGGTAGGGGTTGGATCGCCAGGGCTCGGTCGGGTCGTCGCCGGCACGGCCGTGCACCCCGAACAGCTGCTCGGCCAGTCCGTACCAGGGCTCCAGCTCGGCGTAGCCGAAAGGCCATGCGGGGGAGAGTCCGTCGGCGTGCTCGACGGCTGCGAAGTCGCGTTCCCGGAAGCGGAACATCGCCGTGCCGAAGAACTTGGTGTGCCCGCCGACAAAGTAGAACTGCCCGGGCTGGAAGCTCCGCCCCTCGGCCGTCTGCCACTGCTCCCGGGAGTGGTAGCGACGCTGCACGAACACCGCCTCCGCGTCCGAGTTCTGGGCCTCGAGCGGCAGGCGCGGCCCGCGCTCGACGATGAGCACCCGGCGTCCGGCGCGGGCCAGCTGCAGCGCGACCGCGCCACCACCGACACCCGAACCGATGATGATCACGTCTGGCGAGATGCTGGGCGAAGGCATGGTGCCGTCCTGGGTGCGTGCAGGGTTCCGAGGGTGCTCATCTTGGCCTGCATGGGCCGGCCCGGCTGTCATTCCCACCGCATGTTCTTGTAGGATCGCCGCATCCTGCTTGTCAATCGATGCGCGTGGAGGGTGCCTGGATGCGTCCCTGGCTGGAAACCGTGGTCATGCCGCCGGATCGTTCCTGGTTGCTGTTCGACCGGCAATTGCCGGACTTTCCCTTCAACTGGCACCACCACCCCGAGTTCGAGCTGACCCTCACCCTGGGCAGTGCCGGCATGCGCTTCGTCGGGGACCATGTCGAGCGCTACGACCACGGGGATCTCGTACTGGTCGGCCCCAACCTGCCGCATGCCTGGCAGTCCAGCCGCACGGTCGACGCACCCTTGCATCGCGCACTGGTCTGCTGGTTCACGGCCCCCTGGATCGACGCCCTGGTGGCCGGCTCGCCCGAGCTGCGGCCGCTGCGCCGCCTGCTCGGCGCCGCGCGTCGCGGCCTCGTGTTCGGCGCGGCGGCGCGCGAGCAGGGGGCCCGCCAGTTGCAGGGCCTGGTCGGCGCAAGCCCGGCGCGCCAGTGGCTGGGCCTGATCGAGGTCCTGCTCACCCTGAGTGCCGACCCCGACATGGCCCCTCTGGCCAGTGGGGGCATCACGCCCGAGGGCCATGCCCGGGAGCGTGACCGGCTGGCGGCGGTGATGGACTGGCTGAACACACGCTACGTGGAGCCGGTCGACATGACGCACCTGGCCGCGCTGGCCCATGTGAGCACCAGTCAGCTGCAGCGCCTGTTCAAACGCAGTACGCGCATGTCGGTCAGTGCCTACGTCGCCCAGCGCCGTATCGGACATGCCTGTTCCCTGCTGGCCCAGGGCGCGCTGCCCGTGGCGCAGGTCGGCGAACGGGTCGGTTACCGGGAACCGGCCCATTTCACCCGGCAGTTCCGGGCCGCCAAGGCCTGCACGCCCAGCGCCTACCGGCGCCTGTTCGCCTCGGCGTAGCGCGGATGCCCTCGCCGGGCCCTCAGGACTTGTCGACCAGCTCGCGCAGCAGCGGGTCGCGGATCGAGAGGATCTGGAACAGACCCAGCGCGCGCAGCGCCGGCAGGGCCTCGACGATGTCGCGCCGGGCCCCCTCGCGCTGGCGTGCCGTGCTGTTCGCGTCGCACCAGGTGCGGGCATTGACCAGGAAGGCGCCGACCGTGCCTTTGCGCACGGCTACGCCCTGGAGTTCACGTTGGTCGAATTCGTCGGGAAGAATGTCCTGGGCTTTCATGGGCAGGTGTGTGCGGTGGAGCGCAATGGAGCGCGATGGAGGGCCATGGATCGGATCGATGCAGACCATGCTAGGTCGAGGCGTGTTTCGCGCGTGCGATTGCCGCATTGACGGCCGGAGTCGGCGCAGGGCGCGGCCTGGCGGCCCTTCCCGGTCAACAGTCCGCTAAGCCTGGGCTCGCGATGCTTGCGCAGGGTGCCCCTTAGCATCGCTGGCATCCCCACTCGCGGGTGGCCGCTCGCCGCGGCGCTCGTCGCACCATGGCCGCCGAGCCCCTGTTTGCGTCTGTCCCGGCTCGCCCATCCCGCTACTCCAGGCTGGGCGCAAGCGCGCGAAGGCTGGCCGGGCTGTTCCTCGCGCTCACACTGGTCTGCGTGCTGGCGCCGTCCTCCGCGCTGCGCCCGGGAGCCGAGAGCCCATGGAATCTTCAGGCCAGCCAGGCGACGGCAGGGCACGCAGCATCCCAGCTGCCGGGCCGGCGCCTCCCCAGCGGCGTCGACGCCGGGCCCTACGCGGCGCTGCTCGGGCCAGGGCCGACGCCCGCTGCACCGTGGAGCGACGGCCTGGCCGCCGTGTTCCTGGGCCTGTGCCTGGGCCTGTTGTCATGGAGCCTTCTGGGGGAAAGCGTCGGCGTGCTGCTCGCCATGTCGCTGGCGTGGGGGCTGCGCCTGCTGCCGGGCGGGGTGCTGCCGGGGTTTCTGGTCCTGCTGTACGGCCTGTATGCGGGCGAGCTGGCGAGGCGGCCCGGGTGGAACGACGAGCGCGGCGCGGCCGCCATGCGACAGGCCCTCGGGCTGTCCATGGGCCTGGGACTGGCGGGCCTGGTGCAGGGTCGGCTGCTGGGGCTGGAAGTCGTCGCCCTGGCGCTGGGGTGCCTGCGCCTGGTGCTGGCGCGACGCTTCCTGCAGGTGGGGCTGCTGAGCGCCGGCGTGCTGCTGGGCACCTGGCTGTTCTGGGTCCTGGCGGGTGCGCCAGCCGCGGGTCTGGCGCGCTACCTGGGGCAGGGCACGGCGCTGCTGCTGGCGGCGCCGGCGCAGACCCTGCATGCGCTCGGCGCGGCGCGCTGGCAGCTCCTCGCCTACCTGGCCGCGACGAGCCTGCTGCTGGCGGCTGCGTGGATGCGCCGGCGCGGCGATGGGGCCGGTCGCTTCCTGACCGTGGCCATGCTGGCGGCGTTCCTGGCCACGGGCTTCCAGCAGGGCTTCGCGGGTCGGCACACGCATGGGGCGGCCGCTGCGGATGCGATGGCCGTGGCGCTGTTCACTGCATGGGGGCTGCGCGTGGTGTCGGGCGGCGTCGCGCTCTCCTGCGTGCTGGCCATCGTGGTGGTTGCCGGGCCCTATCCCTCCTTCCTGCCGGCGGCGATCCAGGCGCGGGCGCGCAGCACCTACGTGGCGCCGGCCGAGGCCTTGGCCGCGGGTGTCCGAGCTGCGGGATTCGAGGCCCGCGCCTCCGCGGCACGGGATCTGCGGAGCCTCGCGCGCCATCTGGGTTTCAAGTCTTGAGCGAGGCCGTCGCCTCGAAATAGCGCATGGTGTAGTCGTAGGCGCTGTCGACCAGACGCAGGGAGTCCTTCCAGCTCAGCAAGCCGGTGGCGTGATGGGGCGGCGTGAGCAGGTGGGTGGCCAGGCTGCGACGCAGCTGGCTGCTGGCGTCGTCATGCACCATGGCCGAGCGAGCCAGGATGGAGAACAGGCTGGGCCACTGGCGTCCGTGCAGCCACTGCCAGGTCAGGCGCGGCAGGGTGGGCAGCACCGCATCCTCGAAGCCCGCGGGCAGCGCATCCTCGCCGCCGATGTCCACGGCGATGAGTTCGCGCATGCCGGCGTCGTGCATGACATCGGTGGGCAGGTTGTTGAGCACGGCGCCGTCCACATGCACCATCCCGTCGTCCAGGACCGGCGGCAAAAGGCCGGGGATCGCCGCGCCGGCGCGCAGCCATTTCCACAACACGCCCCGGGTGTGCACCTCCACGCGCCCGGCGCTCAGGTTGGAGGAGACACAGAAAAAGGGGATGGGCAGGTCCTCGATGCGCCGCTGACCGAAGGCCGAGCGAAGCAGCCGGGTGGCACGCTGGCCTCGGGTGAGCGCGATCAGGGGCAGCGTGAGGTCGCGCAGCGGATGCCCTGCGACGAAGGCGCGATGCATGGCCTGCAGCAGCGTCTGATCGTCCCATTCGCAGGCCACCCCGGCGGCGACGATGGCGCCGATGCTGGTGCCTCCGACGGCGTCGATGGGCAGACCGAGCTCGCGCAGAGCGCGCACCACGCCGAGATGCCCGAAGCCGCGCGCCCCCCCGCCCGACAGCACCAGGCCGGTGGCGCGCCGCGTCAGCAGACGGGCCAGGCGCGCCCAGTCGGCCGGTCCGCGCAGATGGTGGGGGCTGACGCTGCCTTCGAAACCCCGCAGCCAGGCCATGGTCGCCTGCGCAGGGGGCTCGCCTTCGCGGCCCAGCAACAGCAAGTGGCGGGGCCGCAACAGGGAGTCGGCACCGCTTCGGCACAAGGGGTCGGGCCAGGCCGTCGGCGCATCGTCCGCCGCGGCCAGCAGCAGGAACTGATCCGCCTGGCGCATGCAGGTGGAGCGCCACGCCGCGTCGCCGTCGGCCACGTAGACCACGAAATCGTGTTCATGCTCTCGCTGGTCGTGCCATGCCGGGTCGCGCCCGCGGCCCAGCGCGGCATCGACCTGCAGCACCGTGCCGAGTTCGGTCAATCCGCGCAGCAGTGCCTGCGCGCAGGCCTGCAGGGAAAGACCGGGGTGCGCGCCCAGCAGCGCGAAACTGCGCGGGGCCTGCGTGTCCAGCGCGTCCTCACGCCACTGCACCTGCTCGAGCAGCCTGCGCAGGGTGCGCGCCAGCGCTTCCGGATGCTCGGCCATCAGGCTCAGCAGCTGTTGCGCGCCGCGCAGGCGCAGCAGCGCGCAGTCGCGCAACGCGCGCACCGTGGCCATGCGCTCGCGCCGAGCCAGCAGGCCGAGCTCTCCGACGGTCTGGCCCGAGGCCACCACGCCCAGCAGGCGCTCGTGCGGACTGGAATGCCCCGGCCCGAACACCCCGAGGCTGCCCGAGACGACCACGTACACGGCGTCCGACGCATCCCCGCGCCGGAACAGGGTCTCGCCTCCGGCCAGGGTCAGCGCTTCCACATGCGGCAGCAGGGATTGCAGCACTTCGCTGCGCAATTCTCCGAACAGCGCGGTGCGACGCAGCCATTGCAGCGCGGCGGGCGGCGGGTCTTGCGGCCATGGCGAATCGGAGCGCATCGGGGAATGACAGCCGGAAATGAATCGGGTGTTTGTTTCCTGTACCTGCGAATGCTAAGCGTCTTTCGCGTCCAGGGGAATCCGAAGTGGCAGATCCTTGCGCCGACGAAAAGCCGGTTTCCGGGCGGCTGGCAAACCAGCGTGTCCGTGGAATGATTCCAGCGTGATTCCCCGTGCATCCCCCCCGATGAATATTCCAACGCGCCTAGCATCGGCGCAGAGATATCCATACGGGCGACGTGAGCGTCCACCGGGGAAGGCCTTCGTGGCCCACTCAGCAGGCGGGGGAACGCCGACGGGGGAACGCAATGCGTCGCGACGATCATTTCATCGAGCGAGGCTCGCGCATGTGCCCCAGGAACCGACAGCTGCTGATTCACCGTGCGCCGGCCAGGCCATGGCTCCGGCCAGGCAACACGCGCTTGCCGATGTTCCGTCGCAAAAGGATCTGCGAGGCCCTGCTCGCTGCCTTGCTCGCCCTGGAAGGTCAGCGCGCATTCGCCTTGACCTATCGGTGCAGCAGCGACATCGTGACGACCGCGAGTTCCAATTCGACGTCCATCGGGACCATCGTGGGTATTTTCTACAACAACCAGACCTGTGCCTCGATTCCGATGGGCCTGGGGAGCTTGGTGCTGGACAACACGGGCCATAGCGAGGAGATCCCGAGCACCAGCACGGCGTTGTATTTCGAGAATCAGGGGAGCGGGAGCTACTCGTACCTGTCCATGACGGGCGGCGCTCCGGAATTGAATATGAATGGCAATTCCATCGCCTACGGCTCGGACAATACGACCGGGGCGAGCTCCTATACAGGAGATACCGTTGTCGAACTCGACTCCACCTGGAACGTCGGGACGGTCAGCAATACCATTATCCAGGCTGGGGTTCTCCTCGAACCCACGTCGTCCGTCAATCTTGGTGGAAGCGTGGTGCTGGGCGATCCCGCGAATGAAATCGTCATCACGTCGGAAATCGCGCCGACACTGGAGTTCGGATTTGGGTTGTCGAGTTATTCGGGGCCCATTTATGTGGCCGACAACTACGGCGAGATCGATGGTTTACCGGGGGGGGTGTACACGCTGAGCGGAAACATCGAGCCCACGAGTTCCGGCCAGACCGGGGTCGAATTTTCGAACACGCAGGGCTACGGGGCAGTCTTTGACCTTTACGGGCTCGTCACCAACCAGTTGCCGGTGATCATCGATGCCGGTGTGACCCTGGTTCCGGAGGGGGGGAACAATCTGCTCCTGCCCTCGGCCGTCTCGGTCTATGGCACGCTGAGCGTGCCCGCCGGCATCAACACCGGGGTGACGACCCTCGAAGGAAATGGGGGAGTGACCGTGGGATCGGCAGGTTCCGTGGTCATCGAGAACGGCAGCACCACCTTCAGCGGCATCATCGGCGGGGCGGGCGGCTTGCAGGTGGTCCAGGGAACCCAGACGCTCTCCGGCGCCAATACCTACACGGGTGACACGACCATCGACGCCTATTCCGGACTCGACCTCACCGGCACGGGATCCCTGGCGGATTCGCGGGTGAATACCCCGGGCGGGCTGTTCATCTCCGGAGTCACCAACGGCACCAGCATCCGAAGCCTGACCGGATCCTCGGCGGGCA
>JAKBBP010000021.1 GCA_021808445.1 Pseudomonadota bacterium
TGAGCGTCGCGCGCACCTTTTGGGAGAAGGCCACCGCTGCACACGTGTTCTGCGCCCAAGGCCGCATCCGCAGCGAACGCTACGCTCGACATTGGCATGATCTGGCTGCGATCGCCCGAAGCCCGCATTTCACCGCCGTCATGGCCGATCGCGCGGTGGCAACCGCCGTCGCCCGCCACAAGTCCTACTTCTTCATCGAGAAAGACGCCGACGGTCAGGTAATCGACTACATGTCTGCGACCACGGGGCATCTGAAAATCGTCCCCGAAGGCGAAGCCAAGACGGCGCTCGCCAAGGACTACGCTGCCATGCTGGCGGACGAAGTGATGGTAGGCAATGCCGTGTCCTTCGACGAGCTGTTGGAAGCATGTGCCGACCTCGAAACCAAGATAAATAAGGCTTTCTAAAGCAACACGTAACGACGATTTTTCGATAGCTGGCGATAGTCCTCGAAGAACCTAAACTCACTCCCACTCGATGGTCGCCGGCGGTTTGGACGAGATGTCGTAGGTCACGCGGTTGATGCCCCGTACCTCGTTGATGATGCGACTGGACACCCGCTTGAGCAGCGCATAGGGAAGCTCCGCCCAGTCGGCCGTCATGAAATCGCTGGTTTGGACCGCGCGCAGCGCCACCACGTAGTCGTAGGTGCGCCCGTCGCCCATCACGCCCACGCTCTTGACCGGCAGGAACACCGCGAAGGCCTGCGAGGTCAGCGCATACCAGCTCTGGCCGCTGGCGGCGTCGCGCGTGCCGCGCAGTTCCTCGATGAAGATCGCGTCCGCCCGGCGCAGCAAATCTGCGTATTCGCGCTTGACCTCCCCCAGGATACGCACCCCGAGGCCCGGCCCGGGAAAGGGATGCCGGTCGACCATCTCGGCGGGCAGGCCCAGGGCCTTGCCCAGCTCGCGCACCTCGTCCTTGAACAGCTCGCGCAGGGGCTCGAGCAGTTTCAGGCCCAGGGTTTCGGGCAGTCCGCCGACGTTGTGGTGGCTCTTGATCGTGGTGGCCTTCTTGGTCTTGGCGCCCCCGGACTCGATCACGTCCGGGTAGATGGTCCCCTGCGCCAGCCAGCGCGCGCGCTCCAGCTTGCGCGCCTCGCGCTGGAACACCTCGACGAACTCACGCCCGATGATGCGTCGCTTGTGCTCCGGATCCGACACCCCCGCCAGCGCCTGCAGGAACTGCTCGCTGGCGTCCACATGCACCACCCTGGCGTGCAGTCGCCCGGAGAACATGTCCATGACCATGCGGGCCTCGTCCTGGCGCAGCAGGCCATGGTCGACGAAAACGCAGGTGAGCTGGTCCCCGATGGCGCGGTGGATCAAGGCCGCGGCCACGCTCGAATCCACGCCGCCGGACAGGCCCAGGATCACCTGCTCGTCGCCGACCTGCTCCCGGATGCGCTGCGTGGCCTCGGCGATGTAGTCCCCCATGATCCAGTCGCCCGAGCAGCCGCAGATGTCGCGCACGAAGCGCCTGAGCAGCGCCGCGCCCTGCACGGTGTGCGTGACCTCGGGATGGAATTGAAGCGCGTAGTAGCCTCGCGCTTCGTCGGCCATGCCGGCGATCGGGCAGCTGGGCGTGCTGGCCATCAGCTTGAAGCCCGGAGGCAGCTCGGTGACCTTGTCGCCGTGGCTCATCCACGCCTTGAGCATGCCGTGGCCCTCCGGGGTGCGGAAGTCCTCGATTCCCTCCAGCAGGCGCGTGTGGCCGCGCGCGCGCACCTCGGCATAGCCGAACTCACGGTGCTCGCTCCACTCCACCTTGCCGCCGAGCTGGGCGGCCATGGTCTGCATGCCGTAGCAGATGCCCAGCACCGGCACCCCGCAGTCCCATACGGCCTGCGGCGCGCGCAGCTCATGCGCCTCGTAGGTGCTGGCGTGGCTGCCCGAGAGAATGATGCCCTTGAGACCCTGGGCCGCCATGTCGCGGATGAACGCGTCGCCGACGTCGTTGGGGTGGATCTCGCAGTACACCTGCGCTTCGCGCACCCGGCGTGCAATGAGCTGCGTGACCTGGGATCCGAAGTCCAGGATCAGGATCTTCTGGTGCATGGTCACCCTTCAGTCCACGTGGTAGTTCGGGGCTTCCTTGGTGATCTGCACGTCGTGCACGTGGCTTTCGCGCATGCCCGCGGCGGTGATCTCCACGAACTGGGCCCGCGCGCGCATCTGCTCGATGCTGGCACAGCCACAGTATCCCAGCGAGGAACGCAGTCCGCCCACCAGCTGGTACAGGATGGCGCCCAGCGCGCCCTTGTAGGGCACGCGCCCCTCGATGCCTTCGGGCACGAACTTCTCGGCGCCAGCCGAGGCCGGGGCCTCCACGCCGTCCTGGAAGTAGCGGTCGGCCGAGCCGGCGTTCATCGCGCCGATCGAGCCCATGCCTCGGTAGGTCTTGTAGGAGCGGCCCTGGTACAGGATGACCTCGCCGGGCGCTTCCTCGGTGCCGGCGAACATGCTGCCCATCATCACGCTATGGGCCCCCGCGGCCACCGCCTTGGAGACGTCGCCCGAATAGCGTATGCCCCCGTCACCGATCAGGGGAACCCCGGTGCCCTCGAGCGCCTGCGCCACGTTGGCGATGGCGGTGATCTGCGGCACCCCCACGCCCGCAACGATGCGCGTGGTGCAGATCGAGCCGGGTCCGATGCCCACCTTGACCCCGTCGGCCCCGGCTTCGGCCAGCGCGCGCGCGGCCTCCGCGGTGGCGATGTTGCCGCCGATCACGTCCACCTCCGGGTAATGGGTCTTGACCCAGCGGACACGGTCGATCACCCCCTGGCTGTGGCCGTGCGCGGTGTCCACGACGATCACGTCCACCCCTGCCCGCACAAGCGCCTCCACGCGCTCGTCGGTGCCCTCGCCGACGCCCACGGCAGCCCCCACGCGCAGCTTGCCCTGCGGATCGCGCGCGGCGTTCGGGCGCTCGGTGGCCTTGAGGATGTCCTTCACGGTCATCAGGCCTCGCAGCTCGAACTGGTCGTTGATCACCAGCACGCGCTCCAGTCGGTGCTTGTGCATCAGCGCCTTGGCCTCTTCGGGCGTTGCGCCCTCGCGTACCGTGATCAGGCGTTCGCGCGGGGTCATGATGTCGCGTACCGGGGCGTCCAGGCGGCTTTCGAAGCGCAGGTCGCGATTGGTGACGATGCCCACCACCTTGCCGTTCTCGATCACGGGAAAGCCCGAGATGCCATGCTGGCGAGACAGGGCCACCACGTCGCTGACCTTCACCCCGGGAGCGATGGTGATGGGGTCCTTGAGCACTCCGGACTCGAAGCGCTTGACCCGCGCCACCTCGGTGGCCTGCGCCTTGGGCGACAGGTTCTTGTGGATGATGCCGATGCCGCCTTCCTGGGCCATGGCAATGGCCAGCCTGGACTCGGTCACGGTGTCCATCGCCGCGGACACCAGCGGGATGTTGAGCCGGATCCGGCGGCTCAGTTGGGTGGCAAGGCTGGTGTCTTTGGGCAGGACTTGGGAGTAAGCCGGAACCAAAAGAACGTCGTCGAACGTCAACGCTTTTCCGAGAAGGCGCATAAATCCTCCAGGCGCAAAAGGCGATGATAAAAGACAACGCGCCCCGGGCGCCTGCGCGGGCTCGGCGCCATGCCGTAAAGTGGAGGGCATTTTCCGCCGCAATGCCGCCTCGTTCACTGGAGTCGCAGCCCATGCGCACCGCCTTTCGCCTTCCTTCGGGCCCCCTCGCGCGAGCCCTGAGCACCCTGCTGGGCGCCGCCGCACTGCTCTGTCTGGCGCCGGCGGCGCAGGCGCAATGGAAGTGGGTCTCGCGCGCGGGCGTCGTGCAGTACAGCGACCAGCCGCCGCCGCCCGACACGCCGACCCGCGACATCCTCGCGCGCCCCACGCCGAGCAGCGTGCAGCAGCCGCTGCCCCCCGCCAGCGGCGCCAGCGCCGGGGCGGCCGCCGCGGTGCGCGCAGGCATGGCCAAGGCCAAGGCGCAGCAGGAACAGCAGCGCAAGGCCGAGGAACAGGCCCACCAGCTGCAGGCCCAGGTGCAGGCGCAGCAGCGTGCGCAGATCTGCGAACAGGCGCGCCAGCAATTGCAGAACCTGGACAGCGGGCGACGCATTCGCCAGGCCGGCGCCAACGGCCAGCTGGATTACCTGGATTCGGCCCAGATCCAGGCCCAGCGCCAGCAGGCGCAGGCGGCCATGCAGTCCAGCTGCTACTAAGCTCCCGGCCTCCTAGCCTCCCAGCCTCCCAGCCTCCTGGGCCTGCACGTCCTGCGGCGACGCACGCAGGGCTTCGAGCAGCAGGCGCACACGGACCTTCACCGCGTTCAGTCCGTCGAACCCGCCCCCCTCGCAGGGGCCGGTGCGCGGCACCACCTCCACGCGCACTCCCGCTTCGATCGCCTCGTCCAGCGCGGCCTGAAGCTGCTCGTGCACGGTCCCGCTGCCGGTGCCCAGCACCACCAGGCCATGCAGCCGCGGGCGCAGCGTGCCGGCCGCCGAGGCGGACAGCAAGGCACGCACCATCTCGCCATCGGCTCCGGCGTGGCTGCACACCAGCTCCACACGCGGCCAGGGCACGGGCTGCGCGGGCAGGGGTGACGAGGCGAAGGGGCGCTGCCCGGCCCCCGGCTGTTCGCGGGTGAAGCGCAGGCCGGCGGCACCGATGAAGCCCAGCGGGCCGCGATCGCCCGAGCCGAAGGCGTCCATGCGTGCCGGGTGCTGCTTGCTGACGTCGCGCGCGGCGTGCACGCGACCATGCGCCACGCACAACACCCCCCTCGCGGCGGCTGTCGGGTCTGCGGCCACACGCACGGCGTCGAACAGATTGCGCGGACCGTCGGCCGACAGGGCCGCCGCCGGCAGCATGGCGGCGGTGAGCACCACCGGGCTGCCCGGCTCGAGCAGGCAGTCCAGCGCGTAGGCGGTTTCCTCCAGGGTGTCGCTGCCATGGGTGATCACGCAGCCGGCGGTGCCGGCGCGTTCACGCCACGCCCGCACCGCCCGTGCCAGGTCCAGCCACAGGCCGGGGCCGGCATCCTTGCTGTCGATGTTGCACAGCTGGGCGAACTCCAGGCGGGCATGCTGCTCCACGCCGGGGGCCGAGGCCAGCAGCTGATCCACGCCCAGCACGCCGGCCGTGTATCCGGCGCCGGTGGCGGTATGGGCGACAGGAGCCACGCCGGCGATGGTGCCGCCGGTGCCCAGCACCAGCACATGGGGGAGCGGGCCTGCGCCGGCCGGGGAGGAATGGGAGCGGGGATCTTGCATTGCGTCGTGGTCTGGATAAAAATACAGGAACTTTTATACAGTGCCGCCCGAGGAGCAGCCTGCATGCCCAACGCCGCGAAGCTTACCGCCCGCCAGGAGGAGATCCTCAGGCTCATCGCCCGCAGCATCGAACGCAGCGGCTACCCCCCGACACGCGCGGAAATTGCCGCCGAGCTGGGGTTCCGCTCCGCCAATGCCGCCGAGGATCATTTGCACGCACTGGCCCGCAAGGGCATGCTGGAGCTGGCCTCGGGCACGTCGCGGGGCATCCGGCTCACGCCCCAGGCGGCCAGCGCGCTGCGCCCCGGCGCGGGCGCGCTGGTGCGCGCGCTGCCCGGCATGGAGCAACTGATGCTGCCGCTGATCGGCCGCGTGGCCGCGGGCAGCCCCATCCTCGCGCAGGAGCATGTGGAAAGCACCGTCGGCGTCGACCCCAGCCTGTTCAGCGCCCGCCCCGATTACCTGCTGAAGGTGCGCGGCGCCAGCATGCAGGGGGTGGGCATCCTGGATGGAGACCTGCTCGCCGTGCGCCAGACCCAGGACGTGCGCAATGGCCAGATCGTCGTGGCCCGCCTGGGTGATGAGGTGACGGTCAAGCGCCTGCGGCGCGGCCCGACCCGTATCGAACTGCTGCCCGAGAATCCGGACTTCTCCCCCATCGTGGTCGAACCGGGCCAGGCCTTCGACATCGAGGGCCTGGCCGTGGGGCTGCTTCGCAACGGGGTGTGAGGAAGACGCCCGGCCTGCCCCCCGAGGGGGTCGGGGAACCTTGGGGCGGCCCGGTGGTTCAGCCCGCGTCGGCGGCGAGCCGGGGGCGGTGCAGGGGCTGGGCGCTCACCAGCATGCCGTCGGCGTCGGCATAGAGCCACTCGCCAGGACGCACCGGCACTCCCTGGATGCGCACGGGCTGGTCGCGCTCCCCGGTGCCCAGCTTGCGCGGCGGCACGGGAACGCAGGCCAGTGCGCGCACCCCGATGGCGCAGGCCTGCAGCTCCTGCACGTCGCGCACGCAACCGTCGATCACCACGCCGGCCCAGCCATTGCGCACCGCCAGTTCCGAGAGCTTGCCGCCGAACAGCGCTCGGGCCATCGACGCGCCGCCGTCGACCACCAGCACGCGCTGCATGCCGGCCTGCTCCAGGGTGGCGCGCAGCAGCGCGTTGTCCTCCAGGCAGCGCAAGGTCACGATCTCGCCGAAGAACATGCCCTGGCGGCCGTAGTGGCGGAACACCGGGGGCAGCACGCGCAGTTCCCCCCGCTCGATCGCCTCGCCGTGCTGGTCGCAGAAGTCGCAGGTGTTGATCGCACAGGTGGCGGAGGAATTCGACAACGGCATGGAAAGGATCTCCGGAAAGTTCTGAGGCCTGGTGTGCGGCATGTCCCTGATTGCACGGCCTCGTGACCCGCAGCGTAATGCTCCAAGTCAAATCCCGTCGCAGCCGCCGCCCGGGACGGGGCCGCGGGGACTGGCCGGGTGCGCATGGCGCTATGCTCGCTGCTGCGCCGCATCGCGACGCCCGCAGAAGCCCGCCGCATGTCGTTGAACTGGTTCGTCCCCTGGTATCCCTCCTGGCCCATGGCCGCCTTCCTGGCGCTGGGCGCGCTGCTCTACCTGCGCGGCAGCCTGCGCAGGCGCACTCCGGCATGGCGCCAGGCGCTGTTCTGGGCCGGCTGGATCCTGATCTGGCAGGGCCTGCAAACCCAGTGGGACTACCTGGCCGAGCACGAATTCTTCGTGCACATGTTGCAGCAGACAGCCTTGCACGACCTCGGGCCCTTGCTGGTCATCGCCGCCTGGCCGGGACCCACGTGGCGTTCCGGGCTTCCGGCGCGCTGGCGCCAGCGCTGGCTGCTGCCGCTGCTGCGCCTGAGCCCGGTGCGCTGGGCCACGGCCATCGCGCTCAACCCGGCGGTCGCCGTGGCGCTGTTTTCCGGGCTGGTGGTGTTCTGGCTGGTGCCCGCGGTGCATGTCGGGGTCATGCTCAACACCCGGCTGTACCAGCTGATGAACTGGACCATGGTGTTCGACGGTCTGCTGTTCTGGTGGCTGGTGCTCGATCCCCGCCCCGCCCCGCCGGCGCACCTGCGCCCGGGCTGGCGCATCTTCCTGCCGGTGATCGGCATGCTGCCCCAGATGCTGCTGGGCGCGGTTCTGGCGCTGAACAGCACCGACTGGTATCCCATCTATTCCCTGTGCGGGCGCGCGGTGGCGGGGCTGAGCGCGATGAGCGACCAGCACCTGGGGGGGCTGATCCTGTGGATTCCCGCCTCGGCCGTCAACGTGCTGGCCGCGATGGCCGCTCTGCGGCGCTGGATGCGCCTGTCGGAGCGCAGGGAAGCATCGCCATCGCGCCCGGCTGCGGTGGCGCAGCCCCGCCCGCCGCAGGCGCCACGACACGCCTGAGCCGGGGGCCGATCGGCGAAGGATCAGCCGTCGATCAGTTGACGCAGGTCATGCGTGATCTGGGCCGGAGGTGAATTTTCCGAGCCGATCAACCGCCCACGCCCGCGCTTGTCGAACACGTAGATCGCCGCGCTGTGGTTGACCACGTAGTTGCCCGACGCATCCTTCTGCCCGTAGTTGAAGGCGACGTGGAAGCGCTTGGCGGTCGCCTGGATCTGCGCCATGCTGCCGCTCAGGCCCACGGCCTCGGGACTGAAGGCCCGGGTGTAGGCCTTGAGGATGGGCAGGGTATCGCGCGCCGGATCGACCGAGACGAACAGGATGCGCACGTCCTCGGCCCTGGGACCCAGAGCCTGCACCGCGTCGGCCAGGTGGGACATGGTCAGCGGGCACACGTCGGGGCAATGGGTGTAGCCGAAATACAGGATCACCACCTTGCCGGAGTAATCCGCCGCCGTCACCGGCTTGCCCTCGTCGTTCACCAGCTGGAACTTCAGGTCGGGCAGCACGCTGCCGACATCGTCCAGGTCCCAATGCAGTTTCTTGCCGCAGGAGCCGAGCAGCAGCAGCGCCGCGAAGCCTGCCAGCGCCGCGCGCAGCAGGCGGCCTTTCCAGAATGTCATCGTCGGATCGGGGTTCGAGTCGCGCCGCCCTCGCACCGAGACGGCGAAAACCCCATGCTAGCGCCTGGCGGCCAGCCAGCGTCGCCAGCATGGGGTCCGGCGCACCCATCCCTGGGCCTGGATCAATGCACGGTGCGCTCGAACACCAGCTTGCCGTCGTTCACATCCACCGGCACCACCGACTTGGGTCCGAAGCGCCCTTCCAGCAGCAGGCGTGAAAGCGGGTTCTCCAGTTCGTTCTGGATCGCCCGCTTCAGTGGGCGCGCCCCGAACACCGGGTCGAAGCCCGCCTTGGCCAGCAGGGCGAGGGCCGCCGGCGAGACCTCCAGTCGGATGTCCATCTGGGCCAGCCGGCGCTCCAGCGAGGCCAGCTGGATGCGGGCGATGCCTTCGATCTGCGACGAGTCGAGCGAGTGGAACACCACCACCTCGTCGATGCGATTGAGGAATTCCGGCCGGAAATGCTGCTTGACCTCCGCCCAGACCGCGTCGCGAATGGCCTCCTGGGGCTCGCCGGCCATGCTCATGATGTGCTGCGAGCCGAGGTTCGAGGTCATCACGATCACCGTGTTCTTGAAGTCCACCGTGCGGCCCTGGCCGTCGGTCAGGCGCCCGTCGTCGAGTACTTGCAAGAGCACGTTGAAGACGTCCGGATGGGCCTTTTCCACTTCATCCAGCAGGATCACGCTGTAGGGCTTGCGTCGCACCGCCTCGGTCAGATAGCCGCCCTCCTCGTAGCCCACGTAGCCCGGAGGCGCGCCGATCAGGCGGGCCACCGAGTGCTTTTCCATGAACTCGCTCATGTCGATGCGGATCAGATGATCCTGGCTGTCGAACAGGAACTCTGCCAGTGCCTTGCACAGCTCGGTCTTGCCCACGCCGGTCGGGCCCAGGAACAGGAAGGAACCATAGGGGCGGTTGGGGTCGGACAAGCCGGCCCGCGAGCGACGGATGGCGTCCGACACCGCACGGATGGCCTGGTCCTGCCCCACCACACGCTGGTGCAGGCGATCTTCCATCCGCAGCAGCTTGTCGCGTTCGCCCTGCAGCAGCTTGGACAGCGGGATGCCGGTCATGCGGCTGACCACCTCGGCGATCTCCTCCGCCCCGACCTGCGTGCGCAACAGGCGCGGCGCGGCCTTGCCGCCCTCGCCCGCCGGCGCGGCCTCCTGGGCCTGGGCCTCACGCAGCTGGCGCTCCAGTTCGGGCAGGCGCCCGTACTGCAGCTCCGCGACCTTGTTGAAGTCTCCCTTGCGGGTGAGCTCCTCGATCTGGAAGCGCAGCTGGTCGATCTGCTCCTTGACCTGGGCGGAGCCCTGCACAGCGGCCTTCTCCGCCTTCCAGATCTCCTCGAGGTCGGCGTACTCCTTCTGCAGGCGCTCGATCTCCTGCTCGATCAGGCCCAGACGCTTTTGCGAGGCCTCGTCCTTTTCCTTGACCACCGCCTCGCGTTCGATCTTCAGCTGCACCAGGCGACGGTCGAGTCGGTCCATGACCTCGGGCTTGGAGTCGATCTCCATCTTGATGCGCGAGGCGGCCTCATCGATCAGGTCGATGGCCTTGTCGGGCAGGAAGCGGTCGGTGATGTAGCGATGCGAGAGCTCCGCCGCGGCGACGATCGCCGGGTCGGTGATCTCCACGCCGTGGTGCACTTCGTACTTCTCCTGCAGGCCGCGCAGAATGGCGATGGTCGCCTCCACCGAGGGTTCGTCCACCAGCACCTTCTGGAAGCGCCGCTCCAGCGCGGCATCCTTCTCGATGTACTTGCGGTATTCGTCCAGCGTGGTGGCGCCGATGCAGTGAAGCTCGCCGCGCGCCAGCGCCGGCTTGAGCATGTTGCCGGCATCGATGGCGCCCTCGGCCTTGCCCGCCCCCACCATGGTGTGGATCTCGTCGATGAACAGGATCACCCGGCCTTCCTCCTGCCCAACCTCCTTGAGCACGGCCTTGAGCCGTTCCTCGAACTCGCCGCGGTACTTGGCCCCGGCCAGCAGCCCGGCCATGTCCAGCACCAGCACCCGCTTGTTCTTCAGGCTGTCGGGCACCTCGCCGGCGACGATGCGCTGCGCGAGGCCCTCGACGATGGCGGTCTTGCCCACGCCCGGCTCGCCGATGAGCACAGGGTTGTTCTTGGTGCGCCGCTGCAGGACCTGGATGGTGCGTCGGATCTCGTCGTCGCGCCCGATCACCGGGTCGAGCTTGCCCTGCCGGGCACGCTCGGTCAGGTCCAGGGTGTATTTTTTCAGGGCCTCGCGCTGCTGCTCGGCGTCCTGGCTGCCCACGCTCTGCCCGCCTCGCACGGCGTCGATGGCCGCCTCCAGGCTCTTGCGCTGCAAACCGGCCTCGCGTGCCAGGCGCCCTGCGTCGCCCTTGTCGTCGGCCAGCGCGAGCAGGAAGGTCTCGCTGGGGATGAACTGGTCGCCCCGCCGGCTCGACTCCTTGTCGGCGACGTTGAGCAGATTGCCCAGCTCACGGCTGGTCTGGATGTTGCCGCCGTTGCCCTGCACCTGGGGCAGTCGCCCCAGCGCCTGCTGCACGGCTGCCTGCAGCCCGGAGACATTCACTCCCGCGCGCGCCAGCAGCGCCTTGGGCCCGTCCTGCTGCAGCATGGCGGCCAGCAGGTGCACGGGCTCGATGTAAGGATTGTCCGCCCCGGCGGCAAGGGACTGGGCATCGCCGAGGGCTTCCTGGAACTGGGTGGTCAACTTGTCGAAGCGCATGGATTTCTCCGTGGGTACCCGGCACAGATGCGGAGCTCCACGGGATTTTCAAGGCCCGGTCCCATGCGGGCTGTTGATCTGGATGAACGACGCTTGGCGCCGGAAGTGGCATCATGCAGTCATTCGAATCGTGCGAAAGGGCCTGTTCCTGCGCAGTGTTTGAGCGTGGGACTAAGCTGTTCAGCACCCAGCAACCACCACCGGGAGAATGCATCATGGCCAAGATCGCAAGCAAAGCAGCCGCCGCAGCCGAAGGCATCCAGGCGACCGACAGGCTGGTGGCCGACCTGCGCGAGGTCGCCTCCGACGCCGAGGAACTGCTCAGCCTGACCGCCGGCCAGGCCGGAGAGCGCCTGGCCGACGTGCGCGCGCGCCTGGGCGAGCGCCTCTCCACCCTGAAGGACCAGCTGTTCGACCTGGAGGCCGAGATGGTCGAGCGCGGCAAGCAGGTCGCCCGCGCCACCGACGACTACGTGCACGACAACCCCTGGAAGTCCATCGGCGCCACCGCCGGCGTGGCCTTCCTGCTCGGCCTGCTCATCGGCCGTCGCTGAACGGCGGGCGCCGGTGAAAACCCTGTTTGGCGGCGGCGCGGGCTTGCGCGAGCGCCTGGACCTCCTGCTGCAGACCGCGCAGACCCGGCTGGAGCTGCTGGGCCTGGAGCTGCAGGAGGAAAAGCTGCGCCTGGCCCGCCTGCTGCTGGGCACTGTGCTGGCTGCCGTGCTGCTGGGCTTCGCGGTGGTGTTCGCGCTGATCTGGCTGACCGTGGCACTGTGGGACACCCACCGGCAGCTCGGCCTGGGCCTGGCAACCCTCATCACCCTCGCGCTGGGCCTGGGCGCGGCCGGAGTGGCCGCACGGGCCTGGGCAGCCGGCAGCAGCCTGTTCGCCGCCAGTCTGGCCGAACTGGAGCGCGACCGCGCCTCGCTGGAGCAGCGCCGTGCCCCCTGAGCAGGTGCAACTCCTGCTGCGCAAGCAACGCGTACAGCTGCGCATCGCGCAGCAGCGCGTGGCCTGCATCGGCCTGCTCGAGGAGGCGGAGGGCCTGCTGTCGACGGCCCAGCGCCTGCGCGGTCTGGGCGCCCGGAGCGCCGATGTGTTGCGCGAGCATGGTTCGGCGCTGGGAATCGCGCTGGGAGCCCTGTTTGTGCTGTGGCGCCCGCGCGGCGCGCTGCGCTGGCTGCGCAGGGGGTGGATGCTATGGCTCGGCCTGCGCCGCGGACGCGGGCGACTGCTGGTCTGGGCGCGCCTGTTGAGTCGCCTGGCGGGAATCTGAACCGGCGGGAATCCGAACGGGCGGGGCTTCCCGCCTCCGGCTGCAGCGGCTCAGGAAGCCCGGCTGTTTCCCGCCTCGATGCCCCAGCGCGCCAGCGCCGCGTCATCCGATTCGCGCGCATCCACCCACTGCGCGCCTTTCGAGGTCGATTCCTTTTTCCACAGAGGAGCCTGGGTCTTCAGGTAATCCATGAGAAAGGCGCAGGCCTCGAAGGCATCATGGCGATGACTGCTGACCACCGCCACCAGCACGATCGGGTCTCCAGGCTGCAGCAGGCCCACTCGATGCACGACCACGGCACCCTGCAAAGGCCAGCGCGCACGCGCCTGCTCGACCATGCGCTCGATGCTTGCGCGGGTCATCTCGGGGTAATGCTCCAGTTCCAGGGATTGCACCGGGCACTCCCCGGGCTCGCCTGCGTGATCCCGGCAGATCCCCTCGAACAGCACCAGGGCTCCAAGGTCGCGCCTGCCGGCACGCAGGCGACGCGATTCCTCGGCCCCGTCAAAGGCCTCGGTCTGGATCCGGACTTCGAACATGGTGCGCGAACCTGAAAGGGTGGATCCTGCAAAGGGGGGCCAGGGGCACAGGCAGCGGATCAGCCGCCCGTGACCGGGGGAAAGAAGGCCAGCTCTCGCCCCGGCACCAGGTCGGCCTCGGCAGGCGCCATCACGTGGTCGCAGGCCATGCGCAGGCTGCGCTGCGGGCCCAGGGCGTCGGCATGGCGCTCGCTGCGCTGCGCCAGCCAGGCCCGCGCTTCGCCCAGCGTGCGCAGGGTGTCGGGCAGGTCAAGGGTTTCGCTGGACCTGCCCAGGGCCTCGCGCACACTGGCGAAATAACGGATGGTGGTTTGCATCGCTGCGCGGTCGCGGGTTCAGCTCAGGAGGCTGGAAAAAGGCAGGAATCGTACCCTGTCGCCGGCGGAGAAGGTCTGCCCGGCGGGGTTGTCCACCAGTCCGTCGGCCCACACGGTGGAGCTGAGCACCGCCGAGTTCTGCTCCGGGTACAGCTCCACGCGGCCCTGCTCGTCCAGGCGAGCGCGCAGGAATTCGCGTCGCCGGTCGGCTCGCGGCCAGGCGCTGGCGCTGGGCAGCAGCAGCGCCTGCGGCTGCAGTTGCGATGCCCCCTGCAGCGCCAGCACGAAGGGCCGCACGAACAGCAGGAAGGTGACGAAGCTCGACACGGGATTGCCCGGCAGGCCGATGAAGTGTGCCGAGCCGCCCCCTTCGCGATGCAAGGCGCCGAAGGCCAGCGGCTTGCCCGGCTTCATCGCGATGCGCCAATGCACAAGACGCCCCTGCGACTCCACGGCCGGGCGCACATGGTCCTCGCCGCCCACCGACATGCCGCCGGAACTCAGCACCAGGTCGTGCCCCGAGGCTGCGCCTCGCAGGGCCTCGCGGGTGGCCTGCAGGGTATCGGCCACCTGGCCCAGATCGCTGACTTCGCATCCCTGGGCCTCGAGCATCGCGCGCAACATGCTTCGATTGCTGTTGTACACGCTGCCAGGTCGCAGCGCCTGCCCGGGCTGCGCCAACTCGTCTCCGGTGCACAGCAAGGCCACCCGCGGGCGCGCGGCCACCTGCAAGGCGGCCACTCCGACCGAGGCGGCCTGCCCGACATCCTGGGGACGCAGCCGCTGCCCGCGCCGCAACACCACGCTGCCTGTGCGCACGTCGAAACCGCGGGGCCGTACCCATTCCCCGACTCGCGGCAGGTGGTCCACCAGCACCTCCTCGCCTTCGACGCGGCATTGCTCCTGCATGACCACCGCATCGGCCCCCGGCGGGATCGGCGCGCCGGTGAAGATTCGCGCGGCCTCTCCCTCGCCCAAGGCCGTGCCGACCTGCCCCGCTGCGATGCGCTGCGTCACGCGCAGGCGAGTGCCCGGCGCACGAAGGTCGGCGCTGCGCAGTGCATAGCCATCCATCTGGCTGTTGTCCAGCCCGGGCACGTCGATGGTGCTGGACACATCCTGCGCCAGCACCCGTCCCGACGCCCGCTCGAGCGCCACGAGCTCTGCCGGCACCCCAGGCCGCGCCTGCGCCAGCAGCAAGCTCAGTGCGGAATCGACATCCAGAACCTCGGAAACTGCATCAGACATCGGTGACGCGAGCCCTTCCTGCGAACGAGCGGCCCCACGCCGCCCTCGAGGTCGATGATACGAGGGAGCAGGCTGCTCGATGCGCCGGTCTTTCGGCTCGCGGCGCTGAGGCGGGACGCAGGGGAATTCAGAAATGCCATACCGCACGCAGCGTGAAGGCATTGCCCCGATAGCTCTGCCCCGTGCTGCCCTCGTAGGCCACGCCCACGCGCAGATGCCGGCCCACGCGGGCGTGCAATCCCAGGGTGCCCTGGTACACGTTGCGATCCGGGGCCACGCCGTAGGTGGTGAACGAGGAGCCAGGGATGCCGTTGAATTGCAGGCTCACGTGATCGATGGGCTCCTTGATCGCGTGGCGCACACCCAGGCCCGCGCTGAAGGTCCAGTGCACCCCGCCGCGCTCCCATCGCTTGTCCAGGCGCACGGCGGCCAGCGCGCTGCTGGCGTATTGGCATTGGGAAGGCACGCTCAGGCCCAGCTGGCTGTTCGCCTCGCTCACGGATTGCAGCGCCAGGTACTGCAGGTTCAGGCCCAGCAGCGGGGTGATGGAGAGATTGCGCCCTGGCACCCGCAAGGTGCGCCCCACCCGAGTCTGCGAGCTCAGCACGTAGGCCTCGCGTGAGGCGCCGATGGTCTGCACCGGGCCTTGGCTATAGCCCAGCACAGTGCCCAGGCGCACAGGCCCCAGATCGCGAAAGGCGAAGGCACCGCCGTGCCACAAGGTGGCGCTCAGGCTGTCGCCGGCGCCGCTGCGGATGGCCCCCAGGTGCAGGACCCCGGCAAGCGCCCCCATGTGCCAGGGACCGCGCCGTCCCTGGTCTCCCAGCGTGAAGCTCTGCGCTCCCTCGCGCGTCGAATCGGCATTGCCGTCTCCCAGAAGGTGAGTCGCGCGAGCGCCGCCGATCAGGAACAGGCTGTGCACCCCGTGGGGGTCCAGCTGTTGCGAAAGATTCATGCGGGAAAAGACCTGCTGCCACGACCAGTTCACGTCATGGAGCAGCCAGCCCGGGCTTTGCGCGTACATCTGCCCGTCCATCTGATCGAGTGCGCGCGCCAGTTGTTGCGGCGGCAGATTGTTCAGGTTGTCGAGTCCGCTGTAGAGCGTCCCGGTGGCGCTTGCGATGGCTCCGGTCAGCGCGTTCGCCGGACCGACGGTGTTCGGCGTGTGTGCGTTGGCCGTGAAGTTGCCCTGGGGGAACAGACTCAGCAGCACCTGAGGATCATTCAGATAGGTCAGCTGGTAGCCGTACAGGCTGCCCAGGCCCACGAGTTGCACCTGGCTGAATGTGCCCGACAGGGTGGTCGTGGACGGCGCCTGCACCAGGATGTACTGGTTTTTCTGGTAACTGCCCGGCGTCGCGACCACCTGCAGGGTCCCGTTCAGGTTCACCGAGCTGCCATGGACCACCAGCTGGCCATTGCTGCCCGGTGCCAGGCTGAGGCGCAGAACCCCGGAGGCTGCCTGCGTGTAGGCCCCGTCCACGCTCAGCACAGCTCCCGCGTGGGTGCTGGAGCCGACCGCGACGATCCCCTGGTTGTCCAGCGCGCCGCCGATCGTGGCCGAATCACTCTGCAAGGTGCCAGCGCTTTGCACCAGCACTGCGGAAGCCAGGCTCGCTCCCGCCGACAGGCCCAGGGTGCCGCCCTGGATGGTCGTCCCACCCTGGTAGCTCTGCGTGCCGGAAAGAATTTCCTGGCCGGCCAGCAGACTCAGCGCGCCGGCGCCAACGATGGTGCCGCTCATGGTGCCGGCGGCGTTGGTCAGGCTCAGCGTGTTGTTTCCGAGGCTCACCTGGCCGCTGCCACCCAGGCTGGCCAAGCTGACGCCGTAGCTGCTGCTGGAAATGTCCAGGGTGCCGTTGTCGCTCACCGCGGAATCAGGCAGCGAGCCGGCCCCGGTCAAGGCCAGGGTCGCGCCGGACTCGATGAGGGTGGTGCCACTGTAGGTGCTGGGGGCGCTCAGCGTGGCGGTACCGGCTTGGACATCGACGTTGCCGCTGCCCTCGATGGGCAGCCTGTAGGTTTCGGTGTCGTTGACAAAGCTCAGCGTGCCGTTGTCCACCAGCGGGGATGCGAGCTCGCCCATGCCGGACAATTCGATTCCGGCACCACTGTCGATGATGGTCGTCCCGGTGTAGGTCTGAATGCTGTAGAAGTCCTGGACACCTCCGGTGACATGCACTCCGCCGGCGCCCGAGATCACTCCAGCGAGGGAGATCCCATTGCCCGCGGTGATGGTCAAGGTCTGCGAGCCCAGCGTGACATTTCCGATGCCCGAGATGCTGCCCACGGAGGCGCCGGAAACGGTCGGGGAAATATCCAGGTTGCCCGCAAGGACGACCGAGGCCTTGCTCAGCGAAGCCGTGCCGACCAGGGACAGCGTGGCCCCGGCGAAGGGTTCGATGATCCCTGTGAACCCGCTCTGGCCGCCCAGTGACAGGGTACTCGCCCCTTGGATGAACAGATTGCCGCTGCCGCTGATCGCGCCGCCCAGGGTTCCGCTGGCTTGGGTGATCGCCAGCGTGCCGGCCCCCAGCGCAAGATTCCCCGTGCCGGTCACATTCAGCACGTTGACCTGGGTCGTGGCTCCCGAGATGTCCAGGGTTCCGTCGTCGGCGATGGGCGAACTCGACAAGGTGGCACTGCCCGTCAACGCGAGGGTGGCGCCGCTGGCGATCGTCGTCGCCCCCGTATAGGTGTTGCTGCCGCTGAGGGCCTGTGTGCCTCCCAGCACATTCACGCTGCCGCCGGTGCCTTCGATGCTGCCGGCGTAACTGGTACTGGCGTTGCTGATGTCCAGCACGCCCGAGCTTCCCAGGTTGAGCACGCCTGTGGAAGCTCCGCTCAGCGACGCCACCGTCGACGCCGAGGTCGTGGCGCTCAGATCCAGCGTGCCGTCGATTTGCGCCGTGCCCTGCGCGGACAAGGGACTTGCGCCGAGCACCACATTGCTCGACGCGACCACCATGAGTCCGGCGCCCAGGGTCATGCCATTGTCCACCGTCATCGTCCCGCCACCGCCGAACTCGAGCGTACTTGCGCCCTGGCCCGCACTCCAGCTCACCCCGGCGGCGAGGGTCACGGCGTTGCCCAGTGTGCTCAGGATACTGGTCCCCGTGCCCACCGCGGTGACTCCGTCCTGGAAGCTCGAATTGGTGGAAAAGCCGAGCGCGGAAGGCGCCCCGGTGCCCGAGCCTTCCAGCTCCACCAGGGTGCCCGCGGGAAGCGTGTACGTGGGGGTGATTTTCAGCAGCACGCCCGAATTCACCACCAGCGGGTTGCTGCTAGCTGCCCGCGCCCACGGGGCCGTGCAGGCGAGCAGGAAGCTTGCGGCCACCAGCGCGCGTGCAGCCTTGTTCAAAGCTCCCGGGACGCGGCCCCGGGTAGGCGCGGGGCGCGGCGAACGACCGCCGACTCTCCCGACGCCGAAGACGCCTTGGGGCGGCGCCAGAGTCGAGCTCTGCGTACCGTTCATGTGATGACCCCTGTTCTTTTGGCAATGCCTCGACAAACAGCTGGCACGAAAATCTCCCTGTGCGCAGCGAGTCATCGAATTATTAGCCGGGCCTCCACATTCTGTTATGAATGAACGAACAAAAGGCCATTCATAAATCGTTCCCGAATCGCCACCCGATCATTGAGCGGGTTGCGAAACGAACGATTATTTTCCCGAAACGAATAAATGACGATTTTCGATCAACCAATCTGCCACGGACCGCGGCCGCTGCAATTCCAGCAACGCCCGCGCAGGCAGGTTTCGTGCGGCGCCGGCATCCCCCGGCACGGCTGGCGAAGGAGCGCCGAACAGCCCGCTCGGCGGCGCGGCCTCGGTGGCCAGCGCCACCACGCCCGGGTCCTCGGGCAGGGTCAGAGGCCGGCCGGCAGATGCGCGCCAGATTTCGATCTTGGAAATCGGCGCATTCCGATAACCCTCGACAAATACCCAATCCACGGGATCGAGTCTTCGCAGCAGCTCATCCAGTTCATATTCCCTGGGCTCGGAGGTTTCTCGCTGCAGCGCCAGGAGATACGGAGAGGCGACCAGAACTTCATAGGCGCCGGCCTTGCGATGCCGCCAGGAATCCTTTCCCTGCCGATCCAGCTCGAAACCGTGATGCGCATGTTTGATGACCGAGCAGCGCAGCCCGCGCGCCGCGAATTCAGGCAGCAGGGCTTCGATCAGCGTGGTCTTCCCGCTTCCGGAAAATCCCACGAATCCCGCGACGTGCATGGCGCCCCCTTTGCGCAAACTCAGCAATGCTCGGCGATATAGGTTTTCAAGGCATCCACGTCGGGCTTCATGACCACGAAGCGCTGAGGCAGGGACTCGAGGTCCCGTGCCGACTCGGGGCGCTGCGGATCTCGTCCGATGGCCTCGCGGATGGTGGCCTCGAACTTGGCCGGAAGCGCGGTTTCCACGACCAGCATGGGCACGCCGGGCTCCAGGTGGCGCCGCGCCACCGCGACGCCATCGGCGGTATGCGGGTCGATCACCACTGCGCTGGCCTCGAAGGTCTCGCGGATGGTGCGCACCCGCGTGGCATGGTCGCTGCTGCCCGAGACCATGCCCTCGCGCATGCGCGCGAAGGCCGCATCGGCCGACAGGTCGAATCGCCCCTGCTGCGCCAGCTGGCGCTCGAACAGGTCGCGCGTGCGCGCAGCGTCGCGTCCGAGGAGATCGAACACGAAGCGCTCGAAGTTCGAGGCCTTGGAGATGTCCATCGACGGGCTGGAGGTCTGGTGGGTCTGCTCGGGCCCGCGTGGCCGGTACACCCCCGTGCGCAGGAACTCGTCCAGCACGTTGTTCTCGTTCGTGGCAAGCACCAGGCGGCGCAGCGGCAGGCCCATCTCGCGCGCCACGTGGGCAGCCAGGATGTTCCCGAAATTACCCGAGGGCACCGTCACGTCCAGGGGCTCGCCCACTTCGCGCACGCTGCGCAGGTAGCCGGCGAAGTAGTACACGACCTGAGCGGCCACGCGCGCCCAGTTGATGGAATTGATGGTGCCGATCTTCCAGCGGCGCTTGAACTCCAGGTCGGAGGAGACGGCCTTGACCAGATCCTGGCAGGTGTCGAACACGTCCTGCACCGCGATGTTGTGGATGTTCGGCTCGTCCAGGCTGTACATCTGCGCCGTCTGGAACGGGCTCATGCGCCCGAAGGGCGAAAGCATGAACACGCGGATGCCGCGCCGCCCGCGCATCGCGTACTCGGCCGCGCTGCCGGTGTCGCCCGAGGTGGCGCCGAGGATGTTGAGCTCGGCGCCGGCTGCCTCCAGCGCACGCTCGAACAGCCCGCCCAGCAACTGCATGGCCATGTCCTTGAAGGCCAGGGTCGGCCCCTGGGACACGCCGAGCAGCCCGATGCTCGCGTCCAGGCGCTGCAAGCGGATGATCTCGGGGCTGCCGAAGACCTGGGCCGTGTAGGTGCGACGCAGCAGGGCGCGCAGATCCTCGGCCGGCATCGGAGCCAGCAGGGGATGCAGCACCTCGAAGGCCATGTCCGCGTAGTCCATGGGCTGCATGCGCCGCAGCGCGGCGGCGTCGATGCGCGGATACTCCACCGGCAGATACAGGCCACCGTCGGGGGCCAGGCCCTCGAGCAGGATGTCATCGAAGCCGGCTTGCGGCGCCTGGCCGCGGGTGCTGAGGTATTTCATCAGCGCAACTCCTCCTTGCGCAGGCGCACCACCGGCGCCAGCACGGTATCCAGCGCCTGGATGCGCGCCAGCGCCTGATCCATGCGCTGCTCCAGGGTCTCGTGGGTGAGCAGGATCACGTCGGTGTGCTGGTCATCCTCGCCCGAGGGCCGCTGCAGCAGAGCGTCGATGGACATGCCATGCTCGGCCAGGATGTGGGTGATCTCGGCCAGCACCCCGGCCTCGTCGCGCACGTGGATGCGCAGGTAATAGGACGTGCGCACCTGGGGCATGGACAGGATGGGCGTGTCGGACAACGCGCCGGGCTGGAAGGCCAGGTGCGGCACGCGGTGCTCGGGGTCCGCCGTGTGCAGGCGCGTGATGTCGACCAGATCGGCGATCACGCTCGAGGCCGTCGGCTCGGAGCCCGCGCCCTTGCCGTAGAACAGCGTGGAGCCCACCGCGTCGCCCTGCACCACCACGGCGTTCATCGCGCCTTCGACGTTGGCCACCAGCCGCGTGGCGGGGATCAGCGTGGGATGCACGCGCAGCTCGATGCCATCCTCGGCACGCCGCGTGATGCCCAGCAGCTTGATGCGGTAGCCCAACTGCTCGGCATAGCGGATGTCGGCGGTCTCGAGCTCGCGGATGCCCTGCACGTGCACGCGGTCGAACTGCACGGGCACGCCGAAGGCAATGGCACAAAGGATGGTGATCTTGTGGGCGGCATCGATGCCGTCGATGTCGAAACCGGGATCGGCCTCGGCGTAGCCCAGGCGCTGCGCCTCGGCCAGCGCGGTGGCGAAATCCACGCCCTTGTCCCGCATCGAGGACAGGATGAAATTGGTCGTGCCGTTGATGATGCCGGCCACCCACTCGATGCGATTGGCCGCCAGGCCCTCGCGCACCGCCTTGATGATGGGAATGCCCCCGGCCACCGCCGCCTCGAAGGCCACCATCACCCCATGCTGTTGCGCCGCCGCGAAAATCTCGTTGCCATGCAGGGCCAGCAGGGCCTTGTTGGCCGTGACCACGTGCTTGCCGGCGCGAATGGCCGCCAGCACCAGCGAGCGTGCCGGCTCGATGCCGCCCATCAGCTCGGCCACGATGTCGACGTCCTCGCGCGTGGCCAGGCCCAGGAAATCATCGGTCAGGGGCAGCTTGTCGCCGATGGCGCGGCGCGCCTTGTCGGCATTGCGCGCGGCAACGGCCACCACCTCGATGCCGCGCCCGGCGCGGCGGCAGAGTTCGTCCTGGTTGCGTTGCAGCACTCGCACCACGCCCGAGGCGACGGTGCCGGCGCCGAGCAGTGCGATTCGCATGGCTTTCATGGGTAGAGCTTCCAGTGGCGACCACGGCCTTCGCCCGAGCGCAGTCGCGCGGCGGACGGACGAAGGCGCCGGCCGATGGGGTTCGTGGGTTCAGGCGGCGCTGACCTGCTGACGGCGCATGCGGTCGAGAAAACGGGCGATGCGCCCAATGGCATCGCCCAGGTCGTCCGCGTTGGGCAGGAACACCAGCCGGAAATGGTCCGGGCGCGGCCAGTTGAAGCCGCTGCCCTGCACGATCAGCACGCGTTCCTGGGCCAGCAGGTCGAAGGCGAACTGCTGGTCATCGACAATGGGATAGACCTTGGGATCCAGACGGGGGAACATGTACAGCGCTGCCTTGGGCTTGACCACGCTGACCCCGGGAATCTGGCTCAGCAGCTCGTAGGCCAGGTCGCGCTGGCGGGTCAGCCGCCCGCCGGGAGCCACCAGGTCCTTGATGCTCTGGTAGCCGCCCAGCGCGGTCTGGATGGCCAGTTGGCCCGGCGTGTTGGCGCACAGGCGCATGGACGCCAGCATGCCCAGGCCCTCGACGTAGTCGCGCGCATGGCGCTTGTCGCCCGAGACCACCATCCAGCCCGCGCGGTAGCCGCAGGAACGGTAGTTCTTGGACAAGCCGTTGAAGGTGATGAACAGCACGTCGTCGGCCAGCGAAGCGATGCTGGTGTGCACGTTGCCGTCGTACAGGGTCTTGTCGTAGATCTCGTCGGCGAACACGATCAGCTGGTGGTTTCGGGCGATCTCCACCAGTTCCAGCAGGAATTCCCGCGGATACAGCGCGCCCGTGGGATTGTTCGGGTTGATCACGACCAGCGCCTTGGTGTTGGACGTGATCTTGCGCCGGATGTCGTCCAGGTCGGGCAGCCAGTCGCTCTGCTCATCGCACATGTAGTGCACGGGGCGCCCGCCCGACAGCGACACCGCGGCGGTGTACAGGGGGTAGTCGGGGGCGGGCAGCAACACCTCGTCGCCGTTGTTGAGCAGGGCGTTCATGCTCATGGCGATCAACTCGGAGGCCCCGTTGCCGAGGAACACGTCGTCGATCTCCACGCCCGTGATGCCTTTTTCCTGCGTGTAGTGCTGCACGGCCTTGCGCGGCGCAAACAAGCCCTTGGAATCGGTGTAACCGGCGGCCCCGGACAGGTTGCGGATCATGTCCTGCACGATCTCGTCCGGCGGGTCGAAGCCGAACACCGCCAGGTTGCCGATGTTGAGCTTGATGATGCGCTGGCCGTCCTCTTCCATCTGCCGCGCCTTGTCGAGCACCGGTCCGCGGATGTCGTAGCACACGTCCGCCAGCTTGTCCGACTTGCGAAATTCCCGGGTCGCCATGAACTCTTCCTGCCTTGCCGCAGCCGCAGCCGCGTCTTTCGATGGGGGGTGAACCCTATAATGTACCTGCAGGCGCACCGCGTGCGCCGTGCCGGCGCTGCAGCTTGCCGGCGCCGGCGAACCTCCGTCCCACCGCGAGATGAAATTCCAGGCAGAAGACAACCAGGCCGCCTACACGGTGAGCGCCCACGGTCCCGGTTTCGTGGAAATCAACCGGGTACGCTTCGAAACCGGCGTGTGCGTGGCCAGCGACACCGCGCCGGAGCCCTGGGGCGAACAAGGCTTCGCGGCCCTCACGGAGCAAGACTTTGCCCGCCTGGCCGAACGAGCGCCCGAACTGGTGATCGTGGGCACCGGGGTCACCCAGCGCTTCGCGCCACCAGCATTGTTGCGCGCGCTGATCCAGCGCGGCATCGGTTTCGAGGTCATGAACACGGCGGCGGCCTGCCGCACGTACAACATCCTGGTCGGCGAAGGCCGGCGCGCCCTGGCGGCGCTGGTGGTCGAAGCCCCCGCGCAGGCATGAGTCCGCAGCGAGATCCGGATGATTTGTAACCCGATTCGGTAAAATGAAGAGTGTGACTCGACGCGAGGCCTCGCGGCGCGGCATCGCCCTGCCGGGCGGCGCCGAGGTGCAAGCCGCAGGCCCCGGCCGACGCTAACAGGAGACTTCATGGCTTTGGTTCTGAACAAAGTGGTACCCGATTTCGAGGCAATCGCGACCAGCGAAATCAAATTCAACCCGAAGAACTATCTGGGCAAGAAGCTGGTCCTGTACTTCTATCCCAAGGACATGACCCCGGGCTGCACCACCGAGGCGCAGCAGTTCCGGGATCTGTACTCGGAATTCGAATCCGCCGGAGCGATGATCTTCGGAGTCTCCCGCGACAACCTCGCGTCGCACGACAAGTTCCGCACCCAGCTCGAACTGCCGTTCGACCTGATCGCCGACACCGAGGAGAAGCTCTGCCACATGTTCGGCGTGGTCAAGAACAAGATCATGTACGGAAAGAAGGTCAAGGGCATCGAGCGCAGCACCTTCCTGGTCGATGCCGAAGGCGTGTTGCGCCAGGAATGGCGCGGCGTGAAGGTCGCCGGTCACGTGCAGGAAGTGCTCGAGGCCGTGCGCAAGCTCTGAGCCGCCCTTGCCCGTCATCGTTCTCCGCTCCACCCGCCAGGCCCGGGCCTGCGCGGCTATTGGCGTTTGCGCCGGGTACGCCGCGCCGGCGCACCCCCGCGTCGAGCGCGAGCATCCCGCCCAGACTCCCAGCCACGCACCCAGCCGCCGCCATGCCCCTGCCCAAGCCTCCTACCAAACTCGGTTCCCTGCTCCAGGCGCCAGCGGCGGGCGCCCCGGACGCACCAGCGGCCGAAGCTGAAGTCGAAACCGCCGGCGCCGCCGGCCAGCCCACTCGCGGAGCCAGGGCGACCGCGAGCGCTCGCGGCCGCGCCGCCCAGGAGGCCGTCACGCCGGCACCCGCGCGCCAGGCCCCCCGGGCCAGGGCCGGCGCAGGCTCTCGCGCGCAGGCGCCAGCCCCCTCGGGCCCGAGCGCGGCTCCGAATTCCCCGCGCGGCACGGCGCTCGCGCCCTCGCGATCCGCCAGGACGCCACCCGCCTCCGCGCTGCAGCGGGCCGTGCCCGACGCAGCTCCTGCGCCCGCCCCTGCGGCGGCCTCCCGTGCGCCCTCCCCCTCCGGCTCGGCCGCGCCTTCGGGCCGCCGTGGCGCACGCGCCAGCGCCCTGGCCCCGGTCGAGCCCGGCAAGCTGTTCGTGCTGGACACCAACGTGCTCATGCATGACCCGACCTCGCTGTTCCGCTTCGAGGAGCACGACGTCTACCTGCCCATGGTCACCCTCGAGGAACTCGACGGGCACAAGAAAGGCATGTCCGAGGTCGCGCGCAACGCCCGCCAGGCCAGCCGCGAACTCGACGCGCTGGTCGCAGGGGTCGAGGCCGGCATCGAGCAGGGCATCCGGCTGGACCACAGCGGCCACACCGAGGCCCGCGGGCGCCTGTTCTTCCAGACCCGTGCGCACGAGGCGCGCCTGCCCGAGGCCCTGCCCCAGGGCAAGGCCGACAACCAGATCCTGGGCGTGCTGCAGGCGCTCACCCAGGCCTTCCCCGAGCGCTCGGTGGTGCTGGTCTCCAAGGACATCAACATGCGGGTCAAGGCCCGCGCGCTGGGTCTGAACGCCGAGGACTACACCAACGACAAGACCCTCGACGACGCCGATCTGCTCTACACGGGCGTGATGGCCCTGCCCGAGGACTTCTGGGACAAGCAGGCCAAATCGCTGGAGAGCTGGCAGCAGGGCGGCCAGCCCTTCTACCGCCTGCAGGGCCCGCTGGTGGCGGCCATGCTGGTCAACCAGGCCGTGTACTGGGAGGCCCCCAACGCCACGCCGCTGTATGCGCGGGTGAAGGAAATCCGCGCTTCCACCGCCGTGCTGCAGGTGGTCCGCGACTACACCCACCCGAAAAACAGCATCTGGGGCGTGTGCGCGCGCAACCGGGAACAGAATTTCGCACTCAACCTGCTGCTGGATCCGGAGGTCGACTTCGTCACGCTGAGCGGCCAGGCCGGGACCGGCAAGACCCTTCTGGCGCTGGCCGCGGGCCTGCAGCAGGTGCTGGAGGAGCGGCGCTACAACGAGATCATCATCACCCGGGTCACGGTCCCCGTGGGAGAGGACATCGGTTACCTGCCGGGAACCGAGGAGGAAAAGATGTCCCCCTGGATGGGTGCGCTGGACGACAACCTCGAGGTGCTCAATCAGTCGGGAAGCGGCAACCACGGGGGCGAGTGGGGGCGCGCGGCCACGCAGGAACTCATCCGCTCGAAGGTCAAGATCAAGAGCATGAACTTCATGCGCGGGCGCACGTTTCTCAACAAGTACGTCATCATCGACGAGGCGCAGAACCTCACCCCGAAGCAGATGAAGACCCTGATCACCCGCGCAGGGCCCGGCACCAAGATCATCTGCATGGGCAACCTGGCGCAGATCGACACCCCCTACCTCACCGAAGGCAGCTCCGGGCTGGCCTACGCCGTCGACCGCTTCAAGGGCTGGAAACACTCCGGCCACATCACCCTGGCCCGCGGCGAGCGCAGCCGCCTGGCGGACTACGCCACGGAGATCTTGTAGCCTCCTCCGTCGCCGGGCTCGCGCCCGGCGACGGAGGGGGCCTAAAACTCCCTCGCCAGGTTTTCGAACCGGGTGAGCTGTCGCAGGAAGGCGACGTTGACCGTGCCGATGGGGCCGTTACGCTGCTTGCCGATGATGATCTCGGCGATGCCCTGGTCCTTGGTGTCCTTGTTGTAGACCTCGTCGCGGTAGATGAACAGGATCACATCGGCATCCTGCTCGATGGCCCCGGATTCGCGCAGGTCACTCATCACCGGGCGGCGGTCGGCGCGCTTTTCCAGGTCGCGGTTGAGCTGGGACAGCGCGATCAGCGGGCATTGCAGCTCCTTGGCAAGGGCCTTGAGGGAGCGGGAGATTTCCGAGATCTCGGTGGCTCGGTTCTCCCCGTCACGCGCCGAGGTCATGAGCTGCAGATAGTCGATGACGATCAGGCCGAGTTTGCCGCACTGGCGTGCCAGGCGGCGCGCGCGCGCGCGCACTTCCAGAGGGTTGAGCGCCGGGGTTTCATCGATGTGGATCTGCACCTCGTCCAGGCGTTCGATGGTCTCGGGAAGACGGGTCCACTCTTCCTCGCTGAGCTGACCGGTACGCAGGTGCGACTGGTCGATGCGACCGAGCGAGCCGACGATTCGAAGCACCAGCTGCGAGGCGCCCATTTCCATGCTGAACACCGCGACCGGCAACTGTTCATTGACCGCCACGTGCTCGGCGATGTTCAGGGCGAAGGACGTCTTGCCCATGGAGGGACGCCCGGCCACGATGATGAGGTCGCCGGCCTGCATGCCGGCCGTCATGCGGTCCAGGTCCAGGAAGCCGGTAGCCACGCCGGTGATTTCGGAGCCGCCCATCTCGGACAGCTCCTGCACACGATCGAGCAGCTCTCCCAGAAGCTGCTTCATGGGCTGGAAACCCGCCTTGCCCCGCGCGCCATCCTCGGAAATGGCGAAAATGCGCGACTCGGCCTCGTCCAGGATCTGTTGCACCGCGCGACCCTGGGGGTTGAGCGCGCTCTGGGCGATCTCGTCGCTGATCGTGACCAGGTTGCGCAGTACCGCGCGCTCGCGAACGATCTCCGCGTAGCGCCGGATGTTGGCCGCGCTGGGCACGCTTTGCGCCAGTGCGTTGAGGTACTGCAGCCCCCCGCAGGCTTCGTCCTGGCCGTGCAGGCGCAGTCCCTCGAGCACGGTGATCACGTCGGCCGGCTTGCCGGCCTGGATCAGGTCGGCCGTGGCCTGATAGATCAGCCGATGCTCGTGGCGGTAGAAAAAGTTGACATGCAACAGGTCGGCCACGCGATCGAAGGCCTCGTTGTCCAGCAGCAGGCCACCGAGCACCGATTGCTCGGCTTGCGCCGAATGCGGCGGCGTGCGCAGGTTTTCCAGGGCGGGATCGAGGGCAGCGGACATGGATCCAAGCTTAGCAAACAGGGCGGGAACAGGCGGCGCCACCAGCGCGCGATGCCAGGGGGCGAAAAAAAAAGCCGCGCTCTCAGCGCGGCCTCTGGCTCGGGGCCGAAGCGCGATCAGACGTGCTCGCCCAGGACGGAGACGGTGACGGAGACGTCCACGTCGGTGGCCAGGTTGAGCTTGACCGCATGGTCGCCCACGGTCTTCAGCGGCCCGTCCGGCAGGCGCACGGCCGACTTGGGCAGATCGAAACCGGCCTTGGCCAGCGCGCCGGCAATGTCGGCGGTGGTGACGGAGCCGAACAGGCGGCCGTCCACGCCGGCCTTCTGCACCAGCTGCACGGTCAGTCCGTCGAGCTTGGCGGCCATCGCCTGGGCTGCGGCCAGCTTGTCGGCCGCGGCCTTTTCGAGCTCGGCGCGGCGCGCCTCGAACTCGGCCAGCGCCTGCGGCGTCGCGGTGCGCGCCTTGCGCTGGGGAATCAGGAAGTTGCGCCCGTAGCCGTCGCGCACCTTGACCACGTCGCCCAGGTTGCCCAGGTTGGCGACTTTTTCGAGCAGGATGACTTGCATGGAAATGTCCTTTGCGGGTTCGGCCGGGGATCAGCTCTTGTGCTGGTCGGAGAACGGCAGCAGCGCCAGGAAGCGCGCCCGCTTGATCGCCGTGTTGAGCTGGCGCTGGTAGATCGCGCGGGTGCCGGTCAGGCGCGCCGGGATGATCTTGGCGTTCTCGGCCAGGAAATCGCGCAGCACGTCGATGTCCTTGTAGTCGATGTGCTCGACACCGGCGACGGTGAAGCGGCAGAAGCGCTTGCGCTTGAACAGCGAAGACTGCTGGTTGCGCTTGGGTTTGTTCTTACGGTCGGTTTTCTTGAAAAAGGCCATGATCGCCCTCCTGGATCCATTCGATGATGTTGAGCTTGAGGCTTCGCGCTCCGCGGCGGCTGGGCATCAGGAACCCGACCAGGTGCAGGACCTCTCCGGCCTGCGCCTGCTGCAGTCGCCTGGCCATCTCGGCGAAGGCCACGCACTGCAGCTCGAGTTCGATGCGTTGCGAACCGCCCGGGCTGGCCTGGGTCGAAGCATGCCCGACCCGCAGGTCCAGGGCCTCGACTCCTGCGGGCGTGTAGCGTAGCGCTCCACGCTCGCGCAGCTCGGCGCGAATCTCGACGCGGTTGATGCTCAGGCTGCCTGCTCCGGATGCGCCTTGCGGGCTTCCTCGCGCTCGACCGAGCGCATCATCACCGACGGCTGGGTCTCGGCCTTGTCCATGCGCACCACCAGGTGGCGCAGCACGGCATCGCTGAACTTGAAGCTGTGCTCGAGCTCGGCCAGCACTTCCTGGTCGGCCTCGATGTTCAGGCACACGTAATGGGCCTTGGCCAGCTTCTGGATCTGGTAGGCCATCTGGCGGCGGCCCCAGTCCTCGAAGCGGTGCACGACACCGCCCTTGCTGGTGACCACGTTCTTGTAGCGCTCGACCATCGCCCCGACCTGTTCACTCTGGTCCGGGTGGATGATGAGCACGATTTCATAATGACGCATGACTTCTCCTTGCCCCCGCGGGTTTCACGGGGTTTCTTTGCGGATCAAGCCACCCAGGCGCTGCGCGGCGGTCGCATGCGCCAAACTGCGCCAAACTGCGCAAAGCATGCGTAGGCCCCGGCCCTGGTGTGGCAAAGAACTCTCAAGTATACGGCAAAACGTCCGGGATCCCCGGGAATTTTTGCCGCTGCTGCGGGCGCGACCCAGGCCGCGCCCGCAGCACGTCCTTCAGGAGCGCGGGGATTGCGCCAGCGACTGCCAGGTCGCGATCACCGTATCGGGATTCAGGGACAGGGATTCGATGCCCTGCTCCATCAGCCAGCGCGCCAGGTCCGGGTGATCCGACGGGCCCTGGCCGCAGATGCCCACATACTTCCCGGCGGCCCGGCAGGCCTTGATGGCGCGGCCCAGAAGTTCCAGCACGGCCGGGTCACGCTCGTCGAAGGCGCTGGCCACCAGGCCGGAATCGCGGTCCAGGCCCAGCGTGAGCTGGGTCAGGTCGTTCGAACCGATGGAAAACCCGTCGAAATGCTCCAGGAAGCGCTCGGCCAGCACCGCGTTGGAGGGCACCTCGCACATCATGATCAGGCGCAGCCCGTTCTCGCCGCGACGCAGGCCGTGGCTGGCCAGCAGGCCGATCACGCCTTCCGCCTCGCGCAAGGTGCGCACGAAGGGCACCATGATCTCCACGTTGCCCAGGCCCATGTCCTCGCGCACGCGCTTGAGGGCCACGCACTCCATCTCGAAGCTCTGCGCGAACTCGGGCGCCACGTAGCGCGAAGCACCCCGGAAGCCGAGCATGGGGTTCTCCTCGTCGGGCTCGTAGCGCGAGCCGCCGATGAGCTTCTTGTACTCGTTGGACTTGAAGTCCGACAGGCGCACGATCACCGGCTTGGGGTAGAAGGCCGCGGCGATGGTGGCGATGCCCTCGGCGAGCTTGTCGACGTAGAAGGCGCGCGGGCTGGCGTGGCCACGCGCCACGCTTTCGACGGCCTTTTTCAGGTCCGGATCGACGTTGGGGTATTCCAGCACCGCGCGCGGATGGATGGCGATGTTGTTGTTGATGATGAATTCCAGGCGTGCCAGGCCCACGCCCGCGTTGGGGATCTGGGAGAAATCGAAGGCCAGCTGCGGGTTCCCGATGTTCATCGTGATCTTCACGCCGATGGGCGGCATCTCCCCGCGCTTGACCTCGGTGATGGTGGTCTCGAGCAGCCCGTCGTACACCACGCCGGTGTCGCCTTCGGCGCAGGAAACGGTCACCAGCATGCCGTCCTTGAGCACCTCGGTGGCATCGCCGCAGCCCACCACCGCCGGAATCCCGAGCTCGCGCGCGATGATCGCCGCGTGGCAGGTGCGCCCGCCGCGGTTGGTGACAATGGCCGCCGCCCGCTTCATCACCGGCTCCCAATTCGGATCGGTCATGTCGGTGACCAGGATATCCCCCGGGCGCACGCTGTCCATTTCCGACACGGACGCGACCACGCGCACGGGGCCGGCGCCGATCTTCTGACCGATGGCACGTCCGCTGACCAGCGCAGTGCTGCGCTGCGCGAGCGCATAGCGCTGCTCGACGCGCCCGTGAGCGCGGGACTTCACGGTCTCGGGACGGGCCTGCAGGATGTAGAGCTTGCCATCCGCTCCGTCCTTGCCCCATTCGATGTCCATCGGGCGGCCATAGTGCTGCTCGATGGTCAGCGCGAAACTCGCCAGCTCGCTGATTTCGGCATCGTTGAGGCTGTAGCGGTTGCGCATCTCCGCGGGCGTGTCGACCGTGCGCACCAGTTCCTGGGATCCGGCGGGAGCGAATTCCATGCGAAGCAGCTTCGAGCCCAGGTTGCGGCGGATCACCGCCTGCTTGCCCGCGCGCAGCGTGGGCTTGAACACGTAGAACTCGTCCGGGTTGACGGCGCCCTGCACCACCGTCTCGCCCAGGCCGTAGGACGAGGTGATGAACACCACGTCGTTGAAACCACTCTCGGTGTCCATGGTGAACATCACCCCGGCGGCGCCGAGGTCGCTGCGCACCATGCGCTGGATGCCGGCCGACAGCGCCACCTGGGAATGCTCGAAACCCTGATGCACACGATAGGAAATGGCGCGATCGTTGAACATCGACGCGAACACGTGGCGCACCTTGTCCAGCACGGCCTCGATGCCCCGGACGTTCAGGTAGGTTTCCTGCTGTCCGGCGAAGGAGGCATCGGGCAGGTCCTCGGCCGTGGCCGAGGAGCGCACCGCGAAACTGGCCTCCTCCTGACCCTCGCTCAAGGCGGCGAAATGCTGGCGAATGGCCTGCTCCAGCTCGGCCGGCAGGGCGGTCTCGACGATCCATTGCCGGATCTGCGCGCCCGTGGCGGCCAGCGCGCGCACGTCCTCGGTGTCCAGCGCGCCCAGGGCCTGCGCGATGCGCGCGTCCAGCCCGCCCTGGCGCAGGAATTCCCGGAAGGCATGCGCGGTGGTGGCGAAGCCGCCGGGAACGCGCACCCCGCTGGAGTGCAGCTGACTGATCATCTCCCCCAGGGAGGCGTTCTTGCCTCCCACGATCTCGACATCCTGCATGCGCAGGTTCTCGAACGGAATGACCCAGGCTTGCGCGTGGTCCTGTTGTTGATTGGACATGGAATACCCTCAATAGAATGAACAAGAATCCGTGCGCCTGCAGCGAGGAATTGCGAGGGGCCGCCGGTCATGTTGTTCGAGTTCTCCGGCACGGGCCCGGCGCGCGCGCATTGCGCGGCAGGCATGTTGGTGGGGATTCTACTGGCCCGACTTTGCTGTCCCTCATGCCCAATCGCTCCGTCTTCTTCGTCTCCGATGGCACCGGCATCACCGCCGAGACCTTCGGCAACTCCATCCTGGCGCAATTCGACCTGCAGCCGCACCGCATCCGCCTGCCCTTCGTGGACACCGTGGACAAGGCCTACCAGGCGGTGGCGCGCATCGACCATGTCGCCGGCCTGGAGGGCCATCCCCCGGTCGTGTTCACCACCCTGGTGGAACCCGAGGTGCTGGAGGTGATCCGGCGCTGCCGCGGCCTGGTGCTGGACATGGTCACCACCTTCATCGAGCCCCTGGAGGTGGCCTTCGGGGTCAAGTCCAACCACCGCATCGGCCAGTTCTCGGACATCGCGAAAAGCGAGCGCTATCACAATCGCATCGACGCGATCAATTTCGCGCTGATGCACGACGACGGCCAGTCCTCGCGCAACCTGGCGCTGGCCGACGTGATCCTGGTGGGGGTTTCGCGCAGCGGCAAGACCCCGACCTCGCTGTACCTGGCCATGCAGCATGGGGTACGCGCGGCCAATTACCCGCTGATCCCGGAGGACTTCGAGCGCATGACCCTGCCGCAGGATCTGCTGCCGCATCGTGCCAAGCTCTTCGGGCTGAGCATCGCGCCCGAGCGCCTCAGCGAGATCCGCAACGAGCGCAAGCCCGGCAGTCGCTACGCCGCGCTGGAAAATTGCACCGAGGAGGTGGCCGAGGCCGAACGCCTGATGCGCCGCGAGGGAATCCGTTGGTTGTCGTCCACCAACAAGTCGATCGAGGAGATCGCCACGACCATCCTGCAACAGATTCGGCCTGATCGGCTGGAATACTGAGATACTTCGCTACAAACCGTCTCTTGCCCGCGGCAGGTGCCCCCGATGACTGTCGAAACCCGCCAATCCTCCGAAAAGAACGAATACCTGCTGGGCTATGCCTCCACGCAGCAGCAGCGCGATCAGCGCGAATCCATGCTGCCGGTGGATCCGACGCGCTACGCACAACCCTATGCCATCGTCCTGGTGGACGCCTCGGCCGACGCCTCCTCGTCCATGCAGGCCAGCCCGCGCCTGCGCCTGCTGCCGCTGGCCGTTCGCTGGCCAGGGCGCACGATGGTCGAAAAGGGCACCAGCTCGCGTCTGCGCCGCCTGAGCCGCGAGCGCCTGCGCGGGGCGGTGGTCGCGGCTCCGGAAGTGGACTCGCTGGAATACCGCCTGTACCCGCCGCTGGCCATCAATGCCGACTATCTGATTCACCTGGGCACGCGGCGCGAGTTCGTCGACATGGCGCCGCCGCTGCAGCAGTTGCTCGCCCGCCACGCCGACGACATCCGCGAGCTGCGCCGCCAGCGCGGCCTGGACGACCAGCTCCCGCTGCAACTGGTGGATACCGGCACCCTGCTGGCGGGCACGGCCCTGCATGCGCGCATGCTGCTGCGCATGCTGGAGGCCGGCATCGCGCCGGCGGAGGCGGCGAGGCGTGCGCAGGCGTTGCGTGACACCACGCGTACCTGGCTGGTGCCCCAGCATCCCGGCGACACCCTGCTGTCCCTGCGGCAGCTGCAGCAACCGGCGCTGCAGCCCTGGGAACAGGCCTGTTCGAGCCCGCTGGGCCAGCTCTGGCGCCGACACCCCGTGCTGGAGGCCGATGCCAGCGGTCTGTCTTGCCGGCACAGGCTCAAGACCTGGCGCGCCGCCGTCGGGCATGTGTTCGCGCAGGCTTGCGAGCTGATGCGCGCGCAGTCGGGGCCGGGGGCCTGGCTGCAGATCAGCCTGGATGGTGGCTTGCGCGACATGCAGGCCTGGCCCGAGTTCGAGGCGCTGCGCGCGCAGGCCTTGGCCACCCGCACCTCGCTGCATCTGACCCACATGAGCCCGGCCGGCCGCATCTGGGCCTCGGCCGGCTCGCTGAGCATGGCCCTGTACCAGCCGCCGGGCTCCTGAGGTCGCCGAGCGCCTGTCCCGCGGGACAGGCAGGCTCAAGCCCTGCCTGCGGCGATGCGCTGGCGCAGTCCCTCGTACAGGCACACGGCCGCGGCGGCCGCGACATTGAGCGACTCCACGTCGCCGCGCTGGGGAATGCGTACCCCCGCGTCGCAGCGCGCCAGCACGGCTGGATCCACCCCGGCGCCCTCGTTGCCGAACACCCAGCTCAGGTCCCCGCGAAGGTCCAGCTGGTACAGGTCGCGGCTGCCCTGTCCCGACGTCGCGTACAGGGGGCGCGGCAACCGGGGCTCGATGTCTTCCCAGCGGACCTCCTCGAGCAGCGCCAGCGCGAAATGCGCGCCCATGCCGGCTCGGAGCACCTTGGGCGTCCACACGCCCGCGCAGCCGCGCAGGCAAACCACCGTCGCGGCGCCGGCAGCCGCCGCGGTGCGCAGCAGCGTGCCGACATTTCCGGCGTCCTGCACGCGGTCCAGGACCACGGTGACGCCGCTGCGTGGTGCGGCCGGCTGCGGACGGCGGATCAGCAGGCCCACTTCAGGCCCGTGCCCCACGGCTGACAGGGCACGCCAAAGCGCGGAATCGAGCAGCACCACGCGGGAATCGCCCACGCGATGCGCGAGGGCAGCGATCTCCGGGTGGGCGAGCCCGGTCTCGGTGCAGACCAGCGAGGCGGGCTCCAGCCCGGCATCGAGAGCGGCCTCGGCCAGGTGGATGCCCTCCAGCCAGACCTGCCCCAGACGGCGGACCGCCGCGGCCTCGTGCGCCAGAGAGCGCAAGGTCTTGAACAGCGCATTGTCGGGCGAGCTCAGACGTTTCATACGGATTGCACGGGCCGCCCTACTGCGCCTACTGCGCCTGCTGCGTCTGCTGCGTCCGCGGCCTCGCGCAGGCGCCGCAGCGGCGCGAAGCTCAGGCGATGCTCGGCGCAGGGCCCAAGCTCCTGCAAGGCGCGCAGGTGCTGCGCGGTGCCGTAGCCGAAATGCTGCCCGAAACCGTAGCCGGGATACAGCCCGTCCAGCTCGGCCATGCGCGCATCGCGCCAGACCTTGGCGACGATGGAGGCGGCGCTGATCGCCGGCTGCGTCGCGTCGCCCCCCACCACCGCACGCGCCGGTACGTCCAGGCTGGGCGCGCGGTTGCCGTCCACCAGCACCAGCGAGGGCCGCAGGCGCAGCGCGGCCACCGCGCGCTGCATGGACAGCATGGTGGCCTGAAGTATGTTGAGTCGGTCGATTTCCTGTGCCGAAGCGACACCGATCGCCAGGTCCAGGCAGGCCCCTCGGATCACCGCATCCAAGGCCTCGCGACGCCTGGGCGACAAGGTCTTGGAATCGGCCAGGCCCGACGGAACACGGCTGGGGTCGAGAATCAAGGCGCAACTGACCACCGGGCCGGCCCAGGTCCCCCGCCCGACCTCGTCGCAGCCTGCGACCAGGCGGATTGCGCAGTCGCCCGGGCTCATCGAGCGCGGCTCCCGGCGCTGTCCACCGCCTCCGCGATGGCCTGCGCGGCCAGCGAGGCCGTGGGACGCAACAGCGCATCGTGCATGGCCGCGAATCGTTCGCGCAGCGCCGCGCGCCGGGAAGGGTCGTCGAGCAGCGCCAGCGCCTGCCGCGCCAGCGCCCCGCCCTCGCAGTCGAGTTGCAGCAGCTCGTCCACCAGTCCTTCGCCAGCCAGGATGTTGGGCAGGCCCACCCAGGGTAGGTAGCCGCGGTCCTTCATGAGCCGCCAGGACAGCCAGGGCAGGCGATAGCCGATGACCATGGGGCGACCGAACAGGGCGCATTCCAGGGTCGCGGTGCCGCTGGCCACCAGCGCGATGTCGCAAGCCTCCAGCACGGTGTGCGAATCCCCCACCACCCATTGCAACTGCAATTGCGGCCAGGCCCGGGCCTGCTGGCGCAGCGGCGCCAGCAGGCCTGCGTGGGCCACGGCCACGAGCACCCTCAGGCCGCGCTCGTGCTGCATGCGCGCGGCTGCATCGAAAAAGGATGGCGCGATGTGTCGCACCTCGCCCGCGCGGCTTCCGGGCAGCAGCGCCAGCACCCCCGCCGCAGCATCCTGGGCCCCCAGGCCGAGCCGTTGCCGAGCCGCGTCCGCGTCGGGACGACGGGGAATGACCTCCGCCAGAGGATGCCCGATGTAGGTGGCACGAACGCGCGTGCCCTCGTAGAGCGCGGGTTCGAAGGGAAACACACAAAGCAGGTGGTCCACCGCCGCCTCGATGCGATGGATGCGCTCTCGTCTCCAGGCCCAGATGGAGGGGCTGACGAAATGGACGGTCGGAATGCCCCGCTGTCGCAGGCGGGTTTCCAGCGCAAGGTTGAAATCCGGCGCGTCGACGCCCACGAACACGCCTGGCGGCTGCTCCAGCAGACGCCGGCGAAGACGCGCACGCATGCGCAGCAGCTCCGGAAGTCTGGGCAGCACGGCCGCGAAACCGTTCACGGCCAGGCGCTCGCTGTTCCACCAGGCTTCGAAGCCGGCCGCGCGCATGCGCTCGCCACCGATTCCGGCACAGCGCAGCTCGGGATGGCTGCGGCGCAACTCGGCCACGACATGGGAGGCGAGCAGGTCTCCCGACGGTTCGCCGGCGACCATCGCGACCAGGTGCCGGTTCATGGACCCACCCGCGTCAGGGGCGCACGATGCCGCGGCGACTGGCGGCCAGGAAGTCGAGCAGCGCTCCGAGGTCGGCGGCGGCTGGCCCAGGCTGCGCCCGGGCCTCGGCCCCAAGTTGCTCCATGGCCTGCTCCAGGGCCAGCCCCTGCCGGTACAGCACCCGGTAGGCCCGCCGCAGCGCGGCGATACGCTCGGGACCGAAGCCACGGCGGCGCAGGCCCTCGGCGTTGATGCCATGGGGCACCGCGGGAGTTCCGCCCAGCAGCATGTAGGGCGGCACATCCTGGGTCAGCACCGAGTGGATGCCGGCCATCACATGCGCACCCACGTGCACGAATTGGTGCACGCCGACGAATCCGCCCAGGGTGACCCAGTCCCCCACGTGGACATGGCCGGCCAGCTGGGTGCAATTGGCGAAGGTGACGTGGCTGCCGACCTGGCAGTCATGGGCGACGTGCACGTAGGCCATGATCCAGTTGTCGTCGCCGATCCGCGTGACGCCCACGTCCTGGGCCGTGCCCAGGTTGATGGTGCAGCATTCGCGGATGGTGTTGCGCGAACCGATGTGCAGCTCGGTGGGTTCGCCTCCGTACTTCTTGTCCTGCGGGACGGCACCCACCGAACAATAGGGATGGATGACGTTGTCGCGCCCGATGCGGGTGCGCCCCTGCACGCTCACGTGCGACAGCAGTCGCGTGCCCGCGTCGATGCACACCTGCGCACCGACGGTGCAGTACGGACCGATCTCCACGCCGTCGGCCAGCTCGGCGCCGCGCTCGATCAGCGCGGTAGGGTGAATCAGGCTCAACGCTGGGCTCCCGGCGCGCGATTCAGTCGATCACCCGCTCGGTGCACATGAGCTCGGCCTCGGCGGCCATCTCCTCGCCCACCCGAGCGACTGCCTGGAACTTGTAGATGTTGCGCATGTGACGGCTCAGACGCACGTCGAGCATCAGCTGGTCGCCGGGCTCCACCGGGCGCTTGAACCGCGCACCGTCCACCCCGACGAGGTAGTAGACCGAATCGTCCTCGGCCTGCACGTCCAGGGTTCCGAAGGCCAGGATGCCGGCGGCCTGCGCCAGCGCTTCCAGGATGAGCACACCCGGCATGATGGGTTTTTGCGGGAAATGCCCGGTGAAGTACGGTTCGTTGAACGATACGTTCTTGTAGGCCAGGATGCGCTCGCCCTTGACGAACTCGACCACGCGATCGACCAGCAGGAAGGGGTAGCGATGCGGAAGCAGTTTCTGGATCTGGTTGATGTCGAACACGGTCATGACGAGTCTTGTGCGGGGTTTTTCTGAGGGTCGAGCGTGCGCTCCAGCTGCCGAATGCGCTCGCGCAGCTCCGCCAGATGGCGAAGCGCCGCCGCGTTGGCAGACCAGTTCTCGTGGCGGTCCAGCGGAAAGGCGCCGGTGTAGTGGCCCGGCTGGCGAACCGAGCGTGACACCAGCGACATGCCGCCGATCACCGTGCGGTCGGCGATCTCCAGATGCCCGGCAATGCCGGCGCCTCCACCGATGAAGCAATAGGCACCGATGCGAGCGCTGCCAGCGATGCCGACGCAACCGGCCAGTGCCGTATGTTCGCCGATCTGCACGTTGTGCGCCACTTGCACGAGGTTGTCGATTTTCACGCCGTTGCCGATCCGGGTGTCGTCGAGGGCTCCGCGGTCCACCGTGGTGTTGGCCCCGATGTCCACGTCATCTCCCAGCACCACGCGCCCGGTCTGGGCGATGCGCACGCCGGCGCCTTGCTCGTCGCGCGCGTAACCGAATCCATCGGCGCCGATCACGGCCCCCGGGTGGAGGGTGCAGCGCTCGCCGATCCGGCAATCCTGCATCACCACGCTGCGCGGCAGCATGCGGGTGTCGGCTCCGATCACCGCACCGGCCCCGACATAACAACCAGCGCCGATGCTCGCGCGCGCACCGATCACGGCATCGCGCTCGATCACCGCGCAGGCGTCGATGCTGGCATCGGGGGCCACTCGCGCGCTCTCGTGCACCACGGCGCTGGGGTGTCGACCGGCCGGCAAGGGCGGAGCCTGCAACTGCTCGAGCCACTGGGACAGCCGGGCGTAATACAGGTAGGGATCGCGGGTGCGGATGGCCGCCGCGAAATGCTCGCCGGGATCCACGTCCTCGGGCACGATCACACAGGATGCGCGACACGACTCGAGCAGACGACCCTGCCCGGCACGCGCCAGGAAGGCTACGTCGCCGTCGCCGGCGCGCTCCAGGGGCGCGAAGCGCCACACGCGCACCGACGCGTCGCCCCGCAGCGTCCCGCCCAGACGCGCGACGATGTCAGCGACCGGCAGGCCAGCGCCTGCGCCCGTGGGCCGATGGCTCATTGACTGCCGGATGGGGCGTCGAGGGCCTTCAGGACCTTGTCGGTGATGTCGATGCGCGGGTTCACGTACACGGCTTCCTGAAAGATGATGTCGTAGTTGCCCTGCTCGGCGACCTGCTTCACCACCTTGTTGGCCTTGTCCAGCACGGCCGCCAGCGCCGCGTTGCGACGTGCGTTCAGATCTTCGCTGAACTCGCGCTGCTTGCGCTGGAAATCGCGGTTCATGTCGGCGAGCTGCTGCTGGGCGTTGCTGCGCTCGGTGTCGCTCATCACCGGACCATCCTTGTCCAGCTTCTGGCTCAGGGCCTTGATGCGCGCGGCCATGTCCTGCAGGTTCTTGTCGCGCTTGGAAAACTCCGCCTCGAGCTTTTGCTGCGCGGCCTTCGCAGGCGCCGACTCCTTCAGGATGCGCTCGGTGTTGATGAAACCGATCTTGCCCGAGGGCATGCCGCTGCCGGCGACCGGACCCTGGGCCTGCGCGGTGCCGCACAGCAGCGAAGCCGCGAACGCGCCGGCGAATGCGGCGCGACGTAGGAAGGAACTCGGAAACTTCATGGACGAGGCTCTCAGAATGCGGTGCCGACGGTGAACTGGAAGGTCTGGGTCTGGTCGCCCGGCTGGGTGCGGATCGGATGGGCGATGCTGAATTTCAGCGGGCCGATCGGCGAGATCCAGGCCACGCCGATCCCCACCGCGGCGCGCATGTCGGCAAGGTGCACCGGCTGGTTCTCGCCCCACACGTAACCGGTGTCCAGGAACGTGGACATGCGAATGCTCTTGTCCACGCCGGTGCCCGGGAAGGGGAACTGGTATTCGACATCGCCGACCAGCATCTTGGCGCCACCCAACGCGTTGCCCTGGGCGTCACGCGGGCCCAGGGAGCTTTGCTGGAAGCCGCGCACGGTGCCGATGCCCCCGGCGTACAGGTACTTGAACACCGGCAGAGGCCGCCCGTTGAGCCCGTGGGCCCAGCCGATCTCGCCATTGATCGCCAGGTCGGTCAGGCGGCTGATGGGGAAGAACTGCTGGTACTGGTAGGTGGCCCGGACGTAGCGCAGGGTGCCGAAGGGACTGTAGTCCATGTTGGCCCGCTGGTAGCGCCCGTCGGTGGGCACCAGCGCGCTGTTGCGGCTGTCGCGCTGCCAGCCCACGCTCAGCGGGAAGCCATGCGCGGTCTCGCCGAACTCGTTGACGTAGGAGATGTAGGAGGCCGGCGCTCCGGGCGCCAGATTCAGCGAGTACTCCTCGAAGCCCACGCCGAAGAACACCCGGTCGATTTCGGTGAAGGGAACGCCGAACTGCACGTTCACGCCCGGGGTGACGATCTTGTAGTTGTTGCCCTGCGAAGTGTAGGGGCGGATGGTCCGGTAGTAGACGTTCAGGGTGCGGCTGATGCCATCCTGCGTGAAATAGGGATTCGTGCTGCTGATCGAGAGGGTACGGTAATAGTGCGAGGTGTCCAGGCTCAGGCTGACGTTGTTGCCGCTGCCGAAGATGTTGTCCTGGCTGACCGAGGCGTTGAAGGACACGCTGTTGGCACTGGAGAAGCCCACCCCCAGGCCCAGCAGGCCGGTGGGCTTTTCCTTGACCTGCATGTCCAGGTCCACTTCGTCGCTGGTACCGGGCACTTCCTGCGTACCCATCTGCACGTCCTGGAAGAAGCCCAGGCGATCCACGCGGTCGCGCGAGAGCTTGATGCGGTCGGCGTCGTACCACGCGTCCTCGAATTGACGGAATTCGCGCCGGATCACCTTGTCGCTGGTGCGGGTGTTGCCGCCGATGTTGATATGGCGCACGTAAATGCGGCGACCCGGGTCGGCCTGGATGGTGAAGCTCACCTGGTGGGTCTTGCGATCGATGTGCGGCGACGGCTGCACGCGGGCGAAGGCATAGCCGTACACGCCGAATTTCTCGACCATCGCCTTGACGCTGTCGTTGAGCTTCTTGGCGCTGTAGGTATCGCCGGGCTTGAGCTCGACCAGCGCGCGGAACTCGTTGTCCAGGCCCAGGTAGTTGCCCTCCAGCTCATAGTCCGACACCACGTACTTCTCACCCTCGTGGATGTTGATGGTGATGGAAATCGAATTCTTGTCCGGAGACAGCGCGACCTGGGTCGACTCGATGCGGAAATCCAGATAGCCCCGGTCCTGGTAGTACGAACGCAGGCTTTCCAGGTCCGCGTTCAGCTTGGCGCGGGAATACTGGTCGGCCTTGGTGTACCAGGTCAGCCAGCCGGGGGTGGACAGCGAGAACTGATCCAGCAGCGTGCCCTCGCTGAAGGCATGGTTGCCCACGATGCGCAGCGCACGGATCTTGGCGATGCCGCCCTCCTCCACGTTGAAGGTCACGTCGACGCGGTTGCGCTCCAGCGGCGTGACCGTGGTGGTCACCTTCGCGGCGTAGTAGCCCTTGGCCAGATACTGCTGCTTGAGCTCCTGCTCGGCGCGCTCGATCAAGGCCTGGTTGTAAGGCTGGGCGTCGCCGAGACCCACCTGCTTGAGCGAAGCGATCAGGTCCTTCTTCGAGAATTCCTTGGTGCCGACGAAGTCCACGTTGGCGATGACCGGACGCTCCTCGACCACCACCGTGACCACGTCGCCGACGGTGCGGATGCTGACGTTCTTGAACAGGCCGGTGGCGAACAGCGCGCGGATCGCGGCGGCCCCGAGCTCGGGGGTGTACTGGTCGCCCACACGGAACGGAAGGTAGGTGAACACCGTTCCCGGCTCGGTCCGCTGCAGTCCGTCGACCCGGATGTCCTTGATGACGAAGGTATCGGCGGCGTAGGCCTGGGCGCAGGCCATGGCGACGATGGCCACGGCAGTACCCTGCAATGCGTGACGAAGCCTCAAATTAACCTCGGCGTGGATGGTTCAGTGGAACGGCCCGAGCACGCGGGCGATGTCGTTGTACAGGGCCACCGCAATCATCAGCGCAATCAGGGCCAGGCCTCCTTGCTGGAGCCGCTCCTGCACACGCTGCGGCACCTTGCGGCGGCTCAAGATCTCGACCGCATAATACAGGAGATGCCCCCCGTCCAAGACCGGTATCGGCAAGAGGTTGAGCACCCCCAGACTGAGGCTTACCACTGCCAGGAAGTTCAGGTACGGGGCCAGGCCCAGCGCGGCGCTGCGCCCGGCGTAATCGGCGATGGTCACGGGGCCGCTGAGCTCGTTCAGCGAGGCTTGCCCCAGCACCATGCGCCCCAGCGTGCGCAGGCTCAGCACGCTGAGCTGCCAGGTGCGGTGAGCGCCCTCGCGCAGGGCCTGAGCCGGTCCGAGGCGCACCAGGGCACTCGGCAGGCGGTCGTCCAGCAGCGCTCCGATGCGCCACTGGGGCTGGCCCCGGGCATCGATTTCCCGGCGCGGACGCACCGATACGAACACCGTACGAGCGCCTCGCACGACGGTCAGGCGCAGCTCCTGCCCTTCGCTGGCCGAGATGGCGTGCAGCAATTGCTCGGCATCCAGCGGCCCACCGGCACTGCTGCCCGGTCCGAGCGCGCCGCCCGGACCGCTCACTCCGACGATCCGGTCCCCCGCGCGCAATCCGGCCTGCGCGGCGGCCTGGCCCGGCAGCGCCTGTCGCACGAGCACGGGCGCCGGCAGCAGGCGCAGCCCGAAGACCCGCAGGAAGTCGGCCTGGCCCGCCCGCGCCGCGTCGGCGCGCAGGTCCAGCACAAGGTCGTGCTCGCCCGTGGCATCGCGCACACGCAGGTCCACGCGACGTCCGTCCAGCGCGGCCTCCTGCAGGCGCAGCGCCAGCTGCGGCCAGGTCTTCACGGCGCGGGTATCGCCTGCGATGGTCGTGGCCAGCACCTGCTGCCCCGCTCGCACTCCGGCGGCAGCGGCAGGCGTGCCCGGCGCCGGCGCGGCCAGCAGGGGCAGCGGCTCGCGCACTCCCATCATGGACACGGCCGCGAACAGCAGCACGGCCAGCATCAGGTTGGCCGCCGGCCCGGCGAACACCACCCAGGCCCGCTTCCAGGGGCCCTGGCGGTTGAAGGCGCGGTGCAACTGCTCCGGCTCCACGGGCCCCTCACGCTCGTCGAGCATGCGCACGTAACCGCCCAGCGGAACGGCCGCGACGACGAATTCCGTCGCGTCCGCGCCGATGCGCCTGCGCAGCAGCGGGCGCCCGAATCCGATGGAGAACTTGAGCACCCGGATCCGGCACGACAGTGCCGCCAGGTAATGCCCCGCCTCGTGCACCGCGATCAGCAGCGCCAGGGCGAACAGGAAGGCGAACAGGGTGAGCATCCTAGTGTCCTGTCCAGTAAATACCTGTCATTTCGTTCGTGTGCCCGCGAGGAGCCATCGTCGCTTGCCCGCACAGGCTCATGCGCATGGGCCCATTGTGCCCGGATCAGCGCCCCAGCGCCCGAGCTTTCGCCGCGGCGTGGGCGCGGGCGCGTACATCGAGGTCCAGCAGATCGCCGAGTTCGCGCGCCTGGCTGCCGCCCAGCGCCTCCAGCGTGGCGGCGTTGACGCGGTGGATGTCGGTGAAACGCAAGCCCGCGTCGAGAAAGGCCTGCACCGCCAC
>JAKBBP010000022.1:0-35113 GCA_021808445.1 Pseudomonadota bacterium
TCGGCAATGCCCACGATCTGCCCGGCCGCCCCCAGCGCCTCGTCCTCGGGGCCATGGCCCAGCAGCAACTGGCGGCACGAGCCCACATCGGTGGTCACCGCGGGCACCCCGGCCGCGAAGCCTTCGAGGAGCACCAGGGGCAGGCCTTCGCTGATGGACGACAGCACGACCAGCCCCACCTTCGGCAACAGCTCCGCCGTGCGCTGAAAGCCGAGAAAGCGAAGGTGCTCGCCGAGTTGCAGGCTCTCCGCCAGTTCGCGGCATTCGCGCACGTAGTCCGGATCTTCCTCCTGTGGGCCGGCGATCCAGCCCTCGATGGTCGGCAGCCGGTTTCGCGCCACGCGCACGGCCCGGATGAAGGTCTTCACATCCTTGATGGGCACGACTCGTCCGATCAGGCACATGACCTGCGGCACCTGCTGCGGCCGCGCGGCCCGCGCGGCGGCGTAGGCCTGCAGGTCGACGCCGTTGGGGATGGAGCAGGTCGTCACCGGATCCGCGCCATCGGCAATCTGCCGGACGCGATTGGCCTCGTACAAGGACACCACCGGATCGGCGCTGTCGTAGCACATGCGGCCGAGGGACTCGAACAGACGAATCCACAATTGGCGCAGATAGCCGGCATCGCCGGCATTGCGCTCCAGCAGGGGGGTGTTGTCGCTGATCCAGGTCGACGAAAACAGCTCGATGCGTCGCTCCTTGGTATAGATCCCGTGCTCCGACAGGACCAGGGGTTTGTCGTGCATGCGCGAGAGGATGGCGCCCAGATAGCCCGCATAGCCCGTGGACACAGTGTGGTACACATTGGCCGCGGGCAGCTTGCGCGCCAGTTCGGCGAGCGTCCAGATCGGCGTGTGCATGGTCCGCACGGTCCAGAAATAGTCGACGAAGGACGGGTCCGTGCAACGCGACTCGTATTCGCTGGCGATATAGGACCAGGAGTCGCCCGAGTGCAGGAAGTAGGCCAGGTCCAGCTTGCCGCCCATGGCTTGCAGGCTGCGGCGCAGCAACTCCGAGCGGCTGTCGCGATCCTGCCCTTCCCGCAGCAGCACATGCAGGCTGTCCACCAGGTCCGCGGTGCCCGGATCGCCTCGCCGCTGAACGGGCGGCGGCAGCAGGGTCTGGCTGAACAGGTAATGGTGGGTGATCGCGACCACGTTGTCCGGGACCTGGTAGCGCGGCTGGCCGTAGTCCTGTTCGCGCGATCCGATGAACACGATGTGGAAGCGCAGGTGCGCGAAGCCGCGAACCATCTGGTGCACCCAGCTCGACACGCCACCGGCGACGTAGGGGTAGGTTCCCTCCAGCAGGAGCATGACGTCGACCAGGCCCGGAGCCTCGTAGCCCTGCGGCTGCGTATCCACGAAATCGACGCGACTCATGCTCCCACTCCAGGCTTCCAGGAGGAATTCAAGGCGCCATCCGCCGACGTCGGCGCCGACGCGCCGCCGCGGCCTCTCCAGAGTCGCACGACCGGACGCAGGCGGGGCGCGACCTGCGAGACATCCAGGGGCTGCAGGCTCTGCGCCACGCCATCGTAGCGCCTGGCCATCCACTCGATTTCCGCCGCATAGGGCCGCCACAGCGTAGGGGCCGCGCCCTGCGCAGCGAGTTCCTCCAGCGCGGCTCTGGCCGCGTCCAGGCGCTGCGTCGCCAGGGAAAGCCGCAGCACCATCAAACGCAGCCCGGTGTCGCGTGGCATCGCCCGCAGCGCCAGCTCGCAGTGCTCCAAGGCCTGCTCCAGCGCGAAGACCCGCAGGTCCCCCTGGGCCAGCCCCTGGTAGATGAACTCCATGTGCATTTCCGCGACCCGCCTGGCCGTGCGTCCGAGCTGGTCCGGGGGAGCGCCCGCGGCCTGGGCCTGTCGCAGCTCACGCGTGGCGGACTGCAGGGCATCCGTGAGCCGATGCTCCCATTCGCTGCCAATGCCATAGGCCAGCAGGCGGATCTCCTCATTGGGATCGCTGAGCAAATGGCGCATCACCGGCAGCGCCAGCCGGGGAGGCATCTCGCGCAGAGCCAGCACCGCGCGAATTCGCCGCTGCGCGGGTTGGCTCTGGTCGCGCGCGATGCTGGCCATCTGGCCCGCCGGCATCTCCTGGCGCATCGCCTCGTCCGGTTGAGCGATGGAAAACACATCCAGTCGGGGTGCCGAGCGCAGTACCTCCGGCTGAGCTTCGCGCAAGGGCCGCGCATGCGCGACGCGCATGGCGAGGAGCAGCCCCGGGGCGCCGACGACCGGCATGAACAGGGCCGGCAGCCCCAGCAAGCCCAGCGCCAGGCCGCGCGGCTCGCGGCTGGAAGCCGGCAGCCAGGGAAGCAGCGTCACCGCCGTGAGCCCAGCCGCGACCCCATGCAGGGCCCAGAACACGAGCAGCGGCTGGGCGATGCGCCCATGAAACAGGATCCACAAGGCCCAGGCATCCAGCGCCAGAGGCAGGGGCAGCAACGCCGGCAGGACCTTCGAGGTGGTCAACGCGCATCCCCTGGCTGCGGGCGCGGCCCGGATGGCGGGACCCCGGGGACGGAGGACGACAGCCACGCGTCCACCAGTCCGTGCAGTTGGCCGAAGCCCTCCACCCCCTGCACCGGAACCACTTCCAGACTCAGGGCGTCGAGTTGCGGCCAGTTGTCGCGCATGGCAATCTGGCGCAGGAGTTCGAGCATGTCGCGCCGGTACTGGGCCAGCGCGGCGGCGCTGTACAGGGGCAGGAGCACGACCAGCACGACCCCCGTCGTCTCTCCCCCGAAGGTCCAGGTGGAACTGTTCAGCGGCTGGTTGGCGGAGAACTCGGAAAGTTCCTCGGGCCCGAGCCAGTCCGCCCCCCTCCAGACCGCGCAATAGCTGCGCAGGCGTGATTGTTGGTGCAGGCGGCTGAGTTGTGACCATTCCTGCTGCAGGCCGATGGGCGCCTGCTCCCAGGCGGCGCGGAACTCGGCCACGCCCGACTCGAGCAGGGAGAAATCCAGATAGGAAGCGCACAGTACTTGCAGCCTCTGCAGGTTCTGCTCCTCGAAGGACATGAAAGGCATCGAATGCACCGCCAGCACCGCATCCACCTCGCCCTTGTCACCCAGGCGAAGGGGCGCCGCGAACACCCACACGCTCTGTTCCGCATCGCTCGCGCGTTCCTGGGCCACGTGCACGGCTTCCCGGGTCTGCAGCGCACGCTGGATCAGCGGATGGCCCGCATCGAAGCCGGGCAGATCCTGCCCCAGCGCATGCCCCAGGCGCCAGTGCGCGGCCACCGCGGCCCGACCTCGACCTCGCCGCGGCTCCAGCACGAACACTCCGGCTTCGAGCAAGCGGCAGGACTGGCTCAGCAAGAGCAGGAACGCGTCGGGATCGGGGAGCGGCCTTGGCGCACGGGCCCCGGCACGCGGCACCTTGCCGACGGAAAACGCGAAAATCCTCCGCAAGTCCAGAAGCGCATCGCGCAAGGTGATCGGGCGGTCGATCAGTTCCTGCTCCAGCGAGGCCAGGGACTCCTTGACGATGAACAGGCGTCGCTTGGTGCGCTCCAGTCGGGTGCCGAGGTCGACGGCCAGGGCCCGCTGCAGGGCTTCCCGCCGAAGCATCACGCTGCCGAACTCGCCAAGCACCAGGGTCACCAGCACACCGCCCAGGAAGAACTCGGACGGGAAGGCTGCCACCATGGGCACGCCGAACAGGCTCGGCGCCAGGCGCCAGAAGGCCGCGTACAGTCCCGCCCCCACGACCCCCGCGGCAGCGCCATAGCGAACGGCGACCAGCCATGGACCCAGCCAGACCCAGGGAAACGCAGCGCGCAGCCCCAGGGGGTCCTCGGGTCTGAGCCTCCAGCTCAGCGCGAGGATGAGCACCGGCAGCAGCACGCGCTCGATCGCGGACACCCACGACCAGGGGCCGGCTGCGCGGCCCGCCGCCACCCACGCATCCCTGCGGCGCAGGGTGCGCAGCGTGAACTCGCGCAGCATCGCGCCGATTCCCATGGGGCCGCTCCGGTGCAGGCTCACGGCGCGGAGTGCGATGGCTGCGCCGTGACGGCCACGACCCGCAGGCCCTTCAGCAAGGCCTCGATCTGCGCCTGGCCCACGGCGGCCAGGGCCTGATAGCCCCAACCCGAGCGAGCTCCGCTGGCGCTCCACACCACGCGTCCGTCCGACACGTCACGCAGTTCCAGCACGACTCCGACCGCCGGCTCGCTGTCCACGCCGGTCTTGTAGCGCCATTCGGTCACGCTGCCGCCCAGCGCATAGCGCGCGCCCTGGCGCCGCGCCCACTGCAGGGCCCGCTGGGGGCTCGGGGCCGGCGCGGCGCTCAGCAGATCGGTCTCGGGCTGGGGATCGCTCTGGACATCGCGCAGGCCCTGCTGGCGCAGCAGGGACACCGTGATCGCCTGCACGCGCTGCGCGGCCAGCGGCACGTCGGTCAAGTTGGCGAAGGGCAGCACGACCAGCTTGTCCCCGGCACCCAGCGCCGGGGACCTCGAGGACACCGTGCCGACGGCGCAGCCGGCGAGGAGCGGCAGCGCCGGCATGGCCAGCATGGCCAGCAGCGCGAACGGGCGACAGAGCAAGAGGATTCGCGACATGACATTCTCCGGATAGTGACAGGATCAAGCTTGCTGGCAGCTTGTCGAACTAGGGACCGAACCACATGCGGTACTGCAGGGTCCATTGAAGGCTCTGGCCCGAGGCATCGCGCACGCGCTGGTAGCCCAGGGCCAGCTGATCGCCTCCCAGCAGCGGTCCACGCACGCCGGCCTCCACGTTGCGCGTCAGGCCCAAGGTACGCGATTGCAGCAGATCGAGCTCGCCGTACGGCATCCAGCGCCCGGCGTAGCCCTGCGCATGGTCCATGCCCAGGCCGATCCCGACCCCGAAGGCGCTGTCGCTGATCGGCATGAAAAAACTCGCACTCGGAACGGCGCCGCCGGGATCCAGCCCCCCGTAGGCCGGCAATCGCAGCCCGGCCACCGTCGAGAAATCCTGCTGGTAGCCCAGGAGCTTGAGGTCCACGTCGGGCTCGCCCAGCCGAAGTCTCAGGCCGATCTGGGCCTGCAGCGCGCGGCCGCTGCCCAGCGCCTGGCCCGAGCGCGTGCGGTAGCGCATGCCGGCCGCCGTGAAGCTGGCCCAGGTGCGCCCGAAGTCGCGCTGCAGGCGCAGTTGCAGCCGGTCGCGCGCGCCCGCCACCAGCAGCGCGGCGGATTCGTCGGCAACGGCATTGCGCTCGAGCTGGATGCGGCTGTCGATCGCCCAGGGCAGGCGCGCGGAGGCTTGGAGCGTCCACCCCTGCACCAGGCCCACGGCCCGATTGCTTGTCCACCTCAGGCCCAGGCTGCGGTGAGCGCCCCGCCAGCGCAGTCCCAGGCTCGCATCACGCCACGCTCCCGGCAGCCCGACCAGCGCCGACCCGTCGGCACTGCTCAGGGATTGCTGCGCGGCCTCGACATCCAGGCCCCAATGACGATCCGCCTGCCAATGCAGGCTCGCCCGCGGGCCGCGACGCAGCACCTGATCGACCCGAAGGTCCTGCCATTGCAGGTCCGCCGTGCTGGCCAGCGCGAGCTCGCGGGCGGCGGTCTGCGCTTGCAGTGCGCGCAACTGCGGGGAATCCTCCCCGGAACGGGCTGCCTGCTCCAGCACCGCCTGCGCCAGGCGCAGCGAGCGACCCTCCTGGCCAGCAGCCTGCTCGGCCTGCGCCAGGTCCGGCGCCTGCAGCGCGGCGGCACCCCCGCCGCGCAGGTCCCGTGCGATCGCCGGTGCATCCCTGGCGCCCAGGTCGAGCTGCAATTGCAGGGACTGACGCGCAGGCACCGACAAGGCCTCGTGCGCCAGCCACCAGCGTGCGGCCGATCGGGTGTCCAGACCTGACAGCCAGTCGGCGATGGCCGCGTTGACACGCTGGATCTCCTGCGGGGTGAGCGCGCCGCGCCTCAGTCGCGAGCGCAGGACGCCGAGCAGGCTCTGCTGCCCGGATGCGCCAAGGTAGCGGCGCGACAGGCGCAGCCGCCCGATCAGCTCGCGCAGCCCGCCATCGGCGGGTGCGCGTGCACCGCGCGTGGCTTCCGGCGGGCGCTGCAAAAGCGTCCAGGCACGATCCCAGGCCAGCGCGGCGCGACGCGCATCGCCGACCTGTTCCCACAGGTCGCCGTAGTCCAGCAGCCAGAGTGCATCGGAGGCATGGGCGGGGTACAGGCGCTGCGCATAGCCCAGCGCCTCGCGCGTATCGCCAAGGGCCTGCGCGGCCGCCAGCAAAACCTCCAGACCCTCGGAGCTTTGCTCCAAGGCGGGAGCAAAGGCGGGGACATGCCGGCGCAGGCACGCACGGTCGGCGCCGTCGATGCAGATCCACAGCAGCCCGACCTCGTAGCCCCGGTCACCGGGGGCCAGTCGCAGGGCCTGCTGCTGGTCGGCCAGCGCGCGCTGCCCATTCCCCAGCGCCTGCCAGACCTGCGCGCGCGCGGCATACATGTCGGCGCGCCGGGACAGCGCAGCCCACACCGCGCTGTCGCGCACGCGCTGCTGCCATTGCCGAAGCCCCCGCAGACTGGGCCTGCGCTGCAGCATCTGAAGCCACAGCATGGCCAGGTCCCGGCTGGGTGCGCGGTCCCAGGCCTGGCGCAGCAGCGCCAGCGCGGCCGGCACACCGCGGCTGCGCCGGGTGAGCAGGATCAGGCGTTCGACTTGATAGCCACCGAGTCCGGCGCGCATGGACCCGTCGCCCCATACCGCGGCGTAGGCCTGCTCGGCCTGGGCATGGCGTCCGAGATCCCAGGCCAGGTCTCCCAGCATCCGCTGGTGCGCCCCGCGCAGGCCCGATGGCCCTGGCAGGGAACTCGTCGAGGCCAGGACCTCGAGCGCGGCGGGAAAGCGTCCGTCCTGCACCAGGGCATTGGCGTAGTCGATGCTGGCGCGCAGATCCAGGGTGCCGCGACGAGCCGCCTCGGCGTAGACCTCCAGGGAGCGCCGGACCTCTCCCATATTGCCCAGCAACCACGCCAGCGCCGGAAGCAAGCGGGGATGCGAGCGAGACGCGCGGCGCAGCACCCGCGCCGCGCCTCGAGCGTGGCCGGCCGACTCCAGGGTCTGCGCGTAAGCCAGCCAGTCCTCGGAGCGCATGGGACCGTGGGCGGCGCGTTCGCGCCAGTACAGCTCGAGGGCGGCACCGGCATGCTGTCCCAGTGCGAGGCGGTGGACCTGCGCGAGCGCGAGTTCCGAGTAGTGGGTCCGCAGCAATTGCATCCATTGCCCGAGCGCCGCATCGGGATGCCCGCTCCATTCCAGAACCTGCGCGCGGCGCCGCTGCCACCGGCGGTCGTCCGGTGTGGCCGCCAGCGCCGCGTCCGCCACGCGCAGCGCCTGGGCGGGAAGCCCCGAACCCAGCAGAGCGCGCCAGGCCAGCTCGCGCCGGGATGCATCCATCTGCCGCGCCAGCACCGCGGCCGGTTGCCGCAGATCGACGCACCGGCGCAACCACTGCACAGCCTGCGCGGGGCGGTCGGCGCCCAGTGCGAGTCGAAGCATCATCCAGCACACGCTGGGCCCGACCTCGGAATGCTGGACCGCGCGCTCGGTCAGACGCCAGGCCCGCACGGGCTTGCCCGAGGCCAGCAGCACGCGGGCCCCGGAGAGGATCAGGCGATCTCGAAGCGCGGGGTCTCGCGCATGCACGGCCGCGGAGAACAGCACGCGCGCCGCCAGGCCATACCGGCCCGCTTCGAGCAGCAGGGCGCGCGCCTGGAGCGCGCGCGCGGGATCCAGCGGCAACAGCCGTACCAGGGAGGACTCCAGCCAGGGCGGCTCCGTGGCCCCCGGGAAACGCCGCGACAACTCCAGCGCGGCCTTCCACTGCTCGAAATCGGCCGGCCGCGAGTCCGCGATCAAACGCTGGATCACGGCCCGCGCCCTTCCCATGCCCGCCAGGTCGTGCTCCGCGACAGCCCGATCCCAGATCTGCTCCCAGGCCTGCAGACGCAAGACATCGATGCGGGCGCCCTGCAGGCCCGCGAGCTGGGCCAGCGCCTCGCGCGCGTGATCGACATGCAGGTAGCGCTCGGCGAGCATGGCGCGCAGCGCCGGATCGCCGGAACGCAGGGCCGAGAGTTCACGCAGGTAATCGATGGCCAGCGCATCATTGCGGGTCCGTGCCAGCAAGGGCAGCAGCGTCCTGCCCGGATACGCCACGACCAGCAGGGCCACGCACAGCAGCGCGAGCCCGATCAACTCGCCGCGGGGGAACAACTGGCGTCGCCGTGGGTCATCCACCGCGACGTGCAGGGCATCCGCGGCTGGTGACTGTTTGCGCAAGCTCGGCAATCCGCCCCCTCAGGCCCGCCGCAGCAGCAGGTCCAGCGACGTGCTCTCGCCGCGTACCTCCCATTGCTGGTCGCGGCGGCGCAGCGTGACCCCCGGGTGCGGCTCGATGGTCCAGCCCGATGGAAGGCGCAACACCGCCTCGACGGGCACGAAGCCCTGCAGACGCAGCCGATGCGAACCTCCCTCCACGACTTCCCAGGCCACCACGTCGGCGTTCGCGTCCCTCAACATGGGCCGCGCTGCCGCCGCCGCACCGAGGCGCAGCACGGCATCCCCTGCCTGCACATGCACATAGCGGCGCGCCCCGTGATGGTTCCAGCCCACCACCTGCTCGCAGCGGTCGAGAGCCGGCTCGGCCGCGGTGCGCGGCTGCGCCCACTCCCGGATCTGCTGCGCGCCCCGCAGGCGCCAGCCGCCGCCGAGGATGCGCGCCACGGTGGCGCTTCGCCACTGCACCACGCTGTGGGAATACTGCCGGCCCTGGATCGGGTGCACCGGTTGCGCCAGCGCCCAGCGGAACACCTTGTGCAGGCTTTGCAGGCCAGCCTCGCGCGTGACGATGTAGGGGTGGAAGTAGATGTCGATCGGCTTGAGGCGCCGAGGCAGATCGGTCATCTCGTAGGTCTCGATCGCCCGTTCGAATCCGAAGTAGGGGCCGTGCCAGTTGTGGGTGTAGTCCTCCTCGTTGGAACAGGCCGCGTAGACCTGGAACCACGAAGCCTTGGGAAGGCCCATCGGGCCGACCAGGGAAAGACTGGGTGCCGAGCGCGTGATGGTGGCGCCTCCGCCATTGATGTTCGCCATGCCCGCGGCATAGGCCATCTCCACGGCCTTCACGGGGGGGTTGCAGTCCCCCGGCCACAGCAGCATGTCGCAGGGCTTGCCCGGCGGACACAGATGCTTCTCGATGTAGTCCCGGGCACCGGTCACGTTGCTGGCCGTGCTGAAGCGGTAATGGGGCAGAGGCAGATAGTTGCCGACGCCGTCGTAGCCCTGGCCCGTGGGAAAGCGTGCGTGGTAGCGGGAGGCCAGCACCCAGTCGAAAGGATGGGACCAGGTGTGGCTGCCGGCCTCCACCCAAGGCAGGGCATACATGCGCCGGGCCCAGTATTGCGACTGCGCGGCGACCTCGGGGTACAGGCCGTCGCTGCTGACTTCGCCGACGATGATCGATCCCAGCGTGGGAATCCGGTATTGCTCCAGCACTTCGCGGACCAGCACCTGCCCGGCGATCGGGGAGCCGGGGCGCAGGCAGGCATTGGGCCAGCCGTCGCCGTCGAAGTGCGCCAGCAGCACGCGTCGCCCGAACCGGGTGCTCAGCTCGGGCATCGGGTCGTCGGATACCCGCAGTGCGGCCCGGAAGAACTCGATGGGGTCGATGGACCAGCGCGTGCCGTTGCCTCCAGGCAGGTTGAACACACCGAAAGACCCCAGCGCGTACCCCCCCCATGGCGTGATGGCCGCGCCCTGCATCTGCCGGCCGTCGGCGCCCACGGCGCTCAGCCAGGGCTGGGCCCGGGGGCCCGCATCGATCTCCACCGTGCTGAGTGCATCGACGATGGGCAGGATCTCGCCGGGGGGGGTTCCGGGCGCGCGATGGATCTCCAGGGGCCCGGCCAGCGCTCGCTGCCCGACCTTCACGCCGAGTTCGCCGAGAAATCCCGGGGCCAGCGCCCCCAGCACGGCGACCGGCACCCCCTCGTCGCGGGCCCTGCGCAACCAGGCGCCCAGGGCTTGCGGAACCCTGGATACGTCGGGGTAGAGAACGATGCCGGCCACGCGCCCGGCCAGGGGTTGGTCGGGCAAGGCCGAGCCCACGTAGCGATAGTCGGGCACCAGGCCCAGATGCTCCAGCGGCATCGCGCCGTACAGGTGGGCGCTCTGACTCTGAAGTTCCGGCGCATTGCCCTGCTCGCAGGAGTGCAGCAGCCATACACGGCGCGGCACCACCTCGACCCCGCCGACACCCAGGCTGCTGAGCATGCCGTCGGCCACCCAGGGAATCAGTCCGTGCGAAGCGATGCGCGATGCGGTCTGTCGCGCCAGTGCACGCTGCGAGACGTCGCAGTAATCGATGGCGATTCCCGGCAGATCAAAGCGCTGGCGCATGTCCTGCAGCCGTGCCAGCAGCCAGGCGCGATCGCCGGCCGACACGTCGACATAGCTCCGGGACTGCTGGTCCCAGCCCCGGTACAGGGACTCGGCCGCGATGGCGTCGATCGCGGTGGCGAGGCCCGCGTCGACCAGGTCGAAACCCCGGTTGAGGATCAGGCGGATGCCGGGAAAGCCCTGCACCAGCTCCTGCACATTCTGGCGCAGTGCCTGCTGCTGGCGCTGGCGTTGCTCGGGCGTGTTCGCCGCCAGCTCATAGGAGTCCAGGGTATCGAGAAACAAGCCGCGAAACCCGGCCTTCCACAGCGGGGCCACGATCTGGTCGCGCAGAAAAGCCCCCCACCCCGGCGCGGTCTGGTCGATCACCCGCGTGTTCCAGCTCGGATGGCTCGCAAGCAGCCAGCCCGGCGGCATCGCCCTCAGCCGGGGATCCTCGGCGCCGATCTCGCCCACCGACACGTAGGCGAAGGATCGGGTATGCGGGCCGAAGGCGCTGCGCAGATCCTTGGCCTCGGCCAGCGCCGGCCCTGGTTGCACCACCACCCAGTCGAAGGCCCCGAGCTCGTCAAAGGGAATGGCCTCGCCGTAATAAAAGGCCACCGAGGGCTGGCCCTGCGCGGGGTGCCCCGCCCCGCCGGCCGTCGCGGCCGTCGTGATCTGCGCGGGCAGTGCCGCGCCCAAGGCCCGGCGGCTCCACGGCAGGGAACTGGCACAGGCTTGCGCCAGGGTGCTGAGAAAGCGTCTTCGTCGCATGCTGGAAGGGGGCGCCGCGCCATGGCCCGGACGATCCCGCCATTGTGCAATGACCAGCGGCAATGCGCGGGGTTTGTGTAGTCTAAATCGAACAATCGTCGCCAACGGCGCGGTGTGCGCGCCGATTGTTCGCGGCTCACGCAATTCCGCTGGCGGGACACTGAGCATGAGGCCCGGCACGGCCCAGCGGAATGACAGGAATTCGCGAAGCAGGACACCTGATCCGCCGAACAGGCATGAAAAACCCCCAGGCTTGTGACCTGGGGCTTCGGATGGTGGCTCGCCGAACCGGGCGAATCTGGGCACTGGGACGTCGAACTGCAACCTTGATCGGAGTTCGCGACAACTCCACCCCTCGACTGCGCGAAACCCTCGACACGCCAACTCGTTTGATTGCGTTGCAATCATTGATTACAATGACATCTTCGCCCAACGCTCGGGAGTGCGGGATGGCCAGCATCACGATCCGGAATCTGGACGACGAGATCAAGCACAAGTTGAGAGTTCGCGCAGCGATGCACGGCCGCTCCATGGAGGAGGAAGCGCGCGAGATCCTGCGGCGCGTCATGAGTGAGGCCGCGCCGCCACGCGACCTCGCCGCCGCCATCCGCTCCCGCATTGCCCCATCGGCTCGCGCGAATCTCGAACTGCCCGCGCGGGAGCCGATGCGCGAGCCACCGCTGCTCGACCTGGATGACGACGCATGATCATCCTCGATACCAACGTCCTCTCGGAGTTGCTGAGACCATCTCCTGCCCCACAGGTGGAGGCCTGGCTGTCCGCGCTGGACGCAACGGAGGTCTATTTCACGGCCATCGGGGAAGCCGAGCTGCGACACGGCGTGGCGCTCATGCCGGCGAGCAAGCGGCGTGCCGCGCTGGCCGAGGCCATCGACGACATGCTCGACGAGGACTTTCACGGCCGTATCCTGCCATTCGACCGCGCGGCTGCTCGCGCCTACGCTTTCATCGCGGCCGACCGCCGCGCGGCAGGGCGGCCCATCAGCCAGTTCGACTGCCAGATCTGCGCGATCGCCAGCGCCCATGACGCAGCCATCGCGACGAGAAACACAGGCGACTTCCACGGCTGTGGAGTCGTGGTGATCAATCCGTGGGATGCGGATGCATCGCTCTGATGCGAGGCCAACGCACGCGAGGCCAACGCACGTGCACTGGAAACAGCGCCCGACCTGATCCGCCGAGCAGCCCAAAGCGAGCACCTCGCGCTCGCCGCCGGCTACCGAACAGGCATGAAAAAGCCCCAGGCTTGTGACCTGGGGCTTCGGATGGTGGCTCGCCGAACCGGGCGAATCTGGGCACTGGACCGCCGAGCTCACCGCATGAAGGGGCTCGATGAAGCCATGGACGCCCAGCCTACAATTTGACAGCGGGAGACTTCCCACCCGCCGCGCGCGAGCGCATCGTTCAGGAAGCCGTTCCGCTGTGACGCCAGCGTTGCGGGATCGGGACCTGCTCGGGCACATCGTGGCAGCCGCCACGAAGCTGCTTCGCTTCACCGCGGACAAGTCGGAAGCCGATTTCATGACGGATGAGGTTCTCCAGGATGCCGTGATTCGCAATCTGGAGGTCATCGGCGAAGCGGTCACGAAATTGTCTGCCGAGCTCAAGGCCGTCCATCCCGATGTCCCATGGAGCGACATCGCCGGGATGCGCAACCGGCTCATCCACGGCTACATGACGGTCAATCCTCCGCCTCTTGCCCGGATCTCGTAACGACACGGCTCGGTCAACCTAGCTAAGCCAGACTAGAATAGAGCCCTGATTTCGGTACTCCAGGAGGCACCATGCACACCGTCAACATGTTTGATGCCAAGTCTTCGTTGTCGCGCCTGGTCGAAGCCATCGAGCAAGGGCGTGAACGGGAGATCGTGATCGCGCGCAACGGACGGCCTGCAGCGAAGCTTGTCGCGGTGGGTGAGCCGGCTCCCGGCATGCGCGTTGGCATCGCCAAGGGTCGGTTTGAGGTCCCCGATGACATTGACGCGCACAACGACGAGGTGGCTCGGCTCTTCGGCGTGGCGGCGGCACCATGAACCTGCTGCTGGATACCCATGTTGCGCTGTGGGCCATCACCGACAGTCCCCGGCTCGCAGCTCGCGCGCGCGACCTGATCAGTTCGCCGCGCTCGTCTGTCTGGATCAGCGCGGCGACGATATGGGAGATCACAATCAAGCACGGGCTCGGCCGCGGCGACATGCCCGTGTCGGGCCACGATGCCCTGCGCTACTTTCGCGATTCCGGGTATCGTCTGCTGGCCATCGAGCCCGAGCATGCCGCAGCAATCGCTGAACTTCCGCCATACCACCAGGACCCGTTCGATCGCATGCTGATCGCACAGGCGCTGACCGAGCCGATGCGGCTGATCACGCACGATGCCATGGTGGCTCGCTACAGCGATTCGATCATCGCGGTCTGAAACGGGGGCGCGCGGCTTGCCCGTGTCGGACAACCCCAGAAAGGGCTCCCTGGCGGCACTCCGCCCAAAAGAAAACGGCCCCTGCATCGCTGCAAGGGCCGTCGAATTTGGCTCGCCGAACAGGGCGAAACCGGGCACTGGCACCTCACCATAAAGGCAGAAGGTCCACTTGCGCAGCCCACGTCGATGTGTAAACTTACACAATGAACAGCGCCCAGGTCATCAAGCTTCTGAAGGCCGATGGCTGGTACCTCGCCCATACGGTCGGATCACACCACCCGTTTCGCCATCCGACCAGGCCCGGGAAGGTGACCGTGCCCCACCCGAAGAAGGATCTGCCGCTGCCGACCGTGCGCTCGATCATGAAGCAGGCCGGGATTCACTCCCAGGAGATTTGATGCTCTACCCCGCGTACGTCCACATCGGAGATGGCAAGCACGCCCATGGCGTGAGCTTCCCTGATTTTCCAGGATGCTTCTCGGCGGCCGACACCTGGCAGGATCTGCCGCGCGCCGTCCAGGAAGCCGTGGAAGCGCACTTCGCCGGCGGCGAGGAACAGATTCCGGAGCCGACTCGCCTGGAAGATCTGGCCGGCGACCCCGACTATGCGGGGGGTGCCTGGATGCTCTTCGACATCGACCTTTCGCGCATCAACGCGCGGGCCGTGCGGCTGAACATCAGCCTGCCCGAGCGCCTGGTCCAGCGCATCGACGCCGAGGCGGGACGGCGCAAGCTGTCGCGCTCGGCCTTCCTGGCGCTCGCCGCGGAACACGAAATGAGCACGACCTGAATAGATCAGGGCCGCGCCACCATGACCCGAACGGCCATCGCCGCCCTTTGCGTCCTGACCATGATCGCCGTGATCGTCGGAGCGGACGTCCTGTTCCTCAGACACAGGTTCTGGGCCCGACTGTGGGTGAACATCGGCGTCGTCGCGGTGTTCACGGTGGCCTACCTGCGCCTCGTGAAAAGGCGCTGAGGCCGCGCCATCGGCCCAGAAGCCATGAAGCCCCAGGCTTGTGACCTGAGGCTTCGCATGTGGCTCGCCGAAGAGGGCGAAAGTTGGCACTGGACCGCCCTCCTGCGCGTGCCGAGCAGAACTTCATGTCGACATTTCATCGAAATGACGACACGTCTTCTTGACCTGTCGCCGCCAGCGACATAGGCTCAAGTCATGTCGCCAGATTTCGATTCCTGCATCATGACACCATCGATCCATTCGTGGCAGGCTGATCGGCCACACAATCATCTGAAGCCCCTGCCACCGGCGACCGAACTGGAAAGCCGTGCCGTGCTCAAGCTTTGCATCGAGGCTCGCGCGGCCCTGGCAGAGCTGAAGCAAGCCGCCGAGCTGATCCCGAACCAGACGATGCTCATCAATACCATCCCGCTCCTGGAAGCGAAGGACAGCTCGGAGATCGAGAACATCGTGACCACGACCGACCGGCTTTTCCAGTACGCACACGGCTCGGACAACGCGGATCCAGCGACCCAGGAAGCCCTGCGCTATCGCACTGCGCTGCACCATGGTTTCCAATCCCTGAACGGTAGGCCGCTGTGCACGGCCACGGCCGTGGAAGTCTGCCGACTCATCAAGGGAGCGGACATGGACGTGCGCCGCACACCAGGCACGCAACTGGTCAACGACCACACGGGCGAGGTCATCTATACGCCGCCCGAGGGCGAAGCACGCCTGCGCGACATGCTCGCCAACTGGGAGCGATTCCTGCATGGGCAGGCCGATCTGGACCCCTTGGTCCGCATGGCCGTGGGCCACTACCAGTTCGAAGCCATCCACCCGTTCACCGATGGCAATGGGCGGACCGGCCGCATCATCAACACTCTCTATCTGATCCAGGAGAATCTACTCGGACTGCCCATCCTGTACCTCAGCCGCCACGTCATCGCGCACAAGGCCGATTACTACGCCCTGCTGCTGGGCGTCACGCGCGATCAGGCATGGGAACCGTGGCTGTGCTTCATGCTGCAGGCCGTGACGGAAACGTGCCGATGGACCACGCGGAAGATCGCCGGCATCCGTGCGCTTGCGGAACACACCAAGGACCATGTGCGCGCCCGGCTGCCGAAGATCTACACCCGCGAACTGGTCGACGTGGTTTTCGAGCAACCCTATTGCCGCATCGGCAACTTGGTCGACAGGGGCATCGCGCAACGCCAGGCCGCCTCCCGATACCTGCACGAGCTGGCCGACCACGGCGTGCTGCGCGAAGTACCGCTCGGCAAGGAACGACTGTTCATTCATCCCAAGCTGATGCAACTCCTCGGCAGCGACGACAACCGCTTTCAACCCTACGCCTGATCTGGCGCGGCGAGCGCCGAGCGCGCATAAAAAAGCCCCAGGCTTGTGACCTGGGGCTTCGAATTTGGCTCCCCGACCTGGGCTCGAACCAGGGACCTACGGATTAACAGTCCGGCGCTCTACCGACTGAGCTATCGGGGAACAAGCCGCACAGTATAAAGCGGATTCGCCGCGCGCGGCAAGGCCCGCCAGGCAGCTTCAGTCCTGTGCCGCCGGCGATGCGAGCATGCGTTGCACGTAACGGGCAATCAGGTCGACTTCCAGGTTCACCGAGGCGCCCTCGCGCAACTGATGCAGATTGGTGTGCTCGAGGGTGTGGGGAATCAGGTTGATGTGGATGCGCGCGCCGCCATCGGCGCTGTCCTCGACACGGTTGACGGTCAGGCTCACGCCGTTGACCACGACCGAGCCCTTGTAGGCGAAGAAGCTTGCCAGCCCGGCCGGCGCGGCCAGCACCAGGTGACGCGACTCTCCCGCCGGCTCGAAGCTCTGCACCCGCCCCACGGCGTCCACATGGCCGGTCACCAGATGGCCGCCCAGCCGGGTGGACAGCGTCAGCGACTGCTCGAGATTGAGCAGGCTGCCCTGCCGGTCCAGCCCGCAGGTACGCCGCAGGCTCTCGGCGGAAACATCGAAGCTGAAATGCTGCGGGCCCATCTCCACGACGGTCATGCAGGCACCGCTGCAGCAGATGCTGTCGCCCAGGGCCGCTCCGTCCAGCCAACCGGGGGGGGTGCTCACCCGCACGCGCAGGCCCGCGCCCTCTCCCGGCAGCGCCGAGGTGGATTCGATGCGCCCGAGGGCGGTGATGATTCCGGTGAACATGACAGGCGACTCCTGGTCGGGCTCATTACACTGCGGGGCATGTTAGCGACCCCCTCTTTTTCTCGTGATGCATTCGCGAGATTCGTCCTGCCCCTGCGCGTGTACTGGGAAGACACCGATGCCGGCGGCGTCGTGTACTACGCCAACTACCTCAAGTTCTGCGAGCGCGCCCGCAGCGAATGGCTGCGCAGCGTGGGCGTCGACCAGCAGCAGCTGGCGCAGACCGAGGGCTTGATGTTCGTGGTCAGCAGCGCCCAGGTGCGGTACCTGAGCCCGGCGCGCCTGGACGACGCCTTGCTGGTAGGGGTGGACTTCGGAGCGCGCGGCGCGGCCAGCCTGGAATTCGTGCAGGAAGTGCGCCGCGACGATCCGGCGCGCACCCTGCTGGCGCAGGCGACGGTGCAGGTGGCCTGCGTGCAGGCGCAGAGCTTTCGTCCCCAGCGCATGCCCGAGCGCATCCGGCGCGCGGTGGGCTGAGAGCCTGGCGCGCCCGGCTCCGGTCCCCCGCCACCGCCCAGGCGGGAGACGGCGGCGGGCGCCAAGGCACAATAGGGGGTGCGCGGCGCGCCCCGTTCGGGCTCGAATCCGCGGCCCGACTTCCCTGACTGTCAATTGCGCATGGACCAGAACTTTTCCATCGTTTCGCTCGTGCTCGGCGCGAGCACCGTCGTGCAGATCGTGCTGGCTCTGCTGCTGTCGGTATCGCTGGCGAGCTGGACGGTGATCTTTCGCAAGTACTTCTCCGTGAAGGAAGCGCGGGTCAAGACCGATGAGTTCGAGCAGGAATTCTGGTCGGGCACCAGCCTGAACGACCTGTACCAGGCGGCGGTCGGCGCCGCGCGGCGCGGCAGCCCGCTACAGCGCATCTTCGCCTCGGGCATGCGCGAATTCCTCAAGCTGCGCGAGCGCAGGCTGGACCCGACCACCCTGGTCGACGGCGCGCGAAGGGCCATGCGCGCCGCGCAGCAACGGGAAATGGACGTGATCGAGTCCAACCTGTCCTTCCTGGCCTCGGTGGCTTCGGTGTCGCCCTACGTGGGCCTGTTTGGCACGGTGTGGGGCATCATGCATGCCTTCGTGGGCCTCTCCAACCTGCAGCAGGTCACGCTGGCCACGGTGGCCCCGGGCATCGCCGAGGCGCTGGTGGCCACCGCCATCGGTCTGTTCGCGGCCATTCCCGCGGTGATCGCCTACAACTTCTTCGCGCGCGACATCGACCGGCTGTCGATTCGCTTCGAGTCCTTCATGGAGGAGTTCTCGAACATCCTCCAGCGCCAGGTGGCGCCGCACGCCGGTTCGGGTTCGGGCTCCGGAGTGGCCGCCGGCGCCTCGCGCTTCCCCTCCGACGCCGGGAGCCGTTGACGTGGCCGCCATCCAGCAGCGTTCGGGCGGCGCGCGCCGGCGCGCGCTGGCCGAGATCAACGTCGTGCCCTACATCGACGTGATGCTCGTGCTGCTGATCATTTTCATGGTCACGGCACCGCTGATCACGCCCAGCCTGGTCAAACTGCCCACGGTGGGCTCGGCCACGCGGGCCCCGGACACCGTGGTGGAGGTGGACCTGCGCACCGACCAGACCCTGCAGGCGCGCCTGATCGATCCCAAGGCCAAACCGGGCGACCCGTCGCTGCAACCGCAGGACGTGACGGCCCAATCCCTGGCGCAAAGCGTGGCGCAGCTGGCGGCCGCCTCCGGCGGCACGCTGGCCGACACGCCGGTCATGATCGCGGCGGACAAGAACGTCAAGTACGACGACGTGATGAAACTGCTCAACCGTCTGAAGCAGGCCGGCGTGCAGCGCGTGGGCCTGGCCGTCGCCGGCTCCGGCGGGGGGCGCTGAGCCCCGCGTCAACGCCACGCCCCGCGCACGCGTTGAACCCGATGCAACCGCAGATCTTCCGCCCTCGCCCATGAACCAGCCCGCCGCAGACGCCCTGCGTCCGCCGCCCGAACGCCGCAGCGTGCGCGCGCTGCTGCTCGCGCTGCTCATGCACCTGTTGCTGGTGGTGCTGATCGCGTTCGGCGTGCACTGGCACAGCCACACGCCCCAGGCGGTGCAGGCCGAGCTGTGGGCACCCACCGCTCGCCTGGCCGCGCCTCCGCCTCCCAAGCCGGTGGAGCAGGTCCAGCCCCAAGCCAAGCCCCAACCCCAGCCCCAGCCCCAGCCAGCCCCCCCGCCGCCCAAGGCGCAGGTGACGCCGCAGCCGGATCAGGCCGAGATTGCTCTGCGTGAAAAGCGCAAGCAGGAACAGGAGCAGAAAAAGCTTCGCGCCGAACAACTGGCCCAGGAAAAGGCTGCCAAGCTCGCCGAGCAGCAGCACCAGCAAGAGCTGATGCAACAGCGCCTGGCCGCGCAGAAGGCTGCCGAGGCCCAGGCTGCAGCCGAGAAACTTGCCGAACAGAAAGCCGCCGAGAAGGCCGCCGAGAAAGCCGCCGAGAAGGCTGCCAGGCTCAAGGCCGCGAAGGAGAAGGCCGAGCGCCTGGCCGCGCAGCGGCGCCAGGAGCAGCAGCTCGCCAAACTGCAGCAGCAAAGCCGCCAGGATTATCTGAAGAGCCTGATGTCGCAGGCCGGCAGCGGCGCATCGCCGGCCGGCACGGCCGCGACCAGCGCGGGGCCTTCGGGCGGCTACGCCGCACGCCTGGCCACGCTGATCCGCGAGAACGTGATCTACCCCCAGGTGGACCAGATCAACGGCAACCCCAAGGTCACGCTGTCGGTCATGCTGGACCCCAATTCGGGGGAAGTGCTGGGGGTCTCCGTGAAACACTCCAGCGGCGTGCCCACCTGGGACGCCGCGGTCGTGCGCGCGGTCAAGCGCCTGGGCAAACTGCCCAGCGACCACGGTCGGTGGTGGACTCCGATGGAAGTGGTCGCCGGACCTAGGGACCAGACGAACTGAGCCGGCATCCGGATGCGCTGCCTGGACGCGGCGCATCCCGGAACCGCGCCACTCGGGGCCGCGGTCCGCGGCTCTGCCCGATTCAGTGCCAGGAAGGCGGCTGCTGCGACTCGCCGCCGTCGTAGACCACCTGCACCTGCCCCTGCAGCGCCAGCTGGCCCAGCGCGGCCAGCGTGTCGTCGCCGGGGCGCAGCCGCAAGCGGTCCACCCGCAGGGTCGCGCGCGCGCCACCGCGCTCGAGCTCCAGCTCCAGCGGCAAGCCGTCGTCGCCCTCCTGCGGCGCGTGGCTGCGCGCCAGCTCGATCAGCGAGCTGGCGTCGCCCATGCCATTGACCCGCATGCGGATGCGCCGCCCCAGGCGCTCCCGGGCCTGCTCCAGGGTCCACACCGCGTCCACGTTGAAGCGGATGCCTCCGCTGAACCGGTCGGCCATGGCGCGGCCCTGGAACACCAGAAGTTCGTCGTCGCGCAGCAAGGCCCGGACGGTGTCGAGCAGGCGCTCGTTGACCACCGTCTCGAGCATGCCCGAGCGGTCCTCCAGCGTGACGATGGCCACGCGCCCGCGCTGACCCTGCACCACCCGCACGGCCGCCACGATGCCCGCCACCAGCACGCTGTCGCGCGACTCGGTCAGCTCGGCCAGCGGCCGCGGCGCGAAGCGGCGCACTTCCTCCGCGTGCGCGTCGAACAGATGGCCGCTGAGCACGAAGCCGATGGCCAGCTTTTCCTCGGAAAGGCGCTGACGCAGGTCCCAGGGGGGCTGCTGCACCGGCTCGGGCGCGGCCGCCGGCCCCTCGGGCAGCATGTCGAACAGCCCCCCCTGGTCGGCATGCTCGGCGCGCTGCGCGGCATGTTCCAGCGCCATGCCCACCCCGGCCATCAGCGTGGCACGGTTGGGGTCCAGGTTGTCGAAAGCGCCGCCTCGGATCAGCGCCTCCAGCACGCGACGGTTGATGCGCGCGCGGTCGACGCGCTCCGCGAAATCCATCAGCGAGCGGAAAGGCCCGCCGGCCTCGCGAGCCTCCACGATGGCCTCGATGGCCGCGCGCCCGGTGCCCTTGATCGCCCCGAGCGCGTAGCGGATGGTGCGCGCGTCCACCGCGTCGAATCGCCACTGGCCCTCGTTGACGTCGGGCAGCAGGATGTTCAACCCCATGGCCCGCGCGTCGTCCACCAGCACCTTGAGCTTGTCGGTGTCGTCCAGCGCGATGCTCATGTTGGCCGCCATGAACTCGGCCGGGTAGTGCGCCTTGAGCCAGGCCGTCTGCACGGCCAGCAGCGCGTAGGCGGCGGCATGGGACTTGTTGAAGCCGTAGCCGGCGAACTTCTCCATCAAGTCGAAGATCTCGTTGGCCTTCTCCGGGGGAATGCCGTTCCTGGCCGCGCCCTCGGCGAAGATGCCCCGGTGCTTGGCCATCTCCTCGGCTTTTTTCTTGCCCATGGCGCGGCGCAGCAGATCGGCGCCGCCCAGCGAATAGCCGCCGATGACCTGCGCCACCTGCATCACCTGCTCCTGGTAGACCATGATGCCGTAGGTCTCCTCGAGCACCGGCGCCATGCGCGGATCCGGGTACTCGATGGCCTCGGTTCCCGCCTTGCGCTGGCAGTAGCTGGGGATCAGGTCCATCGGTCCGGGCCGGTACAGTGCGACCAGCGCGATGATGTCCTCGAAGCGATCGGGCCGGGCGTCGCGCAGCATGCCCTGCATGCCGCGCGATTCCAGCTGGAACACGGCCACCGTGTCGCCGCGCGCCATGAGCTTGTAGCTGGCCGGGTCGTCGAGGGGGATGTCCTCCATGCGGAACCCGGCCCTCTCCGGGTGGTTGCGCCGGATGTTGCGTACCGCGAGATCCAGGATGGTCAGCGTGGCCAGGCCCAGGAAGTCGAACTTGACCAGGCCGATGGCTTCGACGTCGTCCTTGTCGTACTGCGAGACCGCGTCGCTGCTGCCGGGCTGCGCGTACAGCGGGCAGAAATCAGTGAGCTTGCCCGGGGCGATGAGCACTCCGCCGGCGTGCATGCCGATGTTGCGCGGCAGACCTTCGAGCTGGCGGGCCAGGCCCAGCAGCTGCCGGACCTCCTCCTCCTGCTCCATGCGTTCCTTGAGCTGGGGCTCCATGCCGATGGCCTGCTCGATGGTCACGTGCTGGCCCGGCTTGTTGGGGATCAGCTTGGCCAGCTGGTCGCAGAAGTTGTAGCCCAGCTCCTGCACGCGCCCCGCGTCGCGCAGCGCGGCTCTGGCGGCCAGGGTCCCGAAGGTGGCGATCTGCGATACGGCCTCGACGCCGTACTTCTGCTTCACGTAGTCGATCACCCGGTCGCGGTTCTCCTGGCAGAAGTCGATGTCGAAGTCGGGCATGGACACCCGCTCCGGGTTCAGGAAGCGCTCGAACAGCAGCTTGTAGGCCAGAGGATCCAGGTCGGTGATGCGCAGGCTGTAGGCCACCAGCGAGCCCGCGCCCGAACCCCGCCCCGGGCCCACCGGACATCCGTTGTCCTTGGCCCAGTTGATGAAATCGGCCACGATGAGGAAGTAGCCCTCGAAGCCCATCTTGGCGATGGTCGCAAGCTCGAACTCCAGGCGCTCGACGTAGCGCGCGCGCTCCCGGTCGCGGCGCGCCGCGTCGGGGTACAGCCCCTCCAGGCGCCGCTCCAGCCCGGCGTAGGACTCGGCGCGGAAGAATTCGGCCAGCGGCTGCCCGTCCGGGGTGGGGAAATGCGGCAGCTGCGGCTTGCCCAGCACCAGCGTGAGGTTGCAGCGGCGCGCGATCTCCACGCTGTTGCGCAGCGCCGAAGGCAGATCGGCGAACAACTCGCTCATCTGGGCGCTGGTCTTGAAGTATTGCTCGGGCGTGAAGTGGCGCTGGCGCCGTGGATTGCCCAGGGTCTCGCCCTCGGCGATGCACACCCGCGCTTCGTGCGCCTCGAAATCGCTCTGCGCCAGGAACTGCACGGGGTGCGTGGCCACCAAGGCGATGTCCAGCTCGGCGGCCAGCCTGGCCGCGGCCGCCACGTGGCGCGCGCAGTCGGCGTGCCCGCTGCGCTGCACCTCGAGATAGAAGCGGTCCCCGAACAGCTCGCGGTGCTGCAGCGCGAGCAGGCGCGCGCGCGCGTCGTCGCCGGCCAGCAGCGCGCGACCGATGGCCCCCTGCCGCGCCCCGCACAGCGCGATCAGTCCCTCGTGCAGGCCGTCCTCGGTCAGCCAGGACCATTGCATCTGCGCCTGCCCCGCACGCTGGCCCTGCAGCCAGGCGCGGCTGAGCAGTTCGCACAGGTTCAGGTAGCCCTGACGGTTGGTCACCAGCAGCAGCAGGGCCGAGGGCGCGTCCTGCGCGGCGCCCTCGGGCGCCGCGATGCGCACGTCGCAGCCCAGGATGGGCTTGACCCCGGCATCGCGCGCCGCCTTGTAGAAGCGTACTGCGGCGAACAGGTTGTTCAGGTCGCTGATGGCCAGCGCCCCCTGGCCGTCGGCACGCGCGGCGGCGACGGCATCGTCCACGCGCAGGCTGCCGTCGACGATGGAGTATTCGGTATGGATTCGCAGGTGCACGTAGGACATCGCAGCATTGTAGGAAGCACGCGCCGGCGGCGGAGCGCCAGCTGCGGTTTCCACCCACGGTTTCTGCACGCCGTTGCCGCCCTCAATTCCCTGCTTGCCTGCGGGGAGAGTGCGTGCCGACCCTCCCGTTTCCTATAATCGGGAGCTCCTACCGCTTGCGGGCGCGTGGTGGCCACCCCCGGCCTCCCGATCACGCTCCCGCGTCCGCACGGGGCCGGCCGAACCGACCCCACGGGCCTTGTTCCACGTCACGCCGCGCGTTCGCGTTCCTCGCGCGCGGCGCCCTGCCGGACCGACCGATGCCCTACCTGCACACCCTGCCATCGCTTTCCCTGCACGCCGACGGCGTGTTGTGGGTCGGGCTCGCGCTGGTGCTGGCCACCCTGATGGGGGAATCGGTGCTGCGCCTGCTGCGCTGGCCTCGCCTGATCGGCTTCACGGCGGCCGGGCTGCTGATCGCCGCGGGCGGAGGCGGCCTGCAGGCCCTGGCGCTTCCCCCCGGTGCCCGCGCCGTGGTCGACGCGGCGCTGGCCATGCTGCTGTTCGAACTGGGCCACCGGGTGAACCTGCGCTGGCTGCGGGCCAATCCGTGGCTGGTGTTCACCAGCGTCGGGGAGTGGGGGCTGAGCCTGGTTGCAGGCTGGGCCGCATTGAGCGCCTTCGGGCTCGGAGGCATGCCGGGCCTGGCGGTGTCGGCGGCGCTGGCCTGCGCCTCCCCGGCGGTGGCGCTGCGCCTGAGCGGCGAGTTCAACGCGCGCGGCCAGGTCACCGAGCGCATGCTGCTGCTGGCCGCGCTGGGCACCACCCTGTCGCTGCTGTGCGTGGGCGTGCTGACCGGCTGGATCGGCGCGCAGGCCTCCGGGCACTGGTGGGAGCCGCTGCTGCGCCAGGCCTACGCGCTCGGCGGCGCCGTGCTGGCGGCCGCGCTGCTGGCCTGGGCCGTCAACTGGGTGGAGCGACACTTCGATTTCGCCGACGAGGGCGCCGCCTTGCTGCTCGTGGGCCTGATCCTGCTGGTGCTGTCGCTGACTCGCGCGCTGCATTGGTCCAGCATGCTCACGCCGCTGCTGGCGGGCATGCTGCTGCGCCTGTACAGCGAACGCCCGCGGGTGTGGCCGAGGCATTTCGGCACGGCCGGGGGCGTGCTCGTGGTGCTGCTGTTCCTGATCGTCGGCCTGAGCCTGAACACCCACATGCTGGTCGAGGGCCTGAGCGCAGGTTGCGCGCTGGCCCTGCTGCGCATGCTGGCCAAGCTGGGCGCGCCGCTGGCGCTGGGCCGGCCCTCGGGCCTGAGCTGGAGCCAGTCGCTGGCGCTGGGCCTGAGCCTGAGCCCGGCCGCCGGCGTCAGCTTCGTGCTGCTGCTCGACCTCGGCGCCTCGCAGCTGGTGCTGCCACCCATGCTGCTCGACGCGGGCTTCGCCGCGGTGGCCGTGCTGCTGCTGGCCGGCACCCTGGCCGCCCGCTGGGCGCTGGGTCGCGCCGGCGACATCCAGGCCCCGCCCGGCGCGCGTTGAGCCCGGGCCGCGGAGAATCCCATGAGTCTAGGAACCTTCACCCATTCGGATGCGCTGAGCCTGGGCGTCGAGCTGGAGCTGCAGATCGTCAGCCGCCACAACTACGACCTCATGCCCTGCGCCCCGGACCTGCTGCGCCTGCTCGAGGGGCGCAAGCTGCCGGGGGCCGTCACGCCCGAGATCACCGAGAGCATGATCGAGCTGTCCACCGGCATCTGCAGCGGCTACGCCGATGCGCTGGCCCAGCTCGGCGAGATCCACGGCGCCCTGGTGGAGGCCGCGCGCAAGCTCGACGTGGGGCTGGCCGGCGGGGGCACCCACGCGTTCCAGCACTGGGCGCATCAGCGCATTTTCGACAAGCCGCGGTTTCTGCAGCTTTCGGACCTGTACGGCTACCTGAGCAAGCAGTTCACGGTGTTCGGTCAGCACGTGCACCTGGGCTGCCCCGACGCCGACACCGCGCTGTACACCCTGCATTGCATCTCGCGCTTCATTCCCCACTTCATCGCCCTGTCGGCCTCGAGCCCCTTCGTGCAGGGCGAGGACACCGGCTTTCACTCGGCGCGACTGAATTCGGTGTTCGCCTTCCCGCTGTCCGGGCGGGCGCCACTCGTGCTGACCTGGCAGGACTTCGAGAAGTACTTCGGCAAGATGATGGCCACCGGCGTGGTGCAGAGCATGAAGGACTTCTACTGGGACATCCGTCCCAAGCCGGAGTACGGCACCATCGAGGTGCGGGTGATGGACACTCCGCTGACCATCCTGAAGGCCGCGCGCATCGCCGCCTACATCCAGACCCTGGGGCGCTGGATCCAGACCGAGCGTCCCTTCGAGCCGTGCGAGGACGACTACCTGGTCTACACCTTCAACCGCTTCCAGGCCTGCCGCTTCGGCTTCGACGGAAACTTCGTGGACCCGGCCACGCGCGAGCACCGCACGCTGCGCGAGGACATCCTGCGCACCCTCATGCGCCTGGAGCCCCATGCCATCGAACTCAGCGCCGATGGCGCGTTGCGCGAACTGCTGGCCGACGTGGGCGGCCGCGGCAACGATGCGCAATGGCTGCGCGAGGTGCACGCGCGCGAACACCACCTGCCCGAGGTGGTCCGCCAGCAAAGCGCCCGCTGGATGTCGCCGATGCCCTGAACGGGGAAGCTCGGCCCCTCGGGGGGACACAGCTAGCCTGCGCCCGGCGTGGCCGGGGCGAACTGCATGCGGTGCAGCTGGGCGTACAGCCCGCCGCGCTGCAGCAGCTCGGCCTGGGTTCCCAGTTCCACCAGGCGCCCCTGGTCGAGCACGGCGATGCGGTCGCAGTGCGCGATGGTGGCCAGGCGATGGGCAATGACGATGGTCGTGCGCCCGGCCATCAGGCGATCCACCGCCTGCTGCACCAGGCGCTCGCTCTCGGCGTCCAGCGCGCTGGTGGCTTCGTCCAGGATCAGCACCGGCGCGTCGCGGTACAGGGCACGCGCGATGGACAGGCGCTGGCGCTGTCCGCCCGAGAGCTGCGAGCCGTTGTGCCCGACCGGCGCGCGCAGACCTCCCGGCAGCCCGCGCACGAACTCCGCCAGGGCCGCGGCCTCCAGCGCGGCCCAGGCGCGGCTTTCGTCGACCGCTTCGCCGAAACTGACATTCACGCCCACGCTGTCGTTGAGCAGCACCACGTCCTGGCTGACCAGGGCGATCTGCTCGCGCAGGCTGCGCAGGCTCCAGTCGCGCAGCGCGACGCCATCCAGGCGCAGCACACCCTCGGTGGGCTCCAGCAGGCGCGGTACCAGGCGCATCAGGGTGGTCTTGCCCGCCCCCGACGGCCCCACCAGCGCCAGGCTCTCGCCGGCACGCACCTGAAGCTGCACGTCGTCCAGCACCGGCCGGTCCACCCCCGGCAGGCGCACTCCCACATGCTCGAAGGCCAGCTCGCCGCGGGAGCGCGCGACCTCGTGACGCCCCGGGTCGGCTTCGCGCGGGGCGTCGACGATGCCGTGCAGGCGTTCCAGGGAGCTCAGCGCCCGCATCATCGGCTGGACGATGTCGGCCACGCGGCGCAGCGGAGACAGGGTCATCAGCATGGAGGTGATGAAGGACACGAAGCCCCCCACGCTGTGGTAGCCCGCCACGTCGCTCTGGTGCAGCGCGTACACCATGACCAGCGATACCGCCAGCGCCGACAGCCACTGCGATACCGGCGTCGTGGAGGCGCCCGACACCATGGCCTTGACCGTCACGCGGCGCAAACCCTGGTTCAGCGCGTCGAAACGCGCCGCGAAACCATCCTGCGCGTTGTGCACGCGGATCACCGGCGCGGCCAGCATGCCCTCCTCCAGTGCGTAGGAGGTGGTTTCGGCCGCACGCTGCATCTGCGCGTTCAGGCGCTTCGCCCGGCGGCTGATGAACCGCATGGCCACGATCAGCGGCAGCAGGATGCCCAGGCTGATGAGGGTCAGGCTCCAGTTCAGCCACAAGAGGTAGCCGAACAGCGCCACCAGGGTCAGCGTGTCGCGGGTGAGGGTCAGCAGGCCGGGAAAGATCATGCCCAGCGCCAGCTGCGCCTCGTACACCGCCGCGCCGATCAGGCTGCTGGCGCTTTCCTTGCGCAAGGATCCGAGCTCGGCATGCAGGATCTGCGCGTACACCAGGGTGCGCACCCGGGCGAGCACGTTCTGGGTCATCCACTGGGTGAGGAACTGCGAGGCCAGCCAGGCCAGCCCTCGCACCGTGAACAGTCCCAGCAGCACGGCCGGTACCATCCACAGCGAGAAGTCGCGCCGAGGCGTGAAGCCCACGTCGAGCACATGCTTGATCAGCGCCGGCAAGGCCGGCTCGGTCGCGGCGACGATCGCCGCGCATACCACGATGAGCAGCGCGGCCAGGCGATTGCGCGGGTCGGCGCCGAACAGCCGGCGCAGCAGGGCCAGGCCGTCGCTGGGCGAACCGGCCGGGGCCGCGCCTGGGGAAGGGGAAGACATGGAGAAAGAGCGAGAATGCGCGTCGGATCCGAATCCCTCTTTCTACCATAGGCCCCTTCGCCCGTTGCCCGCCATGCCCAACCGCCCCAGCGCTGGCCCCACGGTGTCGGCCGTGATCATCACCCGCGACGAGGCGGCCAACCTGCCCGCCTGCCTCGAGTCCCTGGCCTGGTGCGACGAGATCGTCGTGCTCGACAGCGGCAGCAGCGACGACACGCCCGAACTGGCCCGCGCCGCGGGCGCGCGCGTGCACCTCAGCCCGGACTGGCCGGGCTTCGGTCCGCAGAAGAACCGCGCCATCGGCCTGGCAGGCTGCGACTGGGTCCTGTCCATCGACGCCGACGAGCGGGTCAGCCCCGAGCTGGCGCGGGAGATCCGGCAGGCCGTGCGCGCCCCGGGCGCTCCCCAGGCCTTTGCCATTCCCCGCGTGTCGAGCTACTGCGGCCAGCTCATGCGCCACGGAGACTGGTACCCCGATGAGGTGCTGCGACTGTTCCGCCGCGGCAGCGCCCGCTTCAGCGACGACCTGGTGCACGAGCGCCTGCTGGTCGACGGGGCGCGCGGGCGCCTGCGCTGCGCCCTGCTGCACCACTCCTTCCGCGACATGCACCAGGTCCTGGCCAAGCTCGACGCCTATTCCAGCGCCGGCGCCCGCGCCATGCATGCACGCGGCCGGCGCACCAGCGTGCTGGGCGCTCTGGGCCACGGCGCCTGGACCTTCGTGCGCGGCTATGTGCTCAAGCGAGGCTTCCTGGACGGGCGCCTGGGCCTGGTGCTGGCCTTGTCCAACGCCCACGGCGCCTACTACCGCTACATCAAACTGTGGCTGCTGCAACGCGAGCCGGCATGCTGATCAGCCTGGTCGTGGTCACCTACAACCGCAGTGACGCGCTGCTCGCCGTGCTGCGGGCGCTGGCGCTGCAGAGCGACCATGCATTCGAAGTCATCGTGGCCGACGACGGCTCGCGCGAGGAGCATGTGGCCGCGCTGCGCGAACTCGCGCCGCGCCTGCCCTACCGCCTGGTGCATGCGTGGCAGGCCGATGTGGGCTTCACGGCGGCCGCCGCGCGCAACTGGGGCGCGCGCCAGGCACGCGGCGACTACCTGGTGCTGCTCGACGGCGACTGCGTGCCGCGCCCGGACTTCGTGGCCCGTCACCGCGCGCTGGCTCGCCCGGGTTGCCTGCTCAACGGCAGCCGCGTACTGCTGTCCCCGGCCCTCACCGAACGCGCACTGACCCAGCCGCTCGAGCTGCCGTCCATGCCTTGGCACTGGTGGCTGGCGCAGCGCCTGCGCGGAGGCTGCAACAAATGGCTGGGGCTGTTCCTGCGCTGGCCGCCCGGCTTGCGTCGAGCTCGGGCGGGGTTCCGCTGGAAGGGCATCCGGAGCTGCAACATGGGGGTCTGGCGCCGGGACTTCGAGGCCATCGACGGCTTCGACGAGAGCTTCGACGGCTGGGGTCACGAGGACGCCGACTTCGTGCTGCGCCTGCAGCGCCACGGCTGCGCCCGCGTGGATGGTTACTGGGCCACCGAAGTGCTTCACCTCTGGCACCGCCAGGCCGAGCGCGCGCAGGAAAGCCACAATCTGGACATGGTTCGGGCGCGTATGCAAGGCGACGTCGTGCGCGCCGAGCATGGTCTGAGCCATCCCCGCCTGCCCCAGCTCGAGCGCAGCGCAAGGGTGTTGCGCGATGGGTCCGCACGAGCCACACCGTCACCGGCGCCCAAGGCCTAGAATCCGGCGCTGCGGCTCTTCGCTCCGCTGCCAGCCTGCCTGAAAACCCATGCAACGACGACGCTTTGTACTCGGTACGGCCCTGCCCGCAGCGGCACGCGGCCTGCGCCTCGCCGGCGCCCTCGGCCTGGCCGCCGAACCCCTGCTGGCCCGCGCGCAGTTCCGCGTGGACGTCTCCGGCATCGGCGCGCGCCAGATCCCCGTGCTGATCGACACCTTCGCCGGACAGTCCGGCTGCCCGCAGCCTCTGGCCGACATCATCCGCGCCGACCTCCTGCGCAGCGGCCAGTTCCGCGTGATGCCGGCGAGTTCCTCGCCCACGCTGAGCGACGCGGGACCTCCCGCCTATGCGCAGTGGCGGACCGAGCAGCTCGAAGCAGCCAGCGGCGGCAGCGTGGAGCCGGCCGGCCCGCAGACCTGGCAGATCCGCTTTCGCCTGTGGGATGCGGTGGGCCAGCGCGACCTGGGCGGCCTGGCGCTGCGCGTGCTGACCGGCGACCTGCGCCTGGCCGCGCACCGCATCGCGGATTTCATTTACCAGAAGCTCACCGGCCAGCGCGGCGTGTTCGCCACGCGCATCGCCTTCGTCGGCAAGAGCGGACGCAACCAGTTCACCCTGCTGGTGGCCGACAGCGACGGCTACAACCCGCTGGCTGCGTTGCGCAGCCGCGAACCCCTGATGTCTCCCGCCTGGGCCCCCGACGGCGCCAACCTGGCCTACGTGTCCTTCGAGACCGGCAAGCCCGTGGTGTTCGTGCAGAACGTGCGCACGGGGGCGCGCCGCGCGGTGGCCAACTTCCGCGGCAGCAACAGCGCCCCCGCCTTCTCCCCCGACGGTCGCACGCTGGCCGTGGTGCTGACCATCGGCGCCGCCTCGCAGATCTTCACGGTGCCGGCCAGCGGCGGGCCCGCCCGCCCGGTGATCCGCGCCAGCAGTATCGCCACCGAGCCGGTGTTCGCGCCCGACGGCAAGAGCCTGTATTTCGTGAGCGACCGCGACGGCTCGCCCCAGATCTACCAGGCCGGGCTCGACGGCTCGAACATTCGCCGCATCACGTTCGCCGGCAGCTACAACGTCAGCCCCGCGATCAGCCCGGACGGCAAATCCCTGGCTTTTGTCTCGCGCCAGGGCAACGATTACCAATTGTGGCTGCAGGACCTGCAAAGCGGCGCCACCCGCGCGCTGGGTGACGGCCCCGACGACGGCCACCCCAGTTTCGCGCCAAACGGCCAGATCCTGGTCTACGCCGCCCACGAGGGCGGCGCGCAGGTCCTGCGCACCGTGTCGCTGGACGGCAGCGTGCGCACCACGCTGGCCGCACGCGGCGAGGATGTGCGCGAACCGTCCTGGGGCCCGTGGACCACGCCGGCCTGAAACCCGGGGCGCCGTCGCGGCGCCCCCCGGAATTCCCCCACGCCGGGGCGCGCTGCGCCCTGGCTTCCCCTTGCGTTCTCGCAAGCCCTAGCCAAGCCGATCCATGACCAAGCTCCTGCGCTCCTCCCCCTGGCTGGCCGCGCTGGCCACCGCTGTTCTGCTCGGCGGCTGTGCCTCCGGCGTCAGCCTCGACCACAAGGCCCCCGTTCAGGCCCAGACCGCCACTCCGGTGGGTGCGCTGGGGGCGGGCGCAAGCGCGCAGGGCGCGGGCCAGAGTTCGGTGGCCGCGGTGCAGACCGCGGGTGCCGGCAGCCAGGGCGCCGGCGGAGCCAACTCCGGCCCCACCGCCGACGTCGGGCGCAGCGTGTACTTCGCCTACGACAGCTATTCGGTCGACCCGCGCTACCAGGCCACGATGCAGGGCAATGCCCAGTACCTGGCCTCGCATCCCGCCGCCCACGTGCAATTGCAGGGCAATACGGATGCCCGCGGCAGCCGTGAGTACAACCTTGCGCTGGGCCAGAAGCGCGCGGACGCGGTGCGCCAGGGCCTGGAACTGCTGGGTGTCAAGCCGGACCAGATGGAAGCCATCAGCTTCGGCAAGGAAAAGCCCAAGGCCACCGGCGATACCCCGCAGGACTACGCGCAGAACCGCCGCGTGGACATCGTGTACCAGCCCTGATCGCCCACATCCAGCCACGGAGACCCCGCCATGACGCTCAAGCCCTTCGCATCCGGCGCTCGCCTGCGCCGCGCCGCCGGCGCCCTGGCCCTCGGCCTCGGCGGCCTGGCCTGGACCGGTGCGGCGCATGCCGACCTGTTCGCCGACAACGACGCGCGCCGCGCCATCCTGCAACTGCGCCAGGAAGTGGCCCAGTTGCAGGCCGACCAGCAATCGCAGGTCAAGCAGTTGCGCAACTCCATGCTCGATCTGTCCAACCAGATCACCCAGTTGCAAAGCGAGATCGCGCAACTGCGCGGTCAGCAGGACACCAACACCCAGCAGCTCAACACCGCGCTGGCCAGGATGCAGGCCAGCGAGCACGCGCTGAGCCAGCGCCTGGCGCCTCTGGAGCCCGTGCAGGTGCAGATCGGCGGCAAGAACTACACGGTGCAGCCGGCCGAGAAGGCCGCCTTCGAGCAGGCGCTGAGCACCTTCCGTGGTGGCCAGTTCGCCAGCGCCACCACGCAGTTCCAGGCCTTCATCGCCCAGTACCCGACCAGCCCCTACCAGGGTGACGCGAAGTACTGGCTGGGCAACTCGTTGTTCGGCCAGCAGCGCTATCGAGACGCGGCGGCCGCCTTCCAGGACCTGATCCAGTCGCAGCCGAACGCCCAGCGCGTTCCCGAGGCCATGCTGGGCCTGGCCAACTGCCAGCTCGAGTTGCGCGAGTTCAAGACCGCGCGGGTCACGCTGCAGCGCCTGATCAAGGACTACCCGCAGTCCGAAGCCGCCGCCGCCGCGCACGACCGGCTGGCGAAGCTGAAGTAATGGCCCGCTCGGCGCTGGCCCGCGCCCCGCGCCCCGGCGCACCGGCCGTGGTGCTGGTCTCCGGCGGCCTGGACTCGGCCACCGTGCTGGCCCTCGCCCGCGAGTCCGGCTACGCCTGCCACGCGCTGTCGCTGGACTACGGACAGCGACACCGCGCGGAACTCGACGCCGCGCGCCGAGTGTCCCAGGCGCTGGGGGCCGTGCGCCACGAGATCGTGCAAGTCGATTTCGGTCGCTTCGGCGGCTCTTCGCTGACCGACACCGGAATGCAGGTGCCCACCAGCGCGGGCACCCAGGGCATTCCCAGCACCTACGTGCCCGCGCGCAACACGGTGATGCTGTCGCTGGCGCTGTCCTGGGCCGAGGCACTGGACGGACAGGATCTGTTCTACGGCGCCAACGCCGTGGATTACTCCGGCTACCCCGACTGCCGCCCCGCCTACGTGGAAGCCTTCGAGCGCCTGGCCAACCTGGCCACGCGCGCCGGAGTGGAGGGGCGGCCCATGCGCGTGCACGCGCCGATCATCGAGCTGCGCAAGGCCGAGATCATTCGCGAGGGGCTGCGCCTGGGCGTGGATTTCTCGCTCACCGTCAGCTGCTACCAGGCCGACGAGCAGGGGCGCGCCTGCGGCCTGTGCGACTCCTGCCGCATCCGCGCCGCCGGTTTCGAGGCCGCCGGCGTGGCCGACCCCACGCGCTACCGCCCCTGAGCAGGCGGCCAGCGCCGAGCCTTGCCCATGCCCACGGACCCTTCGACCTCGATGAGCAGCCTGAACCACCTGGTGCTGGGCAGCACCTTCGTGCTCAGCCTGCTGTTCGGCGCGATCATGCACCGCACCCAGTTCTGCTCCATGGGTTCGGTGGCCGACATCGTCAACTTCGGCGACTGGACGCGCATGCGCATGTGGGGGCTGGCCATCGCCACGGCCCTGCTCGGCACCACATGGCTGGCGGCCACCGGACAGATCGACCTGTCGGCCAGCATCTACACGGCGCCCAGCCTGAGTTGGCTGTCGGCGCTGGTCGGCGGCCTGCTGTTCGGCGTGGGCATGGTGCTGGCCTCGGGGTGCGGCAGCAAGACCCTGGTGCGCCTGGGCAGCGGCAGTCTCAAGGCCCTGGTGGTGTTCACCATGCTGGCCGTCGGGGCCTATGCCACGCTGCGCGGCATCACGGCGCTGCCTCGCGTCTACCTGCTGGACCGCGTGGCCGTGCAGCTCGCCGGCCGGCAGGACCTGCCCTCCTTGCTGTCCCGGCACACCGGCTGGCCCGCGCGCGACTGGCTGCTGCTGCTGGGCAACGCCGGGAGCCTGGCGCTGGCCGCGCTGGCGCTGGCCCGGCGCGAAGGCCGCGACGCCCGGTTGTGGCTGGGCGGCCTGGGCATCGGAGCCCTGGTGGTGGCGCTGTGGTGGGTTTCGGCCCACCTGGGCTTCGTCGCGGAAAATCCCGATACCTTGCAGGCCACCTACGTGGGCAGCGCCGGCAACCATGCCGAATCCTTCACCTTCGTCTCACCTCTGGCGGCCACGCTGAACTGGTTGCTCCTGTACAGCGACAGCAGCAACGTGCTGACCATCGGCATCGTCTCGGTGTTCGGGGTGATCCTGGGTTCCACGGCGCATGCGCTGGCCACGCGACGCTTCCGCTGGGAGGGCCTGTCCGGACTGGAGGACACGGCCAACCACATTGTCGGTGGCCTGCTCATGGGCATCGGCGGGGTCACCGCGCTGGGCTGCACCGTCGGACAGGGCATCACCGGCGTGTCCACGCTGTCGCCTACCAGCTGGCTGGCGCTGGGCTCCATCATCGCCGGCGGCGTGATCGGCGTGAAATACCAGGCCTGGCGCCTGGAACGACAGGCCTGAGCGTGCAAGGCGACGACCGCCCCGATCCGCAGCGTCGCTTCGGCGGCATCGCCCGTCTTTATGGCGACGCGGGGCTGGAACGCCTGCGCGGCGCCCACATGGTGGTCGTCGGAGTCGGCGGCGTGGGCTCCTGGGCGGCCGAGGCCCTGGCGCGCAGCGGCGTGGGCGAGCTCACGCTCATCGACCTCGACCACGTGGCCGAATCCAACATCAACCGCCAGGCCCAGGCGCTGGAGTCGACCCTGGGAGAACCCAAGGTGCGGGCGCTGAGCCGCCGCCTGCACGACATCCATCCCGATTGCGTGGTGCATGAGGTGGAGGAGTTCCTCAGCGCGGAGAACCTGGCCGAGCTGCTGCCGGCGAGGACCGACGTGCTGCTGGACTGCTGCGACCAGGTGCGCGCCAAGGCGGCGATGGCCGCGCAGGCATTGCGTTCGGGCATGCCGCTGATCATCTCGGGTGCCGCCGGCGGCAAGCGCCTGGCGCAGCACGTGCGCGTGATGGACCTGGCCGATGTGCGCGGCGACCCCCTGCTGGCCAAGTTGCGCTACCGCATGCGGCGCGAACATTCCGCCGCCCGCCAGGGCCTGATCGGACTGCCCTGCGTGTGCTCGGACGAGCCGCGCGCCGCGCTGCTGCAGCCATCCTGCGCCGCCCCCGAGGACCCTGGCGCGGGGCTGAACTGCGCGGGCTACGGCTCCAGCGTCATGGTCACGGCAAGCTTCGGCATGGCCGCCGCCGGTTTCGCGGTGGAAGCCGTGGCGCTGCGGCGCGATCTCCCCAGGGACACACGCCGGACACCCGGAAGGCTGGACGCACTTTGTTATGATTGAGAGTTTCGGCCTGGGTCGTTAGCTCAGTCGGTAGAGCAGCGGACTTTTAATCCGTTGGTCGCGCGTTCGAGTCGCGCACGACCCACCAGCGAATTCAACGGGAATCCCACCAGCAAATCCCACCAGCA
>JAKBBP010000022.1:35213-42825 GCA_021808445.1 Pseudomonadota bacterium
AATCCCACCAGCAAATCCCACCAGCATTTGCTAGGCCCCCGGCGTCATGCGCCGGGGGCCTTTTTGTCGCTTCAGCCCGCGGAACGTGGCTGGCTGGCGCTGCCGCGCAGAGACTCGAAATAGTATTTGCGGAACTGCAGCGTCGCCCGGTCCGTGGCGACGGAACGCTGCTGCGCCGCAGCCGGGACCTCGTCGCTGCCGATGGATTCGACCACCGCGCGGTCCTCATCGGCGATACGGCGGTTCATCCATGAGAACAGCGGGTTCAGCCAGCGGCTGCGCGCGAAGTCCCGCGACTGGCAGATGATCAGGCGGGTGCGGCCTGGCTCCGCGGGAATCACCAGTGCGTGGATGCGCAGATGCCGCCCCGGCACGGGAATGTGCAGCGCCATCACATTCGGCCTGTGGAATTCGAGGTAGGCGCCGCCGTCCCGCCCGTCGAGCGTGGCGCTCGCGCGTCCGCCCCAGGGCGTGGCCTCCCACCGGACGTCCATGCGCGACGCAGCAGTCATTTGTCGCGCCATGGCCTTGCCGATCGTGCGCCGATGCACGAAGGGCAGATGCGGGCTGTCGAGCATGTTCTCCATCGCCCGCGTCCAGTGGCAACGCCACTCGCGCTGAACATAGGTGCGGGCCAGCGAAGCGGCTCGCAGCCCCTCTGCCACGACGGGCTCGGCGGGCGCCTCAGCCGACGGATCCGTGTAGACCCAGACCAGATCGCCCACGACACGTGCCGGCAGCGCCTGCGCCGAGAGCCGCGACAACCTGGCGTCGGGGTCCAGCGGCACATGGCGATTGCGGCCTCGCGCGTCGAACTGCCAACCATGGAAAGGGCATTCGATGCATCCCTGTGGCGTCACGCGGCCCAGGGACAGCGCCGCGCCACGATGCGGACAGCGATCGAGCAGCACCGCGACGTCCGCGCCCGGCGGTCGAAACACCACCAGTCTCTCGCCTGCCAGCGTCACCGCGCGCGGCCCCCTGCGAAGCTCGCGCAGGTGAAGCAGTGGAGTCCATACGCCGGCAAAGCTTGCGAACATGGTCGATGGGAAGTGCGCGTACCTGTTGCGGCGCAAGCCGTGGCCGGACGGTCCACGGGCTCGCGGCACACATGCTAACGGCTGCCGGCTCGCCGGCGCGCACGGGCTGCCGGGAGGCACCCGCAGGGCGCCGGCGCGTCACGGCTTCAGGTTGAGCCCATCGGCGTCGAAGGCATGCACGCGCTCGGCTGGCGCACGCAATGCCACGCGCTGTCCACGCTGAAGGGCGGGCCCACCGTCGTCGCTGCGGGCCTGGACGATCCAGACCTCGTCCACGCCCTCCAGTCGCACATGCACCATGGAGAGGCCGCCGAGGCGCTCGACGAACTCCACGACCCCCTGCACGGCACCGGAATCGGCGACGACCGCCAGATGCTCGGAACGAACTCCGAGGCGCCGCGCGCTGTCGAGCCTGGCACCGCCCAGCTCATCCCACAACTTGTGGTGCGCCGGTGGCGCGTCGGGTGTCGGGCGATCGAGCATGTTCATCCGCGGTGTCCCCAGGAAGCCCGCGACGAACTCGGTGCGCGGGTGCTCGTAGAGTTCCATGGGCTCGCCCACCTGCTCGATGCGGCCGTCGCGGAACACGGCGATGCGCTGCCCCAGGGTCATGGCCTCGACCTGGTCATGGGTCACGTAGATCATGGTCGCGCCGAGTTCGCGGTGCAGGCGCGCCAGCTCCACGCGCATGCTCACGCGCAGTTCGGCGTCCAGGTTGGACAGCGGCTCGTCGAACAGGAAGACCTTCGGGTGGCGCACGATGGCCCGCCCGATGGCCACGCGCTGGCGCTCGCCGCCGGAAAGCTGTCGCGGATAGCGCTCGAGCTTGTGATCGATGCGCAGGGTTCGGGCCGCGCGCTCGACGGCCTCGCGGCGCTGCGCCCTGCCGACCCCGGCCATGCGCAGGTTGAAGCCCATGTTTTCCGCAATGGTCATATGGGGATACAGGGCATAGCTCTGGAACACCATGGCCGCGCCGCGCTCGCTGGCCCGCAGATCGTTGGCGCGCTGGCCCTCGATGCGCAGCTCGCCGGCAGTGATGGACTCCAGGCCCGCGATCATGCGCAGGGTGGTGGTCTTTCCGCAACCGGACGGACCGACGAACACCATGAACTCGCCGCTACGCACTTCCAGATCGATCTCGTCGATCACCACGCGCTCGCCATAGGCCTTGCGCAGATGAACAAGTTGGACGGCACTCATTGCATGACCCTCATGACTCGACAGAGCTGAGCGCTTGCGCGCCCGATTCCCACGGCAGGCGAGCGTGGGCCGCGAATGGCTTCGGCTGGCGTGCCTCGGTGTACAGGCCCCAGTGCTTCTCGGGTTCGCGCGGATCGTCGGAACCTTTCCAGGCTTCGTCGAAGGCCTCGAACACGAAACAGGGCACGCCGCTGCGGTGCGACCAGTCGAGCAGCGCCTGCACATAGTGCAGCTGCGCCTCCTCGCTGGCGCGCTGCGCGTCGAACCCGCGGCCGTTGGCCTGGGTCGGCCAGCCGGCCTCGGTGATCACGATCTGCAGGTCCCCGAATCGCCGCGCCACCGCGTCGAGGTTGGCGCGCGTGTAATCCATGGCCTGCTCAAGGGACTTGTGCTCCCACACCGGATAGGTGTGGATGGACACGAAATCGACCTCGGACCCCACCACATCGCCCAGCTCGCCCAGCCAGGGCACGTAGTTGTCACACACGGTCAGCGGCACGTCGACCCGCGCTCGGACATGGCGCAGCAATTCGCGCACCCTCGCCGGGGCGACCAGGTGGTCGGTCCACTCCACGCAGGCCTCGTTGCCGACTGCGGCGGCCACGACGATGCCGGGGAAACGCTCGACCAGATCGGCGAGGCGCTGCACCTCGGCGTGGTTGGCCTCGCGGTTGCCCGCCAGCGTACGCGGATCGTGGCGGCCGCCCCAGGGACAGCGGGGATTGTCGATCTCGGCTTCCAGGTAGGCTCCCAGCAGCACCTGCAGATCCAGGCGCAGGCGACGAATGCACTCGAGCGTGCGCCAGGCATGGGGGCCGCAATCGTACAGACGCAACATGCGCCAGCCCTGCTCGCGCAGCAGCACCAGATCCTCGGCGATCTGCTCCTCGCTCGGATACCGGCCGCTTCCGGGGCTCTGCCCCGCCCGGTACCCGGAATAGCAGATCGCCGGCTTGCAGGGCAAGGGGCTGCGCGCAACTCGCCGCTCCATGGACTCAGGCATATTTGAACTGTCCCCGTTGATCCCACAACCCCCAGAAGGCGCCGACGTCACCCTCGACGTCGATCTTCCAGGCCTCGTCGAAGGCCGAGAAGTGGAACATCTCGACCCCGTCGCGCCGCGCCCACGCCTGGGCCTCCAGCAGATACCGCATGGCATGCTCGGGCGACGGCAGCGCCGCGCCCACCGCCGCGCCGCGATCGGGCCAGCCCGTCTCGGCGATGATCACCGGCTTGCCGTCGGCCGCCACGCAGGTGCGGCGGTACATGTCCTGCATGTAGGCCACCGCATGCTCCAGCGGACATCCCTCCCAGAAGGGGTAGCAGTTGGCCATGAGCACATCGCAGGCGCGCGCCACTCGCGGGTGCTTCTCGAACAGGAAATAGGCGTCGACATAGCCCACCGGCACATGCGGCGCGGCGCTGCGCACACGCTCGATGGCCTCCAGCAGTTCGGACTCTTCGAGGTCGCCCCGCAACAACACCTCGTTGCCCACGGCCACGAGGTCCGCCACCCCTTCGCGAGCCAGTTCGATGGCCCCCTCGATCTCGCGCCGATTGATGTCGCGGTCCTTGCCGAGCCATGCGCCGACCAGGGTCTTCAGGCCCGCGCGATGCGCAAGACGCGGGGTCGCCTCATGGCCCTCGGTACAGGAGAAACTGCGAATCCAGCGCGTGAATGGCGCGATGAGCTGCAGGCGCCCCTCCACGGTCCGCTCCGGCACCCGGGTCCCCGGCCCCTGTCCAGGCTCATAGGGGCTGAAGCACAGCCCGTGCAGGCGCGCTGCGACGAGCTCGCGGACCGCGGCGCGCAGATCGGGTGCAGGGGCGCCAGACGCATGCCCCGGCGCATACCCCGGCGTCTGGTCGGGCGCCTGGTCGGGAGCCCGGTCGGACGCGGTCGGCTGCGGGGATTCGCGCAACAGCCCGGTCCACGCGGGCGCAACGCTGCGCTGCTGCCATGCGCGCCGGTGTTCATGCGACATCCTGGTCCTCCGAGGCATGCTCGCCCTGGTCCTGCCACGGCAGCCTTCCCTGCCCGCGAGGCGGCAGGTCGCCGCGACCCTGGCGTCGCTCGTAGACCCGGACATAGTCCACCTGCAGCTCTGCCGGCAGCGGCGTGCTGTCGTCGGGCCGCCCCGGAAAATTGCCGCCCACTGCCACGTTCATGACAATGTAGAAAGGCCGATCGAAAGGTGCAGGCCAGGGGTTGAGCTCGTGCTCGCCGACCGGCAGGCGTCCCGCGCCGGCGTCGAGGCAACTGGAGCTCCACCAGAAGTCCTGGGTCGCCCAGACCTGCCCGTCGAACTCCCAGTGGATGCGGCCCGGCTCCCACTGCACGGCATAGGAGTGCCAGTCGGCGAGCGCTCCCGGCGCCATCGGCAGGCGATGGGTGCTGAGTTCGCGATGCGGGAAGCTGGAGCCGTAATGCATGCTGCCCAGCACCTCGTGGCCCGCATCACCGCACACTTCCATGACGTCGATCTCACCCGACGCGGCCCAGCGTCCATAGTGTTCCTCCAGCGGCAGCAGCCACAAGGCCGGCCACAGCCCCTTGCCGTGGGGAACGCGGGCGCGAAACTCGAAGCGCCCGTAGCGCTGGGCAAACAGCGCCGCGCCGTCGGGCCCTCGGCTGCGCAGGCGGGCCGAGGTGTATGCGCAGCCCTCCCGGCTCTGACGCAGCGCGCGGATATGCAGCACGCTGTCGCGCACCGACACGTTGTCGGCATGCGAGGTGTAGTACTGCAATTCCTCGTTGCCCCAGCCCGGCACCCAGGCACCGCTCTGCGGGTCGCGAAATCCGTTGCCCTCGTCGCAGTGCCACTTCGCGGGGTCCAGGCCGTCCCCGTCGAATTCGTCGGCCCAGCGCAAGACCCAGTCTTCCTGCTCCATCACCTGTTCCCCTCGCCGTGCGCCCGGCGCTCAGGGCGTCATGTAGCGCACATAGGCAATGCGCATGGTCTGGTCGTAGCTCGACGGCACCTGCGTGTTGTCCTGGTGGGGCGCCCCCAGGTTGCCGCCGATGGCCAGGTTCATGATCAGGTAGTAGCTGGAGTAGGTGTTGCCATAGGGCCAGATCGCCGATGCCGGGTACGGTGCGACCCCGGCGGCCACCGGCGCGCAGCTCATGGTGCTGCGCGTGCAGGTCATGACAGGCTGGTTGTCGATCGCGAACTCGATGCTGCCCGAGGTCCAGGCCAGCTGGTACAGGTGGTAGTTGCCGGAGAGCGGGCTCGCCAGCGTCGCCTTCTGGTACTGATAGGAGTCGGTGTAGGCGGGGCTCGGAGTGCCCGACGGCAGGTGCAGGGTGCTCTGCACCAGCGAGTCCTGCCCCGCGAAATAGGTGCCGAGCCACTCGGCCATGTCGATCTCGCCGCCGATGGGCCACAGCGGCTGCGCCGCGAGGACGCTCTGGCTGGGCGGGAAGGCAGCCCCGGGGCTGGTTCCCGGGAGCAGCCAGATGGCGGGCCACGAGCCCACGCCGGTGGGCAGGTCGGCCTCGACCTCCAGGAAGCCCGGCTTGCTGAGGTCGACGGTCTTGACCGACGTGATCTTGGCCGACGAATACAGGCAGTTGTTGATCGTCGTGGTGCCGCAGTTGTGGCCGATCACGCTGGCATCGGCGTGACCGTGCAGCAACAGCGCGCCGGACGCCACGGTGGCGTTGGCGGGCAGGTAGTACTCGGCTTCGTTGTTGCCCCAGCCTGGATTGCCGTACTCCACGCCGTTGCCGGTTTCCGCCGCCCAGTAGGTACTCGACGGGGCGCCGCTGGGGTCGGTCTGGAAGTCGTCCTCCCAGACGACGGTCGAATAATTCGACGCCAGCGTGCTGCCGGTGTTCGTGGTGTTGCTGGCCTGCGTGCCAGAGGAAATGCCCGCGGTGGCGATCGAGCGGGACCCGCAGCCCGCGAGCAGCCCCGCGCCGATCAGGGCGGCAAGGATGATTTTCAGCATGTTGCTCTCTCCTCGTTTGGTTCGGATGGACGCTGCGCGTCGCGTTCAGTCGTTCCCCTGCGAGCCGCCCGCGGCGGCCGCGCCTGCGAATTCGCCGAGCGAATCGGGCGCCACGGTTCCGCCGGCGCCATCGCTGAAATGCACCTTCAGAGGCTGAGCGCCTGGATTGAAGGCCAGGTGCGTGACGACGCCCGCGCGCGTCCGGAACACGGCGTACAGCGGGGTGTCGGCGGTGACCGAGAAGTCGGGCCGGCCCATGTGTTGCAGGCTGCGGATCCAGTAGTAGGCGTGGGTTCGACTATCGCCGCCTTCCGTGGACCCCTGGGAATTCCAGTGCTTCAGCGCCTCATCCGGGTGCGCGAGCGCACGGTATTCGGCGAACACGTCCTGCCAGATGTCGTCGGGCGTGCCATCCGACTTGCCTGCGTCGGCATAGCGCTTGCTCATCGCCCGCATCGAATGGAAGAACTCGTCGATGTAGTGCGGATCCGCCCCCAGGTAGGTGGACGCCGTGGTGATGGGCAGCAGATTGATGCCCTGGACTTCACGTGGGTTCTGGGTCCACCAGGTGTTGTACGCATACTGGTCGCCGAACACCTGGGCTGCCAGCACGCGGTGGTAGTCGGGGGCGAACACGATGTGGTGCAGGTCGAACCAGTAGTCGTCGATCGAATGCACCTCGGTGGTGTACAGGTAGATGCCCAGGTCGCGCAGCGCCGTGTCCCCCGTGGCTGCGCCCCAGAAGATCAGCCCGGCCCAGGCATTGACCGCCTCCGAGGAGGATTCCTGGTTGTTGCCATCCTCCATCGCTGCATCGCCGCTGGCCCAGGAATGTCCCTCGTAGGGATCGAAATTGCGCAGGAATGGATAGGAGGCCTGGTGGCGCCGCGCGGTGGCGATGTCCTTGACCAGCAGATCGACCATGCCTCCCCAGTGATCCCTGGCCGCCCACTGCGGGTCGTGAATCGCGATCTGCGCGGCCGCGTTGATCCAGTAGCCGTAATGAAAGTGGTGGTCGTTCATGTGGCTCACGCTGCCGTACTCGGAGGGATAGCCCAGCGTGGTGCCCAGCGACTGGTTGACGACGAAGTAGCTTTCGGAGTCCTTGCCGGAGAAGAACTGCTCGAAATGCTGCTCGATCATGCGCTGCAGCTCGCGCGCGTCACCGGTCTTGCCCTGGGCGTAGGCGATGTTCATCAACTGCGCCGCCCGCCCCAGGCCCTTGCCTACCCAGTAGGTGCCGTTGCCCTGCAGATTGAAGGCCCCGGGCATCTCCGCGGTGTCGCCCCCGAGCAGCGTGTCCACCCGACTGCCGCCATCGGCCGCGGGCAGCTTCGGCCAGAAGGGCACGATGCCGTGGAAGCTCAGTCGGGTCGTGAACTGGTTGGCCGCCAGCAGCTTGACGTTTCCACGCA
>JAKBBP010000087.1 GCA_021808445.1 Pseudomonadota bacterium
GTCTACCTTGCCGGCATGTTCGGCTCCGCCCTGGCCGCGAGCCTGGCGCAGGCCTACACGGCCCGTATCCTGTCGGGCGTGGGTGCCGCCGCGGTGATCCCGGCGGCGCAGGCCTATCTGGCCGACGTCAGCGACCGCCCGGCGCGCAATCGCCGATTCGCCCTGCTGGCCAGCGCCAGCTTCATCGGCTTTGTCACCGGCCCGCTGCTCGGCACATGGCTGGCCGGGCCGGTGATGGGCATGAGCACGCAGGCCATGCCCTGGATGGTGAAACTGCCCCTGGCGGTCGTGGCCGTGCTGGGGGTCATGCTCTTGCCCCTGCTGGCGTGGAGCCTGCGCGCGCCGGGGCCGCAGGCCATCGAGGAGGCCAGCACCACGTCGGCCGTCCGCGACCGGCGTTTCGCATGGACCAGCATGATCCTGGCAGGCCTCGCCGCCTATGCGGTCGGCAGCTTCGAGACCGGCTTCAACCTGCTTGGTGCGATGCGCCTGGGAGCAGCCGTCGGAGCCGTCGCCTTGTTGTTCGTCGCGTGCAGCGGCTTCATGCTGGTCGCCCAGGGGCTGCTCGCTTGGGGCCCGCTGCGCGAGCGCTTCGAGCGTCGCTGGATGGCCGCGGTGTTGGCGGTCGGCGCGGGCTTCATGCTGGCGGCGCCGCGCATGCCGAGCATGCTGTCCCTGGGCATGACGGTCGCGGCCGTGGCGCTGAGCATCGGCCTGGTCGCGCCTTCGCTGGCCTACGCCTTGCTGGACCATGACGCTGGGGCCAAGGGCGCCAAGCTCGGCCGCCTGGCCGCGGCAGGCAACCTGGGGCAGGCGCTGGGTGCCTTCGTCTCGGGTGGTTTGTTCGCGTTGCGTCCCGAAGCTCCGTTCATGCTGGCCGCGCTCTTGCTGTTGGGCGCATCCGCGAGCGCGTGGCTGTACTGGAGACCGCGCACGCCTTCGCGCGTCGAGGTTTCGTGAAAGGAGTGCATTGATCATGGCTTCGTGGCTCTATTACTTGCTGGTCGCAGGATTCTTCGTGCTGCTCATGCGCTTCGGCTGCGGCGCCCATGTGATGGGCCGCAGTCCCAAGAGTCAGCCGCCCGACAGGCCGGCGGCCTCGTCAGGTGAAGCAAGCCCGGGCGTCCCGGGCTATGTTTCACGGCCCGCACGCCTGCCCGTGATCGCACTGGGCATGAGCCTCGGGCTGTTCCTGGCGTTGACCTTCGTGGCCTGTGTGGGTTTCGACCTGTTGTTTCCCGCGCAGGCCATGGCCAAGGTGTGGATGCCGCTGCTGCCGGGCTTCACCTGGCTGAGCTGGGGCAGCTTCCTGCTCGGGGTACTCGAGAGCGTGGCCTACGGCTGGTACGTCGCGCTGATCTTCGGGCCCTTGTACAACTATTTCTCGTCCGCCATGGCTGGTTGAAGCCGGTCGCCTCGTCATGCCACCCACCACTCGATCCACGACATCCCGCCGGACGGCGTCCGCTGCCCGGACCGACATGGCCGCCACGGTATCCGCGCTCGGTGCGCGCACGGAACCCGGGGTGTCCGCAGTCCCCGCGCGCACGGCTCCCGTCGGGCGTGTGCCGTCCTCCGCGGCCGACACCCTCGACTACGCCCGCGACGTATGCGAGCGCTGGGTGTTGTTCTGGGACACGCTGCGCCAGCGCGCCGACGACATGATCGAGCATGAGCGCGCGGGCAAGCCGCCGCTGCTGGACTTCGACTACGAGACCCTGCTCGATGCCCGGCATTTCGATCGGCCGGTCAACTATGCCCTGCTGCGCATCACGCGCATCGGCGATTCGCGCTGCGAGGAGTGCTGCGACGCTGCGAACAGGCCCCCCGTGATCGTGCTCGATCCGCGAGCCGGGCATGGCCCCGGAATTGGCGGCTTCAAGCGCGATTCGGAGATCGGCATGGCCATGCGCGAGGGCCATCCCGTGTACTTCGTGACGTTCTTTCCCGAACCATGCGCGGGACAGACCCTGGCGGACGTGCTGCACGCGCTGCGGCGCTTTGTCGAGCATGTCGCGGCGCGGCATCCCGGCAAGCCGCCAGTGCTGTACGGCAATTGCCAAGCCGGATGGGCCGTCGCGCTGCTGGCGGCCGACTGCCAGGGCCTGAGCGGACCGGCGGTGCTCAACGGCTCCCCGCTGTCGTACTGGGCCGGCGAGCCGGGAATCAACCCCATGCGCACGGCCGCGGGCTTCACGGGCGGCGCCTGGCTGGTGCACTGGCTGGCCGACCTCGGGGATGGGCGCTTCGACGGGGCCTGGCTGGTCGCCAACTTCGAGAACCTCAAACCCGAAGCCGTCTGGGACAAGTATGCCGGACTCTTCACCGATGTGGATGCCGAGCGAGACCGCTTCCTGCAATTCGAACGCTGGTGGAGCGGCTTCTACCTGCTCAGCCGGGAGGAGATCCTGGCCATCGTCGAAAACCTGTTCATAGGCGACCGCGTCGAGCAGGGAACCTTCCGCGTGTGCGAATGCTGCTACGCGGATCTGCGCCAGGTGCGCAACCCGCTGGTCATCTTCGCTTCATGGGGGGACAACATCACGCCGCCGCACCAGGCGCTGGGATGGATCGCCGCGGTGTACAGGAACACGGCCGAGCTCAAGGCCGCCGGCCAGCGCATCGTCTACCTGACCAACCCGCATGTCGGCCACCTGGGGATCTTCGTCTCCGCCCAAGTCGCGCGCCTGGAGCATCGCGCCATTCTGGAGAGCCTGAAGCAGGTCGAGGAGTTGGAGCCGGGCCTGTACGAGATGCGTATCGACAACCCCTCGGGCGATGCGGATGCACGCCGACCGTCCTATTCCGTGCACTTCGAGCCGCGTGAGGTTTCCGACCTGAAGTTTTCCGGAGCGCCGGACGAATTCCGGCAGGTGCGTGCGTGGTCCGAATTCCATGAAACCCTGTATCGCGAATGCTTCAGTCCCTGGGTACGCGCCCTCGCCAACCCCTGGAGCAGTGAACTGATGCAACGTCTGCATCCGATGCGCACGAGTCGCTACGGGCTGTCCGCGCGATTCCTGCCATGGATGGCCTGGCTCGAGCCGTGGGCGCGGGAACTGCGCCAGCAGCGCAAGGCACTTGCGCCCGAGCATCCTTGGCTGAGCGCCGAACGCGCGGCGATGAGGCAGGTTAGCGAGGTGATCCGGGCATGGCGCGTGGCCCGGGACACGCTCCAGGAGCGCAGCTTCGCGGCGTTGTTCGCCCCGAGCGGAACGCCGGCCAGCGCCACCGCGGCCAAGGTCGCAGCACCGGCGAGGCGCACCCGCCGCAACGGCTAGCACGGTGAGGTGGCATAGCTTGCCCTCGGATATCGTGAAGGCCCGGCGCTCGTGGATCGGCTTCAACAAGGTGCCTGCCGGGGAAAGCAGGGCAGTGCGCGCGCTGGGACGCGCGACGGCCCCGTGGATGGCCGGCATCGCGTTGCTGGCCATGGCCTCGTTCTACCTGGAAGACCTTCAGCGCAGCGCCGCCCTCGCGCTCTGGGGGCCTCGCATCGATGGCTTCATCCTCGCCGCTTTCGCGATCGAGATGGCATGCATGCTGGCCCTGTGCCGCAAGCCCACGCGCTACCTGCAGGCCAACTGGCTCAAGCTCGTCATCGTCGCATCGTCGGGCCTAGTGCTGTGGGGCGCGAGGGTTCATGCGATGCCGTTCGCGCACCTGCTGCACCTGATCTACGTCGCCCTGGTGTTTGCCTGGCTGCTCGGGCATGTGCGCGCCGCATTCTCGCGAAGCGTGATCCCCTTTGCCACGCTGCTGGGCGTGGGTGCCGTGCTGCTGGCCGCGGTGGGCTTTTACCGCATCGAACCCACCGTGCACAGCTATGGACAAGGCGTATGGCTGGCCTTCACGACGGCGGCCACCGTCGGCTATGGCGACATCGTACCGACCAGTGCAGCAGCCAAGGTCCTGGCCGCGCTCGACGTGGTGGTCGGGTACGCCGTGTTCTCGCTGATCACGGGCGGAATCGCGGCGCTTTTTGTCGGCCACGCGGAAAAGCAAGCCCGGCACGCCCTGCATTGCGAGGTGGAGGCCTTGCGCGATGAACTGCGCCAATCGCGTATCGAGCTGACCAGCCGCCGACCCGAAAGTTCCAGTCCCGAGGGGCTGCACTCCGTGCACGACGATTCCACGGTGTGACCGTGCAACAGTGTCACGGGGCCTTCGTTGCCGCGCCGGGCTTGGATAGAATCCGGCTGTCGCTCGCCTTGATCCCATGAAACTGCTGCGTGACTTCCTGCTGGCCCTCGTGCTCGTCGCAATGTCGACGAGTGGCGGCGGCGCGCTCGCGGGGGCTGCCCCGGCCGGACATGCCTGTCCGCGGGCGAGCGTCGTGCGGGGCGCGGCGGTGGTCGCGCCCCGCATCGCGCAGCCTGTGCGGTTCCAGGCCATCACCCGCGTGGGCCCTCACGCTTCGATGGTCGCCGCGCATGGCGTGGCGCAGCACGCGTGCCACGTAACCGGCGCCCTCACGCTGGCCGCCGCGCCCGCCCCGATGGCTCTGGTCTTCCCAAGGCGGCGCGGGAGCTTGCACCCACGGGCGGTACGTTGGCTGCCGGCGGTGCGTATCGACACACTCTACCGTCCCCCCAGGGCCTGAATCGGCGTTTCCCGAACACGGCGTTGGGCCTTTGTGCCCATCCCGATCGCCGATGACCAGGGACTCCGGGGCTCCGTGCCCGCGGGCTCCCGGACGACAACCGATGGAGGTGTTTCCATGCGTATCCCAATTCGCTGGGCGGCTGCCGGCGCCATGGTGGTGGCCATGGCTGCGGCAGCGTCCTACTTCTTCCTGACCGACAGCCCTCGTGCACCGCGCGCGACGTTCTCCCTGCTTTCAGGGCGTACGCTGAGTACGAGCCAACTGCGCGGCAAGGTCTACGTGGTGGACTTCTGGGCCACGAGTTGCGCCACGTGCATCGCGGAGATGCCGCAGATGATCCAGACCTACCAGCGCTTCCGCGGCAAGGACTTCGATTTCATCGCCGTGGCGATGAGCTACGACCCCGCCCACTACGTGGCGGACTACAGCCGAACGCGGCATCTGCCCTTCCAGGTCGCCCTGGACAAGGGTGGTCAGGTGGCGAGGGCGTTCTATGACGTGCGCATGACTCCCACGACCTTTCTCGTGGATAAGCAGGGCCATGTGGTCAAGCGCATTCTCGGGCGTCCGGATTTCGCCACGCTGGATGACCTGATCCGCGACGAGCTGGCGCGCCCGGCGTGAGCATGACCATGAACACTTCCTTCTGGATCGAAGCCGGCCTGGCGATGGCCGCCGGCGCGCTGCTCAACCTCACGCCGTGCGTGCTTGCGGCAGTGCCCATCAAGGTGCGAACCATCCTGCGCGAGGCGGGCGATGCGGCTGGCTCGCGGACCCTGTCGGCGGTCTTGTTCACCTTGGGTTCAGTTTCGTTTTTCGCGGCCCTGGGGCTGCTCACGGCGCTCGCCCACCTGCAATGGGGCGTGCTGTTCCAGTCACGCTGGGTGCTCGCGGGGCTGGTCTTGATGCTCGCCCTGCTTGCGCTGGCCAGCTTCAGCGGGCGCTCGCTACCGATCCCCGGCGGGCTTGCGCAACTGGGAGGCGCACGGTACGTCGAACCCTTCGCATCGGGCATGGCGGGGGGCATCCTGTCGACACCGTGCACCGGTCCGCTGCTGGGCGGCGTGCTGGTGTTTGCGCTGACCCGTCCGACGCTCGACATCGTCACCCTGTTCGTCGCCATCGGACTGGGCATGGCCCTGCCGTACGTGCTGCTGCTGCTTCGCCCTTCGTGGTTGCAGCGCCTGCCACGGGCCGGCGCGTGGACCGAGGTGGTTCGGCACAGTTTCGGCTGGCTGCTGCTCGCGGCCGCGCTGTTCTTCGCGCAAAGTCTGTTGCCGGGATGGCTCGGCAATGCGCTGTGGCTGGCCTGGCTCGCCGCGCTGGCGCTGTGGGTCGGGTTCGTCGCGATGCGTGCCCGCGACCGGCACAGCCGCTGGGCGGCGGTGCTCGCGGCCCTTCCGGCATTGCTGCTTGCCTACTTCGGCTCCGGAGTCTGGCCCGTGGCGGGCCAGGGCATGCCATGGCAACCGCTACGCGCCGACGCCGTGGCGCAGATCTCCGAGCTGCACAGGCCGGCGCTGGTCGAGTTCACCGCGGCATGGTGCCTGAACTGCAGGGTCATGGAACGCACGGTCTACCGCGACCCCGCGGTGTTGAAGGCGGTGCGTGCATCCGGCGCGGTCGCGCTTCAGGCCGACCTGACCCGGCCGGACCCCGTGCTGCAGCAACTGCTCATGCGCTATGGCGGAGCAGGGCTGCCGTTCCTCGCGGTGCTCGACAGCCAGGGCCGGGAGGTCGGCCATTTCTCCGGCCTGTTCACAGCCGACACGTTGATCGGCCGCCTGCACGGACTGCCCACCTCGATCGTGTCCGCCTACGCCGACGCACCGCGCGACTCCGCGGACGAGGTGGGCGCCCGCCTGGCCTCGACGCCGGCAGGAGCCGTGGTGACGCTGGACATCGCGCGGGGGTGGCACGTGTATTCCAATCCGCCGTCCACTCCGTACCTGATCCCGGCCAGCGTGACGGTCTTTCGCGCAGGGGGCGCACTGCCGATCACTCCCCGCTATCCGCCGGGGCAGGACATCGGCATGCGCGTCGCAGGGAAAACCATCCTGGTCTACGAAAACGGGGCGAGGATCGATCTTCCGGGGCTGACCGACTTGCGCACCGTGCAGGTGCGGGTGCGGGTGCAAGCCTGCAAGGATTCGGGCTTGTGCCTGCCGCCGGCGATCGTCGTGGCAAGACCTCCGTCGAGTTGATTCGAGCGGGATCACATCCGTGGCGCCGCAGATGACAAAACTGTCATCTGTCGGTCATGCTCCGGCAAGTATGGCGTTTCTAGCATGCGTTGCTCGGGGTGGACAGCATCCACTCCACAACGGTCCGCGCGGCACGACGTTGCCGCGCGGCGAATTCCTTCAAAAATCGAGGAATCCATGCAACGATCATTCCCAGATGCGCTCCGTGGGGCTGGAATCGCCCGGCGCCGCTTCGTCCAGGGCCTGGCTGCCGGCGGCGTGCTGTTCGGCCTGCCCACGCTGGCCGCCCATGCCCAGGGCCGCCCCGCGGTCACGCACACAGGCAGCGCACCGGAGCTTCGCGGCACCGAATTCGACCTGGTGATCGCCGAGACCCCGGTGAACTTCACCGGCCATGCGCGCATGGCCACCACGGTCAACGGTTCACTTCCGGGACCCACGCTGCGCTGGCGCGAAGGCGACACGGTGACCATTCGCGTCACCAACCGCATGTCGCACACGACGTCGATCCATTGGCACGGCATGCTCGTGCCCTATCAGATGGACGGGGTTCCGGGCTTGAGCTTCACCGGCATCGCCCCGGGGCAGACCTTCGTCTACCGCTTCCAGGTGCGTCAGTCGGGAACCTTCTGGTACCACTCGCACTCGGGCATGCAGGAGCAGACCGGGCTGTACGGCGCGATCGTCATCGATCCGGCCCACGGGCACGGCGTGCAGTCCGACAGCGACCACGTGGTGCTGCTGTCGGACTGGATGGACGAGGACCCCATGCGCGTGCTGGCCAAACTCAAGGCCGATAGCGGCTTCGACAACTATCACGAACCCACGGCGGTGGACTTTTTCAAGGACGTCCAGCGCAACGGCCTGCGCGCCGCGCTGGACAAGCGCGCCATGTGGCAGCAAATGCGCATGAGCTGGGGCGACCTGGCGGACATCTCGGGCGCCACGCTGACCTACCTTGCCAACGGCACCACGCCGGCCGGCAACTGGACGGCTCAGGTGAAGCCGGGCCAGGTCGCGCGCCTGCGCTTCATCAATGGTGCCGGCAATACCTTCTACGACGTGCGCATTCCCGGCCTGAAGCTCACCGTGGTGTCCACCGACGGCCAGGACGTCGAGCCGGTGACGGTGGACGAGTTTCGCTTCGGCCCCGGCGAAACTTACGACGTGCTGGTGCGCCCGACCGACGACGCCTACACGATCTTTGCGCAGAGCATGGACCGCACCGGCTACGCGCGCGGCACGCTGGCGACGCGTGCAGGGCTGCGCGCACCGGTTCCGCCGATGGATCCGCGCCAGAACCTGACCATGCTGGACATGGGCATGTCGTCAATGTCTGGAATGTCGGGCATGTCGGGGATGGGGTCGATGCCGGGCATGGACATGGGCTCGTCCCCCGCGGTGCGCCACGCGCCCACCGAGTACGGCCCCGGCGTGGACGCCCGCGTCGACCATCCGCGCACCAACCTGGACGACCCCGGCGTGGGCTTGCGCGGCAACGGCCGGCGTGTACTGACCCTGGCCGACCTGCACACCGTGGGCGGCCCGCTCGATGCCCGCGAGCCGGGGCGCACGCTGGAGTTCCACCTCACCGGCAACATGGAGCGCTACGTCTGGTCTATCGACGGTGTGACCTTCGGCGACTCCACGCCGATCCTGTTCCACCACGGCGAGCGCCTGCGCGTCACGCTGGTCAACGACACCATGATGACCCACCCGATGCACATGCACGGCATGTGGAGCGAGGTCGAAGACCCGAACGGGCATTTCCTCGTGCGCAAGCACACCGTGCCGGTGCAGCCGGCGCAGCAGGTCAGCTACCGGGTCAGCGCCGACGCGGTGGGGCGCTGGGCCTGGCACTGCCACATGATGATGCACATGGATGCGGGCATGTTCCGCGAAATCCTGGTGGCCTGAGGAAACGAACATGCACAAGACGATCAACACGATGATCCCCGCGAGCATCCTTGCGGCAGCCATCGCGGCTGCGACTGCGACATCGGCGCGGGCGATGGACATGCAGGGCATGGCCAAGCCGGCCAGCCCGGCGGCCGCGAAGCCGGCCATGCCCGCGCCTGCCCCGGGTGCCTCCATGGCGGGCATGAACATGCCGGGCATGTCGATGCCCACGGGCACTGCCCCGCCTCCCACCGCCAGCGCCTCGGCAGCTGCAAGACCCATGGCGGGCATGCAAGGCATGGAGATGCCCGCGAAGCAGGCGCCGGCTGGCTCTGGCGCCCCGGCCGGTGCGCCCGCGTCGGCGAAGGCCATGCCTGGAATGGATATGTCGGGCATGTCGATGCCTGCGGGATCGGCTTCGGCTTCCGCAGGCACGGGCCGGCGTAGGGCGGACGCCGATTCGGGCGGCTACACGCTGACCACCGGCCCGTATATCCCGGCCGGCGTGAAACCGCCGCGCCTGGCGGACCAGGAGAGCTTCGGCTCCGTGCTGGTGGACCGGCTGGAGCGCGCCTACAGCCACGATGCCGGCAACTGGACCGCCTACGACGTGCAGGCCTGGTACGGGCGCGATTTCAACCGCCTCGTGCTCAAGGCCGAGGGACAGGCCTCGCAGGGGCGCCTGCAGGATGCGCGCACCGAACTGCTGTGGGGCCACGCCATCGCCGCGTACTGGGACTCGCAGCTCGGCGTGCGTCACGACAACGGCGGTGGCCCGGACCGCAACTGGCTGGCCTTCGGCGTGCAGGGCCTGGCGCCGTACTGGTTCAACGTCGAGGCCACCGGCTACCTGGGCGACCAGGGACGAAGCGCCTTGCGCTTGAGCGCCAGCTACGAACTGCTGCTGACCCAGCGCGTGGTGTTGCAGCCGCAGGTCGAACTCAACGCCTACGGCAAGGACGATCCGGCGCGTGGCATCGGCAGCGGCCTTTCCGACGCCACCGCCGGGCTGCGCCTGCGCTACGACATCTCGCGCCAGTTCTCGCCCTACATCGGCGTGGAGTGGAGCGGGCGCTTCGGGCGCACCGGCGACTACGCGCAGGCGGCCGGCGAGCGCC
>JAKBBP010000023.1 GCA_021808445.1 Pseudomonadota bacterium
CTTCGCTGGCGACACGACCGAGGACCTTGTCCGTGGCGTCGATCACAAACCATTCATGCTTCACTTCGGCCGGCTTGGCGCTGAAGGTTTTCATGGTGGTGGATACGATGGTTCGATGGGGCCGTTTTTCCCGCTCTTGGCAAGGCGGGCTCTGCCCTGGCATTCGGAGGGGCGCGGGCCGGCGGACAGGAAGCCGGCCCTCGTGCAGGCGGCTCGGGGGAGCCGTTGCAGTCGCTGCGAGGGCTTGCACCCCTGCGGCTTGCATCCCTGCAGATTCCGAAGCGTTTTCCGGTGGCCAAAAACCGGAACCGTTCATTCTACGCCTATTTGCCGGCGATCCCCAAACCGCCGCCGGTTTCCAACGAGGATGGGGCGCGGCGCCGCAACGGCCTCAGGCCCAGCGTTTCATCACCGCGATCAGGCGCGCGAAGGTCCTGCCGTAGGGCGGGCGCACCAGCGCGGTGCCCGCCAGCCGGCGCTGCGCCAGGATCGGCTTGAGCTTGCTGAAGGTGTCGAAGCCCCAGCGCCCATGGTAATGCCCCATGCCGGAGGGGCCGACGCCGCCGAAGGGCAATTCGTCCTGCGCCACGTGCATCAGCGTGTCGTTCAGGGTCACGCCCCCGGAATGGGTCGTGCGCAGCATCTGCTCGATGCGCCGGTCGTCGTTGTCGAACCAGTACAGGGCCAGCGGGCGTGCTTGCTCGTTGATGCGGGCGATGGCCTCGTCGGTCGATTCGTAGCCCAGCAGGGGCAGCAGGGGACCGAAGATCTCCTCCTGCATGGCCTGCAGGCGTGCCGGAGGGTCCAGCAGCAGCGCCGGCGCCAGCCGGTGGCGGGCGTCCTGCGCCTGCTCGCCCTCGAACAACGGCACCACAGGCACGCCAGCCTCGCGCGCCTGCTCGAGCATCGAGGCCAGGCGCACGTAGTGCCGGGTGTCGATGATGCTGCAGTAATCGGCGCTGAGCAGGCCTTGCGGGTACATTTCCCGAGCCGCGCGCACGCATTCGTCCGCAAAGGCCTGCAACTGCCCGCGGGGAACGTGCACATGGTCCGGCGCCACGCAGGTCTGGCCGGCGTTGACCAGCTTGCCGTAGACGATGCGCCGCGCCGCCAGGCGCAGGTCGCAGTCCGGAGCCAGCACCGCGGGCGATTTCCCCCCGAGTTCCAGGGTCACGGGAACGAGCCGGGCGCTGGCGGCGCTCATCACCCGCCGCCCCACTGCGGTGGATCCCGTGAACAGCAGGTGGTCCAGGGGCAGCGAGGAAAAGGCCGCTGCCTGCTCGGCCCCGCCGGTGAACACGGCCAGCTCGTCGGGGTCGAAGCGCTCGCGCACGAGCTCGGCGAACAGGCCCGCGAAGGCCGGCGCGTACTCGGACAGCTTGAGCATCGCCCGATTGCCCGCCACCAGCGCCGACGCCAGCGGGCCCACGGCCAGGTACAGCGGGTAGTTCCACGGCGCGATGATGCCCACCACGCCCAGCGGCTGCGGCAGGACCCGGGCACCGGCCGGGCGGAACCAGATGCCGGGACGGGCCCTGCGCACGCGCATCCACGCGCGCCCGTGGCGCAACGCGTGGCGCAGCGCCGACAGCGAGGGCACCAGCTCCAGTCCCTGCGTCTCGGCATGGGAACGCTGGCCGAAGTCGGAGGCGATGGCCTCGCAGATACGCGGCTCGGCCTCGTCCAGCAGGGTCAGCAGGCGACGCAGGCGGTCGGCGCGCAACTCCCACGGCGGGTAGGGATCGGCGCGGAACGCGTCACGTTGCAAGGCGTACGCGGCATGCAGATCCGAAGAGAAAGGCTGGGCGCGTTCCATGCGAAGTGGCCGAACGAGCGGCGGGGTGGGCGTGGCCTGCTCCCATGCTAGGCCACGCGCGCCGGGACGCCAAACCTGGCGTGCGCGGCGGTGTCGCCCGCGGCGCCGTATGCTGCGGCATCACGATGAATGCCCTCCCGCAAACCCAGCTTCCTTCCGGCGTGCACGTGCTGGTCCACGACTGGCTGAGCGCCAACGCCGTCGTCCTGTGGGACGATGCCTGCACGGCCAGTGTGGTCGACACCGGGCATGTCTCGCGCGCGCGCGCGACCTGCGACGGCGTGGCCGGAGCCCTGGCCGGCCGGCGCCTGCGGCGCATCGTCAACACCCACCTGCATTCGGATCACTGCGGCGGCAATGCGAGCCTGCAGCGCGAGCTCGGCGCCGGCGCGGACTGCGCGATCCTCGTGCCGGCCGGGGAACTGCCAGGCGCGGGCGCCTGGGAGCAGCCCGAATCGGCCGTGGCGCAGGCGGGCCAGTGGGCCGAGCCTTTCCGGGCCGATGCCGGCTATGCGGCCGGCGACATCCTCTGGATGGGCGGCCTGCCCTGGCAGGCGCACGCCGCGGGAGGGCACGATGACCACGCGCTGATGCTGTTCCAGCCCGACGCAGGGGTGTTGATCAGCGGCGATGCCCTGTGGGAGCACGGCTTCGGTGTCCTGTTCCCGGAGATCGACGGCGGCGACGGCTTCGCCGCCCAGCGCCGCACCTTGCTGCGTATCGAGCAACTGGGGCCGCGCCTGGTGATTCCCGGCCACGGCCCCGTGTTCACGCAACCCGGCGCCGCGCTGGAGCGGGCGCATGCACGCCTGGACGTCTTCGAGGCCGATCCGATCCGGCACGCCGCGCACGCACTGCGGGTGTTGCTCAAGTTCCACGTCATGGAGCAGGCGCTCCCGCCGACCCGGGAAGCCCTGGCCAGCTGGTTTGGCTCCACCGCGATGGTGCGCCGCGCGTTGCGCCGTTTCTGGCCGGACCAGGCCGCGTCCGCCGTGTTCGAGCAGACCCTGGACGCTTTGGCGCGCGTGGGCGCGCTGCTGCCGCGCGGCGAACGGGTGGCCGATCCGGACCTGCACTGAAGGGGCCAGGCTGCGCCCCTGTCCAGGACCCGCCGGGACCTTCCGCACAACCACCCCCCGATGCCCGTCGCCGCTCCTTCCCCTTCCCGCAGGCGCGCTGCGCCGAGCAGCGTCGGCGCGCAGGCCGCGCCCGCCTCGCCGGGTGAGCGCCTGGGCCTGCGCAGCGACTGGGATTTCGCGCTGCACCTGCCGCTGCACTATGTCGACGAAACCCGCATCACGCCCATCGTCCAGCTGCGCGAGGGGCGCATTGCCGTGGTGCAGGCGCGCGTGGTGCAGGCCGAGATCATGCCGGCGCGGCGCCGCGTGCTGCGGGTGACGGTGGAGGATGCCGAGGCGCGCCTGGAGTTGCGGTTTTTCCACTTCTATCCGAACTGGGCCCGCCAGTACGCGCCCGGCAAGGAGTTGCGCATCCGCGGCGAGCCGCGGCGCGGCCTGTTCGGTTTCGAGATGGTGCATCCGGTGTGCAGGGTGGCTGCTGCGGGCGAGGCCTTGCCCCGGAGCCTGACGCCAATCTATCCGGCCGGCGCGGGCATCAGTCAGGCCTGGTTGCGCAAGGCGGTGGCGGCGGCGCTGCGCCGCCTCGACGCGCGTGAGTGGCTGCCTGCGCAGCTGCTGGAGCGCCTGCGGCTGCCCCCCATCGCACAGGCGCTGCACCTGTTGCATGCCCCGCCGCCCGAGATGCCGCTGGAAGCGCTGGAACAGCGTAGCCATCCGGCCTGGCGCCGCGTGAAATTCGATGAGCTCCTGGCGCAGCAACTGGCGCAGCAAATGGCGCGCTCGCGCCGAGCCGAACAGCGCGCCTGGCCCATGCCCGAGCGCTCCGGAGGCCTGGTGCAGCGCCTGCTCCAGGCGCTGCCCTTCGCCTTGACGGCAGACCAGGCGGCCTGCGTTTCCGAGATCGCCCTCGATCTGCAACGCGAGCAGCCCATGCACCGGCTGCTGCAGGGCGACGTGGGTTGCGGCAAGACCGTGGTGGCCGCGCTGGCGGCGGCGCAAGCCATCGACAACGGTTTCCAGTGCGCGCTGATGGCACCCACCGACATTCTGGCCGCCCAGCATTTGCAGCGTCTGGCCGGCTGGCTGCAGCCACTGGGCGTGGGTGTGGCCTGGCTCAGTGGTGCCCAGCGCAAACGCGAGCGCGAGGCGGAACTGGCCCGCGCCGCCAGCGGCGAGGCGGCGCTGGTCATCGGCACCCACGCGGTCATCCAGGACAAGGTGCAGTTCGCCCGCCTGGGCCTGGCGCTGGTGGACGAGCAGCACCGTTTCGGCGTCGCGCAGCGCCTGAGCCTGCGCGCCAAGGGCGCCGGCGAGCAGCGCCAGCCCCATCTGTTGATGATGACCGCCACGCCGATTCCCCGCACCCTGGCGATGGCCGTGTTCGGGGACCTGGACATTTCCACCATCGCGCACAGCCCGCCGGGCCGGCAGCCGGTGCGCACCCGCGTGTTCTCCTCCGATCAGCGCCGCGAGGCGGTCAAGGAGCGGGTGCGCGATCTCGTGCTCCAGGGACGTCAGGTGTACTGGGTATGCCCGCTGATCGAACCCAGCGAGCCCGTCGAAGGCGGGGCCGATGGCGGCGAGCCGGGGCCGGCCGCCGCGCGCCCGGCCGCGGGCGCCCGCGGCGGCCAGCCCGAGCTGCGCGCCGCGCTGGACGCCCACGCGGAACTGCAGGCGCTGCTGGGCGAGCAGGCCGGGTGCGTGGGGCTGCTGCACGGGCGCATGCCCTCGGCGCACAAGGCGCAGGTGATGGCGGATTTCGCCGCCGGGCGACTGCGCCTGCTGGTTGCGACCACGGTCATCGAAGTGGGTGTGGACGTGCCCTCGGCCAGCCTGATGGTCATCGAGCATGCCGAGCGCTTCGGTCTTTCCCAGCTGCACCAGCTGCGGGGCCGTGTGGGCCGGGGCAGTCAGGCCGCGCAATGCCTGTTGCTGTTTTCCGAGCCGCTGTCGCAGACCGCGAGGGCGCGCCTGCAGGCCATGCATGAAAGCAGCGACGGCTTCGTGCTCGCGCAGAAGGACCTGGAACTGCGCGGTCCCGGGGAACTTCTGGGGCAGCGGCAGTCGGGCCTGCAGGGCCTGCGCCACGCCGACCTGCGCGAGGACGAGGATTTGCTGGAACTCGCGCGCGAGGCCGCGGCTTCGCTGCTGCGCGAACATCCCCTGGCCGCGCGCGAACACCTGCAGCGATGGCTGGGGGCCGGCATGGACTGGCTGGCCGCCTGAACCCGGCGGCGACGCGGCAGCGGAGCGCGCTCAGGGGAGTTCTTGATAGTTTTCAATCATTCGGCACGAAATGTGCTTTAATGGAAGCTATGACCCTCACCGAACTGCGTTACATCGTCGCCGTCGCCCGTGAGCGCCATTTCGGGCGCGCAGCCGAGGCCTGCTTCGTGAGCCAGCCGACCTTGTCGGTGGCGATCAAGAAGCTGGAGGAAGAACTCGATGTGAAGTTGTTCGAGCGCGGCGGCAGCGAGGTCAGCATCACCCCCATCGGGGCCGAGATCATCGAGCAGGCGCAGCGGGTGCTGGAGCAATCCTCGGCCATTCGCGAAATCGCCAAGCGTGGCAAGGACCCCCTGGCCGGCCCCTTGCGCGTGGGGGTGATCTACACGGTGGCTCCCTACCTGCTGCCTCCGCTGGTGCGCCGGGTGATCGAGCTGACCCCGCAGATGCCCCTGCTGCTGCAGGAGCAGCTCACGGTGCGCCTTCTGGAAATGCTGCGCAATGGGGAGCTCGACGTGGCGGTGCTGGCCGAGCCCTTCCCCGATCACGGGCTCGCCACGGCGCCCCTGTACGACGAGCCGTTCCTGGTCGCGGTGCCGCGCGGGCACCGGCTGGCGCAGGCCGAGCCGGTGCGCAGCGAGGAAATCCGCGACGAAACCATGCTTCTGCTCGGAACCGGGCATTGCTTCCGCGACCACGTGCTGGAGGTGTGTCCGGAGTTTGCCCGGTTCTCGCCGGGCTCGGACGGCATCCGCAAGAGCTTCGAGGGCTCGTCGCTGGAGACCATCAAGCACATGGTCGCCTCCGGCATGGGCATCACGATCCTGCCCCGCATGTCGGCGCAGGTCGAGGCCGAAGGCGGGGGCGGTGGCCCCATCTGCTACGTGCCCTTCCTGGACCCGGTACCCACGCGTCGCGTGGTGCTGGCCTGGCGCAAGACCTTTACCCGCACGCTGGCCATCGAGGCGCTGCGCCGCGCCGTGCTGGAGTGCGAGTTGCCCGGGGTGCACAAGCTCGACCAGGCCATGGTGGATACGGTCCATGCCCCGGCAGCGGTGCAGGAGCAGGGGGCCGGGTCTGCGCTGGCGGCAGCGGCCACCGGTTCCGGCGGTCAGCGCGCGGCGGCCCAGGCCAGGCGCTGAACCTGGCGCAGGCACCGGCGCGGGCACCGGCGCGGGACTATTCCACCTGCAGGGCCTGGGTGTTCTTGATCTCCTCCATGACGACGTAGGTGCGGGTCTCCCGCACGCCGGGCAGGCTGAGCAGGACCTTGTTCAGAAACTCGCGATAGGCGTCCATGTCGCTGACGCGGGTCTTCAGCAGGTAGTCGAAACCCCCGGCCACCAGGTAGCACTCGAGGATTTCCGGGCGTTCGCGAGCGGCTTCCTTGAAGCGCTCGAAGGCCTCCGGGGTGCTGCGGTCGAGCAGCACCTCGATGCACACCAGCAGCGAAGCCCCCAGCTTGTGGGGGTTCAGGCGTGCCTCGTAGCCGAGGATGTACTGTTCGCGCACCAGCCGCCGCACGCGCTCGAGCACCGCCGTCGGCGAAAGGTGCACCGCTTGCGCCAGTGCCAGATTGGACATGCGGCCATCGCCCTGGAGGAGGGCGAGAATGCGCCGGTCGACGCGATCGAGGGCGCTGGCGGCATCTTTCATGGTTGGCAACCTCCGGAAGTCGGGTGGATCACGTCGGGGCGGCATGGCCGGCCCTGCGGCCGAACGCATGGGCCGGGCAAGCGTGCCGGGCAAGCCGCCTGACTGTGCGCCGCGCCAGGTAGGCGGCGACAAGAACAGGCGGCGACAGGAACAAGCGCGTATTGTCGCCCAGGAAATCTTTGGACGACATATTGAGCCTGTGCAATGTGTGCCCTTGTGGGGCTGCCCGCGGCCTGGACGGGTGTTGCACGAACGCGTCGGGCGGCGGTGGATCGGTGTGCGATTCCACGCCGGGGCTCATGGCTGGGCGCTCGGGCGCTGCACGCGCCTGCGAGAAGCCAGCTTCGCTTGAAACTCGTTGATATGTCGAGAACTTGCGCCAACGCCTTGGACAATCGGTGAAAAAGTCATCGATTATGAATGGAATGTTCATTTCAAAAGCGAAACCATACGTATCAAGAGAGTACTATATGTGTTGCGGGGGGCTCCCAAGGCTGGAGCGTCGCCAGCGATAATGCGGCCCATGCAACCCATCACCATCGGCTTCATCGGCGGCGGCACCATGGCCGGCGCCATCCTCGGCGGCCTGCGCGCCGCGGGTGTCGCGGCCTCGAGCCTGCACGTGGTCGAACCTTTCGAGGCCCAGCGCCAGCGCCTGCGCGAGCAGTTCGGTGTCGAGCCCATCGCCGAGCCCGATGCGAGCCTGGAGGCCGTGGACCTCCTGGTCTGGGCGGTCAAGCCGCAACAATTCGCCCAGGCGGCCGGGTCCTTGCGGGAACGGTGCCCCCGGGCGGCTGAGCTGTTGCAATTAAGCATCATGGCCGGAGTCCGTTGTGCTGCGATATCGGCGCGCAGCGGGGCCGGGCGTGTCGTACGCAGCATGCCCAACACGCCGGCGCTGATCGGCCGCGGTGTGACGGGGCTGTACGCGAGCCCGGCCTGCGACGCGACGGATCGCGAGCTGGCCGAGCGCGTGCTGGGGGCCACGGGGCAGCTCGTCTGGGTGGACGAGGAGGGGCAGCTCGACGCCGTCACGGCCGTGTCCGGGTCCGGACCCGCCTACGTGTTCTACGTGCTCGAGGCCATGATCGCCTCGGGCGTGCGCCTGGGCCTGCCCGAGGCCGCCGCGAAGCGCCTGGCGCTGGGCACCATCGCCGGCGCCGCGGCCCTGGCCGAGGCCTCGCCGCTGAGCGCCGGCAAGCTGCGCGAGCAGGTCACGAGCAAGGGAGGCACCACGGCCGCCGCCCTGGAGGTGCTGAACGCGCGCGAGGTCGCCGGCGCCTTCGACCAGGCCTTGGAGGCCGCGGCCCGCCGGGCCGGCGAACTTGCCGACGCGCTGGAACGGGACGCCTCCTGAAGCCTGTCGCATCATCCGCGCGCCACGAGCGGGCAGCCTGCTGCTACGATGTCGGGCTTCCCGGAGAGATGGATGAGCGGTTTAAGTCGCACGCCTGGAAAGCGTGTAAGGGTTAACAGCCCTTCGGGGGTTCGAATCCCCCTCTCTCCGCCAGAAAACCTGAGAAGCCCGACGCCGCGAGGTGCTCGGGCTTCTTGCATTGGAGCCTGCATGGTGTGTTGCAGGGCGTGGTGCATGGTGTGGTGCATGGTGTGGTGCATGCGGGGCCGGTCGCCGCGGGGGACGCGAAGCGCCTATCGACATCATTGATTCATTTGAATTGTTGGCTTGATTCCATCGTCATAAGCTATTCCTGCGTTTCCCGGAGCGTCGGCACCTCGGCAGCTTCCCAGCAAGCACAGGTCGTGCAGCCTACGGATCGCGAAATTAAAGTTGCGCTACAACCCAACGAACGCAGGAGAGGACGATGGAATCCAGCAAGTCCGCAATTGCCGGGAAGTGCCCGGTCATGCATGGCGGGTCGACCCAGACCGGGATGTCCAATGTGGATTGGTGGCCCAAGGCCCTGAACCTGGACATCCTGCATCAGCATGACCGCAAGACCGATCCGATGGATCCGGGCTTCGACTACCGCGAAGCCGTGAAGGGGCTGGATTTCACGCAGCTGAAGAAGGACCTGCACGCCTTGATGACGGACAGCCAGCCCTGGTGGCCGGCCGATTGGGGTCACTACGGGGGCCTGTTCATCCGCATGGCCTGGCACGCCGCGGGCACCTACCGGGTGGCTGACGGCCGTGGCGGCGCGGGAACGGGCAACCAGCGTTTCGCGCCCCTGAACTCCTGGCCCGACAACGGCAATCTGGACAAGGCCCGGCGCCTGCTGTGGCCCATCAAGAAGAAGTACGGCAACAAGATCAGCTGGGCCGACCTGATCGTGCTGGCCGGCACCATCGCCTATGAATCCATGGGCCTGAAAACCTTTGGTTTCGGCTTCGGCCGCGAGGACATCTGGCATCCGGAGAAGGACGTGAACTGGGGCGCCGAGCGTGCCTGGCTGGCTCCCAGCGACGAGCGCTACGCAGCGGTCGACGATCCTTCCACCCTCGAACACCCGCTGGCCGCGGTGCAGATGGGGCTCATCTACGTGAACCCCGAGGGAGTCAACGGCAAGCCCGATCCGCTGAAGACGGCCGCCCAGGTGCGCGAGACCTTCGCGCGCATGGCGATGAACGACGAGGAAACCGTGGCCCTGACGGCCGGCGGTCACACGGTGGGCAAGGCCCACGGCAACGGCGACGCCAGCCGCCTGGGACCGCCGCCCGAGGGCGCGGAGCTGGAGGACCAGGGGCTGGGCTGGTGCAACAAGAGCGCGCGCGGGGTCGGGCGCGACGCCGTCACCAGCGGCATCGAGGGAGCGTGGACCACCCACCCGACGCGCTGGGACAACGGCTATTTCGAGATGCTCCTGGGCCATGACTGGGAGCTGAAAAAAAGTCCCGCCGGCGCCTGGCAATGGGAGCCGGTGAGCATCCGCGACGAGGACATGCCGGCGGACGTGGAGGATCCGTCCATTCGCCGCAGGCCCATCATGACCGACGCGGACATGGCGATGAAAATGGATCCTGCCTACCGAGCGATCTCCGAGCGCTTCCACCGCGACCCGGCCTACTTCTCGGACGTGTTCGCGCGCGCCTGGTTCAAGCTCACCCACCGCGACATGGGCCCGAAGGCGCGCTACCTCGGACCGGACGTGCCGGAGCAGGACCTGATCTGGCAGGATCCTGTTCCGTCCGGGCGCCGGGACATGGACGTGGCCGCGGTCAAGGCACGCATCGCCGAGGCCCGACTGAGCATCGCCGACATGGTGGCCACCGCCTGGGACAGCGCGCGCACCTTCCGCGGCTCCGACATGCGGGGCGGCGCCAACGGAGCGCGTATACGCCTGGCCCCGCAGAAGGACTGGGTGGGCAACGAGCCGCAGCGCCTGTCCAGGGTGCTGGGGGTGCTCGAGGGCATCGCCGCGCAGACCGGGGCCAGCGTGGCCGATCTCATCGTCCTGGCGGGGAATCTGGGCATCGAGCAGGCGGCGCGGGCCGGTGGCTTCGAGCTCACGGTGCCCTTCACCCCCGGGCGCGGCGACGCCACCCAGGAGATGACCGACGCCGAGTCCTTCGCGGTTCTGGAGCCCGTGCACGACGGCTTCCGCAACTGGCTGAAGATGGACTGTGGGGTCAAGCCCGAGGAACTCCTGCTCGATCGCGCCCAGTTGATGGGCCTGAGTGCTCCGGAAATGACCGTGCTGCTCGGTGGGCTGCGGGTGTTGGGAGCCAACCACGGCGGGATTCCTCACGGCGTGTTCACCGAGCGCGTGGGGGTGCTGAGCAACGATTTCTTCGTTCACCTGACGGACATGTCCAACACCTGGGTTCCCAGCGCCGAGGGCCTGTACGAGCTGCGGGATCGAAGGACCGGGGCGCTGAAATGGACGGCCACCCGGGTGGACCTGGTGTTCGGCTCGAACTCCGTGCTGCGCGCCTACGCCGAGCTTTACGCGCAGGATGACAACCGTGAGAAATTCGTGCGGGATTTCATCGACGCGTGGACCAAGGTGATGAACGCGGATCGCTTCGACCTGGCCTGATCCCCGGCCCGGCGGGGGACAGGGCACTAGCATGGAGGCTTTGCGCGGAGATCCCATGCAGTTCCTTGCCCTCGCCGTCTGTTTCAGCGTCGCCGTCTCGCTGTGGCTGCGTCAGGCGCCCGCATGGCGCCTGGACCTCGGGCAGATGGTGCTATGGAACTACGCGGTCGCCTCGCTGCTGTGCCTGCTGCTGCTGCATCCGCGCATGGATGCGCAAAGCCTGGCGCGCATGCCCTGGGGCATCGCCCTGGCGCTGGGCGTGGTCCTGCCGGGCCTGTTCGTGATCATGGGCCGTGCCGTGCGAAGCGCGGGCATCGTGCGCGCGGACATCGCCCAGCGCCTGTCCCTGTTGTTGTCGCTGGGGGCGGCCTTCAGCCTGTTCGGCCAGAAGGTCGATGCCTGGCAGCTGCTGGGTATCGCGCTCGGACTGTTGGCCATGCTGGCGCTGCTGGCGCGTCCGGCGGCACGCGCCTTGCGCAGCGATGCGGCGATCTGGCTGCTCGCGGTGTGGTTCGGCTACGCGCTGGTCGACGTGCTGCTCAAGCTGCTGGCCCTGCGCGGCGCGAATTTCGGCACCGCGCTGCAAAGCAGTTTCCTGCTCGCCTTCGGCTGCATGGCCGTGGCACAGCTGCTGCGCCTGGCACGCGGCACCCGCTTCGACCTGCGAAGCCTGGGCGGCGGGCTGGTGCTGGGCCTGCTCAACTATGCCAACATCGATCTGTACATACGCGCGCACCAGAGCCTGAGCACCAATCCGGCGGTCGTGTTCGCCGGCATGAACCTGGGCGTGGTGGCGCTGAGCTCGCTGGTGGGCATGCTGTGGCTGCGCGAGCCGACCAGCCGGGTCAACCGCGCGGGCATCGTGCTGGCGGGTCTGGCCATCGCCGTGCTCACCCGCGCGGCTGCCTGAAGCCGCGGCCCGCCCGCTCAGCCCGCCTGCTCCTGCGGGCTCGCGCTGGCCAGCTGGCGGCCGACATAGGTCACCGGGCCGGTGGGCTGCCCGGTGGGAGAGCCGCCCAGCGGCTCCACGCTGATCGCGAAACCCTTGGCCTGTACCGCGGCATCGACCAGCCTGGGCGGCATGGGCATGTGCTGGGTGCCGTGCAGGCTCACCACGCCGGCGGCGATGGGCTTGCCCTGGCGTGGCAGCACCCACAGTTCGAAGGACTTGCCGGGTGGCGGCGCCTGCGCCCCCACCGCCGTCAGCGCCGCCCGCGTGCCGCGTACCTGCAGCACCGCGGCATGACCTGCCGGTCCGTCGAGCACCGCCACGAGCTCAAGCGGCGCGGGCGCCTGGCCCGGGCCGCGCACGAGCAGGGCCACCAGCAAGGCCAGCGACACGGCTGCCGTGGCGCCCAGGCTCAGCGCCAGGCCACGCCAGGCGCGCAGGCCCCAGCCAAGCATGCCGCCGGCGGGGGAATTCGCGGCGCCGGCGAGTGCATCGCCCGGGCGCGACGTGGCGATGCGCTGCTGCACGGCCTCCCAGACGCCATCGGGGGTGCGCTCGGGCAGCAGCCCCTGGTCCAGGCGCATGCGCCAGTGTTCGAGCGCGCGAGCCAGTTCCGGGCGATCGCCCAACAGGGACTCGTAGCGGCGACGCGCGCCAGCGCACATGCCGCCCGTGAGATAGTCGGCAGCCAGGCGCTCGAGCAGTTCGGGGTGGCGTTCCAGCCTCATGACACCGCCCCCCGCGCGAGGCACTCCCGCAGCGCCAGCACCGAGCGCCGGATCACGGTCTTCACGGTGCCCAGCGCCATGCCGAAGCGCTCGGAGATCTCGGAATGGCTCAGCCCCAGCACGTAGGACTCCGTCAACAGCTCGCGTTGCCGGGCTTGCAACTGCCCGAAGCAATCGAGCAGATGGCCTTGCGACAAACTGGCTTCCAGGCGTTGCTCGGGATTGGGCGCCGGGTCGGCGAACTCGGCGGCCTCGGGCAGTTCCTCGAGGCTGTCGGCCGGGTCGCGGCGTTGCGCGCGCAGGCGGTCTCGGCAGGTGTTGCGCACCACCGCGGCCAGCCAGGCCTCGGCAGCGCCCGCAGCCGGACGGAAGCTGGCGGCCTGGTGCCAGATTTTCACGTAGGCGTCCTGCATGGCGTCCTCGGCCTGGGTGGGGTCGCGCAGCAGGCGCAGGCAAATGGCCCAGGCGCGGCGGCGCGTGGCTTCGTACAAACGCGAGAAGGCCTCGCGGTCGCCGAGTGCGGTGAAGGCCAGCAGTTTTTCCAGGTCGGGCATGCCAGGCGGCGTCGTGCTGCCCCGCGCGCGGCGGGGCGCCGCACGCGGGGTCCACGGCCGGCCGGGATCGGCCATGGTGGCACGCATCTTAGCCGCTGGCGCGCTCCGGGCGGGGCTTGCTCCCAGGCGCCGGGTATCAGGCGATGAAGGCCGCCGGAACCGGGTTCTCGCCCAGCGCGTTGAGCAGAATGGCCCAGTGCATGGTCTCGTCGCCCAGAATGCTCGCGGCCGCCTTGGCCAGGTCGCGGTTGTGGAACTGCGGCACCGTGCCCAGGTAGGCGCTGGCGGCGCCTTTTTCCAGGCCCGCGGCAAAGCGCAGCACATCGGCCTGGTTTTTCAGCTTGTCCGTGGGGAAGCCGTAGTCCGCCGGCTTTTTCGCCATCACCGCCGTGCCGCCCAGCTTGGAGATGGTGGCCTCGAGGATCCCGGCGTGCGCCTTGTGCTGACCCTGGAATTCCACCGCGACGGCGAGCACGGGCTTTTGCAGCAGCCCCGATTCGGCGCCCACCTGATAGGCGGCGATGGCCTGGTACTCCAGGCCCAGCGCGACGTTGAGCATGTCAATGTCGCCTTGCGTGGACATCGAGGCGGCGAAGCTGCGCGTGGGCAGGGCCAGCGCCGAGGCGGCGCTCAGCCCGGCCACGAACAGGCCTCCGCGCTTGAACCAGTCACGGCGATCGAGGGCAGGGAGCTTGCGCTCATCGGATGCGTTCATGGGATGCTCCTGGAAGTTGAGGTTGGGTCCAGGGCGAGCCGCCTTTCGCCGCCCGCCTGTCTGGACTTACGCCTCAACCGGAGATTCGGATTCACGCGCCTCGCGCCAGCTCCGGCCGCAAGGCCCCTCGCGTCCCGTCAGCGATCCGCCAGGTCGAACACCAGCACCTCGGCAGATTCGCCGTGGCGCAGCTGCAGCCTGTCCGCGTGGCGCAGCATCAGCGCATCGCCCGCGCCCAGCGCGACGGCATTGACGTGCACGCGGCCGCGCGCCACGTGCACGTAGGCGCGGCGAGTCGGATCCAGGTCCAGTTCCGCGTGCTCGGCACCGTCGAACAGGCCGGCGTACAGGCTCGCATCCTGGTGCATGCTCAACGCGCCGTCGCGTGCCTGGCCGTCCACGATGCGGCACAGGCGGCCGCGACGCGCCTGCTCACCGAAGTGTCTCTGTTCGTATCCCGGGGCGATGCCGGTCGAGCGCGGCTTGATCCAGATCTGCAGAAAATGCACGGCCTTGGTGTGTGACGGGTTGAACTCGCTATGCAGCACCCCCGTGCCGGCGCTCATGCGCTGCACGTCGCCGGGGCGCAGCGTGGAGCCGTTGCCCAGGGAATCCTGGTGGGAGAGCTCTCCGTCCAGCACGTAGCTGATGATCTCCATGTCGCGGTGGCCGTGCTCGCCGAATCCCGCGCCAGGCTGCACGCGGTCCTCGTTGATCACACGAAGCGGGCCGAACTCGATGTGGTTCGGGTCGTAGTAGGACGCGAAGCTGAAGCTGTGGAAGGACTCGAGCCAACCGTGGCTGGCATGGCCTCGTTCTTCGGACCTGCGAATCTGCTGCAGCATGGTGTTGTCTGGGTGGGAGGGGAGGGTGGTCGGCGCAGCGAAGGGACTCGCATGTGCGCAACCATAATCCAGATCCCGCGGCTTCGGCATGCCGCGCCCCCCCGCGGGGGCGCCTGTCGGCGTCGCGGCAGCCGTGGAAGCGCAAATTCGTACACTGTGGGCGCCGCTCTCCCCCTGACGCCGGATGAAGCAATTGCTCGAAAGCCTGTTCTCGGAAAAACACCGCCTGACTGCGCGCAAGCGTGCCATGGGGGTATTGCACGAGATCTGTCGCAACCACGAGAGGTTGAACCTTTTCGCTGACGGTGCGCCGCGCGAGATGCCCTCCATCCTGCTGGATGTGGACGAAGATGCCGACACCGTCGTGTTCGACATTCCTCCGGAGGTGGAGGGTGTTCAGTGGGACCAGCGCGAGCCGGTGCTTGCCGTGGCGCGATTCGAGGGGGTGTACGTCGGATTCGAGCTGGACGATATCGAGCCCGTGCCCTGGAACGGCGCCAAGGCGCTGCAGGCCGCGCTGCCGCCGCGGGTGTACTACCTGCAACGGCGCCAGTATTTCCGCGTGCCGGTGGGCAGCGGCGACATCAGCGCCGTGGTGCTGGTGCGCCAGGGCGCGGCGGCGGTCAATGGACGCTGCCACGACATCAGCGCGGGAGGCATGCGCGTACTGGTCACCCCGGTAGGCGGGGACTTCCCGCTGCGCGCCGGTGAGCTCCTGCAGGAGCTGCGTTTCCAGCTCAAGGGCACGGCGCTGCAGACGGCAGCGCGCATCCAGCATGTGGACGAGCCGGTGCAGTTGCCCAATGGCAAGAGCCTGGTGCCCCTGGGCCTGGAGTTCTGCGAAAAGACCTTCGCCTTCGACCAGGCGGTGGTGCGCTACGTGCAGCAGCGTGACCGGGACCTGCTCAGCGGGCGCACCTGAGCGCGGCCCACGATCGCCGGCTTCCGATGTGGGGAAATTGTCATAACTTTCCGGAATTTTTTTCCGTTTGGGCCTTCGCCAGCGGGGATCTGCGCGGATTCACGGCACAATCACCCCAACATCACGACAGCTTCCTCTCGTCTGCCCCCCGGGCCCCCCGCGCGAGGGCGCTTGGCGGCGCGCCCGCGAGGGCCGTTGCCGCAGCGCGGGGCCGGCCGGTCCACGAAGTTCCGCATTCCCGATTCGCCAGCGCCCGTCGATGACGTCCGAGCCGTCCCGCCAACGCCAGTGGCTTGAATTCGCCACTTCCATCCTGCGCGAACTGGTCGCGGGGCATGCGCCTTCCGCGCTGGCGCAGCGCCTGTGTCGCCTGGCCGAGAGCCACGCGCCCGGGCGCGTGGCCAGCATCATGGTGCTGGGGGAGGACCGGCGACTCTACGTGTTCGCCGCACCCGGCGCTCCGCCCGCCCTGCTGGCCGAGTTCGACGGGCTGCGTCCCGGCCAGGGCAGCGGGTCCTGCGGCAATGTCGCCTTGCACGAACGGCCGGCGCTGGTCGACGACATCGCCTCCGACACGCGCTGGGAGGACCTGCGTGCTCCGGCTCAGCGCTGGGGTCTGGGTTCCTGCCATTCCTATCCCGTCTGGCACGAAGGCGAGCTCATCGGCACCTTCGCCCTGACGGCCATGGCCGCCGGCCCGGCGGCAGCCGAGGAACTGGAGTTGCTCGAGTTCGCGGCGACCATGGCCGGTACCTTGCTGGGTTTCGAGCGCCTGCGCCGCCGCGGCGAGCGCGAGCAGGCGCTGCACGCCGCGATGCTGGACAACGCGCTGGTGGGCATGGCCCTGCTGCAAGGGCGCACCATCCGCGCAGCCAATGCCACGCTGGCCCAGATGCTGGGGCACGCCGATGCGCGCGAGCTGGTCGGCCGGGGCGTCGACGAGCTCTACGCCGCTTCGACCGAGTTCAGGCGCTGGCGCCAGCAATTGGAGGTGCCGCTGCGCGACGTGGGCCAGGCCCGCGCGGAGGTCTGCGTGCGCCGCGCCGACGGCGACACGGCCTGGTGGGAGATCGCCGGACGGCGCATCGATCACGACGAGGGGGACTTCGATTCCGTGTGGTCGGCCGTGGACATCACGCAGCGCCGCCAGGCGCAGGAGCGCCTGCGCTGGCAGGCCCGGCACGACGCGCTGACCCAGCTGCCCAACCGCCATGGTCTCGACCACTTCCTGCAGCGCGAGCTCGAGCAGGTGGCCCAGGAGGGTGCGCACCTGGCGCTGGGCTGGCTGGACCTGGACGATTTCGCCGCTGTCAACGAGCGATGGGGCCACCTGGTGGGCGACGCCGTGCTGCGCCAGGTGGCGCAGCGCCTGGGCGGCGCGCTGGGTCCTCGCGATCTGCTCGCGCGCATCGGCGGAGACGAGTTCGTGCTGGTGCTCAACCGCGTGGAGGGGGCGGAGCAGCTGGCCTCGCGCCTGCGGGCTTTCGAGCAGGCCATGCAGGCCGAGTTCGGCACCGGCTCGTCGGCCCTGCGCCTGGGCATGAGCCTGGGCCTGGCGATGTATCCCGATGACGAGACCACTGTCGACGGGCTGCTGCGCCAGGCCGATGCGGCCTTGCTGAGTTGCAAGATGCGCAAGGCCGAACGTGAGAACTGGTGGCTGCGCTGGGGTGAGCCCATGCGTGGGGAGCTCTCCGCGCTGGCGGCCGCGCGCACGCCTCAGGCCTACGGGGAGGCCGCCGCGCAGCTGATGGCCGAGGCGCAGTCCCAGGGACTGGGCCTCGACGAGGCCCTGCTGCGGGCTTACTTCGCGCGGCTCCATGAGGATGGGCAGACTGCCGCCGCGCTGGCTGCGCTGGACGGGGAGACGCGCGCGCGCCTGCGCGACCGCGAGACCGCGCAATTGCGCGCCTTGCTCCAGCCCGACGCGGTCGAGCACGAGCGCGGGAGCGTGGCCTTGCGCGCCGGGCGCAGGCATGCGTTGGTGGGCGTGGCCTCCGCCGCCCTGACCCGCGCGCTGTTCGGGCTGCATCATGAGCTTGCCGAGCGCATCGGACAGTTGCCCATGCACAGCCTGCGGCGCCTGCAGCTCCTGGATGTACTGGCGCAGCGGGTGAGCCGCGAGTTGCAGCAGCGCATCGTGGGAGCCGACGAGGTCACGCGCGCCTACCGGGAATGGGCCACGCAGGCGCTGGGCGACCTGGAGCGCTTCGGGGTGTGGGCGGATTTCGTCGGCCACGTCGGGCGCGCGCTGGAGGGGTTGCCGGGCATCGTCGGCGTGGCGCTGGCGCGCCCGCGCGAGGACGGTCGTTTCGTGTTCGAGTACCACAGCGCGGCCTTGCAGGCGCTGGTCGACGTGGGCGCCGAGGTCAGTGGCGAGGGCACGCTGGCGCGCTGCTGGATGCAGGGCCGGGTGCAGATGACCGTGGTGCATGCGCTCGACCCCACGGTGGCGCCCTGGCACGAGGCGGCCGCGGCCGCCGGAGTGCGCAGCAGCGCGGCCATCCCGGTGCTCGACGCCCATGGCCGTCCGGTGGCCGTGGTTTCGCTGTTCGCGCGCAATCCCGGCCAGTTCGGGCCCCAGGCGGTGGGCCCGTGGCTGGACACCGTGATGCAGATCTTTCGCCAGGCCTGGGCACGATTCGAGGCTGCCGCGCTGACGCCGCCGATGTCGGGTGCCGCGATGGCGCGCTCGCGCGAGCTGATCGGCGCGCAGAAGGTGTGCATGCTGTACCAGCCCATCATCGACCTGCGCAGTGCCGAGTGCACCAAGGTGGAGGCGCTGGCGCGCCTGAGCGACGGCGAGCGTCTGCGCACGCCTGACGAATTCCTTCCCGCCTGCGGCAGCGTGGAGCTCGGCCAGGTGTTCAGCCAGGGCCTGACCCAGGTGCTGCGCCAGCTCGGGGAATGGGAACGCGAAGGACTGCGCGTCGACGCCTCGATCAACCTGCCGCCCAGCGTGCTGCGCCAGCGCGACCTGTGCGTGGTGGTCGAGCGCGCCCTGCTGGCACATGGCATCGAACCCGCGCGCCTGACCTTCGAGCTGCTCGAGACCGAGCAGTGGATCGGCGACTCGAGCATCGATCGCACGGTGGAGTCGCTCAAGGCCCTGGGTACCCGCATGGCCATGGACGACATGGGGGCCGGACATTCCACCCTGCTGCGTCTGCGCCAGCTGCAGTTCGACCTGGTGAAGATCGACCGCGGGCTGGTGCGCGACATGCCTTCGAACCCTCAGGCGGTGGCGGCCATCGTCGGGGGGCTCACCGAGCTCATGCACCGCCTGGGACTGGCCGTGGTGGTCGAGGGCCTGGAAACCCCCGAGCTGGTGCGCCTGGCCGCGGATCTGGGGGCCGACGCCGGGCAGGGCTACGCCATCGCCCGCCCGCTGGGGCCCGTGCAGGCCCTGCAGTGGTTCCGTGCGCGCAGTGTTCCCCAGGGGCGCAGAGAGGTCGAGCCGGCCTTATAACCGGCAAGCCTATGGGTATCACCACACGGTAGTTGGGATCGCGGGGGGGCCTGCCTAGCATGCAGGCTGTGTCGAACCCTGCACGAGCGCCGCAGCCCGGTGTCGTGCGACCCACCGCCCCATGTACCGCTACAGTGCATTCGACCGCGCCTTCGTGCATGCGCGCGCCGCCCAGTACCGAGACCAGTTGCGCCGGCACCTGGAAGGTTCGCTGGGCGACGAGGAATTCAAGCCGCTGCGCCTGCAGAACGGCTGGTACATCCAGCGCCATGCTCCGATGCTGCGCGTGGCCGTGCCCTACGGCGCCCTGGCGACGCGCCAGCTGCGCGCGCTGGCCGACATCGCCGAGCGCTTCGACCGGGGTTATGCGCATTTCACGACCCGCCAGAACGTCCAGTACAACTGGATCGAGCTGCCGCGCAGCGCCGATGTCATGGACCTGCTGGCCGACGTGGACATGCACGGCATCCAGACCAGCGGAAACTGCGTGCGCAACATCACCACCGACGCGCTGGCGGGGGTGGCTCCGGACGAAGTCGCCGATCCGCGCCCCTATTGCGAGATTCTGCGCCAGTGGAGCACCCTGCATCCGGAATTCGCGTTCCTGCCGCGCAAATTCAAGATCGCGGTGAATGGCTCGCTGGAGGACCGCGTGGCCTCGGGCTGGTATGACATCGGCATGCACCTGGTGCGCGATGACGCCGGCGAGCTCGGCCTGCGCGTGCTGGTGGGCGGCGGCATGGGCCGTACTCCGCTGATCGGCAGCGTGGTGCGCGAGTTCCTGCCGGTGCGTCACATGCTGCACTACACCGAAGCCATCCTTCGGGTCTACAACCTCTACGGACGCCGGGACAACCTGTGGAAGGCCCGCATCAAGATCCTCGTGCGCTCCGAGGGACAAGCCTTCGTGGACGCGGTGGAGCGCGAATTCTCGACCATGCTCGAGCGCGACGTGGGAGCCGAGGCCCTGCTGGTGACCGAGGCCCAGGTGCAGGCCATGGCCGAGCACTTCGAGGCTCCGCCCGAGCAGGAGCCGACACCGGCGCAGATCGCCGAGGCGGCCGAGGCCAGGCGCCGCGCGACGGCCGACCCGGCGCACGCCCGCTGGATCGAGCGCAATGTGCGGGCCCATCGGCTGGCCGATCACCGCGTGGTCACGCTTTCGCTCAAGCGGCCTGGGCAGGCGCCGGGCAACGCGACCGCGCAGCAGATGCGCGCTGCCGCCGCGCTGGCCGAGCGTTTCGGACGCGGCGAGCTGCGCGTGAGCCACGAGCAGAACCTGGTGCTGCCGTGGGTGCGCGAATCCGAGCTCGCACTGCTGTGGGAGCAGGCGCGCGAGGCCGGCATGGCCACTCCGAACATCGGCCTGCTCGGCGACATCATCGCCTGCCCTGGCGGTGACTTCTGCGCGCTGGCGAATGCCCGTTCGCTGCCGGTGGCCGAAGACATCGCCCAGCGATTCCAGGACCTCGATGAGATGTTCGACATCGGCGACCTGGATCTGAACATCAGCGGGTGCATCAACTCCTGCGGACACCACCACAGCGGCCACATCGGCATCCTCGGCGTCGACAAGGACGGCTCGGAGTGGTACCAGATCACGGTGGGCGGGGGGGACGGCTCCACCCACGGCGGAAGCGCCTCGCCCGGACGCATCATCGGCGCTTCTTTCGCGGCCGACGAAGTCGCCGACGCGGTGGAAGCGCTGATCGAGGTGTACCGAGAGCAGCGCCTGCAGGGCGAGCGCTTCATCGATACGGCGCGCCGGCTCGGCCCGGCGCCTTTCGCGGCGGCCGCTGACGCGGTGCGACGCAGCACGGCACGCAAGGTGGCAGCATGAAATTCATCGATTCCTCCCGCGACCCCTGGCGCGCCCACGAGCCTGCGCATGGGCCGACCCCCACGCACGCACTGCTGGACCTGCGGCACTGGCTGGATCTCGATCCCGCGGGGCGCGAGCGCCTGTCCCGGAGTTCGCGCATCGGCCTGCTGCTGCCCAACGATTTCGAGGTCGAGGCGCTCGCTCCCGAATTGCCCGGAGTGGCCCTGCTGGCTCTGCAGTTTCCCAAATGGACCGACGGGCGCGCCTACACCCAGGCCAGGCTGCTGCGCCTGCGGCATCGCTACACCGGCGAACTGCGTGCCACCGGCCAGGTTCTGGTCGACATGGTGCTGCCGCTGGCCCGCAGTGGCTTCGATGCCGCCCAACTCCGCGAGGACCAGGACCTCCTGGCGGCGCGGCGCGCGCTGGAATTCTTCCCCGGACACTACCAGGCCGACGCTCGCCAACCCCTGCAGAGACCCGTCGGCCTGGGCTGGGCGGCCCTCGGGGTCGCGGCATGAGCGCCGCGCCCGTCGCGAGAAGGGTCCTGTCATGACCAGCGCGCCAGTCTTCGCCACCATCGACCAGGTCGCCACGCCGGACGCCCCGGTGCTGCCGGCGGCCCTGCGCCATGCGCGCGCCAGCGATCGCTACGAGCAAGGGCTTGCACGAGCCGTGGAGTTGCTGCGCCAGGCGGCCGCCGAGCACGCGGGCGCGGTGGTCCAGGCGAGCAGCCTGGGCGTGGAGGACATGGTGCTGAGCGATCTGATCCACCGTCATGGCCTGGATATCCGCGTGGCCACGCTGGATACCGGGACCCTGCACCTGGAGACCCTGGAACTGATCGAGCGCGTGCGGCGCCATTACGGCCTGGACATCGAGATCTGGCGGCCGGAGCAGCAAGCGGTGCTGTCCTTCGTCCAGCGCCATGGCCCGGATGCGATGTACCGCAGCGTGCCGCTGCGCAAGGCCTGCTGCGCCGTGCGCAAGCTCGAGCCCCTGGGGCGCATGCTCGAAGGGCGCAGCGCCTGGATCACCGGCCTGCGGCGCGAACAATCCGCCCAGCGAGGCGACGTGGGCGAGCGCGAACTCGGTGCCGACGGCCGGGTGAAGTTCAGTCCGCTCGCCTCGTGGGGCCTGGGCGATGTGTGGCATTACGTGGCCCAGCATGGCGTGCCCTACAACCCCTTGCACGATCGCTTCTACCCCAGCATCGGCTGTGCGCCCTGTACGCGCGCGGTGGCCGTGGGCGAGGACCAGCGGGCGGGTCGCTGGTGGTGGGAACTGGACGGAGCCAAGGAGTGCGGCCTGCACCCCGAGGCGCGGCATGCGGTGGGAGCGCAGACATGAACGCGATCGTGCAACAACAGCAAGGCGCCGGGCCGGAGCGGCCGGCATCGCTCGAGCGGGCGCTGCCTGCGGTGGATCAACGACATCTGGATGCGCTGGAGGAAGAGGCGATCTTCATCCTGCGCGAGGTGGCGGGTGCCTTCGAGCGCCCGGCCCTGTTGTTCTCCGGGGGCAAGGACTCCTGCGTCGTGCTGCGCCTGGCGCACAAGGCCTTTCGGGAGCGCCGTGCCGAAGGTGGCTTCCACGGGCGCCTGCCCTTTCCCCTGCTGCACGTCGACACCGGGCACAACTTTCCGGAGGTCCTCGAGTTCCGCGACCGGGAGGTGGCGCGCCAAGGCGACGAGCTCATCGTGGCCCACATGGAGGACTCGATCCGCCGCGGCAGCGTTCGGCTGCGCGACCCGCAGGAGTCGCGCAACGCGCACCAGAGCGTGACCCTGCTCGAAGCCATCGAGCACCATCGCCTCGACTGCCTCATCGGTGGAGCCCGACGTGACGAGGAGAAGGCGCGAGCCAAGGAGCGCATCTTCAGTCACCGCGATGCCTTCGGGCAGTGGCAGCCCAAGGAGCAGCGTGCCGAATTGTGGTCCCTGTTCAATACCCGCCTGCGTCCCGGTGAGCATTTCCGCGCCTTCCCGATCAGCAACTGGACCGAGCTCGACGTGTGGATGTACATCGCCCGGGAGGACATCCCCTTGCCGTCGCTGTACTACAGCCATCGGCGCGACGTGGTGGCCCGCGACGGTCTGCTCGTGCCGGTGACCGAATGCACCCAGCCTCGCCCCGGGGAGCGCGTCGAGGTGGCGGACGTGCGTTTTCGAACCGTCGGGGACATGAGCTGCACCTGCCCGGTGCCGAGTCGCGCGGCCAACGCCGCGGAGGTGGTGGCGGAGACGCTCACGGTGACCTTGAGCGAGCGCGGCGCCACGCGCATGGACGATCGCAGCAGCCAGGCCGCCATGGAGCGGCGCAAGAAAGAGGGGTACTTCTGATGCGGGCCGAACACGAGATCCTGGCGCAGGCCCCGGCGCAACTTCCGGCCCTGCGTTTTCTCACCGCCGGCAGCGTCGACGACGGCAAGAGCACGCTGATCGGTCGCCTGCTGCTGGACAGCCGTGCGCTGCTGGCCGACCAGCTCGACGCCGTGGGGCATGGCGGCGACGCCTCGCTGCTGGCCCAGCTCACCGACGGCCTCGAGGCCGAGCGCGAGCAGGGCATCACCATCGACGTGGCCTACCGCTACTTCGCGACTCCGCGACGCAAGTTCATCATCGCCGACGCCCCGGGGCACGAACAGTACACCCGCAACATGGTCACCGCCGCCGCGGGAAGCGACTGCGCGGTGGTGCTGGTGGACGTGACCAAGCTGGACTTTGCGCAGGGCCGGCCGCGGCTTCTCCCGCAGACCCGTCGCCATGCGCTGCTCGCGCACTTGCTGCGCGTGCGTTCCATCGTGTTCGCGGTCAACAAGCTCGACGCCGTCGACCGCGCCCGCGAGGTGTTCGAGGCGGTGCGCGGCGCCCTGCTGGAATTCGCCGATGGTGCCGGCATCGTGCCCGCGGGAGTGATTCCGCTCTCGGCGCTGCGCGCGGACAACGTGGCCGCTCCGAGCGAGCATTGGCCCTGGTGGAAGGGGCCGACGCTGCTTCGCCTGCTCGAGGGCTTGCCGGCCGGAGAGGGCGCCAGCGACGGCTCGTTGCTGCTGCCGGTGCAGTACGTGGCGCGCGGGCACGATGACGCCGGCCATCCCCGACGCGTGTTCTGGGGACGCCTGGCACGTGGCGGGCTGCGCCTGGGCCAGCGCGTGCGCGTGCATTCCAGCGGACAGACCGCGCAGCTGCGTGAGCTCTGGCAGGCCGGCGAGCGCATCGAGGAAGGCTTTCCGGGAAGCTCGGTTGGCCTGGTCCTCGACGCGCATGTGGACATCTCCCGTGGTGACTGGATCACGGATGCGCAGCTTCCCCCCGTTGCGGCTAGCGAATTCGACGCCACGCTGGCGTGGCTGGATCGGGATCCCGCGGTGGTCGGGCGCAAGTACTGGATCCGACACGGGCATGCCTGGATTGCCGCGCGCATCGTGCAAGTCCACGACCGGCTGGACATCCACAGTCTCGAGAAGGTCAACGCCCAGACCCTGGGGCCCAATGAGATCGGGCGGGTGCGGGTGCAGGCGCAGCAGGAGTTGCCCCTGGCCGAGTACGCGCACAACCGCGTGGCCGGAGGCATGATCCTGGTCGATCCGCATACGCACCGCACGAGCGGGGCGCTGCTCGTGGGCGCCGCGGCGCAGCCGTGATGGGACGCGTCGCTTTCGTCGGAGCGGGGCCCGGCGCGGTCGATCTGCTCACGCTGCGCGCTGCTCGACTGCTCGCCCAGGCCGACGTGGTGCTGGTGGATGCGCTGGCCGGAGCCGAGTTTCGCGAACTGGCTCCGCACGCCCGCTGGGTCGACGTGGGCAAGCGCGGGTTTCGCGCAAGCACCGCGCAGGACGTGATCTGCGCCCTGCTGGTGCGCATGGCGCGGGAACACGCGCTGGTGGTGCGGCTCAAGGGGGGAGACCCCAGCGTGTTCGGTCGCCTGGACGAGGAATTGCAGGCGCTGCACGCCGCGGGCATCGAATTCGAGATCGTGCCGGGGGTCAGCGCGGCGCTGGCCGCCGCGGCGGACACCGCGCGGCCCCTGACCCGCAGGGGACGGGGCCGCAGCGTGGCGCTGTGCACCGCAATGACCCGGGAGGGGCGTGTGCGCGCGGCTCGCGTGGCCGACACCGAGGTCTATTACATGGCCGGCTGCCGCCTGGGCGCCCTGTCGCGCGAGTTGCAGGCCGCCGGCTGGCCCGCCGCCACGGCAGTCAGCGTGGTCTCGCGCGCAGGCTGCGCCGATCGGCTGCAGAGCGAACACGTGGTCGCCGATCTCGGGCGTGCCGCGCTCTTGCACGCCGGACGGCCGAGCGTGGTGGTGGTGGGCGTGGGGGCCGAGCCCCTGCAGGGCCGCCCCGCCCCCGTGCTCCTGAGCGATCGGGCCGATGGCGCCTCGGTGCTCCGGTAGCACGCTGAAGGAACTCTTACGCCTCGGGCATGGAGCCCGCGATGCTCGACCGGTAGTCTGGCAGGCCAGCGTCCTCATCCGCCTGCCGTCTTGTCCGCGCGCCTCCGTCTCGACGTCCCATCCGCAGGCCCGCGCTCTCGCTTGCCGCGGGGCGCCGCGCCCTGGCAGATGGCGGCCCTGTGTCTGGGCCTCCTGCTCCTGGCGGCCAGCGCGCGGGCGGCGCTTCCGCCGCCGGTGTCATGGAGCGCCGCGCAACAGCGAGCATCGGGGTTGCGCATCGCGCGTCTGGTTCCGGCAGAGTTCCGCCGCGTGCGGCAGCCGCCGGTGCGAGCGGTCCGGGTTCCCGATTCCGCCGTGCTGTTCGTGGACGGTCAGGCCCTGGCCTTCGTGGCGTCAGCGGCCGCCGCCGGGGGCGACCGCCAGTTCACCGCGCGGGCGATTTCCACGAAGTGGCCCAGTGGGGATGGCTATGTTCAACCGGGCTGGCAGGCCCTGGAGGTCGTCACCGGCGGAGCCGAGCTGCTTCTGACGCCGCCTCCGGAGGCGCATACCCTGCCTCCGGCCGGCGACGCCTGGAAGCGGCGCTGATGGCGCGCGCACGCGGCCCGCAGGCGCTCCTGGCGCCGGCTTGCATCCGCCGTGCAGGCCTGGTGGTGGCCGCGGCCGCGCTGGCCGCGCTCTGTGCACTGCGCGCGCTGCTCGGGGCCGACGTGGAGGCCCTGCCACGCGTGCACTCCCGCCTGGTCGAGGTGCGCGCGCGGGTGCCGGGCTTGGGCCCGCGCAGGGTGGAGTCGCTGGCCACCGCGCCGATGGAGCGTGCGCTCCTGGGGCTGAGCGGGTTGCAGCGCATGACCTCGCGCAGTACGCCGGGACTTTCGCGGCTGCGACTTCACTTCGCGAGCGGGGTGTCCGCGGCCGAGGCGCGCGCAAGCGTGCGCTCACGTCTTGATGCCCTGCGTCTGGGAGCGCTGGTGCGGCCGCCGTGGGTCGGGGCCGCGCGCCGGGATCGCCCCCTGGTGCTGGCCCTGGGATTGACGGCTCCCGCGCTGGGGCCGATGCGTCTGCGTGGGATCGTGCGCTGGCAGCTGCGCCCGCGCCTGCTCGCGGTGCCCGGCGTGGCTTCGGTGCGCATGTTCGGCGGGCGCGATCGCGCCCTGCTCGTGCAGGTGCGGCCACGCCGTTTGTGGCATCTGGGCGTGGGCATCGATCAGGTACTGCGAGCCACCCGGAAGGCCGTGATCACGCCGGGTATCGGCTACGTCGAGACGGCCCAGCAGCGCCTGCTGCTGCGGGCCGAGACGCCCGGAGGTGGTGCGCGGGGACTGGCCGAGGCGGTGTTGCGCGTCACGCCCACGCGGGTGCTGACCCTGGGCGACGTCGCCAAGGTGGCTTTTGCGCCCTTGCCCGCGCGCAGTGGGGCGAGCATCGGTGCCATGCCAGGCATGGAGCTGGTCGTGCGCGCGCAGCCAGACGCTTCGACGCTGCGGGTCAGCCGCGGCGTGGAGCGCACGCTGGGCCGCTTGCGCGGGCTCCTGAGCCGCGAAGGGGTGGTGCTGCACAGGCCGGTACTGCATCCGGCGGATCTGCTGCGCCGGGTCTTGCGCGAGCTGGCGTGGGGGCTGGCGCTCGGCCTGCTGCTCGCGCTGGGGGGGCTGCGCCTGTTGTTGCCGGGCTGGCGCCTCGCGGTGGCATGCGCCAGCGCTTCGGCACTGACCCTGTTGCTCGCGCTCGGGCTCATGGCGGCAGGGGGCTGGGCGCTGGATCTGCAGCGTCTGTCCGCCGCCCTGTTCGGTGCGCTCCTGGCGGGAGCCGACGCACTGCTGTTGCTGGATGCGTGGCGGCGCCATTCCCGCGACGAGCAGGCGGCCCCGGAGGCGGTTCCGGAACGTCTGTGCGAGGCCGCCCTGGTCGCGCAGCGCGCGAGCCTTCCCGCCGGGGTGGCCTTGCTGCTCGCATTGCTGCTTCCGCAGCTGGTGCCCGGCGCGACGAGCAGGCTGCTCGCCGCCGTGGCACAGGCTGCCGCACTGTCCTTGCTGGTGTCCCTGCTCGTGGGGGCCAGCTTCACGCCGGCGCTGGCGGCGCTTCTGCTCGGCTCGAATCGGTGCCCGACGGGTACCACGCCGGCCCTGCGTGGCCTGCGGCGTCGCTACATGAGCGTGCAGGCTCGACGCATGACCCGCCGGAGCTTCGTGGCCCTGCTCGCCGCGGCCCTGGTCGCGGCTGGTGCGTGGGGCTCGCTGCAGAGTCGCGAAGCCTGGCTCGGCAGCCCGCACGAAGGGCCCTTCATCGTGCACATGCGCATGGCACCGGGCTCGTCACTGCAGGCTTCGATGCTGATGGGAGCGCGCGTGGCGGCAGCCTTGCAACATCTGCCCCAGGTTCGTCTGGTGATGCAGCGTGCCGCGGATGCTGGCCTGGCTTCTCGCGGCGAGGGTGCGGCGCAGAGCCGGCTCGAGATCGCCCTGCGCGCGGGCGCGGATCCGGTTCAGGCGCTTCAGCGCATCCGCGAGGTGCTGGCCGGCTTCGCCGGCGCCACCTTCCGCGTCGACAGCCTGTTCGCGAGGCGTCTTCAGCAACTGGAGGGCGCGGGGCGAGACGGCGACGCGGATGTCGTTGCGGAACTCAGCGGCAGTCGCCTGGGACGCATCGAGCGGGGTGCGAAGCGCGCGGCAGCGATCCTCGGCGCCTTGCCCGGGGCCACGGGGGTGCAGCTTGCCATGCCACCGCGCCTGCCCCAGCTGCGCCTGCACCTGCATGCGCGGGCCTTGCGCCTGAGCGGCTCATCCTCACTGGCGGTGCTGCAGCAGGTGCAGACCGCGCTGGTCGGAGGACACGCCGGTCGGGTGTTCGTCGGCGCGCAGCCGGTCCCCGTGCGCGTGGTGCTGGGTTCCGGCCAGCGCGAGGGACCCCAGGCTCTGGGCAGCCTGCCGATCCGCACGCCGCGGCGCGGCATGGTTTCGCTGGGCAGCCTCGGGGGATTGCGCCTGGGCACGGCGTCGGCGAGCATCGAGCATGTGGACGGCGTGCGCGTCCTGCGTGTGCTCGCGTCCACCACCTGGACCCATCCGGAGGCCTTCCTGCACGCTGCGAGCCTCGCCTTGCGTCGTCAGTTGCACCTGCCTCCGGGGGTGACGCTGCGCCTGCGCCTGCCCGTGGCGGGGCGTGCGCGCCAGCGTGGGCGCCTGCTCGCGGGGGCAGCGCTGGCGGGTGCCGCCGTGCTGCTGGTGCTGGGCCTGCGCCTGCGCCGGGACGGCCAGCTGTTCCTGGTCTTCGCCGGGCTGGTGGTGGCGTGGGCCGGGGCCATGCTCCTGAGCTGGCTGAGCGGAACCCGGCTCGGCCTGGGAACCGGGCTTGGGATGCTCGCGCTGGGCGCCGTGGTGCTGCGCGACACCCTGGGGATGTTCACTGCGGAACCTTCGCGCAGGCCGTCGCAGGCCGAACCCTGGGATGCCGACGCCGAGCTGCGACTGGCCGGCGAGGGTCTCGAGGCCCGGCTGGCGCTCACCCTCGCATGGGGTCTCGGGGTGCTTCCGCTGGCGCTGGCGCCCGGGCTCGGCGGCTGGGCGGTCGCCGGTCCCATGGCGCGCAGCCTGCTGGGAGGTCTGGTCGCCTTGCTGGCCTACGAGCTGTTCGTGCTTCCGCAGCTGGCGCTGCGCCTGGGCGGGCTCAACCCACCGCGCAGATCGACGCCGAAAGACTCCAGTCGTTGAGCGGTTGCGACACGTCGGCCCCGCGACGGATCGCGGTCATCTCGGCCACGATGCTGGCGGCGATCTCGGGGGGAGTCAGCGCGCCCAGGCGCAGGCCCACCGGACCGCGCAGGCGCGCAGCCTGCTCGGGGCTGACGTCGAACTGCAAGAGTCGTTCGCGGCGCCGCTCGTTGTTCACGCGAGAGCCCAGCGCGCCGACGTAGAAGGCGGGCGTGCGCAGGGCTTCCATCAGCGCCAGATCGTCGAGCTTGGGATCGTGGGTCAGCGCCACCACGGCACTGGCTTCGTCGAGTTGCATGGCCAGCACTTCGTCGTCGGGCATGCGCGAGGACAACTCCACGCCGGCGAGTGCATCCCAGCCTTCGTGGTATTCGGTGCGCGGCTCGCACACGGTGACGCGGTAGTCCAGCATCACCGCCATCGTGGCCAGGTAGCGCGAGAGCTGTCCGCCCCCGATGATCAGCAGGCGCTGGCGCGGACCGTGCACGGTGCGCAGTTCGCGCCCATCGTAGAACAGCGCATCGCCTGCCCTGGCCCTGCGCAGGCGCACCGCGCCGGAGTCCAGATCGACCACGCGCTCGGTGCGCTCGGCGGCTTCCACGCGGCGCAGCAGCTCGGCCGGCCAGTCCCTGTCCACCATGGGCTCCAGCACCACCTGCACACTGCCACCGCAGGGCAGACCGAAGCGCTGGGCCTCCTCGGCGTTGTTGCCGTAGACCGTGGTCTCGGGGCGGTGCAGGGCCAGCTCGCCGGCCGCCACGCGCCGGATCAGATCGTCCTCGATGCAGCCACCCGAAAGCGAGCCGGCGACCTGTCCATCGTCGCGAATGATCATCAGCGAGCCAGGAGGACGCGGGGCCGATCCCCAGGTGCGCACCACCGTGCCGAGCACCACCCGCCGGCCCGCCGCCAGCCAATCCAGCGCAGTGCGCAGCACGTCGATATCGATGCTGTTCATCGCAGCTCCCAGGCCTCAGCGCTTGCCACGGCCGAACAGCCCAGCCAACCAGGACTTGAGCAGGGCCCACACGATGGCGAGGCCGTTGAGTTCGCCCGCGGAGGCGCGCGGCGCGGCCGCGGAATCCGGCTGCCGTGCCGGGCCTGGCCCGTTCGAGGCCGGAGATGCCTGCGAGGGCGCAGGGGCCTCGCCGGAGGCGGCGCCCGCCGATCCTGCGGGTGCCGCCGGAAGTTGCTGTGCCGCGGTCTGGAAGTTCGCGACGAACTGGCCGAGCAGCAGCTCGGAGACCTGCACCATCATGCGCCCGCCGAACTGGGCGAACTTGCCGTTGACCTCCACGCGGGCGTCGCCATGCAGCGTGGTCTGGCCCGGAGCGTCCGCGGAAGGCTCGAGCATGGCGTGCAGTTCCATCGACGCGGAGGACCCGCCCTTGTCGGCTCCCTTGCCACGCAGTGCCAGGCGGCGCGCGCCGGCGTCCAGCTCGAGCACCTCCACCGTGCCGCCGAACTGGGCCTGCGCCGGGCCCACTTTCACCTTCATCAGCCCCTGGTAGTTCGTCTCGGACAACTGCTCGGTGATCTGCGCGCCCGGCATGCAGCCGGCCACCGCGCGGATGTCCCTGAGCAGAGCCCACGCACGTTCGGGATCCACCTGCAGCGGGTAACGCTTGTCGATTTGGACTTCCATGATCCTTCCGGAACCAGAGGTTGGCGCCGAGCCGGAGCCGGCGACGGGCCCAAGATTACCTGTCTGGGTGCAAGTTTGCATCCAATCCGGCAATTTCGCAGCTTGCTGGTGTCCTGCAACAGCCCCTGGCGGGACAGGACACTCGTTGTCACTAGACTAAGCTTGGCTCGCGAAACCGGAGGAGAACAACAATGAGTCTGCAATCCCTGTTCAAGTTGGGGGAGCACGGTACCGACGTGCGCACCGAGGTCATGGCCGGCGTGACGACCTTCCTGACCATGTCGTACATCATTTTCGTCAACCCGTCGATCCTGTCCACGACGGGAATGGACCACAACGCCGTGTTCGTCGCCACCTGCCTCGCCGCGGCCTTGGGCACCTTCATCATGGCCTTCGTCGCCAACTGGCCGGTCGGGCTGGCTCCAGGCATGGGGCTGAATGCCTTTTTCGCCTTCACGGTGGTCAAGGGCATGGGTTTCACCTGGCAACAGGCGCTGGGTGCGGTGTTCATCTCCGGCTGCGTGTTCGTCGCGCTGACCATCACCGGCCTGCGACGCTGGCTGGTGGCGGGGATTCCGAGCTCCCTGCGCAGCGCCATCGCCGCGGGCATCGGCATGTTCCTGGCGATCATCGCGCTGTCGGGTGCCGGCATCGTGGTGGCCAATCCGGCCACCAAGGTCGGCCTGGGCGACCTGCACAGCCTGCCGGTGCTGCTCGCGGCGCTGGGTTTTCTGCTGATCGCGGTGCTGGACTATTTTCGTCTGCGCGGTGCCATCCTCATCGGCATTCTCGCCGTGACCGTGGTCAGCATGCTGCTGGGACTGACCCACTTCCAGGGCATCGTGTCGGCCCCGCCGAGCATCTCCCCGACCCTGCTCAAGCTGGATATTCCCGGGGCACTGCGCGGGGGCTTCTTTCACATCATCCTGGTGTTCGTGCTGGTGGAGATCTTCGACGCCACGGGGACCCTGACCGGGCTGGCCCGCAAGGCCGGCCTGCTCGACGGCGCGCGCGAGGAAGGCCTGGGCAGGGCGCTGTTCGCCGACAGCCTGGCGATCTTTTCCGGCTCGCTGCTGGGCACCAGCAGCACCACCGCCTATATCGAGAGCGCATCGGGCGTGCAGGCGGGAGGGCGCACGGGCCTCACGGCGCTGACCGTGGGGGTGCTGTTCCTGGCCGCGCTGTTCTTCGCCCCGCTGGCCGCGGTGGTGCCGCCTTGGGCCACCGCGCCGGCCCTGCTGTACGTGGCGGGGCTGATGATGCGCGAGTTGCTGCAGATCGACTGGAGCGACGTCACCGAGGCGGTGCCCTCGGCGCTGGCCGCGCTGGTCATGCCCTTCACCTACTCCATCGCCAACGGCCTGGCCTTCGGCTTCATCGCCTACGCGGCGCTCAAGCTGTTCACCGGGCGCGCGCGCGAGGTGCACCCGGCGCTGTGGGTGGTGGCTGCACTGTTCCTGCTGCGCTTCGCGCTGTTCCCCGCGGATTGAATCCGCCCGGGCGGCCCGGCGAGCCGAGAGGCCCGCTCAGGACAGGCTGTCGTAGCGTGCCAGCGCGGGAAACATGCGGCGCCACAGCAGCACGACGCCCAGCGTGCCCAGACCGCCCAGGACCACCGCGGGCACGCTGCCGAACCAGGCCGCGGTGAAGCCGGACTCGAATTCTCCGAGCTGGTTGGAGGCGCCGATGAACAGGGAGTTCACCGCGTTGACCCGGCCGCGCAACGCATCCGGGGTTTGCAGCTGCACCAGGGTGCCCCGGATCACCACGCTGATCAGGTCCGAGCCGCCCAGCACGGCCAGCGCGAGCATCGACAGCCCCGTCCAGCGCGACAGGCCGAACACCACGGTGGCCAGCCCGAACACTGCCACCGTGGAGAACATCAGGCGCCCGGCATGGCGCTGGACAGGGTGGCGCGCCAGCCAGGCCGCCGTGAGCAGGGCGCCGACCGCGGGGCAGGCGCGCAGCATGCCCAGACCCCAGGGACCAATGTGCAGAATGTCCCGTGCGTACACCGGCAGCAGCGCGGTGGCGCCGCCCAGCAGCACCGCGAACAGATCCAGCGAGATGGCGCCGAGCACGACCGGGTGCGCGCGGATGTAGCGCACGCCCTCGAGCATGGAGTCCAGGGTGATGCGCGCGCGTCTGGTGCCCTGCATGCGCGGCAGGCTCAGCAGCAGGCTCACGCCGAGCAGGTCGACCGCGCAGGTCAGGCCGTAGCCGAAGCCAGGGCCCAGGGCAAGCAGCAGGCCGCCAAGCGCCGGCGCGATCACGCTGGCGGCCTGGGTGGCCGAGGCAGCCAGCGCGATGGCCCGGGCCAGCAGGGTCTCGGGGACCAGTGCCGGCAGCATGGCCTGCATGCCTGGCGTATCGAAGGCCCGGCAGGCGCCCACGAGGGCCGACAGGCCCAGGATCAGGGGACGTCCGGGCTGCAGGCCCCAGCCCTGGGCCGCGGCAACCAGCACCCCCGCGGCGACAGCCTGCAACGCCATGCTGACGGCGACCACATCCCGGCGCTCGAAGCGGTCCACCACGCTGCCGGCAACCAGCACCAGCGCCATGCGCGGCAGGAACTGCACCAGGCCGACGAGGCCGAGGTCGAGGGCGCTGCCGGTGATCGCGTACATCTGCCAGGCAATGGCCACGCTGAGCATCTGGTACGCGCCGGTGAGCGCGACACGGGCCAGCCAGAACCGGGCGAATCCCGGGACGCTCCAGACGGAGGTTTCCGAGGGGCTGCAGGACGCGGCAGGGTGGTTGGGTGGCATCGGTCGGGGGCGGCAGCCGGGCGCTGGCGGGAAGCTCGAGATTGTCGGAGGGATCCGCCGGCGCTGCACGAGGCCGCGCACGACACGGGCCGCAAAGCGCACCGGCCCTATGCTGTGGGCTGGGCGGCCGCGTGGCGCCGCCCTCGCCGTCTCGTCTTCGCATGCCCGACCCTGCTGTCCGCAACGCCCCAGAACGTGCCGTCGCACAGGCCGCCGAGGACGCCCCCGTGGCGCGTTTCCGGCTGCGCCTGACCCTGGGCGCGCGCATTGCCGTGGGCCCCGGCAGGATCGAGTTGCTCGAGGCCGTGCGCGATGCAGGCTCGATCACCGCCGCGGCGCGCAGCCTGGGCATGTCCTATCGGCGGGCCTGGATGCTGCTCGACGATCTCAATCGCTGCCTGCGTGCGCCGGTGGTGGAATCGGTGCACGGGGGAGCCCAGGGCGGAGGCAGCCGCCTCACCGACACGGGGCTGGAGCTGGTGCGCCTGTACCGGCACATCGAGCAGACCGCGGCGCTCGCCTGCGCAGAGGACCTCGAGCTCCTCAAGGCCCTGCTGGCTGGGGGACGAAGCTAGCTAGTTGTCCGGCGCCGCGCCTGGTTCTGGTCCATCCATTCGCCCGCGGCCTGCGCGTCCAGCGGACGCGCGTACAGGTAGCCCTGCCCGAAATCGCAGTCGATGTCGCGCACGCGGGCCAGCTCCTCCTCGGTCTCGATCCCCTCGGCGATGACGCCGATCCCCAGGCGGTGGGCCATGGCGACGATGGCCTCGCAGATCGCATGCTTGCGCGTATCCCCGGGAAGTCTTCGCACCAGGGACTGGTCGATCTTGAGGTAATCCACCTCCACCCGGCTGAGCGAGGCGAGGTTGGAGTGGCCGGTGCCGAAGTCGTCCACCGCGACCTGCATTCCCCGCGCCCGCAGATCCCGCAGGCGCTGCGCGATGCGCGGTGACTCGTCCAGGATCACCGTTTCGGTCACCTCCACCACCAGGCGTTGCGGCGGCAGCCCGATTCGGTCCAGGTAATCCACCCAGCCCTGCGTGGGGTCATGGTCGGCGGCCAGTTGCACCGGCGAGACGTTGAAACTCAGCTGCGGTCCTTGGCCGTCCGGGCCCTGCCAGCGCAGCGCCTGTTCCGCGGCGCTGCGAAACACCCATTCGCCGATTTCGACGATCAGCCCGCTTTCCTCGGCCAGCGCGATGAACCGGGCGGGTTGCACCACGCCGAAGGCCGGATGGCGCCAGCGCACCAGGGCCTCGAACTTGGCCAGCGCGCCGTCAGCGGTACGCACCACCGGCTGATACAGCAGGAACAACTCGCCCAGCTGGCAGGCGCGGCGCAGGTCGCCGGCCAGCACCAGGCGCCCGCGCGCCCGCTGGTCCATGGACGCCTCATAGACCACCGTGCGGCCGCGCCCGGCATGCTTGGCCTCGTACATCGCCAGGTCGGCACAGCGCAGCAGATCGTCCGGGCCGCCGGCATCCTGCGGGAACACCGCCAGGCCGATGCTGGCGGACGTGTGGATGGCGTGGCCGTCGATCGGGAAGGGCGGCGCCAGCGCCTCGAGCAGCTTGGCGCCGACCCGGCGCGCCGTGCGCGCATCGGCTGGGGCGGGCAGCAGCACGCTGAATTCGTCGCCGCCCAGGCGAGCCAGAACGTCGGAGGCGCGCAGCGCCTCGCGCATGCGCTCGGCCACTCCACACAGCAGCGCGTCGCCTGCCGCATGCCCCAGCGAGTCGTTGACGGACTTGAAGTGGTCGAGGTCCACGTAGAGCAGGGCGAAGGCCTCCAGGTCGCGTCGTGCGCGCTGGGCCTCCATGCCCAGGCGCTGGCCGAAGGCATGGCGATTGGGAAGCCCGGTCAACGCGTCCTGGTTCGCCTGGCGCCAGATGGTCTGCGCGGCCAGGATGCGTTCACCGATGTCGCGCGCAATCTTGGACGCGCCGACGATGCGTCCGGCCGCGTCGCGCAGCGGGGATATGGTCACGGAGACATGCACGAGGTGGCCTTCGCGGTGCACGCGCACGGTTTCGAAATGCTCCACGCGTTCGCCGCTGGCGATGCGCTGCAGGATCATCTCCTCCTCGTGCAGGCGATCCACCGGGATCAGCCTGGTGATCGGCTCGCCGATCATTTCCGCCGCGCTGTAGCCGAAGATGCGCTGGGCACCCGGGTTCCAGCTCAGCACGATGCCTCCGAGGGTCTTGGTGACGATGGCATCGTCGGTGGACTCGACCAGGGATTCGTAGACGTTGATCGGCTGCGCCCTGGGCCCGCCGTCCTGGGCCTGGGACAGGGCCTGGCGCAGCGGATGGACCGTGACCAGCGTGCCCACGTCGCCAAGCCGGGAGTCCTGCAGCGGGCGCCGCGTCACCAGCGCCGAGATCAGGGTGCCACCGGCTGCGCGCACCAGCGCCGGGGAACTCAGGGCCTGCGCCACCTCGGAGTCCTTGCCCGGCAGACGCGGGGCGTGCTGCACGAGCAGCGCCTCGATCGGCTGCCCAAGCGCCTGGGGCGCCGAGTGTCCGAACAGCCGCTGCGCGGCGGGATTCCAGCTGCTGACCAGGCCGTCGGGCGTCAGGCTGACCATGGCGTCGTCGTGCGATGCGACGATGGCCTCGAAAAGGCAGACCTTGGCTCGTGACTGCGAATCCATGGCGCGAATCTCCCATTGCGCGACGCGATGATGTTCGCTGCGCCCAGGATAGTCGGTTTCAGGCGCGCTGGAATACTTTGTGTAGCAATTTCGTGGCGCCGCTCCCCGAAGCGAAGGCTACGTGGCCCAAGGCCGCGGCACCGAGGGCACCGACCAGGGCCAGGCCATAGGCGGCGGCCAGGCCGCCGCGCTGCAGCCACAGCGCCACGACCAGGTTGAAGGTGGCGGCGCCGAGGCAGCCGACGATGATGCCTCGCAGCAGGGCGCGTGCCGCCTCGGGGCCCGCCTGTCGGTGCGTGAAGCCTCCCATGGTCGCCGACAGCACCGGAAGCGCGGCCAGCATGCCGCTCCAGGTGGGGCCCAGGTGCAGCGAGACGGCGGTGATGCCCAGCACCACGGCCAGGGCAAAGCCCATGCGCGCCGGCAGGTCCCACCAGGGGTGCCGGGTCTGCAGGATCGGCCCCTGCCGGCCGGCCAGCAGCGCCAGCGCAATGAGGGCCGGAAACACCATCGCCGCGGCCATGCCGGGGTGCTGGGGCAGGCGTGCCAGCAGCAGGAACAGGCTGCCGCTGGCCAGGCTGGCCAGCAACAGGGCCGGGGCCCAGCGGCGCCCCCGCGCGGCCCGCGCATAGGTCGCGCAAAAGCCGGCCGTTCCTGTCAGTCCCAGCAGGGTGCCCACGGCCGCGCGCGAGGCGAAGTCCGGGCCGTTCTGCATGGCCAGGAACACCGAGAGCGGCGCGGAGGTCAGCGGCAGGCCGGTCAGCAACCCGCCGACGGAACCCCCGAAGCGCCGCTGCAGCAAGGTCGCGCCGAGGACCAGCAGCGGGGTGACGGCGATCTTGAACAGCAGCAGGCTCATGGTGAAGCCTCAGTCTAAGGGTTTACCAGCTTCCCGGCATGGGAATCTCGGGGAGACGCCAAGCAGCGCGCAATCAGAATGTCCATGACAAACAGCCGAGGATATGCGGTCAGACGAAAACGGGGCGCCATCTGTCCTGGACAAACATGCGACAATGCGCTCGCAGACCCTCCCGCACGGGAATCCTGAATCCGTTGCGGTTCGCGCAACGTATGTAGCTCAGGTCCCCTTCTCCTTCGAGCGCAATCATGTCCCAGCCGAACCCCTCGCGCCGCGATCGCGGCGAACAGCAGCCCAGGGTCGCCATCGTCGGCAGTGGCATCGCCGGGCTGGCGGCCGCCTGGGCGCTGAAGGACCATGCGCGGCTGACGGTCTTCGAGGCCGGCTCGCATTTTGGAGGCCATGTGCACACGGTGGACGCCACCGTGGATGGCATCAGCTACCCCGTGGACACCGGCTTCCTGGTGCTCAACGAGCGCACCTACCCCGGGCTGCTGGGGCTGTTCGCCGAGCTCGATGTGGATCTGGCGAAGTCGGACATGTCCTTTTCCGTGCAGCGGCCCCTGAACGGGGGCGCAAGGCTGGAGTGGAGCGGCTCCAGCCTGGACACCGTGTTCGCCCAGCGCGCCAATCTGCTGCGTCCGCGCTTCTGGGGCATGCTGCGGGACATCCTGCGTTTCAACCGCGAGGCCACGGCGCTGGCGCAGGCGGGCCTGCGGGACGAGCAGCGCAGCGTGGGCCAGTTCCTGCGCGAAGGGGACTATGGCGAGGCTTTCGTGCAGGACTATCTGCTGCCGATGGTGGCCTGCATCTGGTCCTGCCCGGCACGGCGCATGCTGGAGTTTCCGCTGGCCTCGATGGTGCGCTTCTGCCACAACCACGGGCTGCTGCAGGTCGAGGGGCGGCCCCAGTGGTACACGGTGCGCGGCGGCGCCCGGCGCTACGTGCAGCGCATCGTGGAGCAATTGCCCGATGCCCGGCTGGAATGTCCGGTGCGTCGCGTCAAGCGCTACGAGGTCGGCGTGGAAGTGAGCACGGACTCCGGAACCGAATGGTTCGACCATGTGGTGCTGGCTTGCCACAGCGACCAGGCCCTGGGCCTGCTGGCCGATGCCGACGACACGGAGCGCGAGGTGCTGGGCGCCGTGCGCTATCAACCCAACCGTGCCCTGCTGCATACCGACGCCACGCTGCTGCCGCGCAGCCGCAAGGCCTGGGCGGCCTGGAATTTCGAGAGCGATCAGCCCGGCGGCGACGGCACCGACGGGGCCGAAGCCTCCTCGGTGTGCCTGCATTACCTGATCAACAAATTGCAGCCGGTACCGTTCCAGCGCCCCCTGCTGGTATCCCTCAACCCGCTGCGCGAGCCGGATCCTGCCCAGGTGCTGCAGGAAATGGAGTACGCCCATCCGGTGTTCGACGCAGCCGCCATCGCCGCGCAGGCCCGGGTGCCGCAGCTGCAGGGGCGGCGGCGAAGCTACTTCTGCGGAGCCTGGTGCGGGCACGGCTTTCACGAGGATGGCCTGCGCGCCGGACGCGCAGCCGCCCAGGCCTGGCTGGACCAGCAACGTGTGCATGCGTCGCGCGGCTTCGAGGAGGTTCTGGAGATGTTGGCATGAGCGCTGCGAAGAGGGTATTGACGTGACCGCTGCGCTGATCGGACGCGGGGTGGTGCACCACACGCGCCTGCGCCCGGCGCGTCATGCCTTCGCCTACCGCGTGTTCTTTCTCATGCTTCCCATGCGCGCGCTGGCGCGGGGCGAGGCCACGCTGGCGATCGCACGCAATCGCGCCGCTTGGCTGAGTTTCCACGATGCCGACCATGGCGAAGGCGGTGACGACAGCCTGGCCTGGATCGAGGGGCTGCTGCGCGAGCATGGCGTGCACGACGCGCGGGGAGAAATCTGGCTGCAGACCTTCGCCCGCGTGCTGGGCTATGTGTTCAAGCCGGTGAGCTTCTGGTACTGCCACCGCGAGGACGGTTCGCTGGCCGCCGTCGTGGCCGAGGTCAACAGCACCTTTGGCGAGCGCCATTGCTACGTGCTGCGCTCCGGCGACGGTCGCAGCTTGGCCTGGGGCGAGGAGCTGCGCGCCGACAAGGCCATGCACGTGTCGCCCTTTTGCCGCATCGAGGGAGGCTACCGCTTCCGCTTCCTGCGCTGCACGCGCGACGGCGTCGAGCGCGTGGTCGCCCGCGTGGACCACGACGATGCCCTGGGCCCCCTGCTGCGCACCAGCCTGGGTGGCAGCCTGCAGGTTCTTACGCCGGGCTCCGCGCGGCTCGCGCTGCTCGCCCATCCCCTGCACAGTTTCGGGGTCATCGCGCGCATCCACTGGCAGGCGCTCGGCCTGTGGCGCAAGCGCGTGCCCTTTTTTTCCAGGCCGCAGGCCTCCCGAGAACCCCTGACACCATGAACGCCCGCTCCGACTCCACTCGTCCAGGCGCCCTGCACGGCGGCGCCGTCTCCGTGCCCCGCCGGCGCTCCGCCCGCGTGCCACTGGCCGCGCGCAGCGTGCTGGCCATGTTGCGCAAGCTGCGCCATGGGCGCCTCGAACTTCGCCTGCCCGACGGCCGCCAGCTCTCGCTGGGCCGCGACGAGCCCGGTCAGCCCGTGGCGCAGGCGCAGGTGCACGATTGGTCCGTGTTCGGTGCCGTGCTGCGTCGCGGGGACATCGGATGCGCCGAGGGCTACTTCCACGGGCAGTGGAGCAGCCCGGACCTGCCGGCGCTGCTCGGCCTGCTGGTGGCCAACCGCGCGGTGGTCGAGCGCGCGCTGCACGGAAGCCCGCTGGGGACCCTGATGGCGCGCCTGCGCCACCTCTTGTTGCGGCGCAACACCCGGCGCGGCAGCCGGGACAACATCCACGCCCACTACGACCTGGGCAACGACTTCTATCAGCTGTGGCTGGATCCGGGCATGAACTATTCCTCGGCGCTGTTCGCCCGGCCCGGCATGAGCCTGGAGCAGGCGCAACAGGCCAAGCTCGACCGCGTGCTCGGTGAACTGCAACCGAGCCCCGGCCAGCGCGTGGTCGAACTGGGTTGCGGCTGGGGAGGTTTCGCCGAGACGGCTGCACGTGCCGGACTCCAGGTGGATGGCATCACCCTGTCCGAGCGACAGCTGGAGTTCGCCCAGGCGCGATTGCGCGACGCCGGGCTGGAGGAGCGGGCCAGGGTGCACCTGTGCGACTACCGGGATGCGCAGCGACTGGCACCCGCGGGCGGATTCGACGCGCTCGCCTCCATCGAAATGTTCGAGGCCGTGGGCGAAGCCTACTGGCCCACGTATTTCCGCAGCGTGGCGGGACTGCTTCGCCCTGGCGGACGTGCCTGCATCCAGACCATCGTCATCGATGAGGCCTTGTTCGAGGACTACCGGCGCGGCACCGACTTCATCCAGCGCTACGTGTTTCCGGGCGGCATGCTCCCCAGCCGATCGGCCTTCGTCGAGCAGGCGCGAAAGGCCGGCCTCGAGGTCCTGGCCAGTCATGCCTTCGGCGCCGACTACGCGAGCACGCTGGCCCAGTGGCGCGAACGCTTCCTGGCGCGGCTTCCCGCAGTGCGCGGGCAGGGTTTCGATCGCCGCTTCGAACTCTTGTGGGACTTCTACCTGGCCTATTGCGAGGCCGGATTCGCGCATGGCAGCATCGACGTCCTCCAGTTCACCCTGCGCCGGCCGGCCTGAGTCGCCGGCGCGGCGTGCCGCGCTGCTGGCGGGCGCGGCCTGGCTGGCCTGGGCCTCGACGCCTGGCCGCGCCGAGGCCGTGCGCCGCGCCCCGGCGCGCGTGGAGCAGGCGCTGGGCGGGGCCCGCCTGAGTGGCAGTGCCGAGCTGCGCTGGTGGGGGCTGGACATCTATCGCGCCTGGCTGTGGGTCGGTCCCGAGGGCCTGGACCCGGCGCACCTCACCGCCCGGCCTTTCGCGCTGGAACTGCGCTATGCACGCAGCCTGCGCGGGGTCGACATCGCCGACAAGTCGGCCGAACTCATCGCGGGTCTCGGCCTGGGCAGCCCGGCAGAGCTTCGGGCCTGGCGAGAACACATGCGCAGGGTGTTTCCCGATGTGCGCGCCGGCGACACGCTGCTCGGCCTGTACCAGCCCGACACGCCCAAGGGCGCGCGCACCCGATTCCTGTTCAACGGCAGGCTCGTCGGGACCATCGAGGGTCGGGACTTCGCCCGCGCCTTCTTTTCCATCTGGCTGTCGCCGCGCAGCAGCGAGCCCGACTTGCGCCGAGCCCTGCTGGCCGGCGTGGAGCCGACGCGGTGAGCACCCCGGCCGAGAAGCTGCGGGATCCGTCGCCCGCCTCTCTGGCGCGCTACGGCGCGGTCCAGTTCCCGCTGAACTTCGTCGCGTTGCCCTTGTACGTATTCCTGCCGGCCTATTACGGGACCCGGGACGGCCTGCCGCTGGGGCTGCTCGGCGCGCTGCTGCTCGGTACACGCCTGGCCGACGCCCTGGTCGACCCGGCGCTGGGCCGCCTGGCCGACCGCATGCTCGCGCGCAGGCGAGCCTGGGAGCTCATCGCCGCGTCGGGCCTGGTCTCGCTTGCCGGCTTCGCCGCGCTGATGGCGCTGCCTGCCTGGCTCGGGCGGGGCGTCGACAGGGCGGCTTTCGCCAGCGCTTTTGTCGCGGCCCTGTGGCTGGCCCAGGCCGGCGGCACCGCGGCCGGTGTCGCCCACCAGGCCTGGGGGGCGGCGCTGGGGCAGGGCGAGGCGGCCCGCGCGCGGGTGTTCGCATGGCGCGAGGCCCTGGGCCTGGGCGGAGTACTTGCCGCCGCAGCGGCGACGCAGGCGGGGGGCGCCGCCGTGTTCACCCTGGGCTTCGCGCTCAGCCTGGGCGTGGCGCTGGTCCTGTTGCGCGGGGTGGAACTGCCGAGCCAGTTCGCGCCGCGCCCGCTGGCGATCGCGGGGCTTCGAGCCGTCATCGAGCCCCTGCGGCACCCGGCCTTTCGCAGCCTGCTCGCCACCTACGTGACCAGCGGCGTGGCGGCTTCGATCCCGGCCACGCTGGTGCTGTTTTTCGTGCGCGACCGCATCGGGGCGCCGCAGTGGGCGGGGGCCTACCTGCTCTTGTATTTCGCGGCCGCCGCCGCCGGGATGCCGCTCTGGCTGCGCGCGGTGCGGCGCTTCGGCGCCGCGCCGACCTGGCTGTTCGGCATCGGCGTCACCGTCTGCAGCTTTGCCTGGGCTGCCGGCCTGCAGCCCGGGCAGCGCCTGGGTTACGCGGCGCTGTGCGCGG
>JAKBBP010000024.1 GCA_021808445.1 Pseudomonadota bacterium
CCGCAGGGCATTCCCAACATCAACCGCGTGCTCGACCTGGACCTGCTGCTGCGCGGCGGCGCCCGCTTGTCGTGGTACCTGGAGGGCGGGCTGAGCAATGCCCGCTGGAGCCGCAATGGCAGCGGCGACGGCTACCAGGCCCCGCGGGGCTTCGAGGGCGGCAACCTGGGCGGCGGGCTGCAATGGCGCGCCGCGCCCGGCTGGTGGCTGCGCCTGCAGGCGCTGTGGCTGCACTACCCCCAGAGCAGCCAGCCGGGCTCGGAGACCTTCGAGTACAGCTCGGCGGCGCTGGTGCGCAGGTGGTGAGGGCCTGCGCCTTCAGCCGGTGCTCAGCGAACGGCCCAGCCGGGTCTGGACGGCGTCGATCTTGGAGGACATGCGGCTGTGGTCGCCACGCCGGTAGTCCATCTTGAGGTTCATGGTGATGCGCGGGCAGTCGCGCTCGAGTTCGTCGAAGCAGGCCTTGACCACGCCGAACACGCGGTCCCAGTCGCCTTCCAGGATGGTGCCCATGGGCGTGAGCTGGTAGGCCACGCCGCTGCGGTCGATGACGTCGAGGATGCGGGCCACGAAGGGGCTGAGGCTCTCGCCCTTCCCGCCAGGGGCCATCGCGAATTCCAGCAGAACCATCTCGGCTTTCTCCAGGCTGGCCGCGCACCAGCGCGCGGCTCGAGCCATGCTAACGCCTGCGGGCGCCGGCAGGCGCCCGCAGGCTGAAGGCCGCGTTCAGGGCTGGGTCATCCACACCGGCTGCCAGCCGACCACGCCGGGGCCGACATGCAGGCCGCTGGTGGCGGCGACCTGGAAGCCGATCTTGCCCTGGGTGTTCTGCGAGGCCGTGCCGTAGACGATGGCCGATCCGTTGCCGTTCTGGGAGATGGCCGGCGCGAAGGCGGTTCCCAGTCCGATCACGGGGTTGGCGGTCAGGTAGTTGTGGTTGGCGTCGTAGAAGGTCTTCTGCGGGAAGGTGCCCGAGGAAAGGTCGAAGAAGTCGTACTGGGCGGTGGAGATGCCACAGCTGCTCTGCGGGGTGATGGTCACCGGCACGATCAGCGTGGAGGCCTCCACCGCGGACTGGTCGGTGATGGTGCTTCCGCTGTCCAGCCAGTAGGGCGCGGTGGTGGAGTTCACGCCGGGATTGCTGGTGGAGGTGCTCATGCCGGTGCTGGTGTAGTAGCCCGAGCCGGAGGTGGACGACCACCACCAGGTGGTCCACCCGGTGGTGCTGGAGGCGACGGCACCGCCGGTGAACTTGAACACCGTGACCTGGTGGTCGTTGGTGGCCCACAGGTACACGCCGCTGGAGGTCTGCGCCATGCCGAGGTAGCGGATGGCACCGGCGCCGGTCTCGTTGGGCACCGTGCCCACCAGCGTGGGGCCGGTGATCTTGCTGGCGGTGGTTCCGGTGGTCAGGTCGAAGGACCAGATGTTGCCCGCGGTGTCACCGACGTAGAGCTTGCCGCCGGAGACGTCCACGTAGCTGGTCGACGAGGGCGTGAAGCCGATCTTGACGCTGCTGGTCGATCCGTCGTACACGCGCTTGACGTTGAGATAGGAGGTGGAGCCCGAGGTGGTGAAGTAGTAGGCGTAGGCGACGTTGCTGGCGTCCCACCAGATCGCCGGAGCCTGGGGCGCGGCCTGCGGCGGCGAGGTGTAGCCGCTTTGCTGGTCGAACCAGACCTTGCTGACGCTGGGCGTGCAGCTGGCGCCGGCCGAGCTGCAGCCGGTGAGCTGCAGGTCATAGTGCAGCGCGCCGTTCTGCGCGGTGCCGACCACGTAGGTGGCCCAGTTGCCGCTGGTGCTGCCGTCGGAGCTGTCCACCGTGGTGAAGCCTCCGCTCATGGGGTTGGTGGACTGGAAGGTGAGGTAGTTCTGCAACTGCGGAAGCAGCACCGAGGGCATCCATGCCCATTGCAGGGTGCCGCCGCCGGTGGTGCTGTTGCTGCCGGCGGAGATGGCGTAGAGGAAGCCGTCGTTGGTGGTGAACAGCACCAGCGGCGAGCGCGCGGAGTTGAGTTGCGCGAAGCTGCGGTAGGAGCTGCTGCCGATGAAATAGGGGTTGTTGGGCCGCGTGAGGATCACCGGCTTGTCGGACTGCGAGGTGACGGTGCCGAGGAAGCTGCCGCTGGCCCTTCCGGCCAGGTACTGCCCGCTGTTGAAGGATGGATTGATGGTGTAGCTGATGATGGTCGACGCGCTCGGGCTGGTCGGGCTGCCGAAGGCGCTGGCCGGCTCGTTGGCCAGCTGGACCAGGCCGGTGTTGCTGCCCTGGTCGGTCCACAGGGCGCTCTGGCGCTGCGGGGTGGTCATCTGCAACTGCCACACCGGACTGCCGGAGACGTTGCCGCTGGCGTCGGTGGAGAAGGCGTCGAGGTAGCCCTGCTCGCTGCCGTACACGTTGTTGGAGGCCAGCAGGTAGGCCAGCGAGCCGCTCTGCACATAGCCGGGCACGGCCGGGGCGGAGGCGATGACGTCGCCGAAAATGGACGCGGCGATGGTGCTCAGCGCCGAGCTGAAGGCCGGCACGTTGCTCGCGGGATACTCGTGCGAGGTGCCGCCGGCGATGGCCATGGCGTTGAGCGCGTAGTAGGCGGCCGGGTTGGCCGTGGAATCGACCCCGGCGCCCAGGCCGATGACGTAGGTCTTGATGCCCTTCTTGGCCAGGGCCTGGATGGCGCTGATGGTGTCGATCAGCGCCTGGTCGTTGGTCTTGGACACGTCCAGCGAGCCGCTGGCGCCGCCGCTGTTGGTGGAGTCGTCGACGATGCCGGAGGCGGAGTTGCCGGCCACGCCGTAGAAGGCCGCCTTTACGCCGTAGCCCTGGCCGGCGGCGCTGCCCAGCGGAGGCCAGTTGTTGCCGCTCAGGTCCATCGTGGGCAGCCCGTCGGTGACCAGGATCACGTACTGCCCGGCGCAGGAAGCAGTGAGCGAGCCCAGCAGGCTGCCGGCCCCCTGCACCAGCCCGGCGGTCGTCGCCTGGCCGGCGGAGGCCTTGATTTCCTTGGTGCTGGTGCTGTTGGTCTCCGCCGCCAGGGCGGTCTGGAACAGCGTCGTATCCGAGCTCAGCGTGGTGTTGAAGCTCGAACTGCCGGGGGTGAGGCTGTCGAGGTTGCTGCTCATCGCGACCACGGTCTTGCCGGTGGTGGCGCTCTGGTTCGCGCCGTAGCCGAAGCCGCGCTGCGCATACATGACCTGCGGGGAGAAGGGAATGTAGCCGGCGTTGGTCGGCGTGGTCGTGGTGGCGGAGAAACTCGAGGGATAGGAGTTCGAATAGGTGGACTGGATGTTGCTCAGGCTCGCCTCATACTGGGACAGGCTGTAGTAGGTGAAGGGGTCGGAGGGCGAGGGCCCCCCGTACGTCACCCCCAAGGCCGGCAGGCCGCCGGCGTAGAGCACATCATTGACACTGGGATCGTCGCTGGAGGCTCCGATCTGCATGTACCGGTTGTCCGCCAGCGTGTCCGAGCCGTAGAGCTTGGCGATGGAGCTGCAGTAGCTGTTCACCGAGGACGAGGCGTTCGGGTAGTTGTAGCAGGGGTTGTTCACCCAGCGCGTGGGCGCGGGGTTGGGCGTGGTGCCACTGGTCTGGTTGGTGGTGACGAAGCTCTGGTAGGCGGCGTAGGTGGTGAAGCCGTTGGTCGGCAGCGAGTTGGCGAAGCTGAAGCCCCCGCTGGGCGACATGTAGTACACCCAGGTGGTGTACGAGGACAGGCCCGAGGTGCTGTAGTCCTCGAGCGCGAAATCCATGCTCGGCAGGTACTGGTTGAGCACGTTCAGGATGCCGGCCTTGGCCACGTTCAGGCGGCTGGCGCTGTTGTCGTACAGCACTCCGCCGGAGGCGTAGGTGTACGGAGCCGAGGCGGTCTGCGCCGGAGTCATCGGCGGCGTGAAACCCGAGGGCACCACGTAGTTCACCGGCGAGCTGCTGTTGTACAGGCTGGTCAGGTCGCTGCTCAGGTAGCCCGAGCCGGTCATGATGGCGCCGCTGAGGTCGCCGTCCATGGACTCGGAGTTGCCCAGCGCGATGACGATCTGCGGGCGCTGCGAGGCGGTGGCGGCCAGCGCGAGGGGGATGGACCAGGGCCCCGCGGCCAGGGACGCGCCCAGGGTGGCCGCCAGTCCGGCGCGCAGCAGGCGTTGCAGGGAGGGCATCGAAGGATTCAGGGAGGACTTCATGATCGGCTCCATGCCTGCGGGCTACTGCTGCACGATGCAGGCGCGGTACACGGCCTGGGTGGTGGCCGCGCCGGCGGCCGGGTTCGCACTGGCGGTGGCCTGCACCCAGATGTTGTAGAACACCGCGATGTAGCCGGGGTTGCACAGGGTGCTGTCGATCACCCCGGTGGGCGTGACCAGTTGCAGCACCTGGAAGGTCTGGCGCCCGGTTGCGTTGGCCAGGGTCACGGTGGTGGCCTGGCACAGCTTGTTGGCCTGGCAGCCGGCCCAGAAACTGGCCGAGCTGGGTTGCACGTTCTGGGTGTTGCCGATGTACCAGGACGGCGGCGAGGACTGGTATTCGAGCAGGCCGCCGCTGCCGATGGTCTGGGTGACGGCGGCGCGCAGGGCGGCCATCTGCTGGTTGGCGGCGTCGCGCGCCTGCGCACGCCACAGGTAGGAGCCCGAGAAGGTGTCGTTCTGCAGGCTGCGCCCGAAAATCGCCAGCAGCGCGATGGGCAGGATGATCAGGAACAGCGCGACCACGACCAGCAGTGCCGCGCCCCTTTGTGCATGCCTCGAGCTCATCACTGGTTCCATGCGACGTTGCGCAGATAGACCGTCTGCGTGAACACCTGGTACTGCCAGGCATTGCCGGCCGGCGGCGTGTAGGTCTCGTCGAGCACCGCAAGGGTGGCCGGGTTGCCGGTGCGCGATGCCGTGTTGGGCTTGCGCACCACGTAGGCGATCTCGACCGCGCCCACCTGCCCCTGCTGGTTGTTGGTGGAGATCGTCGACCACGACTGGAAGCTCTGCAGCTGGCCGTTGACCACCGGCGCGTACAAGGCGTGCAGCAGCACGACGTTGCTGGCCACCGGGGCGTCGCTGACCACGGTGCCCAGGGCGTTGACCACGGTGCGCCAGAGGTCCGGGGTGCTGGAGGAACCGGGGTCGGGGCGGATGCTGTAGGTCACCTCGATCGGGCCGCTGGCGCCCGAGATCTGCCCGAAGTCCTGCACGTAGGACTGGGAGAGGTCGGCCGTGGAGATGGCCGGGGTGACGGCCGGGACGGCCAGCGTGGACACGCCGTTGAAGCCGTTGGGCGGGTTGAGCACCGTGCTGCTGCCGGAGTTGTGCACGATCTGGTTGGCCGCGCCTCCGGTCCCGGTGATCTGGAAGCGGATGCAGATGTTGCGTGCGGGCAGCACCACGATGTCCACGTCGCCCACCTGGAACACGGAATTGTTGGCGACGAACAGCGCGGCATTGCTGAGGCTGCCGTTGGTGGCCTTGACCACGCGCACGCTGCCGGGCGCGGTGGTGCCGCCCTGACCGAAGTTGGCGGCATAGAACATGGTGACGGCGTCGGTGTCGGCACCGCCGGGCTTGGCGTAGTTGAAGGTGGTCGACGCGGTTCCCGGCACGATGCCCGAGCTGGTCTGCACCAGGCCGGACACCGGCCACTGGTTGACCATCTGGCTGGGGTTCAGATTGCCGTTGTAGGTCAGCAGTCGCGCGCAGCGCCCCTGGCCGGAGGGGCCGTTCATCATGAACCCGGCGCGCGACAGGTCGTCGGACAGCAGGCTCATGCTCACGCGGGCGTGGTCCTGCAGCCTGGAGCTGTCGCTGGCGCGGATGCCGCCGGACTCCAGGGTGGTGAAGGAGACGAACACGAGCAGGCCCAGCATGGCCGCCACGGCCAGCGCGACCAGTGTCTCGATCAGCGTGAAGCCGAGCGCCCCGCGGCGCCGCTGCGACGGAAAGGAGGGTACGGGCTTCACGTCAGAATCCGTCCTGCAGGACAAAGGTGTGCTGGGTGCTCCCGCCGAAGGCCGAGCGCACGGTGATGGCGGCGCTGAGCTGGCAGGGTGCGGTGGCGTTGCAGGCGGCCGCGCTGGCGCTGCCGGCGGGGATGGTGGCCACCGACAGGGATTGCAGGTCGGGATATTGCGTGACCTGCGATTTCCACCAGTTGAGCACGGGGTTCAGCGCGGTATTGCTCACGCTGGGGTTCTGCGCGCTGAGCTGCAGGCCGTTGAGCGCCGACAGCGCCGCGGAGTTGCCCTCCACCACGGCCAGCAGGCTTTGCGCGGTGCTCGTGGCCGCGAAGGTCCGCGAGGCCTGCACGTTGGCCACGTAGGCCTGGTTGACGAACAGCACCAGGCCGCTGACGGCGGCCAGGAACAGCAGGATGGCGACCAGCACTTCCAGCAGGCTCAGGCCGAGCTGGGCTGTGCGTTTCGCGCTGGCGCCGCGCCGCGGCATGCCCGGGAATGCATGGCTCATGATCCGCTCGTGGTGACCACGCCTCCGGAAGACAGCACGATCTGCCAGCTGCTGCCGCCGCCGCTGACGCTGGCGGTGGCTGCGGTGTTGCTGGTGGGCGCGCTGCAGCTCAGCCCCTGCGCGCCCTGGGTGCACAGGGCGACGCTGCCGTCGCCGAGAAAGGACACGGTGGTGGACAAGGCCTGGCAGCTCACGCCGCTGGAGGCGCCCGAGCCTGCGCTGAGCAGCTGGGCGCCGGCGGTGGTGGCCACCGTGTAGCCGCAGCCGTTGGGGGTGAAGGTGACCAGGCTGGAGGTGTTCAGCGCGTACTGGCGCGCATAGCGCAGCGCGTCCGCCAGCTTGGAGGCGGTGGACTTGGCGCTGGCCGCCGCCACCTGCGGCTGAAGCTGCGGCACGGCCACGGCCAGCAGCACCGCGGCAATGGCCACGACCACCAGCAGTTCAATCAGCGTGAATCCCCGATGATTCCTGGCGCACTGCGTTTGCATCGCCCTGCCCGTCCCCGGCCCTCGACGCGGGCCGCCATGCATGCATCCTGCCGATCCGCCCCCGGGCGGAGCAAGGGCTTTCCGGCGAAAGGTAGCAAGCTCCCGACGAGCGGTAGGCCCCCTGTGCGGCGCGGGCCACGCTACGATGCGAACTGTCTCCAGGCTGCGGCGAAACGATCCTTTTTCTCGATGGCAGGCCCTCCTCTTCAGGCACCCGCGAAGGCCGGGCCCGACCCCGGGCCGCCGCCGGACACCTCGGTGGACCAGGCGCGGGTGCAGCTGAAGTCGATCCCGGTGGGCTTCGCGGGCAGCGTGGTGCCGGCCGCGGTGGTGAGCTGGATCCTGCGCGACCATGTGGCGCATGTCCGGCTGCTGGTCTGGTTCGGCGTGCTGTTCGTCGCGCATCTGGGACGGGTCGCGGTGTGGGTGCTGGGGCGCGCGGACGTGGCGGCCGGGCGCAACGCCCGCCTGTGGCTGCGCTGGCTGCGCCTGAGCGTGCTGGGCCTCGGGGTGGTGTGGGCGGCGCTTCCGCTGATCCTGCCCGCAGGGCTCCCCTTCGACGAGATGCTGGTGGCGGCGGTGATCATCGCCGTGTGCGGCGCCGGCGTGGCCCAGCAGTCCTCGGATGCCTGGTCGGCGCTGCTGTTCATGCTGCCGCCCGCGCTGGGCATGAGCACCCGTCTGCTGCTGTCGGAAGACACCACGCTGCGCACGGTGGGGGGCCTGATCTTCATCTATTTCGCGTACCTGGCCCTGGCCACGCACCGCATCCAGTCCTCCTTCCTCGAGCTTTCCCGGCTGCATGCCGCGGCCTCGCGCCTGTCGCTGCACGATTCCCTGACCGGCCTGCCCAATCGCCTGGCCTTGCACCGCAGCCTGCAGGACGCGCTGGACCGCGCGCAGCGCAACGGCACCGAGGTGGCGGTGGGCTACATGGACCTGGACGACTTCAAGCAGGTCAACGACCGGCTGGGCCATGCCGCCGGCGACAGGATGCTGCGCGAGGTGGCGCGGCGCTGGAGCACGCGCATGCGCAGCACGGATGTGCTGGCCCGCCTGGGCGGCGACGAGTTCGTGATGGTCATCGCCGACATCGCCCCCGGCCTGGCGCAGGATGAACTCGCGGGCGTGTTCGAGCGCATCGAGCGCGCCGTGGCCGAACCGCTGCGGGTCACGCCCACGCGCCAGGTGCGCATCCAGTTCAGCATGGGAGTGGCGCGGTTTCCGGAGGACGGCCGCGACATGCACATGCTGCTGCGCGCGGCCGATGCCGCCATGTACCAGCTCAAGCAGCGCAAGGGCCGGCGCGAGACCTGGTGGCAGATGGGGGTGCGCGGCGGCGAGCCGCTCAGGACCGAGGCGGACGCGCCGCCCGCAGCAGCAGCAGATTGACCCCGGCGTAGGCGGCGTAGCTGAGCAGCCAGGCGGCACCGATCCACGCCAGTCCGGCGCGCGCGGCCCCGGCGGCCAGCAGGGCCGCGAACAGGGGCAGCGACGCCAGCTCGCCGAGGGCGATGGCCCGCGCCCTGCCCTGCGCGTACAGCGCGAACAGCGGCACCCAGGCGGCCACGCGCAGCAGGCTGCCGGCAAAGAACAGCGCGGTGGCGCCTGCGCCAGGGACAAAGCGGCTGCCGTACAGGGCTTCGAAGACGGGCAGGCGCAAGAGCAGCAACAGCCCGAAGGCCAGCGCGCTGGCCGGCACCACGGCAAGCGCCGCGGCGCGCAATGCTTCCGCCCAACGCGCGGTGCCCCAGGCACGCCCCAGGCGCGGCAGGTACAGCACCGACAACACGCTGGCGGCGATGGAGCTCACCCAGTCGGACACCCGCCACAGCGCCTGCAGGCTGGCGGCCGCCTGCCAGGAAAGCCCCTGGGCGGTGAGCGCGCGCGCGGCCAGCATGGAGGCCGGGCCGAGCACGCCCAGGGCCAGGCCGGCCGGGAGGTAGCGCAGCAGCTCGCCGCGCGCCCTCCGATCCGCCACCCGGTCCGCGCCCGGGTCCGCCCCCCGGTCCGCCCCCGGAGCGTGAGGCACCGCGCGCAGGGTCCAGGCGGCCACGGCCAGGGACAGCAGCGCCTGGGCGCCGGCCAGCCAGCGCACCACCGGCAGCCCCCGCACGACGTGTACCGCATGCGCTGCCTGCACCGCCTGCGGAGCCTGCCCGCCCGGCGCGAACCCGGCGGCCAGCACGCCGACCCCCGCTCCCAGCAAGGCCAGCAGGAGCTGCAGGCGCAATCGCTGCGCGCCCAGCCAGTAGCTGCCGGCCAGGGAGCCCAGGCTGAGGGCCACGCCGGCCACGCCTGCCAGCACCAGGTCGCCCGGCGGCAGGCCGATGGCGGCGGCCCAGGGCGCCGGCCCCGCCGCCACGCAGCACAGCAGGGTCGCCACCGCCGCGCTGAGCGCGCCGCCCAGGCGCAGGGCCGAGCGCAGCAGGACCGCGCGACGCGGCGCATCGCTGCCGGCCGCCAGCACCGCCAGGCCGCTGCCGATTCCGGCGGCCACGACGCCGACCACCAGGTCCAGCAGGGAGCTCATCTGGCCCCAGGCCACCACGCCCGCGGCGCCGGCGCGCAGGGCCAGCAGCTTGTCCACCGCCGAGCGCCCGAGCAGACCGGCCAGCGCGATGCCCAGCGGAGCCAGCAGCCGCGCGGGCCGCCCGGGTCGCGCGCCCGGGCCGGGCGCCTCGGCGGCTCGAGGCACGCTCTCAGCGCCCCGCCGCCGCCTGCCAGACCAGGCGCAGCCCGAAACTCCCGATGAGCAGCGAGGTCGCGCGCAACAGGCCGCGGCGCATGCGGGCGTAGGCCGCACGAACCGAGGCTCGCGTGAACAGGGTGGCCAGACTCAGGTGCCAGCCCACCGAGCAACTGAAGATGGTGGCCACCGCGGCCGCGCGCGCCGACCAGGGCGCGCCGGCGCCCAGCAGCCCGGCGAAGATGGTGGAAAAGAACACCAGCGCCTTGGGGTTGGTCAGGTTGGTCAGCAGCCCCCTGCCGTAGCTGGCGGGAACCGAGCCGCGCTCCAGGCGCAGCGCTGTCGCGGGCTGCGCTGCGCGCGACTGGCGCCAGATGGAGCGGGCCAGGACCAGCAGGTAGGCGCCGCCCAGCAGGGCCGCCAGGCGTTGCGCGGGCCCGGCGTGGCCGAGCAGCAGCCCCGAGCCCGCGGCAGCCAGGCAGGCCAGCAGGGTGCTGCCGCTGGCCACGCCCAGCGCGGTGGCCAGGCCGTGGCGCCGCGACACTTCCAGCGAAGCCTGGGTCACGGCCAGGAAATTGGGCCCGGGGATGGCCAGCGCCGGGAGGTACACCGCGACCAGCGCGACGAGCAGGCTCCAGGTGCTCGGGTGCCCCATGTCAGCTCCTGTGGAATCGAGGCCAGTTGCGCATCACCACCTCGCCCTCGGCCCGGTAGGCGTAGCAGCTGTCGATGGGCCGCGGCCGACCGGTCGCGTCCAGCTCCTCGGTGCGCTCGGGGAACTCGGAGACCAGGGACTGGAAGGCGGTGGTGGCGATGGGTCCCAGCAGCTCCTTGAGGTGGGTGCAGTTGGCGGCATTCGCCAGGCGCTCGCGCACGGCCTTGTTCCAGCCGGCGACCATGCGCAGGCCCACCAGGGCCTGCAGCGCGGCTCCGGCCTGCGGGCACTCGGTGTAGGGCGCGGCGTCCGTGAAGGCCCGGACCGCGCGCACGGTGTAGTCGGAATCGAACACCAGGCGCATGCCCAGGTCGTGGATGGGCTCGCCACCCGGCACCACGCGACCGGCGCGCGCGAGTTCCTGCTCGAAAGGCTTGGTGTCGCGCAGCCGGGCCTCGATTTCATACAGGCCGTCGCTGCGCCGAAAGCCGCGCATTTCGATGCGCCGCAGGTGCAGTTCCTCGCGCGTGACGGAGGCGGAGAAGGGGTCGTCGGCGGAACGGGCCGCGCAGGCGGCGGCTGCTGGCATCGAGGGGGGATCTGTGGGGGTCACGGCGGGAATCCAGGCGTCTGGGCAAGCCGGCGCTCCGGCGGGCCCGGGTCGCGGGCGGCCTGCCCTTCAGCGATCCAGCAGCATATCCGCTTTCCCGGCCGGGCCCTTCGACCGGCCGGGCCGGCGCCCCGATGCCTGGCGCCTACCGCAGGGCCTGCGCCAGCAGGACCAGACCGATGGCGATGAGCCCGGCATGCACGTAGCGCACGAATCCCTGGGGGTGCAGGCGGGCGTTGATCCAGCGGCCGAGCAGCAGGGCGGGAATCGCCGCCGGCAGGCACAGGAGGTAGTAGCGGGTCAGCTCGGGCACCCACAGGCCGCTGAGCCGGTAGCCGACCAGAGCCAGCAGGCTGGCCGGCAGGAAGTAGCCCTGCAAGGTGGCGCGGAACTGCTGCGAATTCCAGCGCCGCATGGTGCCGTAGACCACCAGCGGCGGGCCGTTCATGCCGTAGGCGGCGCCCAGCACCCCTGCACAGAAGCCGCAGCCCAGCAGCCAGGGCAGACGGTCGGTCTGCAGATGGGGAGGCTTGCGCCCCAGCAGCCCGTAGGCGGCGAAGCCGATGATCAGCAGGGCCAGCCCCAGCTTGACCGCAAGCTGGTAGGGGCTGGCCAGCAGCAGCAGGCCGCAGGGGATGCCCGCCAGCGAGGGCAGCAGCAAGCCCAGGCTGCCGCGCAGGTGCACGTGGCGCCAGTCCTGCACCACCACGACGGCGGCGATGGTGATGGACAGAAGCACCACCAGCGGGGTGACCAGGCGCAGCGGCAGCGCCAGGGCCAGGAGCGGCACCGCGAACAAGGCCTCGCCGAAACCGAAGGTGGAACGGATCAGGGTGGCCACGAACACGATGCCGAGCATGTACGGCAGGGGATGGTGCATGGCTCCATTCTGCGCGAAGCTCAGGCACACTTCGTTCCGGAAAACCTCCAGGAGATGGCATGAAGGCCGTGATCTACGAATCCTTCGGCGCCCGCCCGCAAGTGCGCACGGTGCCGGACCCCGCCCCCGAGGCCCACGGCGCGGTCCTGCGCGTGATGGCCACCGGCGTGTGCCGCAGCGACTGGCATGGCTGGGTGGGGCATGACCCCGACATCCGCCTGCCCCATGTGCCGGGGCACGAGTTCTCGGGCGTGGTGGCGGCCGTCGGCAGGGAGGTACGGCGCTGGAAGGTGGGGGACCGGGTCACCATGCCCTTTGTCGCCGGCTGCGGCAGCTGCCCGCAATGCCATGCCGGCAACCAGCAGGTGTGCGACCACCAGTTCCAGCCGGGTTTCACGCACTGGGGCTCCTTCGCCGAGTACGTGGCCGTGCACCAGGCGGACCTGAACCTGGTGCGCCTGCCCGAAGCGATGGAGTTCACCACCGCCGCCAGCCTGGGCTGCCGCTTCGTCACCTCCTACCGCGCCGTGGTGGACCAGGCGCGCACCTCGGCGGGGCAATGGGTGGCCGTGCACGGCTGCGGCGGCGTGGGCCTGTCGGCGGTGATGATCGCCAGCGCGGCCGGAGCCCGCGTGGTGGCGGTGGACATCGCCGACGACAAACTGGCGCTGGCGCGCGAGCTGGGCGCCAGCGCCACGGTGAACGCCACCGGGGTGGCCGACGTGGTGGAGGCGGTGCGCGAGATCACGGGTGGAGGCGCCCATGTGTCGCTGGATGCGCTGGGCCACCCCGGCACCTGCTTCAACTCCATCGCCTGCCTGCGCAAGCGCGGCCGGCACGTGCAGGTGGGGCTGATGCTGGGCGAGCATGCCACGCCCTCGATCCCGATGAGCCGGGTCATCGCCAACGAGCTGGAAATCCTGGGCAGCCACGGCATGCAGGCGCACCGCTACGACACCCTGTTCGCCATGCTGGGGCCGGGCGGGCTGGATCCCTCGCGCCTGGTCGGTCGCACCGTGAGCCTGGAGCAGTCCATCGACGTGCTCACGGGCATGGACAGCTTCCCGGGGGTCGGCGTGACCGTGATCGATACGTTCTGAGCGCCCAGCCCCCCCGGAGGGGGTGGGCGACGCGCCGCCCGGATCGCCCGGGCGACGCGCGGGTCCGGCTTACATCGACTTCTTGATGTCGCCGCAGGCCACGTACTTCTTGATGTCCTTGGCGCTCTCGTGCACGTTGATGGCCATCGGGCTGGCCAGCAGGGTGTCGATGGACACCGGCACGACGGTGCTGGACTTGCCGCCCTTGACCGGCAGCAGGCCGAACTTGGGCTTGGGATCGAGCTTGTCGCAGGTACCGGGGTGGATGTGCGCGGGTTGCGCCACGCCGGCCGGGCCGCCTTGCAGGTGGATCTGCACCAGGGTGCCCTTGCCGTGCGGCGTGAGGGTGGCATAGCCGGTCTCGCCCGAGCCGTTCTGCGCGGCCAGCTCGATCTTCAGGCCGTGCATGTCGGCCGCCCATACGGGAGCCTGAGCAGCCAAGCCAACGCCCATCGCAATCGCCACAGTAGTCAGAAGTTTGTTCATTGGGTATCCCCTTGGGTAGTCGAACATTCGACCGGCAAAGATGGTAGGAAGGGCCTTACAACCACACACTGTACGGGGTTTTCCAGTGCGCCCAGGCGCCTGGGCGCACGGCCGGAGCCCCCTTGCCCAGGCGCCTCACAACAGGCTCAGGCGCGCCGGCCGGCTGCCCGGGAACACGGCCTGCAGGCGCTGCGTGTCCAGGCCCCAGAGCTGGGCGAACAGGCCTCCCAGCAAGGCGCGGTCGTCGGTGAGCACCGGGTAGTCGCGGTTCTGGTTCAGGGTGGCGGGGGAGAGCACGACCTGCTCGCCCACGATGCGCCGCCCGCGCAGGCCGCCGCCCAGCACCCAGTACACGCTGCCGTGCCCGTGGTCGGTACCCCGGTTGCCGTTTTCCCGGAAGGTGCGGCCGAATTCGCTGATCACCACCACCGTGGTGTTGCGCCAGGCCGGGCCCAGGCTGCGCGCCAGCGCGGCCAGGCCCTCGCCCAGTGCGGCCAGCTTGTCGGCGAGCTGCCCGTGCGCGCCGTTGGTGGAAGCCTCGTAGACATGGGTGTCCCATCCGCCGACGTCGATGAAACCCAGGTCGAAGCTGTCGCGCATGAGCCCGCCGATGCGCGTGGCCTCGGCCACGAAGCCGCGGGGCGCCACCGCGCCGCGACTGGCGGCGCGCATCTCGGCGTTCCAGTCGGTGGCGTGCATGTCGCGCGCCACCGTGGACTGCACCTCGAAGCCCTCGCGCACCGAGGCGCCTTGCGCGGTGCCGCCCCACATCCGCTCCAGCAGGCTTTGCTGGGCCGGAGCGATGCCGGGTCGACCGGCGCTGGCGATGGCCAGGTTGGGAACACGCCGGGGCCCGCGCAGGGACAGGGGAAGTTGCGCGCTGAAGGCCATGGGCCGGGTGCCGGCGCCGAGCTGAAGCAGCAGGCGGTTGAGAAAGCCGTCGTCGTAGCTGTGGGTCTGCGGGCCCTGGCCGAGTTCGATGTGGTCCTGGGTCTCGAAGTGGCTGCGACTCAGGTCCTGGGTGCCCACGAAGGGCACGAAGGCGAGCTGGCCGGCCTGCCACAGCGGCAGCATGCTGTCGCGCAGCGAGGGATGCAGCGCCCAGTCGGCGTCCAGCGCGATGGCCGCATCGGCGCCGCCGCCGGGGCGCGGCACGGCGATGTGGGGGCGCGACTCGTAATAGAAGTCGCAGCTGTAGGGCACCAGCATGTTGGCGGCGTCGTAGGCCCCGCGCAGGAACACCAGGATGAACTTGGCGCCCGAGGATGCGGGGGCGGCCCACAGTGTGGTGGCCGGCAGGCCGAGAGCGGCGGCCGCGGCGGCCTTCAGTACGTGACGTCGTTGCATGATCCAGGCTCCCTGGGGTTGAAGGGCCGGCGCCGGGCTGTCGCCCGGGCCGCGCGGCGGGGTCCCGCGGATGGCGTTCGTGTCGTCATGGGTGGGCGGGACGGGACGGTGCCTACTGATTCATGAATTCTGGCGAGGCCAGCCACAGGGCATTCCAGCGCGGGCGCGGGCCGGCCTGGGCCAGGGCCTGGCGCGTGGCCTCGCTCAGGGTGGGCTGGGCCGCGAGGTACACGGCACTGTGCGCCAGGTCGGGCGCCCTTCGGCGCGGGCGCTGCAGGGGCACGGCAGCGGCCATGTTTTCCAGGCCCGGGGAACGCCCCGGTGCCTGCATGGAGCCCTGCATGGAGTCCTGCATGCCATCCTGCATGGACGCCTGCTGCATGCCATCCTGTGTCTGGCCCGGCAACGGCCCGTCCTCGCGCAGGAAGGCCGGCTCGGCGGCGAACAGCATGGGGGCCCCGGCCCCGAATTGCTGGGCGATGCGGAATCGGGTGGTCATCGCGCCGGAGCCGTCCCATGCGCCGGCACCGACGGGGTAGCCGTCGGGGGTGCTGCGGCCGAACAGCGGCTCGCCCAGCGCGGCCAGCGCGCCGATCATGGGCTGGGGATTGCGGATGATGCGCGGCCCGGCCAGGCCGGCACGCACGGTGGAGATCACGTAGCGCATCGGGTCCTTGAACTGGGGTTCGGCCAGGCTGGCCGCGAACTGCGGGCTCAGGAACATGGTGCGCAGCACGGCGGAGACGTCGCCGTCGCTGCGCTGCCAGGTGCGCACCATCGCCGCCACCATGGCGGGGTCGGGATGGTCGGCCACGAAGTACTGCGCCAGCTCGAAACTCAGGTGCCTGGCGGTCGCGGGGTCGTCGTCCAGCAGGTCGATGACCTGGTCCATTTCATCCACCGAGTCGCCCTCCAGGGTGTGGCCCAGCACGACCTGGGGCGAGCTGTCGTGGCGCGCGGGGTTGAACACCACCAGCCCGCGCTTCCACACCAGGTCGCGCCACACCGGGCGCACGCGCACGGGGCGATCGATCAGGTCCACGCCGAGGCCGGTGAGCGCATGGGCCAGCCGGGTGACGTCGGTCTGGGTGTAGCCCGAGCCCACGCCCAGGGTGTGCAGCTCCATGAGTTCGCGCGCGTAGTTCTCGTTGATGTGCCCTCGGGCGTTCTGGGCGTTGTTCAGGTACAGCAGCATCTGCGGCGAGAACATGGTGGCCCGCAGCAGGTCCCGGAAATGCCCCAGCGCGTGCGGCGCGATCACCCGGCGCTGGTAGTCGGCCAGCATGGGGCCGACGAGGAATCCGTGGAACACGTTGAAATGGTTCATCCAGAACCAGTCCAGGCGCTGTTGCAGCTGGTCCGGCGCGTACACCGCCAGCAGCAGCTGCTGGGCCATGGCCTGGCGGGTCAGCGCGTTCATCTGCCGGTGCAGCGCCTTGAGCCGGGCCTGCACGGCGCCTGCATCGTCCCCGGTGCCCGCCGACGCGGATTTGCGGGACTTGCGGATCTCGCGCAGTTGCGCGACCAGCGGGGGGATGAATTGCTGCAGCGGCTGGTTCACCGGCAGCGCGTCCAGGGTCTGCTGCAGGGACTCGGGCAGGACGGGATGGGGGTCGGGCTGCAACTGGGCGTCGAGCAGGCGCGTGGCTCCGAGCTGCTGGAGCTGGCGCAGCTGGGCGGCGTCGGCCCCCCAGCCGATGCGGTCGAGAAAGGCCACGGGATGGGCGCGGGCGGCCGCGTCCAGTCGCTGCGACGCCGACTCGGCCTGCGAGGGCACCTGGGCCTGGGCCTGCGCCGCGACGGCCCAGGCGGCGATCACCCATGCGCCAAGCGTCGGCAGCCAGCGCCGGCGCAGCCGGGGCATGGGAAGGGACACGGACAAACCCTGCGCCGTCATGGCAAGCTCCAGCGGATCCGGGAATCCCGCGGCAGCCTGCCTGCTTGCGCAAGCCCTGCCCGGGGCGTGAAGCGCCCGGACTCCCAGGAATCGGGGCGCATTGCCGCCCATAACGCTGGCCACCGCGCTCCTGGCGACAGCCGCATTGCGCGAATCTGTGTCCAGATGCTTCGCGTCGCCGCGCACATCCCGCGGGCCACGCACGAATGCGGCCGCCGATGCGTGGCAAGCGCTTGGATGGCCCCCGCTTGCACTACAGTCTCGTGCGATGAACCGCCCTGCCCCCACGCGCCCCCTGAGCGACACCGAGATCGAGCAGCTCGATGAGTTCCTGCTGCGTTCCGAGGCCGAGGACAGCATGACCCTGGACATGCTCGACGGCTACCTGCACGCGCTGGCCGTCGGCCCGGCGAAGCCCCCGCCCAGGCACTGGTTGCCCCCGATCTGGAGCGAGGACGCCGTGGCCATGGAGCCGCCTGCCCGCGATGCCGCCGAGGCCCGGCGCATGGTGGAGCTCGTCACCCGCCTGTACGGGTCCATCGTCGCCGGACTGGAGGACGAGCAAGGCGCCACGATCAGCCCGCTGTGGTCGAGTTTCGAGGACCGGGGCGTCGAGCGCGAGGATGCGCAGATCTGGGCGGCCGGATTTCTGGCCGGCGTGGACCTGTGCCTGCAGGAATGGCAGCCCTTGCTGGACACCGAGGAAGGCCGGGCGTGGATGCGCCCGCTGCGCCTGCTGGGCGAGGAGGACCTGGAGCCGCGGGAGCAGGCCCTGAGCGCGACGGCCGCGGCACGTGAGCAACTCACCCGGGCGATCCCCGACGCGGTGCTGTCCATGCATGCGTATTGGCGTGCCAGCCGCCGCGCGGCGCTGGAGGGGGTGGACCTGCCATGACCGCGCCATTCCTTCCCGGTCCCGATGGGTCGCCCTACCTCCGCACCATCGTCTGCGCGGAGATCCGGCGCAGCCCCATCCATGGATGGGGCCTGTTCGCGACCCGGGACATCCACGAACTCGAGATCCTGTGCCTGCTCGACGGGCAGGTGGTCGACTGGGATTCCTACGCTGCGACACAGCAGGAGAGTCCCTACGGCGCCGCCACCGGCGCCATCTTCACGGAATGGAATGCCCTGGACCAGCACACACTGCTCGCGCGGGCCTTGCGCACGTCCTACGGCTACATCAACCATTCGAGGACCCCGAACCTCGCGCTGAGACAGGCACCGCTCGTGCTGATGGCCAGGTCCAGGATCGAGGCCGGTCAGGAACTGACCCTGGACTATCGCGCAGAGCCGCTTCGCGATGCTTATGTGCGTTGCGCGACCTATCTATGACCACCATCACCATCACGGGCATTCAACCCCTGTGGCCCAAACAGAATTCCGATTATTTTCGATGTCTCCATGACCATCCCTCCGGCCATGGGGACGAGTCGGAGAGCGGCCCGGACTTCCTCGCCGGCATCGAGGCGATCTACGACCACCGCTTCCACTCGGTCAGCACCATCTGGGATTCGGTCGAGGACGATGCGGGCCTTGGAGAGTATCGGGCGAAGGCCTATCTCCGCCACGATCGCGCGCTATCCCTCTACTGCATCATCTATGAGCTGACACCCCGGGATCCCAGGGTTTTTTTCGAGAGCAACCGGCTGGATCCGAGCACCCTCGACCGGGTTCGCTCCCTGATCAACCTCGGTCGCGAGGACCTGCGGGCGCCATGGGCAAGGCAGGTGGAAGCTTCCCCCCGCATCACGCAAGCCTCCCTGCGGAACCTGGTCATCCCGCGGGACAGCTGCAACATCACCATCAGCATCCAGGACGCGATCGAGAGCGTGCAGCAGATCCGGGAAGATGCCGGGCTGCTGGCGGATGCGAACGCCGACGCCAACGCCAACGCCAACACCGCCCATCATTGCCGGATCCTTCGCAATCACCGGAACCAGCTCGAGCGCGTGGGGGTCGACATCACCCGGATCGAGCTGTCCAACGAGGTGCTCGTGGTCACCGGCGGGAGAATGCACCTCGTGTTCGCGAAGGAATCCAGGGATGTGCTGGCCCTGCTTCCGACCCTCGCGCACGCGCAATACGCATGGTTTTTCTCGGATCAGTTGACCCGCTGCGCTTCCGAACTGCATTTCGAACTCTGGAATGACAAGCGGATGGCGGCGGGCGCGAGGCAGCCTGCACGGTCGGCGCGGGATGAACTGTTCGAAAGCACGGAGAATTTCATCCATGCGATGGAGACCTTCCTGATGCGCCACGAGTTCACGAAGCGCTCGCTCGAAGGGGCCACCGACGCGATCTACTCCGCGATCGATCGCAAGTGGAGAATCGAGGATTCCCTGAAAGCGACCCGCCGCTATATCCGGTTCCTGTCCGGTTTCAGGAGCTCCGAGCAGAACAGGCTCGAGCGCATGCACGAGCGAAGAATCGCCTCCATCGGCTTGTTCCTGGCGCTGCTGGGGTCGATTTCCATCGTGGCATCCGTCGTCGGGATGCTGGATGTGTTCGAGAAATTCCGGACCGCGGTGGACTACTGGAGAACCATGTCGCGGAGCAGCCTCGCCGTCGACGGGCTCCTCTCGGTCGCCGGGGCATCGGTGCTGTCGACCGCGCTCGTCCTCCTGCGCAAGGCCTCGAAGGAGGCCTGAGGCCGGCGGCCCGCGGCCCCCGGCCTCAGGCCTCCGGCCTCAGGCCGGATCGAGCAGGTCGAGCAGGGTGCGGGCGATGACCTGGGTCGCGCGGCGCAGGTCTTCGAGCACGATGTGCTCGTCGGCACGCTTGGCGTTGCTCTCCCGCACGGTGCGGGGCCCGGCGCCGTAGAGCACGGCCGGGATGCCGTGCTCGGCGTACAGCCGCACATCGGTGTAGAGCGGCGTGCCGAGGATGGGGATGTCTTCCCGGAACAGGGACCGGGCGTGGCGCTGCAGCGGCACGGCGAGCTTCTCGTGACCGGCCAGCGGCGTGAGGGCGCGCGCGAGCAGCATGCGCCGGATGTCCACCGAGACCCCGGGGATGGTGGCGGCCGCCTGCGTGATGAGCTGGCGCAAGTGGGCCTCGACCTCGGACGGGTCTTCCTCCGGGATCATGCGGCGGTCGAGCTTGAGGATGACCTTGCCCGGCACCACGTTGGTGTTGGTCCCCCCCTGGATCCATCCGACGTTCAGGTAGGGGTGGTCGATGCCCGGAACCCCGGAGTGGCGCTCGCGAAGCACGGCGTTGTGCGCGTACAGGGCGTTCAGGATGGCCACGGCGCCCTGCAGCGCGTCGACGCCGGTGTGCGGGATCGCGGCATGCGCCATGACCCCGTGCACGGTCACCTCGAGCTGCAGGCAGCCGTTGTGGGCGTTGACCACCTGGTAGCTGAAGCCGGCGGCGATTTCCAGGTCGGGGCGGGTCAGTCCGTGATCGAGCAGCCAGCCGGGGCCCAGGGTGCCGCCGAACTCTTCGTCGTAGGTGAAGTGCAATTCGACTCCGCCCCGTAGCGCAAGGCCCAGGGCCTCGATCGCGCGCACGGCGAAGGTGAAGGTGGTGAAGTCGCATTTGCTGACGGCGGAGGCGCGGCCGTAGAGCTTGCCGTCGACGATCTCGCCACCATAGGGGTCGTGGGTCCACCCTTCCCCGGGCGGCACGACGTCGCCGTGGGCATTGAGCGCGATCACGGGGCCGCCGGCTCCGTAGCTGCGGCGCACGATGAGATTGGTGATGGACTGCAGGCCCTGCTCCCGGCACAGCGCCGGGGGAATCGCGATCTTCTCGGCGTGCATGCCGAATCCGGCCAGCAGCTCGGCGGTGCGCTCGGCATGGGGGGCGTTGTTGCCGGGCGGCGTGTCGGTGGGTACGCGCACCAGTTCCTGCAGCATGCGGGTCTGCTCGTCGAAGTGGGCGTCGATCCAGCGGTCGAGCGCCGTGTATCCGGCCTCCCGGGTGACGGGAACGGTTGCTTCGGTGAGTGAGTTCATGATGTGGCGAGTTGGTCGAGCATTCGGGTGAAGGCGGCGCAGGCGAGGTCGAGGTCGTCGGCGGTGCTGGATTCCAGCGGGTTGTGGCTGATGCCGGCATGCTCCCCGCGCACGAACAGCATGGCCTGGGGCATCACGGTGTGCAGCTTCATCGCGTCGTGGCCGGCGCCGCTGGGCAGGCGATGCAGGGGCAGGCCCAGGGAGCTGACGGCCTGCTCCCAGCGGCCCTGCCAGGTGGCGTCGCTGGGGGCGGCCGACTCGCGCATGGCCTCTTCCACGGAATACCGGAGCCCGCGTCGGGAGCTCAGGGCCGCGAGCTCGGCCAGGACGTCGTCGCGAAGCCGGTCGCGCTGGGCGTCGCTCGGCGCGCGCAGGTCCAGGCTGAAGCGGCAGCGCCCGGGCACCACGTTGATCGAGCCGCCGGGCACCTCGAGCAGCCCGACGGTGCCCACGCTGTCGCCGTCGGCCGAGGCGCGGCCTTCGACGTACAGGGCCAGCTCGGCGGCCGCGCAGGCGGCATCGCGCCGCACGCGCATGGGCGTCGTGCCGGCATGGCTGGCCATGCCGAGGATCTCGCCGACGTAGCGCACGCTGGCGTTGATCGAGGTCACGATGCCCAGCGGCAGGTCGAGGTCATTGAGCACGGGCCCCTGCTCGATGTGGACTTCGACAAAGCCGAGGTAGCGCGCCGGATCGCGTCGCAGCGCGGCGATGGCGGCCAGGTCCCCGGGCAGGCCGGCGTGGCGCATCGCGTCGCGCATGAGGATCCCGTCGCGATCGGGTTGGTCCAGCCAGTCCGCGCGGAAGTTGCCCACCAGCGCTCCGGAACCCAGGAAGGTGGCCTTGTAGCGCTGGCCCTCCTCCTCGGCGAAGGCCACGACCTCCAGCCCGAAGGGCAGCCGCCGCCCGGCGCGGTGCAGGGCACGCACGCAGGCCATGGGGATGAAGTGACCGATGCGGCCATCGTATCGGCCGGCGTTGCGCACCGTGTCATAGTGGCTGCCGGTGAGCAGGCGCCGCGCTGCCGGGTCGTCGCCGTGATAGATGCCGACCACGTTGCCCACGGCATCGATGTCCACCTGGTCGAAGCCGCAGTCGCGCATGGTGGCGGCGATCTCGGCCGCGGCCGCGCGATGCGCATCGCTGAGGTAGGTCACGGTGAGCCTGGCCGGGACGTCCCCGGCCTGCTCGCTGTGCCGGGCGAGCCGCTCGCACCAGTCCCAGACGAGGTTGCCCTGCTCGGGCACGAAGCCGAAGCGTTCGTTCAGGCGCAGTTCGGCGATGCGGTGCATCTGACGCAGGGCCTCGGCGAATTCGAATTCCGGCGGGTTGTCGATGCGACGCTCGAGGGTGGCGAGGATCTGCTCCGCGGGCAGTCCCGTGCCGCGCGGTCCGCGCAGCGCGAGGACGAAGGGCCAGCCCAGGCGCTCCCGGTACGCGGCCTCCAGCGCCTGGATGCGGGCAAGCTCGGCGGGCGCGCAGCCCGCCAGCGAGGTGCCACCCGTGCCATCGCTCGACCCGGCGGGGTGCTGGCGACCGGGCGCGTCCTGGTCCGCCAGCGCCGGGTGGGCGCGCAGCAGCGCAAGCTGCTCGTCGCGGCTGGCCTGGCGCACCGTGCGGACCAGCGCATGCTTGAGCGCCGCCAGGCTGGGAAAGGGCCGTGCCGGCAGGGTGCGCGCGGCGACCCAGGGGGCCGGGTACACGCCCTCCAGCGCGGTGGCGTACCCGGCCTGCGTGGCCTCGTTGAGCTGCGCGAGGGTGGACATGGTCACTCCCAGACGAAGGCGGTGGCGGCATCGAAGGGATGCTCGGCCTGCCAGTGCCGCGCGATGTCGATGCGCCGGGCGACCCACACGCGGTCGTGGCGCTGCACATGGTCCAGGAAGCGCTGCAGCGCGCGGATGCGCCCGGGCCTGCCGAGCAGGCGCGCGTGCATGCCGATGCTGAGCATCTTGGGCCGATCCTCGCCTTCGGCGTAGAGCGCGTCGAAACTGTCGCGCAGATAGACGAACATGTCCTCGGCCTGCGCGAAACCCTGGGGCAGCGCGAAGCGCATGTCGTTGGTGTCGAGGGTGTAGGGCACGACCAGATGGGGGCTGAGGCTGCCGTCGGTCCTGCGCACCTGCAGCCAGAAGGGCAGGTCGTCGCCGTAGTAGTCGCTGTCGTAGGCGAAGCCGCCGAAGTCGGCCACCAGTCGGCGCGTGTGGGGACTGTCCCGTCCGGTGTACCAGCCCAGGGGCCGCACGCCGCAGACGGCCTCGATGGCCGCCATGCCCCGCTGCATGTGCTCGCGCTCCGTGGCTTCGTCCAGGTTCTGGTAGTGGATCCAGCGCCAGCCGTGACAGGCGATTTCGTGGCCGAGTTCCACGCAGGCGCGGGCGAGTTCGGGAGTGCGCTGCAGGGCCATGCCCACGCCGAACACGGTAAGCGGCAGCTTGCGGCGCTCGAATTCGCGAAGGATGCGCCATGCGCCGGCGCGGCTGCCGTATTCGTAGATGCTCTCCATGCTCAAGTGGCGCGCGGGATAGGCCGCGGGATTGAACAGCTCGGAGAGGAATTGTTCGCTGCCGGAGTCGCCGTGCAGCACGCTGTTCTCCCCGCCCTCCTCGAGATTGAGCACGAACTGCAACGCCACGCGGGCGTGGCCGGGCCAGCGGGCATGCGGCGGGTTGCGGCCGTAGCCGACGAGGTCGCGGGGATAGGCTTGCGTGGTCATGGGCCGACTGGACAGGACTTGGAGGGGACTTGGCGAAGACTTGGCGAGGACTTGGAGAGGGGTCAGGCGACGTGGCCGCCCAGCGCCTTGGCCAGATCGGCGCTGCTGATCCTCGGGTGATACAGCAGGCTGCTCTCGGTGGCCAGCAGATGGGCTTCCATCAGGGCCTTGGCCTCGGCCACGTTGCGCGCCTCCAGCGCCTTGAGAATGGCGACATGTTCGTCCGAGGAATGCTGCGCGGCGCGTGAGGATTGGTACATCAGGGTGATGAGCGCGCAGCGCGAGATCAGCTCCGACAGGATCTGTGCCAGTACGTGGTTTCCGATGCGCTCGGCCATGAGCACGTGGAAATCGCCCAGCAGCCTCGTGCGCCCGGTGACGTCGACCCGGCTGACCACCGCCTGCTCCTGCTTGAGGTGGGCACGCAGGGCCCGGAAGTCGCCGGGCGTGGCCTGCTCGCAAAAGGCTTCGACCAGATGCTGCTCGAGCATGCGGCGTACCGCGAACACCTGCTGGGCCTCCTCCACGGAGGGTTGCGCCACGAAGGCGCCGCGGGCGGGTTCGAGGGTCACCAGGTGATCGCGCGCGAGCTGGAACAGGGCCTGGCGCACGATGGTGCGAGACACCCCGTAGATCGCCGCGATCTTCTGCTCGGTGAGCTTGGCCCCGGGTGCCAGACGGTGCTCGATGATGGCCGTGGTGATGGCGCCGACGATGATCTGCGTGGAGTCGGCCAGCGGCGTGTCGGTGCCGGCGACCGCGCTCACGGCCTGGTCCGCGGAAGCCTGGAGCCCGGAAGGAGTTTTGCGGCGCGCGTTCATGGTCTCAGTTCTCGCAAGGGTTTGGGCATCGGGGCGGCCTGGGCATCGCGGAGGACATCGTGGAGGACATCGGAGAGTGCATCGCGGCGGGTTGGCCTGCGGGGATCGCGGGGGCTTCGGCGCGCTAGCGCGCGAGCCGGGCAAGGCCGCATTGCGGCTTGTCCGGCGGCGAGGCCCAGGGCCCCCGCTTGCTGGTCTTCAGGCCCAGGGCGGCCAGCGACTCGGCGAATTTGACCGCCACGGCCACGCCATCGATGACCGGGACGCCGAGTTCCCCGGAAAGCCAGCGGCACAGGTCGGTCATGCCGGCACAGCCCAGCACGATGGACTCGCAGCGATCTTCCTGCAGGGCACGCAGGCATTCGTCGCGAATCAGGGCGCGGGCGTTCTTGCTCGGATCCTCCAGGTCCAGCACGGGCACATCGGCGGCCCGCACGTTCCGGCAGAAACGCAGCATGCCGTAGCGCTCGGCGAGGTGCCATGCCATGCCGGTGGTGCGCGCCAGCGTGGTGACCACGCTGAAGGAAGGGGCCACCAGGCTGGCAGCGTGCATCGCGGCTTCCGCGATGCCGATCACCGGGCCCCGGGCCTGTTCGCGCGCCGCCTCCAGGCCCGGATCGCCAAAGCAGGCGATGACGTAGGCGTCACAGCCCCGCGCTTCCCCATCCTGGATGCAGCGCAGGAGGCCGGGAACGCTCAGCGCCTCCTCGGTATGGCACTCGATGGACGCCGGAGAGTCCACCGGATTGACCGCCTGGACCACGGTGCCGGGCGCCGCGACCTCGGCGGCGACCGCGCCGATCTTGGCCGTCATGCTGGCCGTGGAGTTGGGATTGACGATCAGGATGTTCATCGATTCGAGCCGGGATTCGAGCTTCCGTGGATCAGCACATAGAGCACCATCCCCAGCCCGCACCCGATGAACCAGGTGAAGTTGGCGAAGCTGGAGAAGGAGGGTACGAGCACCATGAGCACGGCAATCAGGGCCGCGGGAACGAGCGCGGCAACCGCCTTGGGATTGACGCCGCCGGCATACCAGTAGCGGCCACCGGGCGACATGCTGTAGAGGGCGTCGACATCGATGCGTTGCTTCTTGACCAGGTAGTAATCGGCGATGAGGATACCGAACAGCGGGCCGATGAAGGCGCCCAGCACGTCGAGGGTGTAGTGGATCATCGTCGGGTTGTTGAAGATGTTCCAGGGCGTGATGAAGATGGAGCCCACCGCCGCGATCATGCCGCCCATGCGCCAGCTGATGCGCTGCGGCGCGACGTTGCAGAAGTCGAAGGCGGGCGGCACGAAGTTGGCCACGATGTTGATGCCCATGGTGGCCAGGGTGAAGGTCATCGCGCCCAGCACCACGGCGAAGGTATTGTCGATGTGACTCACCGTCTGCACGGGATCGGTGATGAGCTTTCCGAACACCGGCAGCGTGGCGGCCGTGGTGATGACGGTGAGGATGGAAAAGCCGAGGAAGTTGACCGGCAGGCCCCAGAAGTTGCCCTTCTTCACGGCATCCATGCTTTTGTTGTACCGGGCGAAGTCGCCGAAGTTCAGCAGCGGGCCGGAGAAGTAGGAGACCACCAGCGCGATGGCGTTGATCATCACGGGAAGCGCCTGCAGGCCGGTGAACTTGACGGAACCGAGATTCAGGTCGATGTGCGACCAGCCCGCCTTGGCGACCAGGTAGACCGTCAGCACGCCCATCACGACGTAGACCGCGGGGCCGGCCCAGTCGATGAACACCCGGACCGCTTCCATGCCCTTCCAGAACACGAGCGCCTGCAGCACCCACAGCACCATGTAGGCAGCCCATCCCAGGGCGGACAGCCCGAGGAATCCATAGGAGGTGACCTGGGCATAGGGCGCCAGCTCCGGCAGGAACTTCAGGATGACCACGATCAGGGCGCTGGAGGCCAGATAGGTCTGGATCCCGAACCAGGCGAAGGCGATGAGTCCGCGGATGATGGCCGGGATGTTGGCGCCCAGCACCCCGAAGGACGCGCGACTGATGACGGCGTAGGGCACGCCGCACATCTGGCTGGGCCTGGCCACGAGATTGGCCAGCACCTGCACGATGACGATGCCCAGCAGCAGACAGACCAGCACCTGCCAGCTCGCCAGCCCGAGGGCGAACAGACTTCCCGCGGTGATGTAGCCCCCGACGCTGTGCACGTCGGACATCCAGAACGCGAAGATGTTGTAGGCCCCCCAGCGCTGGTTGTTCAGCGGCGCCAGATCCGCATTGACCAGGCGGGGGCTGTAGCCGGGCTTGATGAGGATGTCGCTGGAAGATGCGTGAGGCGGGGGGGTGGATCCAGCATCCAGGACGTCGGTTGAAGCATTCACAGAAGCACCTCCGGTCGAGCGTTTCGCAAGGTCATGGCCACCGCCTTCAGCTTGAGGGGGCGGCGGTTCATCAGGTTTGACCGCGTCCTTCGGACGACAAGCCACTCCGTTTTGTATGCAGTCTCTATGCCTGTGCTGCGCGTTCCACCCGACGATTTTCGGATTGCCCGCGGTTCATCGAGACCCTGCAGGAGCAGGCTTCCTCGATGAGCGATGTTCACTTTGTATACACTTTTCGAAAGATCGTCTACAGAAAATCCCCGAGTCGATCCTAGGGAAAACACCGCCCCGCCCCGCCCGGCGCCGGCCGCGGCGCGAGCCCGGGGCGGCCTGCGACCTGCCCGCCGGGCCGGGAGGCGGGTTAAAGTGTCGTTCGACGCAGGAAATCGGCGTCCTTTGTGGCAAATTCAACAATCCCATGCTGGCCAGTTGGGGAACAATGCAAGCTGGAACGCTTGGGAGGCCTGCAGGTCGGAGGCTTCAGGGACATGGGTATTCACGATCGCCATCACATTCAGGTTCTCGAGGCGGATGCCCCCGATGCTCCGGTGCTCGTGTACGGGCATGGCTTCGGCTGCAACCACATGATGTGGCGCCAGGTCACGCCGGGCTTCGAGCGCACGCATCGCCAGGTCCTGTTCGACTACGCCGGCAGCGGCTTGTCCGATCCCGCGCATTTCGACCCTGCCCGCTACACCTCGCTGGACGGCTACGCGCGCGATCTGCTGGAGATCCTCGACGGCCTCGGCCTGCAAGGCGGCGTGCATTTCGTCGGGCATTCGGTGAGCTGCAGCATCGGCCTGCTGGCGGCCGCGCGCAGGCCCGAGCTGTTCGCGGACCTGGTGCTTGTCGGGCCCTCGCCGTGCTTTGTCAATCACCCGCCCGATTACCACGGTGGTTTCGAGCGCGCCGATCTCGAAGGCCTGCTGCAGCTGATGGACCAGAACTTCCTTGGCTGGGCCCAGGTCCTGGGTTCCACCGTGGCGGGCGCGGATGACAAGGGCGTCGTCTCCCGGGAGTTGTCGCAGAGCTTCTGCTCCACGGACCCGAAGGCGGCCAAGGTCTTCGCGCGCGCCACCTTCTTCGCCGACAACCGGGCCGACCTGCCGGGCGTGCGCACGCCCAGCCTGATCCTGCAGCATGCGCGTGACTCGCTGGCACCCGTGGCCGTGGGCGAGTACATGCACCGCAACCTGCGTGACAGCAGGTTGCGGGTGCTCGACGTGACCGGGCATTGTGCGCACATGAGCCACCCGGCGCTGGTCATCGACGCCATGCGCGCGTTCTACGGCCGGGCCTGAAACCGCCCGGAGTGCCGTTATGCTGGCCGTCGACGACATCCCCTGCGCCCTGATGGTGACGGACGCGCAGGGGCAGGTGCTGCGCATCAACGCCGAGTTGCTGCGCATCATCGGGGGGCGCGAGCGCGACTGGCGCGGGCGCCCGATGGAGGACATGCTGCCTCCGGCCGGGCGTCTGTTCACGCAGAACTACATCTTTCCCATGCTGCACCACGCGCAGCGGGTCAAGGAGTTGTACCTGCACCTGCTGGGCGCTGATGCGGGCCCGGTGCCCGTCATGCTCAACGCCACGCGCAGGCCGGCCGGGCCCGACGGCGAGGCCTCCATCGTCTGGGCGGTGTTCGTGGCGCTGGAGCGCAGCCGCTTCGAGGCCCAGCTGATCCAGGCCCGCGCCGACGCCGAGGGCCTGGCCGCCCGCCTGGCCGCCAGCAATGAACAGGTGGAGCGCCTCAATCGTGAGCTTGCGGAGCGGGCACGAAAGGTGGAACTGCGCAACCTGGAACTGTCCGAGCTCAGCCTGACCGACCCCTTGACGGGGCTGAAGAACCGGCGTGCGCTGGAGCTGGCCGTGCACGCGTGGCAGCCGGCGCCCGGGCAGCCCTGCCTGGGCGCGCTGTTGCTGGTCGACGTCGACCATTTCAAGCGGGTCAACGATTCCTGCGGGCACGCCGAGGGAGACCGCGTGCTGGTGGCGCTGGGTCGCTGCCTGCGCGCCAGCGCGCGCACCACGGACCTGGTGGTACGTCTTGGCGGCGAGGAGTTCGTGTTCTGGCTGCCCGGCACGGATCAGGGGGTGGCGCGGCATGTGGCCGAACGCCTGCACCAGGGGGTTCGCGAGCTGCGCACTCCACTGGGGACCTTGAGCGTGAGCGTGGGCCTGGCCGCCTGGGACGGTCCCGCCGCGGGCGATGTGCTGTCGCGCATGCTGCGCAGCGCCGACGAGGCGGTCTACGAGGCCAAGGCCGCAGGGCGTGATCGCACGGTCTGCGCCCAGCCCCTGCCCGGGCTCGCAGCGGCCTGAGCGCCCCGCCCTCATGCACCTCGACATCCTTCGCTTCTGGTTCGAGGACACCGAACCGGCGTCCTGGTGGTCGGCCCGACCCGAGTTCGACGCGCTGGTGCGCCAGCGCTTCAGCGGCCTGCTGGAGGCGGCAGCGCGCGGGGAATGCTTCGGCTGGCGCGGCGACGCGCAGGGGCGGCTGGCCGAGATCATCGTCCTGGACCAGTTCTCCCGCAATATCCACCGGGGAACTCCGGCGGCGTTCGCGCAGGACCCGATGGCCCTGGCGCTTGCGCAGGAGGCGGTGGCCCAGGGCTGCCACCACGCCCTGGATCCGGTTCGGCGCGGCTTCCTGTTCCTGCCTTTCATGCACAGCGAGTCGCGCCTGATCCACGAAACCGCGGAGGCCCTGTATCGGGCATTCGGCGCGGCGAACAACCTGGATTTCGAACTCAGGCACAAGGCCATCATCGACCGCTTCGGACGCTATCCGCACCGCAACGAGATCCTGGGGCGCGCCAGCACGGACGAGGAAATCGCCTTCCTGCGCCAGCCGGGATCCCGGTTCTGAGCGGGGCGGGCATTTCCTCCGTGGCCGCCGCGGTGCACCAGGGCTAAGCTATCCCGCGAGGGCGAGAGATCGCCCCTGCCTCGAGAACACGGCCCGCACCACTGCACCCGTCCTTCCCATCATCATGCCTCTGCGACGACTGACCCTGACCAGCCGCCCCGCGGTGACCCGGTATGCCACGGCGACGGCTGTGTTCCTGGCGGCCCTGCTTGTGCGTTTCATCGCACTGCCCGTCGAGGCACGAGCGGGCTTTCTGACCTTCTATCCGGCCATGGTGCTGGTCTTGTATCTCTGCGGGACAGGCCCAGGACTCTGGGTGCTGTTGCTCAGCACCCTCAGCGGCTTCTATTTTTTCTATCCGCCCTATTCCTCCTGGGTCATCACGCCGACATCGGGGCTCGTCGCCCTTTCCTACGTCGTGTCCTCCCTGGTCATCGCCGCGGTCATGCGCACGCTGCAGAACACCAACCTGCGCCTGGGCGATGCCCTTGGACGCGTCGCCCTCAGCGACGCGCGCTGGAAGGCCATGGTCAACGATCAAAGCGACATCGTCGCTCGCTTCGATGCAAGGGGCGCCGTTGTCCTGTCCAACGAGATCGCTCAACGCCTTTTGGGCGATGCGGCACGACCTGGCGTACCCCACAGCTGGCGCGAGGCGGTTCACCCTGAAGATCTCCCCAAGGTTCTGGAGCAACTCGCCACCCTTTCGCCCGCGAAGCCCAGCGTGCGCTTCGACTGCCGTGTACGCGACCTGCAGGGATCCCTGCATTGGGTGGACTTCGTCGATCACGCCTTCTACGACGCCTCGGGTCAGCTGCTGGAAATCCAGAGCGTCGGCCGTGACGTGTCAGACCGCAAGCTCCTCGAGCAGAATCTTCGCGACGCGGAGTCCGAGCTGCGCGACCTCTACGACAACGCTCCCTGCGGCTATTACTCCCTGGACATCCACGGAAGGTTTCTTCGGGTGAACAAGGTCATGGAGGCCCTCCTGGAGCGCCCAGCGACCGAACTCCTGCACCGATGCGGGCCCGGAGACTTCACAGCGCCCCAGAGCTTGCCGATCTTCGAATCCAACTTCGCCTCCCTGCGCGACGGAAGGGAGCACAGCTCGTATGAATTGACCCTGCGCTCGGCCTCCGGCAACGAGCGCCACGTACGCGTGCAAGCCTCGGCGATACGCGATGCCCAGGGGGCCTTTCTACGCACACGCTCTGCCATGCTGGACATAACGGAACTGACCAAGACCCGCCATGCGCTGGAAGCCGTGGTCTTGGAGCAGAACGCAATGCTCAACAACGACCTGGTCGGTATCGTCAAACTGCAACAACGCACCGCCGTGTGGGTGAACCGGGCCTTCGCCCGCATTTTTGGCTACGAGCGCGAGGAGCTCATCGGGACATCCTCTCGCATCATCTATCAGGATGACGCCAGCTTCGAGGAGGTGGGGCGCGAAGCCTATCCAGCCCTGCGCAAGCTCGGCACGCACCGGGCGCAGGCACAGCTCGTGAAGAAGTCGGGGGAGCCCGTCTGGGTGGACATGAGCGGCACCATGCTTTCGCTGGAACGACAAGAGTCGATGTGGATGATGCTCGACATCACCGACGCCAAAATCCATGAATTGCAGGTCGAGACGATGGCGTACCAGGATGCGCTGACGGGGCTTCCCAACCGATCCTTGCTATTGCGCCTGGTGGAGCGTGAATTGACCGCCCGCAAAAGGCTGGGCAACGAGCTCGCCGTGTGCTTCATCGACCTGGACGACTTCAAGCCCATCAATGACAAGCACGGCCACGAGGCGGGAGACGCCGTGCTGAAGGTGGTCGGTCAGCGCCTTCAGCAATGCGTACGGGGCACGGACATCGTGGCCCGCCTCGGGGGCGACGAGTTCGTGGTGGTGCTGACCCACCTGGGAGACCTTGGAGGCGTAGCCAGGGCCGTGACCGACACCCTGCAACGGCACCTGGAGCAGCTGCGCAAGGCGATCCTGCTTGCCGATGGGACAGAGGTGCGTGTCTCCGCCAGCATCGGCGTCGCACTGGCTCCTGGCGATGCTGAGGACGTGCGGGACCTGCTCCGATGCGCGGACGAGGCCATGTACGACGCAAAGGGAGCTGGGCGAAATCAGATACGCTTTTTCGGAAAGATTCCCGAACAGCCAGCAGGCCGCTGAAAGACACCAGGGGGTCGCATCGGCACCGCATCGGGCGCAGGCGCCGCGGGCGATCCGCGGCGCGCGGCCAGGCTTCAGCGCAGATGGTCCTGGAAGAACGCCATCGTCCGGTCCCAGGCGAGTTTCGCGGCCTCGGGGTTGTAGCCCAGCGGCGGCAGCTTGCGCGCGTCGGATTCCTCGTTCGCGAACGCATGCTTGGCGTCGTAGCGGTAGAACGCGTAGTTCGCGCTCGCCGCCTTGAGCTTTTGTTCCAGCGCGTCCACGCCGCCGATGGCGAAGAACTGGTCCTGGGTGGCCCAGTGGCCGAGCAGCGGCGCTCGGATCTTGGCTGCATCGATGGCTTCGAGCGGCGGATAGCCGTACCACGTCGCGTTCGCGTCGCTTTCGGGGACAAAAACCGAAGCCAGCAGTGTCAGTGCGCCCCCCATGCAGTAGCCCATCACGCCGGCTTTCGAGCTGCCCGTGGCTTTGAGATACTGCACGGCACCACGGATGTCCTGGGTGGCTGCATCGGCAAAATCCAGACCGTTCATCAAGTGTTCGGCCTCGTTCGCCGCAAGCGCGAGCTTGCCGCGATAGAGGTCCGGAACCAGCGCGCGATAGCCTTGGGCGGCGAGCTTTTCGGCGACGCCCTTGATCTGGTCGTCAAGACCCCACCACTCCTGGATCACCACGACCCCTGGCGCCTGGCTGCCCTGCGTCGGTTCCACCCCATAGCCGCTCGAGGCTTTGCCGTCCGGCCGTGCGTAGCTGATCATTCCACCCATCATGGTTCTCCAGTGTGCATTGCGACCCTCGGGATCGTTCCCGTTTCAGCATCCCGCCTGGCGCGTGGGTCCGTAGCGCTTCGGCGCCCACACCCTACGCCGATCCGGGGCGACGCGCCAGCAGGGAAGCGCCCGGCCCATGTCCGCACCACGCACGACCTGGATGCTCGCAAAGTGCCGTTCGCCCTCCAGGCACCGAGCGCCAACAGCCGCTTCGCCATGGCCGAGGAGAGCAAGCTCAGCGCGAGCTTGGCTACCGATCACTCTTGAGCACCGGCATCGGGCTCGATCCGGTAGCCCCTGCGTTGTTCGAACTTCCGGTACTTCTCCGTCACCGCCGCCTGGCGGTACTCGCCTTCAACGGTGTCCTCCGCGCCCCGGCCATTGAGCCCGGCCAACTCCCCGATCACCCCGCCCCATCGCGGGCGCTCCTGGTGGGTGCCGATGAACGCCAGCAGATAGGCGTCGAGGATGCCCCGGCCCGGGGATGCGATTTCCTGGCTCAGCGCGGTCAGGTAGTCTGTCTTCGTGGTCCGCTGCCATTCGATGCAAAAGCCGGCGCGATGGCACAACTCACTGTGTACCACCAGCATGGTGCGGCCATTGCCGTCGAGAAAGGGATGGCCGTAGGCGAACAATCCCATCACCTCGCCGGGCCGCTGGCGCAACTGGCGCTTGTCCCGGGCGATGCGCAGGCCCTCCTCCACGGCTCGGCGCGCGTCGAGCGGATGGCTGAACAAGGTGCCGGCCTTGGACACGGCAATGTCCGGCACCGTGGCGGCGCGGTCCTGACCGGCCCAGGGGTAGAAAGCCGAGAACAGGATGCGGTGCACTGTCAGGAAATCCTCGTAGCCCACGACGGGGCACTTGGACAGGTAGGCGATCGCCTCGTCGAGCCCCGCGCGGAACAACTGGTGCTCCAGTTCCTGGACGATCTGCGGATCCTTCTCGCCATACCGGTTGCGCAAGTAACCGGCCTGCTCGAAGTCCTTAAACGGATCGAACATCCTGTTTGCGCTCGCGCAGGTAGTTGACCAAAAGCGCCGTCATGTCGTCAGTGGAGAGCTTGCCCGCCCGCTTGAGCGCGATCAGCAGATCCTGCACGGCCCCGGAGCGGACCTCGTCGCCGGCCAGCCGTGTGACGGTCTCGGCCCATTGGTCCATGGACGTGCGGGTGTAGCTCAGCTTGTGCTGGCGCGCGAGCGCACGAACGAACTGCGCCACGCCCGTGGTCGGGATCGCCACCTGTGCTTCGGCGTGCGAATGGCGGGAGCGTCCCCGCGACCGTGAGCGGTCGTTGACGTAGGCCACATGGCGCCCCCCCAGGGCCAGCTTGCGCGACACCCGGCGACGACCGGTATCAAGCACCAGGGAATCCACCTGGTCCGCCGCCAGGACGATGCCGCTCATGGCCCTCGGGCTTGCCACCATCTTGAGCTTGGCGGCAGTTTCGCGCGCCAGCGTCTGGAAATCGACTTCCGGCGTCACGGCACCGGTCTGCGCATCGCGATGGGCCTTGGCGTAGACGCCGGCGCCCAGGCGTACCAGTTCCCCGTCGCGCTGCAGGAGCTTGAGGGCGAGCGAAACCTGCGACGCGCTGCCCAGCGACGCCAGCTCGGAGCGCAGTACGACATGGCCGGCGCGACGCCGGATCGACAAACGCATGCGGTCTTGTAGCTTCATGGATCGACTCCTTGACTCATTTTATTCCTTCCCCATTGAAATCACAAAAACCTTCGTGAAACCAATATGTTAAGCGCGCATTTCTTGCCGAACGTTCGGCAAACTGTGCACGATAGGGGATCTCACGAGGCGGGCCCGCTGCGCGAGAGGCACATCACCGCTCGAACGGAACGAACGTCGACCTCGACAATGCATGCGAGTCGGCTGTCTCCTGGCGTGCATGCGATACGGCCTTTGCCGCGGTCGGTGCCCAGCCCGTCCAACGCTTGTACCGTCACAACAAGGAAGGCTCTAGGTTGCGAGCTGTCCACCTGACGGGGAAGCTTACGGCTCGACCACCCGCTGACAGACGAAAAAAAGCCCGACTGCTTGGGTCGGGCTTTTCTCATGGGCGATTGGTTTTTCTTGAATTGATTTCGCTCGAATTCGTGGCGGAGTGGACGGGACTCGAACCCGCGACCCCCGGCGTGACAGGCCTAAATACGATAGGTTCGCAGCCCCAATGGCACAAGGCTCTGGGCGCACCAGGGCGGGGATTTGCTCCATTTGTGCTCCATTGATGGACTTGTCCACAGGAGGGGGCATGGCATCGATCACCAAACGTGGCGCGGTGTGGCAAGTGCGAGTCCGCCGCAAGGGTGCGCCGCTCGTCGTCAGGACCTTTGATCTGCGCGCAGATGCGGAAGCCTGGGCCGGCGAGATCGAGCGCGAATTTCGGCGGGGCAACATCGCTGCCCTACGCCAGGATGCGCAGCGCTTCACAGTCACGGAAGTACTCGATCGCTACATCGCAGGGCCTGTCGCCGCCATGCGCTCCGCGAAGGACATCACGACAAGGCTTGAAAGGGCCCGTGCTCGGTTCGGCCCGCTGTTCCTCGCCAACGTCCGCGGCGTCGAGGTGGCAGCATGGCGCGATGAGCTTCGCCAAGATGGACTGGCCTCGCAGAGCGTCATCCATCACCTCAATGCCCTTTCAGCCATGTTCACCTTCGCCGAGAAGGACATGAGCATCGACCTCCCTGCGGGAAATCCCGTTGCGAAAGTTCGCAAGCCGCAGGCCCCCAAAGCCAGGGACCGACGCCTACGTGAACCGCCCCGGGTTTGGTGGAGGCTCCAACTTTTGAGAAGATGGAGCCATGAAGAAGTCACCGAAGTTCAGCCCCGAGGTCCGCGAGCGCGCCGTGCGCATGGTTACCGAGGCCCGCGGCGAGTACCCGTCGCAGTGGGCGACGATCGAATCCATCGCGGCCAAGATCGGCTGCACGGCGCAGACCTTGTCCAACTGGGTGCACCAGCACGAACGTGAGACCGGCCAGCGGCAGGGACCGACGACGTCGGAGATGCAGCGGGTCAAGGAGCTCGAGCGCGAGGTCAAGGAGTTGCGCAAGGCCAACGAGATCCTGAAGCTGGCCAGCGCGTTTTTCGCCCAGGCGGTGCTCGACCGCCGATTCAAGTCCTGAGAGCCTTCGTTGGCCTCGGGCGGAGCCTTGTTGTTCCACCTGCTGTCCAAGCTCTAAGAGCGCACCAGCGTCATCATCACGACCAACCTGAGCTTCAGCGAATGGGCCACCGGTCCGGGCCTCGAACGACTCAGTGCTTCTTGGATTTTGGTGGTGACGATGACGCGAATCGGGGTGGACGCACCTCCTTCACCGCGCGTATGGCCTCCAATTGATTCGCCGAGCCGAGTAGCCCGGCCTGCTCGCGAGTCTCCTCTTCCAGTGATTCGACCAGGCTCCGGGCCAGGGCCCCGTTGAGCAAGCGCTTGGCCGCGCGCACCGCATCGGGGCTGAGCCCGGCGATTGTGCGGGCGGTCTCCATCGCCTGTTCCAGATGATTGGAGACCACGCGCGTCACAAAGCCATATCTGTGCGCATCGTCGGCGGAAAACGTGCGTGCAGTGAAAGTCAGCTCGCGGACCACATCGGTGCGGGCCAGTTGCTGCATGAGCACCGTGCCACCCATGTCCGGCACCAGCCCCCAACGTCCTTCCATGACGCCGAATCGCGCAGCCGGGTCGGCCACTCGGATGTCTGCACCAAGTGCAAGCTGGAACCCACCCCCGTACACTTCGCCATGCAGCGCGGCTATGACGGGAAAAGGCAAATCGCGCCACAGAAGCACGATGTGCTGAACCCAATTCGCGCTGCCGTGTGAACGCTTGGTGAGGTCCGTGAAGGGCAAGAACTTTCCTCCCGTCGACAGCTCTTGAAGAGCCGCCACGTCCAGGCCCGCGCAAAAGGACTTTCCCTCGCCCGACAAGACTGCGACCCTCACGTCCTCGCTCTGTGACAGACGCTTGCCAAGCTCGGCGAGTTCCCAGCACATGTCCGCATCGAGCGCGTTGCGCTTCTCTGGTCTGTCCAGACGGACATCGGCGATGCCATCGATCACCGCGACCTTGATTCTTCGTTCCATGCCGACTCCTTGGTTGAACGCGCACCCTTCTTCCCGCTGTCCGCACCGCGATGAGCGACGCTCGGGCCGCAAGCGAACGACTTCCGGTCGGATCGACGGTCATCCTGTAACCGAGGGCCCGCCGGCGTCACATGCCCGGATCATTTCCCTCGGCAGCTCGAATCAGAGCTGCCATCACCTCGTGATATACGCGCTGCAACTTGGCCTTGATCAGGAGGCCCATCAAGGTTCGATCCCACGAGGCAGCCCATCGAATATAGGTGTCACCGGACTCGAGCCTGAGGAGCGAGATCCCTGCGCGATAGCCTTTGACGGGCAAACCGCCGATCACGCTGTACACCAGCTTGGATGGCGCTTCGACTTCGAGGATGCGCTCCACCGTGACTGTGCGCCTGCCATAGCGGAACCACTGCACGTCGCCGGGCTTCGAGGGGCCGGGTGACGCCGGTCGGTAACCACCATCGCTCCATGGTCCCCATTGGGCGTAGCGATTTGCGTCGGCCAGGAGAGACCAAACGCGCCCGATGTCCGCCTTCGTCCGCCCTTCAGCGCAGACGGCGAGTTGCCCCTTCCGCATGGAACGCTCCTTGCTCGCGAGACTAGAGTCCTGCAATGAATGAAGCGGGATCGACCGACTATTTAGACGGGCGGGCTCCCCGAGTGCCCGCCATCAGATGGACCAGTACTCCCTGCACGTCTGGAACTTGTTCAGCGTCCTTGCGGGCGCGGTCGAGCTGTGATACGTCTCGGCGCGCGTGAACCCTGCCGTGGCATGCGCCATCGGGCCGGTCAATTCGAATGCCATCGAAGGTTGGGTCGCGGCCAGCGCGATAACAAACAGCCAGTGGCGCTTTGACATGGACGTGCGCTCAGGAAAGTGGTGCATGTACACATCTTCCGAGAGTAGAGCTGGAGAACCTAGCGCGTTCTGCTCAATCATTGTTTGCAGGCGCTCGCACCGAGTACATCGATCGCGCCGGATGTCGTGCGCCGCTAGTGCAATGGTCCTTACGCGGCAGTGCGCTCAGGCCAAGGCGGACAGTCCGGCTTGCTGCGGCGAATCACGCAGTTCCGAAGGGGAAAATCCGTAGCGCAGTCTGAACGCAGCAGTAAAGCTGCTGTGGGACAGGTAGCCGCATCGTTGGGCGATCTCTCCCACAGGAGATTCGGTTGTCTGGAGCAGCAGCAGTCCCACCTCGAGGCGGGCGTTGCGAATGAGGTTGCTCGCGCTCGCTCCGCTCTCGGCCAGGCGACGACGTAACGTGGATGAACTCACATGAAAGAGAGCCGAAAGCGCATCAGTGGTCCACTGCGCATGGGGATGCTGGACGACCGCGCGTCGGATTCGATCGGGCCATCCGATCTGGGAACGCGACTCCAGGCGAATGCCGCGCTCCGCAAGCAGCAGAAGAACCTCCACGGTGCGATGCATGCGCAGCACCCCGCCGGTCTCCGAGCGACTCGACGTAGCCTCGACACGTTTGATCGCTTGCGCAAGTTCATCGTCCACATGCAAGGCATGGCAGTTCGGCTCCGTCGGCTTAGGGGCCCATGGACTCAGGTATCGGTTGGCGTACGAGATGGCTTGCTCCCCGAATTGCAGGACGGTGGCTTCGTATCGCGTGTCAGGCTGGGGCTCGTTCAGCACATCCCAGAGACTGCCTTGGAGCATGACGACGGCGTCGCCTCTGCGAATCCGCTGGGGATCTCGCGCCGACAGCAGGGTCTTGGTGCCGCTGTGGATCCAGATTAGTGCGTGGTCACGAACCGTGACCTTTCGCGCGCAATGCCTAGCGTGGGCCGAAATGCGACAAGTGGATGGTGCCGTGAGCATTTCCATGAGCGAATCTCCACTTGCGATGACGGGAAATTACAGCGGTCTGTTCAGGCTCCCAGCTACCAGGCCTTGAATGCGATCGCAAGGACAATGAACGCAAGCAGAGGCATGATTGCGATGACCCAGGCGATGGGATGGGCGAAATTCAACGTGTAGCCGATTCCGAAGCGCTTTTCAACCAGCACGGACGGATCATTGGGGTTGGAGTAGAAGACCCCAAGGCGCCAGTACCGGTCCTCGATGCGGTCGCCGATCGGCGCCGCCAGATCGGCTGCAGGAGATGACTCCTTGTGCATACGCCGCTCGCCCTGCCGCAGCCACAAAAGGATCAAGGTGGTCCCGAGGGCAATCATCGCGGGAACCAGGGAGAGCCCTACGGGGATGCGCTGGAACATGTGCGGAAGCGTGGGCCGGGCTGCCACCCATGCGACCACGAAAGACACCCAATACTCCAGAAGCAGAAGGCCGGTCGATGCCGCGAGGCGATACCGTGACTCCTGTCGGCCCCGCCTGCCGGATACGTCAATGGGCCGCAGCCAGTGCGACACGCCGAACAAGAACAGGCTCATCGCGAGCAGCGCCAGCAACCCGATGAGCAGCGGGGAGAACACGTTCAGCGGGGTGCGCGCCACCCATCGGGCCGGACGGCCATCGGCTGCCCACCGCAGGACCATGTGCGCCGGGATCAAGCTCCAATGGGTAGCAAGATAGCAGGCGCACGCAGCCAGCAGGATGAAGGGACCCGCGGCCGCCAACGACCCACCCGGCACCCTGCGGTGGCGTCCGATCTTTGCCTCGCGTATCGTGGTTGGTGGGGAAGCATGACGCAGCACCAAGCCTCGCGCCCGATAGAAGACAACGAGGCACGCGCCCACTTGCAGCAGCAGGATTAAAGGTTCCCAGTAGAGCCCCCGCGACAAAAGGACGCTAGGAATCCATGCTCCCAGCGTCGGCATGGCAACAACAAGAAGGCTCCGACGGTATCGTTGGAGGACTTCGAGTCCCTCCGCGCTTGTGGGGAAGGTCGGCGACACGGTGACAGCAAAGTACAAATCCGGGCGCGTCCATTGGGGCATGAACCAATGCGCGGCGAAAGAGAGGATGCCAAGCGTAAACAGGGATGCTCGTATTGCGACAAGAGCGGTCATGGTGTCACCTCTTGCGGTTTGCGATGCGCATTGCGGAGCGAGCGCTGTCAAAGACCGCCAGATTCCAGGCGGCGAGCCATGCTCGAGAGCTCGCGCGATAGGTCGCTGCGCGACAGGCCCATCGAAAGCGCTCGGGCGAGCAGCTCTCGCAACAGACGCGTGAACCAGTCGGGATTCACATCCACGGTCGAAGCGGCCCCTCGCTCCTTGACGCAAGCGCCGCGATGCCTCTTCAGGTCGATCCACCCCTCCGTCGAAAGCTGACGATAGGCCTGCGCGACGGTGTTGTGGTGAACTCCCAGGTCGATCGCCAACGCACGGACCGTCGGCAAACGCTGCCCCGGCTTGAACACCCCCGCGACAAGCTCTGCGCGTAGACCGTTTGCGAGCTGCTCGTACACGGGCGTGCGTGACGCCAGATCGATGCGAAGCATGATGGCTGGATGTTCTGGATGGTAGGCGGACTCAATGTACACCAAAAACAGACAATGCGGAAAACGCCAGCTCCTTGGGTCGATCACCCCACGCGCTCCCACTCTCAGGGCATGAACGTACGCAATCCGAATGCGCTGGCCACCCGCACGAGCTTGCGCGGGTTGATCACGTTGTCGAGGCGCGCGATGCGCCCGTCCCTGACCTGGATCTGCAACGCGGACCACAGCACCTCCCCCGCGCACATGAGCGCAGTCGGCCATCCATGGATCGCTGCGTGGCGAAGTTACAGATCGGGCGGAAGATCCTTGGAGAAGCCCACAAACAGCCGCGACACCGCGCGCACGCCGACGACCGGCTTCGTCGCGGCACGAACGTAGCCACCGCCATCTGCGCGGGACTCCACATCCTCGGCAAATAGCCGTGCCAAGCCGGCGATATCGCCTTCGCGCATGGCCGTCAGAAACCGCGCGAGCAGCTCCCGGTGTTGCTCTGCCGACTCGCTCATGCCCTTGAGCACGTCGAGATGACGTCGCGCGCGCCGCAAAACCTGACGGCATGCATCGGGGCTGCGCTTCAAGATGGTGAGTCCCCCTCCAACTACCTCGATGCACGCCCCCTGCGCGAGCGACCGCAGGCGCTCCAGGAGTTGGGCACTGGAATCAGGATTCACGGCAAGCGCGTCGTATGGCCTATCCCCCGACCCCGACTGGGAGCCGACTGCCACCACCAGTCGATCCCAGCACAGGGTGTGTCCTTCGACTTCGAGTCTTTGAGCCCCCAGGTCGACGCTAGTGGCGTTGCCGAGCACAAGCTCCACCCCGCAATGATGCAGCATGCCGCTGATACGGCGATACGGTAGCGGCTGCCCCGTCACCATCTGGGGGAGGCGAATGCGCTCCACGAGGTGATCCTCGCGATTGACCAGCCGGATCCGGCAAAGCATGGAGTGCCGCCGTGCCTGATGGGCCAATCGGAAAGCACAGGCGAGCCCGGCGTAGCCGCCGCCGATGATGATGATGTCCATTGCGAGCGCTCCCGTCATGAATTCAGTAATAAGACGATTCAGAAGACCAGAACGTGACGCGGTCCTTCGGACCTTATACCTATCGTGTTCTCCATGGGCGAGCCCTACACGGGCACGGTGAAGATCGCTAGCTTGTTGGCGTTGGCCCGGCTGGAGTTCAGCCGCCAACGCGTTTCCGATCTGTGTCGCAGCACTCGGCGGCACGAGCCAACAGCAGGAGGCGTTCGCGCTCGTTACCGGCCAACGTGGAGGCGCGCAGGAATTCCGCGCGGGCAGCGGCGGGCTCGCCCAGGCGCCGCAGCAGTCGCCGCGCACGCTGGGCAGCAGGTGGTAGCGCGCCCGCTCGGGGGCGTCGCGCAGCGCATCGACCAGCGCCAGGCCCTCCGCGGGACCATAGGCCATGGACACGGCCACCGCGCGGTTGAGGGCTGTCACGGATCGGCATATACCGGCCACTTCAGAGTCGGCGTAATCAGGCCAGCTGAGGCCGGCGGCGGCGCCGGTCGGAGTCGGCATATACCGGCCAGCGTGGAGTCGGCATATATCGGCCACGGCG